>NZ_JBBOBR010000001.1:1968750-2625000 GCF_038002165.1 Cytobacillus sp. FSL H8-0458 | reverse complement strand
GGAATGGAGAATTTGGCGTCTTAACGGAGAACGAACAGCCGTCACTTTCCATGTGAATTTATCCCCTTCTAACCGGAAGCCATGGCTCGGTACGATCCTGGTTAAAAAAGAAATGCGACGAAAAGGAATCGGAACAAAGGTTATAGAACTGTTGACAGATGAATTAAAGAAGAAAGGCGAAAAGTCTTTCTTTGCGGGTGTCCCTGAAAATCGGAACAAATGGATTTACTTTTTATCTGATTCCGGATTTGAGCAGTTTAAGACGGAGACTTCCGACGATGGCCGGGAATTTTTAATAATGGTCTGTCCATTAATATGAAAAAAGCTGCAGCCATCGCTGCAGCTTTAAATTATAACAAACCCTCTTCTCTCATTTTCTTCTTAGTCTTAAAACCATATCCCATCACAAATATTAAAGCGATGATGGCCAGGATAACCCCAAAAATGCTTCTTTCAGCCACCGCAACGCCAATACCCATCATGCATATAGCTGCTCCTATCGCAAAGGCTAATAAAGGCCACTTGATTTTCTTCATAATTTCACTCCCAAGAGGATTAATTTAGTTGAATACTGGTGAAAAATATGTAGAGAATATACTGCCCAGCAGTATAATTTATCAGAAATATTCCTTCTCTACATTATTTTACACAAAAAGTTTTTAGGTTTCTATAGTAATTGTGATATAATGTATCAGTTGTGAAAAATGTTGAAAAATGAATTTGATTCAGTTTTGATAAATAGGAGGAAATCTTTTGAAATTAAGAGAAGATATTCGAAATATTGCGATTATAGCCCACGTTGACCATGGTAAAACAACATTGGTTGACGAGCTTTTAAAACAGTCCGGAACTTTCCGTTCAAATGAGCACGTGGAAGAGCGTGCGATGGATTCAAACGATCTGGAAAGAGAACGCGGTATTACGATTTTAGCTAAAAACACTGCAGTTAAATATAAAGATACAAGAATCAACATTCTGGATACACCAGGACATGCCGATTTCGGCGGAGAAGTTGAACGGATCATGAAAATGGTTGACGGCGTATTATTAGTTGTCGATGCATATGAAGGATGTATGCCGCAGACGCGTTTCGTTCTTAAAAAGGCTTTGGAACAAAAACTTACTCCAATCGTAGTTGTAAATAAAATTGACAAACCATCTGCCCGTCCAACAGAAGTTGTTGACGAGGTAATCGATTTGTTTATTGAACTGGGTGCAGATGAAGATCAGCTTGAATTCCCGGTTATCTATGCATCCGCTATTTCGGGAACTTCAAGTGTTAGCCCTGACAAGCAGGATGATGACATGCATTCTCTTTATGAAGCAATCATTGAACATATTCCTGGACCTGCTGATAACCGTGAAGAGCCGCTTCAATTCCAGGTGGCACTCCTTGATTACAATGATTATGTGGGGAGAATTGGAATTGGCCGGGTATTCCGGGGGACAATCAAGGTCGGACAGCAGGTTGCCTTAATGAAACTTGATGGCTCTGTTAAGCAATTCCGGGTTACAAAGATTTTTGGTTTCTTTGGGCTGAAGCGTGAAGAGATCCAGGAAGCTTATCCTGGAGACCTTATTGCCGTTTCCGGAATGGAAGACATTAACGTTGGGGAAACTGTTTGCCCTGTTGAGCATCAGGAAGCACTTCCTGTTCTAAGGATTGATGAACCGACACTGCAAATGACTTTCCTTGTTAACAATAGTCCATTTGCTGGTAGAGAAGGCAAATATATTACTTCAAGAAAAGTTGAAGAAAGACTTCGTGCACAGCTTGAGACGGACGTAAGTCTTCGTGTTGAAAATACAGATTCACCTGACGCCTGGGTTGTATCCGGACGTGGGGAATTGCATTTATCGATCCTAATTGAAAATATGCGCCGTGAAGGTTTTGAACTGCAGGTTTCTAAGCCTGAAGTAATTATTAGAGAAATTGATGGTGTTCGCTGTGAACCGGTAGAACGTGTTCAAATCGATGTGCCGGAAGATAATACTGGATCAATTATTGAATCTATGGGTACCCGTAAAGGTGAAATGCTTGATATGGTCAATAACGGCAATGGTCAAGTAAGACTGACATTCAATGTCCCTGCCCGCGGACTGATCGGCTACTCCACAGAATTTATGACGCTAACACGCGGCTATGGTATTATCAATCATACATTTGACAGCTACCAGCCTGAAATTAAAGGTCAAATCGGAGGCCGGAGCAAAGGTGTTCTGGTATCTATGGAAAGCGGCAAGTCATCCACATACGGAATTATGCAAGTTGAGGACCGAGGAACAATATTCGTTGAGCCGGGAACTGAAATTTATGAAGGAATGATTGTAGGAGAGCATACTCGTGAAAATGACCTTACTGTCAACATCACTAAAGTGAAGCATGCGACCAACATCCGTTCTGCTAATAAAGATCAGACGAATGTAATTAAAAAGCCGCGTATTATGACACTTGAAGAAGCTTTGGAATACTTGAATGATGATGAGCTGCTTGAAGTAACTCCTGAGTCAATCAGACTGCGAAAGAAGCTTCTTGATAAGAATGAAAGAGAAAGAATGGCCAAGAAGAAGAAATACGCTGAAACTAACTAAGACTAAGAAGGGGGAGGAGATAAGGATATGGATGTATCACAGCGCCTGTCTTTTTTTGCTGCTTTGTTCAAAGTCGATGAGAATCCCACGACCGGAATGTGGCTTCTTTATATAACAATTGTTCTGCTGTCAATATTGGTTTTTAAATTAGGATTTGCCAAGAAACTCCCAATTTTAAAATCAGCTATGATATACACTTTCCTGATTTTAGGCTGTACGATGCTGACATTTCTTGGAGTGTTCCTTCCTGTAGCTGAAGGTCTTGTTGTGGCTGCCTTAATCTTGATCATTTACAAAATCCGCCTTAACCAGGAAAAGAAGGAACAGGCAAAGGCGGAATAACAGGGAGAGGCTCAGATGAAATCTTTGCAGGATTCACTGTATAACTGGCTGACGATAAAAATTGTCTGTGAGGATCGTCCGGACGATACAGCAGCAGCAGACACTGAAAGAATGTTCCTTGAGATTCTTTCGGAAGAGCATAATATTTCCGATATCCACTTTGAAAAAGATGATGTAATGTACTATGTGCATTATACAAAGGGTGAAGAACGGAATAAGAGCCGCTTTCCCCGTGAATTAATAGAAGTAATGCTTAAACAGATTCAAAGTGAACCTGAAAAATATGTAAACTATCCGGACGATTAAAAGAAGCCGCCCCAGACAAATTGTTTGGGGCGGCTTTTTTGCTGTTCGTGAATGCTGTGCAGTTTACCATTCTTCCTCCTGGACTTTGCTCCTATATAGCTTAAAGTTTCCAGTATCAGCTCTTTTTTGTGTTTTTTCTGTAATTCTTGTTTCGCAGGGTCTGCACATATATGTGTGAATCGGGCGGTTGCGGAGACGCTTAGCCTGTAAGGACTCGTTCTCAATGGATTCAATTTTATCACATAGTACACATTTTACTCGCATTGGACACCTCATATTGTTTTAACTGTTGTTAATACCATTATAGTATAAGTTAAGGGTTGATTCGAATGCTTTGCGGAAATTTAATTTTTTAGTGCCAGCCCGTATCGGGTCGCATGTGTTAGTTTATATTAGTATAGATAGCGCTATAGGTTAAAACAGACTTTCGGAAGAGAAGTTATAAGTTGAAAGAAAAGCGTTATCATACTATGATGAAATTAATAAAGGAGGGAAAAGAATGGCAAATCAGGTAGAACCGAAATTAATTAAACCATTATATGACGAACTGCAAAAGGAACGTTTCGTCACTCTTGCCACTATTGACTTTGAAACTGGCGGACCTAATGTCAATGCGATTTCATGGGTACTGGCTAAAGACGAGGAAACATTATATTTTGCAGTTGATAACCGATCGAGAATTGTTCAAAACATAAATAGCAATAACAAAGTTGTTCTGAATATTATCGCGAACGAATCTACATACTCCATCGCAGGCGAAGCATCGGTTAAGGCGGAAAAGATGGAAGGCGTACCTTTAAAGCTCGCGCTTATGGCCATCACTGTGAAGGAAGTCCGTGATGTCATGTTTTATGGCTCTAAAATCACTGTGGAACCTCAATATGACAAAACATACGATAAAGACGCAGCAGCCCGTTTGGACAAACAGGTAATGGAAGCAATGAAAAAAGCTTAGTTCCCCAGGGAACTAAGCTTTTGCTGCTCTAACGGTGCCTTTCACCTATTCGCTAAATAATAAATGCCATCGGTGGTGGCACTTTTACTTATAATAATTTGATTGTTTTTCCTGTTTTTGTTCAAGTTGTTTTTTCTGATCATTGTTGAGTTTTTTCTTTGGATCTTCGGTTGCGTTTTTCTCATTTTCCTTTTTAGGATCAACCAGGTCGGCTGGGACCTCAGGCATTAGCCGGCCAGCGATATCTGCCAGTTCATTCATGATTCCCTGCAGGGGCTCTCCGTTTTGAATGTCAGCGGCTATTTCCCGAAGCCTGGCGTTAATATCCGGATCAGCCACTACAATTGCTCTTGCACCATGAGGATCATTTTTAAGGGTTTCGGCAACTGAATATTTGATTGATCCGACCTCAGAACGGTCGAGATTTTTATTCACATCTACTCCGACTACAGCAAATCGTCCAAGTACAACTGCTGTTGCATCATTGACATTGGGAACTCGGACAGCCAAATTGACAAGATGCCTGGAAACCTGCTGTCCAGTCTCCCTGTCAACTTCCTGTATTGTACTATTTTTTACATTTACGGTGTTGATATTTTTCTGTTCCTGATGGTCTTGGGCCTGATTGTTGTTTATGCCGCACCCTGTTAATAGTAATCCTGTCATCCATAACAGCAGCCATTTATTCATATTTGACACCTCCGGGACATTCAAATTCCCTGAAAATGAAAGCTTGAATTTTTTCAAGTTCAGGAATATTGAGGATTGTTTAATGTTATTGTGCAAAATTTCTTCTATCTTTATTCGGCATTACATATATTTTTACCAAGATAGATTTGTCCACTTCATAAGAAGCCTTTCTTCCTAATTAATCAACATCTTTCCAAGGCTGAATAATATAAAACAACAGGATTATAATCCATCAGGAATGAAGGTGATCTTTTTCATGAAACTGCAAATCTGCAGGCAGGGGACCTTGCTTTTGTAATTTGCTTTATCAAGACACAAGAGGAGCAGGAGGCATCATATTGAGTAAAATTTACGTATTAGATACCAATGTCTTGTTGCAGGATCCTAATTCCATATTTTCATTTGAAGATAATGAAGTAGTTATCCCGGCTGTAGTTCTGGAAGAGGTTGATTCTAAGAAAAGGTATATGGATGAAATTGGGAGGAACGCAAGGCAAGTATCCCGGCTGATTGACAGCATGAGGGAGACGGGTAAGCTCCATGAGAAAATACCTCTTGAAAATGGCGGAAGCCTGCGAATTGAGTTAAATCATAGATCATTTCATGAACTTCAGGAGATCTTTGTAGAAAAAACGAATGATAATCGGATTTTGGCAGTTGCAAAAAACTTATCCTTGGAGGAAGAGACAAAAGAAAATGGACGAACGGTCATACTTGTAAGCAAAGATGCCCTTGTCAGAGTTAAAGCGGATGCAATCGGGCTAATTTCAGAGGACTTCTTAAGTGATCGTGTAGTTGAAAATGATCATTTATATCCTGGGTTTCTGGAGGTATATATAGGTCTCGATATTATGAACCGTTTTTATGAAAAAGGAGAGCTGTCGCTTTCTGAAATAGCAAATCATCCTTTCTATCCGAATCAGTTTCTGGTGATGAAAGATGCACTGGGTTCCTCATCGTCTGCACTTGGTATTGTGGACAAAAGTGGAAAGAAAGTGAAAAAACTCATTTTTGATCATGACCATATATGGGGGATCAAGCCCAGGAACGTGCAGCAGACAATGGCTCTTGAGCTATTGCTGAGAAACGACCTGCCGCTTGTTACTCTTATCGGCAAGGCGGGGACTGGAAAAACTCTTTTGGCGCTGGCATCCGGCTTAATGCAGACCGAAGATTATGGCCAGTACAAAAAATTGCTGGTCGCCCGCCCCATTGTGCCGGTAGGCAAGGATTTGGGATTTCTTCCGGGTGAAAAAGAGGAAAAGTTAAGACCGTGGATGCAGCCGATTTTTGATAATCTGGAGTACCTGTTTAATGTCAAAAAGCCAGGTGAATTGGATGCCATATTGGCAGGCATGGGCTCGATTGAGGTGGAAGCTTTGACATATATCAGAGGCAGAAGCATACCGGATCAATTCATTATTATTGATGAAGCTCAGAACCTGACGAAGCATGAAGTAAAAACCATATTAACAAGGGTGGGGGAAGGGAGTAAAATTGTCCTGATGGGAGATCCCGAGCAGATTGACCATCCCTACCTGGATGCTTATAACAACGGTCTCACCTATGTTGTGGAAAGATTTAAAGATCAGGTTATCTCAGGTCATGTCAAACTTGTAAAAGGTGAGAGATCTGGCCTTGCGCAGCTTGCTGCTGACCTGTTATAGCCTGCCCGACAGAGTTTGTGAATTCTGAGGATTTCATGCCGGGGAGGAGACTGCGAAAAAAAAGGGCGATGCAAATCGCCCTCTCCGGTCATTCCACTCTAAATGCTTTCACTCTTTTTATGGGGGAATTTTGGTTGCTGCCATCTCCAAGATAGGCATGAACGGGCCCATCCTCTTTTAATGGTTTTCCATCCTTTGAGAACCCCAATATTAATTCCTCGGCTTCAGATAGAGGCAATCTGGTTTCACCATCTTCACTTTCAATGACAACGATTTCCGCATTCTCTTCCGGCTCCGCATTCAATAGGAATGGTTTAAAAGGTATTCCGAATGTGCCTGTCAGGACCTTTTCTTTTTCAAATTTCTTTTCTGTTTTAAGTGTTGGCGGAAAAACTGCGCCTTCCATGATTTCTCTGTCCCAATGCTTTGAGACTGCTTTTGTATATTCCTCAAGTTCATTTTTTCTGATATTTTCTTGCATAAAGTACGTTGTCAAATCCACCCTCCGGTCATCGAATATCCAGACTCCTGGATCTAAGGTGATTTGATATTTTACGTTTCCTTTGAAAGCAATAATATTTTCCATATTGAACCTCCTGGCAGCAGCTTTTATTCTAAATTTAAGTATACAGATTTTTAAGGCGCTTGTCATACAGGCCCAGGTGCTATTTGGTTAATGGCGCTAAATGAACAGAACGAATCAATGATTGGTGACACGCCTTATAAGTGGAGTTCTGAATTGAAGCCGGAATCATTTCTCTATCGAATCCCTTATAATCCTTGCTTTTTTTCATGCTTAAGTATAAAATTTATAGATAGGATAATCGCTCGGAAATGGAGGGATTGAAAGTTGGCTTCTGACATGATTATTGATCACAAAGAAAAAGCAAATGCCCTTTTAAAGGCAGATGCTGCTAAAATATTAAAGTTAATAAAGGTACAAATGGATAATCTAACCATGCCTCAATGCCCTCTATATGAGGAAGTTCTTGATACCCAGATGTTTGGCTTATCCAGAGAAATAGATTTTGCTGTCCGTCTTGGATTGATTGAAGAGACTGAAGGCAAGGCTATTTTAGATGAATTGGAAAGGGAGCTGTCTATGCTCCACGAAGCTTCCGTAAAAAAATAAAAATAAAAATAAAAAACTCAAACATCTTCCAAAGATTGTTTGAGTTTTTTTATAACCGTATTATTAGAATAGGAATTAGTATATCTAAAAGAAAAGAATAATTAATATTGTATAACTTAATTTAAAAATAGTATAACATAATTATAGAATTTTTTTCTTTGCTGTGTTACATTTAAATTAACTTTTCTTTTCTTCAAAGCAGGATATTCAATACTATAGTAGAATAAGTAATAAACTTAGAAGATAAGGGAAGAGGGCTGGATGTTAAAAAAAATATTAAAATCATATGATTATACCCTGATAATAGCTGTAGCCCTGTTAGCTGTTTTTGGACTCATTATGGTTTTCAGTGCAAGCATGGTAACAGCTGTGCAGATTTATGATCAGGATAGCGACTTTTTCTACAATAAACAAAAACTGAATTTAATTATCTCAGGCATTGTTTTCGTTTTTGTCGCTCTATTTCCATACAAAGCTATGCAGAGCAACAAATTTCTTGTTCCGATGGTGTTCCTTTCGTTATTCGGCCTGATTGCGTTATTTATCTTTGGAAAAGTAGCGGGCGGGGCTATGAGCTGGTTTGAAATCGGCAAAAGAAGCCTTCAGCCTGCAGAGTTTGTCAAGCTTTCAGTCATTATATATTTGGCTGCTGTCTATGCAAAGAAGCAGCCCTATATTAATGAATTTAACAAAGGGGTTCTTCCCCCGCTGGCTTATCTGATTCTTGCCGTAATTCTGGTTGCCGTCCAGCCTGATTTTGGTTCAGCCATGATCATTTTGCTTGTGGCTGGAGCTGTGATCTTTACATCAGGCATGAATTTCAGGAACATATTTAAACTGGGGCTTTTCGGAGTACTGCTGGCTGCTCCTTTTATCCTTCTGTTAAAAGATAAGATATTTGCGCCTTATCGAATGGGAAGGGTAGAAGCATTTAGAGATCCCTTTGGATCGGAGTTCGGATATCAGCTTTCGAATTCCTATATTGCCCTCGGGGCAGGCGGGTTAAAAGGGCTGGGCCTTGGTGAGAGTATACAAAAACTTGGGTATCTTCCTGAAGCCCATACAGACTTCATTATGGCCGTAATTGCTGAGGAGCTGGGGGCATTCGGAGTAGGTTTTGTCATTTTGCTTCTCGGGTACATTGTACTGAGGGGGATCTTTATCAGTTTAAAGTGTAAAGATGCTTTTGGCAGCCTGCTTGCTATCGGGATTTCCGCCATGATAGGAATTCAGGCGTTCATTAATCTTGCGGGAATTTCGGGTGTTATGCCGCTCACTGGTGTTACACTTCCCTTTATAAGCTATGGAGGGTCATCCCTGCTTCAGCTTTCAATTGCCATGGGAATTCTAGTAAATGTCTCTATGTTCGTCAATTATGAAAAGAAATACAAAAATAAACATGAAGAGACAAATCCGGAATCGATGGAAATGGCTTCCGAAAAAACATTTTCTATTCATAAATAAGCACAGATAACTTCACAGTGCTTTATTTATATATCAATCGGCAGATGCTGATTACATAATTGCTTCCATCAGGGGGCAGCCAATCAAAGTTATTATGGCCGGTTAGCGGAATACCCGCCCGGCCTTAACTTAGATTTGGCAGAATATTGCCAAAAAATACATAAAGACGGGGTGTTTTGTTTGAGCAGAAGAATTAACAAGGTATTAGTAGCCAACAGAGGAGAAATTGCCATTCGTGTATTCCGTGCCTGCACAGAGCTGGATATTCGCACGGTAGCCATCTATTCGAAAGAAGATTCCGGTTCCTACCACCGCTATAAAGCGGATGAAGCATATCTGGTAGGGGAGGGCAAAAAACCGATTGATGCCTATCTTGATATTGAAGGAATCATTGATATAGCAAAAAGCAGTGATGTTGATGCCGTTCATCCGGGCTACGGATTTCTATCTGAAAATATTGAATTTGCAAAACGGTGCGAGGAAGAAGGCATCATATTTATCGGTCCAACTTCAAAGCATCTGGATATGTTTGGAGATAAAGTTAAAGCAAGAACTCAAGCCCAGCTTGCTGAAATTCCGGTTATTCCAGGCAGTGATGGTCCAGTAGACAGCCTGGATGAAGTGATTAGCTTTGGCAAAAATCATGGCTTCCCAATTATCATTAAAGCTTCACTGGGCGGCGGCGGAAGAGGCATGCGCATCGTAAGGAACCTTGAAGAAGTAAAGGAATCATATGAGCGTGCAAAATCAGAGGCAAAAGCAGCTTTTGGCAATGATGAGGTTTATGTTGAGAGATTCATAGAAAGACCAAAGCATATCGAAGTTCAAATCATAGGTGACCATGAAGGAAATATTGTTCACCTGTATGAAAGAGATTGTTCAGTCCAAAGGCGCCACCAGAAGGTTGTTGAAGTTGCACCTTGCGTCTCCCTCCCGGAGCATCTGCGAGACGATATATGCCAGGCTGCTGTCAACCTGATGAAGAATGTAGATTATGTAAATGCAGGAACTGTGGAATTCCTTGTTTCTGGTGATCAGTTTTATTTCATAGAAGTAAATCCGCGTGTGCAAGTTGAGCATACGATCACCGAAATGGTAACAGGTGTTGATATTGTACAAACGCAAATACTGGTGGCTGAGGGCTACTCGCTGCACAGCAAAGAAGTTGGTGTTCCTAAACAGGAAAATATTCATATACATGGCTTTGCCATTCAATCACGTGTTACAACAGAGGACCCTTTAAATAACTTCATGCCTGATACTGGCCGGTTAATGGCTTACAGATCTGGAGGCGGTTTCGGCGTTCGACTTGATGCGGGGAACGGTTTCCAGGGAGCCGTGATCACTCCTTATTATGATTCACTGCTTGTTAAGCTCTCAACACACGCTATGACTTTCCAGCAGGCAGCATCAAAAATGGTGCGGAATCTGCAGGAGTTCCGAATCAGGGGCATTAAAACAAACATTCCTTTCTTAGAGAATGTAGTAAAGCACGAGAAATTTTTAAGAGGGGAATATGATACTTCATTTATTGATGAAACACCTGAACTATTCCTCTTCCCGAAAAGGAAAGACCGCGGAACGAAGATGCTGAATTATATCGGGAATGTAACAGTAAATGGATTTCCGGGAATTGAAAAGAAAAAGCGTCCGGTATTTGAAGAGCCGCGAGTACCGAGATTAAAATACAGCACAGATTACCAGGATGGAACAAAGCAGATTTTAGATAATCAAGGTCCTGAAGGGCTTGTTAAATGGATTAAAGAACAAAAAGAAGTCCTGATTACGGATACTACCTTCCGTGATGCGCATCAATCCCTGCTCGCGACGCGGGTAAGAACTAATGACCTGAAGCATATAGCAGAGCCAACAGCAAAATTGCTTCCGGATATGTTTTCTTTTGAGATGTGGGGCGGTGCAACTTTTGACGTTGCTTATAGATTCCTGAAAGAAGACCCTTGGGATAGATTACTGACGCTGCGGGAAAAAATGCCAAATGTTTTATTCCAGATGCTTCTTCGTGCTTCGAATGCAGTCGGGTATAAAAACTATCCGGATAATGTAATAAGAGAGTTCGTAGAAAAATCAGCCTACGCTGGCATCGATGTATTCCGGATTTTCGATAGCCTTAACTGGGTAAAAGGGATGGAAGTCGCAATTGATGCTGTGCGCCAGACAGGAAAAATTGCTGAAGCCGCTATGTGCTATACAGGTGATATTCTGGATCCTGCCAGAACCAAGTACAATCTTAAATACTATAAAGACCTGGCAAAGGAGCTGGAAAATCAGGGAGCTCATATACTGGCCATCAAAGATATGGCTGGTTTATTGAAGCCGCAATCAGCATACACTCTTATTTCTGAATTGAAAGAAACTGTTGACATTCCAATTCATCTTCATACACATGATACGAGCGGGAATGGAATTTACACATATGCAAAGGCTATTGAAGCTGGAGTGGATATTGTGGATACGGCCCTGAGCACAATGGCAGGCTTAACATCCCAGCCAAGTGCTAACTCTTTATATTACGCGCTGCAGGGAAATGAAAGACAGCCAAAAATTGATATCCAGTCGCTCGAGCAATTATCTTACTATTGGGAAGATGTGCGCAAATACTACCAGGACTTCGAAAGCGGGATGAAAGCTCCTCATTCAGAAGTCTATCAGCATGAGATGCCTGGCGGACAATACAGTAATCTTCAGCAGCAGGCTAAAGCTGTTGGCCTTGGGGATAAGTGGGATGAAGTTAAGGACATGTATTCCCGTGTGAACCAAATGTTTGGTGACATTGTTAAAGTTACACCTTCATCCAAGGTAGTTGGTGATATGGCGTTGTTTATGGTCCAGAATCAGCTGACAGAGCAGGATGTTTTGAACAAAGGAAAATCTCTGGACTTTCCAGACTCAGTTGTAGAGCTGTTTGAAGGCTACCTGGGGCAGCCATATGGCGGATTCCCGGCTGAACTGCAAAAGGTCATATTGAAAGACAGGGAGCCAATCACAGTCCGACCGGGAGAGCTGCTTGAAGATGTAGACTTCGATGCTTTAAAAGAAAAACTCTTTAAAGAATTAGGCAGACAGGTTACAAGTTTTGATGCAATTGCCTATGCACTGTATCCAAAAGTATTTATGGAATATATTAAGATCTGCGATCAATTCGGTGATATTTCTGTTCTTGATACCCCTACATTCCTGTATGGTCTAAGACTGGGTGAGGAAGTGGAAATTGAAATTGAAACAGGTAAAACATTAATAGTTAAATTAGTTTCGATAGGCCAGCCTCAAGCTGATGGCACAAGAATTGTGTATTTCGAGCTAAATGGCCAGTCGAGGGAAGTAAGCATAAAAGATGAAAGCATAAAAGCTACAGCAGCAGCAAAGGCAAAAGCTGATCCGCACAATGAAAGCCATATTGCAGCCAGCATGCCGGGAACTGTCATCAAGTTACTTGTAGAAAAAGGTGAAAAAGTCGAAAAAGGCGATCACTTAATGATTACAGAGGCTATGAAGATGGAAACCACTGTACAGGCACCATTCTCTGGAATTGTGAAGGATATTTTCGTCTCAAATGGTGAAGCCATTCAAACTGGAGACCTCCTGATAGAGTTGTCAAAATAAACAAAAGAGCTTCGGCATTTGCCGAAGCTCTTTTGTTTATTGCATTTATGGAATGGAAGTAAAGGTAGGGATAGCAGATTCATCATTTTTCTCTTTTTCCTTAACTTCTGAAACAGCAAGCTCATTTTTTCTGCTTCGTGAAGACAGGAGGATAAAATAGCTTAATACTCCAAATAAGCAGGAAATAAAGAAGGCATGTGCAAGAGCTATATACAAGTTAAGTCTGGTTAAAACAACTAATGCTCCTGCGGCAACCTGGAGTGATACTAATATAAATGAAATAATCCAGCCCCAGTAAATTACCTTCTGGTCCTTGTAATGTTTAATGGCCAGATAGGTAATGTAACCAATCCATATGAAAATTAATCCCGCGGCAGCCCTGTGCCCCATTTGCACCCACTCGTACATATTAGCCGGAAGTGCGAAAGACCCATTTATGCAAAGCGGCCAGTCACGGCATACAAGGCTAGCATTTACATGACGCACAAGAGCGCCGGTGTAAACAACAGCATAGCTGTATAAAGAAACTCCAATAATATGTTTCCTCATTCTTTTATCGATAATAAGCTTTTCTGCCTCGAATTTTTTATCAACTTCAAAAATAAGCAAAGTCAGGAGCAGTACTGAAGCAAATGATATTAAAGAAATCCCGAAATGAAGGGCGAGCACAAAATCAGATTGCCCCCAGACTACTGCGGCAGCTCCAATTAAAGCCTGCAGGACCAGGAAAAAAAGTGAAGTAAGCGCTAAAAACTTTGTCTCTCTAATATGTCCTATTTTTCTCCATGTCCAAATCGATAAGATAAGAACCATAAATCCGATAGCGCCTGAAACTAGTCTATGTGCCAGTTCGATAATCAGTTCAGGAGTAATATCGGTAGGAACTAATTCGCCATTGCAAAGCGGCCACGATTTCCCGCACCCCATTCCTGATTCCGTTTTCGTTACCAGGGCACCGCCCAGCAAAACCAAAAGCATGCCGACTGATGTAAGAACAGCAAGCCATTTTAAAGATCGTTGCAAAGCCTTTCACCTTCTTTAAATATTCTAGGTTTATCAATAGTGTCAATAATTGATTTACTGCGTATTTGTCCATTATCTATCTTAACAAAGATTCTATAAAAAGACATATATGAATGTGCGTCCATTTACTTTTTCGATAGTACAGGAATAAAACGCTTTTTACAACAGTAATAAAAATTATAATGTTAATTATAGTAAAAAAGGTTGAAACTTATAATAGAGTTTGCTAGAAATATAAAGGGGGTATAAAATGGATGTCCCCTGTCGCGGAAAGTAACCCAAAATACATAAAAGTGAGTATGTTTATTCCTCCATAGTTCTTTGAAACAGTTTTATTATCTCAAAAATAAACCCTTTCTTTAAGTGAATTTAGACTTTGACACAAATTAGTCATAAATTATTCTAAAAAAATTCACAAAAGAGTTTTAAAGTGTGATTTAATATACAGAGAAATGGTTTAGATTCATTTAGATAGTAAACAGTTTAAAGACATTATTAATGGTAGAAAACTATTAGTATGATTATTATTCATCCAGGGTTTACCCCTCGTTTTTTATCGTGAATATGGCTTTCAGTGCATTTATACTTTATAGTAGGTGTAATGTTCGCGATAAGGGATTAAGGAGGAAAAGATATGTCTGACTCACGGGCTTTGAGTGATGCTGCTATTGAGAACAGAGAGCGAAGCCTTCAGCAAGATATACCTGAGACTACAGTTTGGAAGGACTTCCTTGCTCTTATCAAAATTGGCATTGTAAATTCCAATCTGATTACAACCTTCACCGGTATTTGGCTTGCACTGCATTTTTCAGGAAAAGGATTTTTTAATAATCTGGAACTGGTTCTTTATACAGTAATCGGCTCCTCATTGATTATTGCAGGCTCCTGCAGCTTAAATAATTATATTGACCGCGACATTGATCCATTAATGGAAAGGACAAAAGGGAGGCCAACTGTTACTGGGAAAGTGAACCCGGGCAAGGTGGCACTTTTGAGTTTTCTGCTTATTGGCCTTGGTACGGCCTTTTTAATGTTTACAACAGCAACAGCAGTTGTAATTGGATTAATTGGTGTTTTCAGCTATGTTGTCCTATATACAATGTGGACGAAACGCAGGTTTGTTTCCAATACTATTATAGGCAGCATTTCAGGGGCAGTTCCCCCGCTGATTGGGTGGGCCGCTGCGGATGGCAATCTTGACCCTATGGCTTGGGTGCTGTTCGCTATCGTGTTTATCTGGCAACCACCTCATTTTTATGCACTGGCTATGAGAAGGGCAGAAGAATACCGGGCTGCTGGAGTTCCGATGCTCCCAGTAGTAAAAGGGTTTAAAACCACTAAAAGGCATATTTATATTTGGGTTGCAGCATTATTGCCGCTGCCGTTTCTTATGCCATCACTTGGATTGCCATTCTTACTACTTGCTGGGGTTTTAAACATCGGCTGGTTATTGACTGGGTTATATGCAAGAAAGTTTAATGATGATATTAAATGGGCTACATTAATGTTTGTATACTCCCTGCAATATCTGACTATCATGTTTGTAGCTATGGTAATTATCACACTTATTTAACTTAGTTAGGAAATTCCTTCTTTCGTTTTTAACGAGAGGGGATTTATCCATATTTTTTGATCAAACAATTCAAAAAATGAAATCTTTACGAAAGAGGGGTTTGATTAAGCTATGAAAAGGCTTGCAAAGTGGCGTCTTTTTTCTCTGTTTGCAATGATGGCGCTCATTCTTTCCGCTTGCTCCGGCAAACCGTATTTATCTACGCTTAAACCTGCCGGCGAAGTGGCGCAGACACAATTTGATTTGATGGTGTTAAGTACTGTAATAATGGTAGGAGTAATTGCCGTCGTAACAGTAATCTTCTTTATTGTTGTTTTTAAATTCCGCCGCAAGGACGACAGAATTCCAAAACAAGTTGAAGGAAGCCACAAACTGGAAATCATTTGGACTGTTATTCCTATTCTTTTGCTTCTTATTCTTGCTGTACCGACAGTTTCAGCTACCTTTAAGCTTGCTGATGTAGGCCCAATGGAAAAGAAGAATGAAGAAGGCAAAACAGATGCACTTGTTGTTAATGTGCGTGCAAACTTATACTGGTGGGAATTTGAGTATCCAAACCAGGAAATTATCACTGGCCAGGAATTAGTTGTGCCAACGGATGAAAAAGTTTATTTCAATCTTATTGCTTCTGATGTTAAGCACTCATTCTGGATTCCTGCTGTAGGCGGTAAGCTGGATACGAACACGGACAACGTGAATAAATTCTGGCTGAAGTTTGACAGTGAAAAGGCTAAGGAAGCCGACAATTACTTTTATGGAAAATGTGCTGAGCTTTGCGGTCCTTCCCATGCATTAATGGATTTCAAAGTTAAAGCGGTTCCACGTGATGAATTCGATCAATGGGCAACTGCAATGGCAGAAGTAAAAGAACCTAAAAAGGCAGAGACAGATCTGGCTCAAGCTGGTCAGGAAGTCTTCAATAACAGTTGTATCGGCTGTCATGCTGTAACACCGGCAAACACTGCTCCAGAAGCAGCTCGTTTAGCTCCTAACTTAACAAACTTCGGTGATCGTGACCGTATTGCCGGTATCCTCGATCATACTGAAGAAGATCTTAAGGATTGGTTAAGAGATCCGGAAACATTCAAACCTGGCAATAAAATGACAGGTACTTATGGTGAATTATCTGAAGAAGAGCTTGATGCCCTGACAGAATATTTAATGGGCTTGAAAGTTATGGAACAATAGGGGATTTTTTGAAAAGGGAGGTAAAATTGTGAGTACCTTAGCACAAAAAAAAGGTTTCGGAGCGGTTTTATGGGATTACTTAACAACAGTCGACCATAAAAAAATCGCAATCCTTTATCTTATAGCTGGCGGATTTTTCTTCTTGCTTGGCGGATTGGAAGCTATGTTCATCCGTATCCAGCTTGCAGTACCAAATAATGACTTTGTAAGTGCCGGATTGTATAATGAAATTTTAACTATGCACGGTACAACGATGATCTTCTTGGCGGCTATGCCACTGATTTTTGCGTTTATGAATGCTGTTATGCCACTTCAGATCGGTGCGCGTGACGTTGCATTTCCATTCTTGAATTCTTTAGGATTCTGGCTGTTTTTCTTTGGTGGAGTTTTCTTGAACCTATCATGGTTCTTAGGTGGAGCTCCTGATGCCGGCTGGACTTCTTATGCTTCTTTATCAATTGCTTCTGAAGGGCATGGGATCGACTTCTATGCACTTGGACTGCAGATATCAGGTGCTGGTACGTTAATCGGGGGGATCAACTTCCTTGTTACCATCATTAACATGCGTGCTCCTGGTATGACATACATGCGTATGCCAATGTTCACTTGGGCTACATTTGTTACATCAGCATTGATTTTATTTGCATTCCCTGCTTTAACAGTAGGACTATTCCTGTTAATTTTCGACCGCATGTTTGGATCTAACTTCTTTGATCCTGCTATGGGCGGTAATACAATTATCTGGGAGCATTTCTTCTGGATTTTTGGACACCCTGAAGTTTACATCTTGGTATTGCCTGCTTTCGGTATTTTCTCCGAGATTTTTGCGATTTTCTCAAGAAAGCGCCTTTTCGGATACTCTTCAATGGTATTCGCAACGGTTCTTATCGGTTTCTTAGGATTCATGGTATGGGCTCACCATATGTTTACAACTGGTATGGGGCCGATTGCAAACGCGATTTTTGCTGTTGCAACAATGGCAATTGCAGTACCAACTGGTATTAAGATCTTTAACTGGCTATTTACAATGTGGGGCGGAAGCATCACTTTCACAACTCCGATGCTTTGGGCTATTGCCTTTATTCCTTCATTCGTAGCCGGCGGTGTTACTGGTGTAATGCTGGCGTCTGCTGCACAGGATTACCAGTATCATGACAGCTACTTTGTAGTGGCCCACTTCCATTACGTAATTGTCGGCGGTGTTGTGTTTGCACTATTTGCAGGCGCTCACCTTTACTGGCCAAAAATGTTCGGTACAATGTTAAACGAATTCCTTGGAAAAATTACGTTCGTATTATTCTTTATTGGATTCCATTTAACATTCTTTATCCAGCATTTCCTTGGACTTTGGGGAATGCCGCGCCGTATTTTCACTTACCTTCCTGGACAGGGGTTTGAAACGTCAAATATGGTAAGTACTGTAGGTGCTTTCTTCATGGCAGCTGCAGTAATCATCTTGTTAATAAATATTGTTATTACTAGCGTTAAAAATGAAAAGGTTGGCAATGATCCTTGGGGAGACGGCCGTACATTAGAGTGGGCCATTCCATCACCGCCTCCATTCTACAACTTCAAGCAGCTTCCGCTGATTCGCGGCCTTGATGCATACTGGCTTGAAAAAATGGAAGGCAAAAAAGGCATGTCGCCTGCTGAGCCGCTTGGTGATATTCATATGCCAAACAACTCATTCATTCCATTTGTGATTTCTTTCGGTCTATTTGTTGCTGCATTTGGTGCAATGTACCGCGCAGAACACAGCTGGGGTGTTCCAGTACTAATCGTTGGTATGCTTATTACTCTAGGCTCCATGTTTGTGCGTTCTGTTAAGGATGATCATGGATACCACATTCATAAAGAAGATTTGGAAGACACTAATGATAAGGGGGTTAAGGCATAATGGCTACTGAACAAAAAATGACTTATGAAACATGGCCTGCGTCGCCTGAAAAACAAACCCTCGAAGCCAAGAACAAATTCTTAGGTTTCTGGTTTTTCCTTGGGGGAGAGACGGTTTTATTCGCCTCCCTATTCGCTACTTACCTTGCTTTAAAAGACAAAGTACCAAGCAGTGACATGGCTCTTGCGAAAGACTTGTTTGAAATTCCTTTGGCATTCATTATGACAATGCTGCTATTAACAAGCTCGCTCACAAGCGTTTATGCTATGTATCACATGAAGAACTTCAACTTCAAAAAAATGCAGCTATGGCTTGGAATTACTGTTTTGCTTGGACTTGGATTCCTCGGTTTGGAAATTTACGAGTTCAATCACTATGTGCATGAATTCCATCATAGCTTCACAAGCAGTGCCTTCGGTTCAGCTTTCTACACGTTAGTTGGTTTCCATGGTGCTCACGTGGCATTCGGTTTACTATGGATCACTACGTTGATGATCCGCAACAGCAAAAGAGGATTGAGCCTTTACAATGCTCCTAAGTTCTATGTAGCCAGCTTATACTGGCACTTTATCGACGTTGTTTGGGTATTCATCTTCACAGTAGTATATTTAATGGGAATGGTGGGATAAACTGATGGCCAATCAACAACCAAACTCAGGTAACCCAAGAGTAGACATTGAATATAGACGCAAAAAAAGTGCAGAAGAGATGAGACATCAAGTTATCACTTTTGCACTAATGATCTTCCTGACAATTGTTGCGTTCGTCGCAGCAGGTTATGAAGGTTTCTCCGGATGGTTCATAGTGCCGTTCATCCTGATTCTTGCTCTTGTGCAAGTAATCTTCCAATTATATTATTTCATGCATATGAGCCACAAAGGTCATGAAGCACCGTCTTTGTTCTTATACTCAGGAGCATTTGTCGGATTTATCACAATCATTGCTTTCTTGACGGTTATTTGGTGGTAAGTTAAAAAGAAAATCGGCTGTAGGCCGATTTTCTTTTTATGTAATGCAATATTTGCAATTAATACCCATTTCCGATTTATTGAGATTGCAGACTGAAGAGAGTATAATAGTACTTGTCAATATCGCTTAGTATTGGATACGTATGAGGCCGGTTGAGCAATATTTAATGAGGTGATATTCATGTCTTTGGAAATATTCGGTTTCCGTGCACTTTGGAGTCCATATTTCTTTTTATTTGTAGCATTGATTCTTGCAGGCTACTATATGTTAACAGTAAAGTATCGTGGAAAGTTCAAAGATAGTGAGCCATTAACTAAAAGGCAGGGTGTGTATTTTACAATCGCTATGATTGTGTTATATGCGATCAAAGGCTCACCGCTTGACCTGATGGGCCATTTAATGTTTTATGCTCATATGATTCAGATGGCGATCCTGTATTTAGTTGTTCCTCCCCTTGTAGTCATGGGAATCCCACAGTGGGTGTGGAGAGCAGTGGTTAATCACAAAGCTATTAAACCTGTATTCAGTCTTTTTACAAGGCCATTAATAGCTATTATCCTGTTCAATGGAGTATTTTCCATATACCACATACCAGATGTTTTTGATGTGGTAAAAACGGATATGATGTTTCATACTGTGTATACCTCTGGCCTGTTTCTTCTGGCAATCTTTATGTGGTGGCCGACTATTAATGAGCTTCCTGAAATGGAGTCACTGGACGGTTTAAAAAAGGTAGGATATATTTTTGCAAATGGCGTTTTGTTGACACCTGCATGTGCTCTGATCATTTTTTCAGATACTCCAATGTACAGCACATATTCTGATCCAAATGCATGGGCTCAGGCTCTTCAGTTATGTGTCCCTTCTGCGACACTGGCAAGCCTGAATCTTAGCGGGCCGGAAATGTTCAATTCAATGTCACTTATACACGATCAGCAGCTTGGCGGGGTCATCATGAAGATTATTCAGGAAATTGTATATGGCTTTATTCTTGCGCAGATCTTCTATGCATGGTACAAAAAAGAACAGGAAATTACACCTTCAGAAGAAGAAGCAATACTAAATCCGCATTTAGTAAAATAAAAAATAAACTCCAGTCAGAGGCTGGAGTTTATTTTTTCAATAAAGTAAAGATATTGGCATATTGCAATGATAATGATCACATGGAATTAAATAAATATTGAACATTTAAGGAACTTTTATTAAAAGCTCATACAGTTTGTTGAAAAATATAGTACACTCTAATAAAATGAACTTTGTGATAAATAACACCTTGAATTTGAATTTTAAACTGATAGTGGAGAGAGGAAGAATTTATGGAATACTCATTGCCTATACTCCCTACCATAAGCACAGCCTTTATTGTTCTAAGTGCAATAACGGTTGCGATTGGGTGGGTGCAAATCAGCAAAAAAAAGCTTGAGGCTCATAAGAAAACAATGACTTTGGCTGCTGTGTTTGCTGTTATTTTCTTTATCATTTACGCCAGCAGAACTGTTTTTATTGGAAATACTGCATTTGGCGGCCCTGATGATATAAAAATTTATTATACGATCTTCTTAATTTTTCATATTACACTGGCAACTGTTGGAGCAGTTTTAGGAATTATCTCGTTATATACGGGCTATAAAAATAAAGTAGCAGCACATAGAAAGTTGGGGCCGATAACCAGTGTGGTCTGGTTTTTTACTGGCATAACAGGTGTTGCAGTCTATCTGCTGCTGTATGTTTTCTACCATGGAGGAGAAACCACCTCAGTTATAAAAGCAATCCTGGGTACGTAACAGGTTATGAGATGCCGCTAGCTCTATAGCGGTTTTTTTATGCTCATAATATTATCCACATCTTAATTAAAAGGACTTATTAAGTATATGGCGAATATTTATAATGATATTTAATTGGGAGTGAATTTTGTGTCGGTAAGAAAACTAACAGAGAATGAATATATAGAGGCCATGAAGCTTTCCATGTATGCCTTCCAGTACAATGTGCCTGAAGCTGACATTCCTGCCAGGATGGAGCGTTTAAAAAATCATGCCATTTTCGGTATCTGGGAAGAGGAAAGTTTGGCTGCCAAACTTCACATCATCCCCCTTAAAGTTCATATTAATGGCTTTGAATGGGATATGGGAGGTGTTGCAGGTGTGGCAACATATCCGGAATTCAGAAGAAAAGGGCATGTAAGCGGCCTGATCAAGCACGCTTTAGCCGAGATGAACAATAAGAGTCAGCTATTTTCATTTTTGCATCCATTTGATATTTCTTTCTACAGGAAATACGGGTGGGAGATATTCACAGAATATAAGAAAACGCATATTAAGAAAATAGATTTAAAAATGACAGGAAAATCATCAGGGACCATTAAGCGATTTACTAAAAACCAGCACACATTAACCATCGAAAAGATTTATAAAGAATATATGCAGCGGTATTCAGGAGGGCTTGTAAGGGACTCATACTGGTGGGAGAACTTTGTGTATTCTGATTACCAGATTGCGGTGTTTTTTAACGATTCAGGTGAAGGACAGGGCTATATATTATTTAAGGTACAAGACAATAAAATGGATATCCAAGAATTCGCAGCTCTAAATCAGGAAGCCAGAGTGAATTTATGGAACTTTATCTGTCAGCATGATTCGATGGTTGAGGAAGTAGAGATCATTACATCTGTACATGATCCATTCCCTTATTACTTGAATCAGCCTAATTTAAAAATGGAGGTTTTCCCGTACTTTATGGGAAGAATCGTCAATGCTGAAAAATGTCTCGCTCAATATTCGTTCCTTGATAACGATGAAAATGTCTTTCTCCATATTGTGGATCACCATGCACCATGGAATAATGGAACCTACTTAATCGCTGATAACAGTGTCAGGGTGTTTAAAGAGAAAGAAGGAAGCCAGTGTACAAAACCTCCCGCAAGAGGTCTGCAAATGTCTATTAATGCGCTATCAGCTATAATAATTGGCTACAAAAGACCAATAGAGTTATATGAATTAGGCGAAATTAAAGGTCCAAGAAATGATGCGGAAATGCTTGAAAGAAAAATCCCTTTGCAAAACTCCTTTTTCTATGACTTTTTTTAAGAAAAAGCATCTGCAGATAAATGAAAGAAAAAGCGTCCAGGCGGGGGCTTTTTTATTTTGTTCAGTTTTCGCAGCACTTTGTGATTCAATCCGGTGAATAAGGTAACGATAAAAAGACTGTAACACTTTTATTGCTGTAAGCATTACATATTGTAAAAAATAAATTATTGTATTTTTCCTGAGAGATTGTTGCCCTGATTAAAAAATCGTACAGAAAGAAGTGAAAGGAAGATGCATAACGGTCATCTTGACTTCGAGACGATTCAGGCAGCCAGTGATATAATCTCCGCAATCGTAGAATCCAGCCTGGAGGGAAGAAAAAGTGTCATTTCTCTTAAGCGTGAAAGATTCACTTTCTTTAAGAGAAAAGAAGAACCGATCTCCATAACTTTTAGGAACACTGAAGTATATTTAAAAATTAAGCTTAACATAGTAAAAGGTAAGAATATTTTGGAGGAAACTCTAAGGATTCAGAAAGAAATCAAGGATGAAATTGTCCATTTAACAGGACTGGAGGTAAAAAGAGTAGATCTCTCAGTTCAAAAAATTATATCTGCAGGAAACACTCTTTCAGAAAACTAAATTTTGCAGGTCTAAAGCTGATGTAAAAAAGACGCATGATATTCATGCGTCTTTTCTTTTCCATGCTGAAAATAAATTCAGTAATATTAATGCAGGTAAAAATTACTCAGCGAATTGGTCAATCTCTGCTTTTATCTCATTTAGAGTTTTTTCGCACTGACTTACTAATGATTTAGGGAAGCTTTCGCCTTCACCGTATTCAATCCCATGCGGATAATAATGTTTGCCAAGCAGCGGGGTCATAAGCTGGATAGTTGCTCTATGAGCTCCTACATCTCCTTCAGTCGCATATCCAAATACACGAAGGTAAAAAACGCCCTCTTTTAATTCGAATTTACGGTCATATGTAACTCTTTCATAATCCCATTGCCCTTCACGGACCAGGCCATGAGAAAGCATTACTTCATCTAAGCGGGTTAAGTCTGCTTTTTTATTTTCCAGACCTGTGTTTTCAAATTTCATATTTGTCCCTCCTGAAAACAATCCATGGTTCTCTTGAATGATCCATGCATAATTTAAACAAGTTTATCTCAAATTTAATAATAGTAGAAAAAAGCGCAACTTGCAACGGATTCATGCAAGAAAACATCCTTCTCTCAAAGAACGTTAGCAGAAATGCCTTATTTTAACGCCTGGCTGGCATATCTTGAGCATCTGGAACTCTCAGCTGCCAAAGTGTGAAAGGGGAAGCGTCAATTGCAGAAATACAAAGCCATAAGTATCTTCTTTTTTCTATATTTTCTAACAACACAGCCTGCAGGTGCTGCAGCGGATTACAGAGTTGAGCAAAGGGATACTCTTTGGGAAATTGCACTAAGATTTCAGAAAGATCTGCAGGAAATTATCAATATCAATCCTCAGATAGAAAATCCTGATTTAATTTTTCCAGGTGAAATTATTATCATTCCCGACCATGGAAAGAAGATGGATATCCCCAAAATGAATGATAATGAAAATGACCTTATGAGGCTCGCCAACGAAAAACGAAGGGAGTTAAAGCTAAAACCATTGTCTGCAGATTTGAAGCTGAATGGTGCAGCTCAAAAAAAGTCTTTGGATATGATGAAATTACAATATGTTTCACATAATTCTCCTACTTATGGAAATCCTACAGAAATGTTAAGGAATGAGGATATTTCTTTTCTGACCGTAAAGGAGAATATCGGGGCGGGCTATAAAACTGCTGATGAAATGTTTAATGCCTGGATGAATTCCGCAGTCCACCGGGAAAATATTCTAAACAAAAAGGCAACTCATATTGGTTCCGGATATAGTCAAGGAGGCCTGCACGGTCATTATTGGACCATATTCATTGTTGAAAAAAATTAAGGAGGGTTAAAAATGGAAAAAATCCGCGATATTATGACAGACCAGGTTGAAAGCTGTTCTCTATTGGACAATGTTTATGAAGTGGCAGTTAAGATGAAAGAATTAAACGTAGGTGCTATCCCGATTGTGGATAATGATAAGCTCGTCGGAATGATTACTGACCGGGATATCGTTCTTCGATGTGTAGCAGAAAAACACCCTGCTTCTTCTAAGGTAGAAGATATTATGAGCAGCCATTTAGTAACTGTGTCGAGGGATACAGAGGCTCGGGAAGCAGCCCGCTTGATGGCAGAACATCAAATTCGCAGGCTTCCTGTAGTGGAAGGTGACAAGCTTATTGGGATAGTATCACTAGGTGACTTTGCCGTGCGTCATTTAACAGATGACCAGGCTGGAGAAGCCCTTACTGATATTTCAAAGCACGAAACTGAAGCACAGCATTAAAAGGACACCGCCATGGTGTTCTTTTTTTTCATCAAAGGATGCTGCATACAGACTTATTGAAAATAATAGATAAACAATACACCTAATGGTATGATTAATAATATATGCAATTATTTTATTTGGCTGTTTTCGGAAGGTTGTTGATTTTTGTATATGATTTACTGAGTTATTGTAGCGGAAAGCGAGCAGCCTGGAGCGGAAACCAACGGACAACATTGATAGGCAAAAACAACAATATATACGAAAAGAGCATTTTATTTTCCATTTAGCAGAACGTCTGCATGTTATACTTTAAATCGCCTTAAATAAAGCGAGTAAAAGAAGGGAGGTACGGTTCTCTGCGAGCACTTTTCCGAATTTTAGTATTGATTTGCATTTTTCTGGCAGCAGGCTTTTACATCGATATTGGGCGTAAAGAAAAAGGGGAAATCCTTGTCAGTCAGGAAAATACAATTAAGGATATAAATAATAAGGAAAATAACTTATCCTCCAATACGGGGTTCCCTGAAAAGGGTGTTGCCTCACTAATGGGAAAATCAGCTGGGGAGCTTAAAGAAAGTCTGGGAGAGCCGTCCAGAATAGATCCTTCTTTTTATGGCTACGATTGGTGGATATATAATAAAAGCAGCACTGATTATATACAGGCTGGCGTCAGCAATAATAAAGTGGTTAGTTTATTTGCGACAGGCGAAGATTCTGACATTTATCCTTTCAAAATAGGGCAGCCCATTGGTGAATTATATTCATCCGTCTTTTTTGAAACAGAATTCAGTCTTAAAGTAAAGGACAGCTCATACCGTTTTGAATTATCTGAAGATGACCTCAATACTAGGCCGCTGGTCATGGTTGGTGAGTATTATGCACAGCTTAATATAGATAGATTTACAGGAACGCTGTCCAGTGTGAGGTTAATGGATGCAGCCGCTTTAATTAAACTTCGCCCGTATGAAATGGTTTACCGTGGTGAATTATTGGAGCCGCCTTTGCCTTCTCCTGCCTTTGAAGAAGAAGTGGAGAGAGCGAAAGAGAAGCAAATTTTCGACATCACCAATGTTATAAGAGTCAGACATCAATTAAAGCCTCTGATATGGGATGATCTAACTGCATCAGCAGCATTAGCTCATAGTAAAGATATGTATGAATCCAATGTCTTTTCTCATACTTCCAAAACTTATGGCGTTTTGACGGACCGGCTTGAAGCTGGGAAGGTCTCATATGAGGCGGCAGGGGAAAACATAGCTGCAAATTATTCGGATGCCCCCGCTGTAGTTGAAGGATGGCTTAACAGCAAAGGTCATCGGGATAGTCTGCTGAATGAAGAATTTACACATCTTGGAGTTGGAGTTTATAAAAAGCATTATACTCAAAATTTCATAAAAAAAGCTGATGATGAAGAAGCCAAAAAGTGAAAAAGAGCCTAAATTAAGGCTCTTTTTTAGTATTAACAATCTGAATTCGGCCAACTTGAAAAAAATCATCCTTCCAATTTCCATACAAGTGAACAGGGTCACCGATCTTGACAGAAGGAATTGAAGCATTATTCATTAAAGGAGTAATTTTTTTTATATTTGAATGCTTGAAGCCCTTTGTTTGGACGGTCAGTTCAAGAACATGTACATAGCGGCTGTAATTATATCGCTGCCTGCTCTCGATAAGATGGACGACTTCGCCGGAAATGATGGCCTCTTCGGGAACATCTGCCAGGTTCGCCCACTTCTCATAACCCTCCCGCATTTCCTTGTTTGTCAGCCAATAAAAATAAAGGCAAATTATTGGTATAACGATAGCGGTGACCATCTTCCCACCTGCCTTTAATTATTTACATTTTTCTTTTCGATGATAAAAAAGCTGCCTGTTGCCTGTGCAATTTTCCTTCCATCCGAACGGAGAACATCTGCAGATAATACCATGCTTTTTGTTCCCTTATGGTCAATTGTCGCTCTGCATGTTACGTATTCCCCTTTGCCGACTGCAAGATAATGAATATTTAACTGTGTCGTAACAGCACCAAAACCTTCAGGAAGCAGCGAAGCCGCAAGTGTTCCCATAGCAGAATCAATAATTGTAGCGGTTATTCCCCCATGGAGAATTCCGAGCGGATTATTGACGATCTTACTTAAAGGAACTGTCAGTATGCATTCACCTTCAGTTATGTGCCGTTCCATATGAAGCAGTCCGCCAATATAAGAGCTGTTTTGACCGGTTTGTCTTTTATGAAAACCTAAAAGCAGGGATTCTAAAGCGGTTAATTCTTCGTCAGTCGCATTCCTGGTGCACTGATCAAATAATTCCATAAGATCTCTATTCATTAGTATTCACCTTTCAATATCTTTCTGCATTCATATATTATCATTAATGGCTGAATTTTTGAATTTTAATGGACCAATAAAGCAGACATAAATATTCACCTTTTTCATTCATATTCATATGGTATTATAGGCATTTGCATTAGAACGAGGTGATTTTGCATGTCCAAAACGAAGCTTCATCCCTCTGTTGAAAAGTTCAAAGAGTTTGTTAAACAGAATCCCCTGATCATCAAAGAAGTCAGGGAGGGAAATGCAACGTGGCAGGAATTATATGAGGATTGGTATTTGCTTGGGGAAGAAGATTCAAGGTGGGATCCCTATAGAGAAAACAAAGATAATACACAAAAGACCGAAGAGAAAAAAAGTGACTGGATGGGCACCATTATGGGTACTCTTAAGCAAATGGATGCGAATCAAATGCAGGGTTACATCACTAATCTCAGCCAGGCACTTTCAGCTGTGCAGGGGGTTATTTCGCAATTTCAGGGCGGCGGCCAGAAACCATCAGGAGGCTCAAAGCCAAGTATGACTAAACCAAGCAGCCCTTTTACATTTAAAAAGGATTAAGGGGTAAACAGATGAGAAAAGACATCGTCGAGTATCTTGAACAAAAGCAGGATCTTAGGCAATTTATCCGTGAGCAGCCTTATTGGTATAGAAAACTGAGCAGAAATCCGAACGAAATTCAATCTCTGGAAGTGGCCGCACTGCACTATTATAAAAAAACAATTCCCCATCAGGTTGAAAAATTCACGAATGGAGTGCATATGGCCTCCATGATGATGAGCATGTTTCAGGCCATGAATTCTCAATCCAATTAGAAAGCTTTCTCGTACACGAGAGAGCTTTTTATTTGTTATAGAGTAAAAATAAGCAGCCGGGCAAACACTAATTTTATTAGAGCGTTACGGAAGACATCCTAAAGGAGTGTAAAATAATGAAAATGAAAAAATACATTTTTATATTGCTGGTTATTTTTGTTCTTGCAGCATGCCAGAAAGATATTCCCGAGCCCGAAACAAAAGCGGAAGCCAGTCCTCCGGTGAATGCAGTTAAAGCAGAACAGCTATTGCCAGTTTCAGGTGTGGAAAGCTCAGCCAAGGATCCTTTTTTTGTAAGGCATCAAATAAAAGGAAAAGAAGTTTTTGTTGAATGTATTGCGCGTGATGTGTCCTTTAGAAAGCAGAGCAGCAAAGAAAGAGGCAAAATTCTCCTTTATATAAACGGAAAGAAGAAGGATGAAATCCATTCAGCTGCTTTTATTATCAAAGGGCTTCCTTCAGGCAAACATCTTATCGGACTGGAACTTGTTAAAGGCGACAGTGCTGAAGCCTCTTTAAAAAGAGAGTTTCTTGTGGTGATCCCTTAGTTTACTTGCTTTAGCTTTAAACCGTTTCATGATAAAATAGGAAACGGAGGTGAGCTATTTTGCTTGCTACATTAGAAAGAATGGCTATTTTGGACAAAGCTGACGAACTTGCAGCGATGATTACAGAATCTGAAGAAGCGGAACATTACCGTAAAAGTTTATATAAATTAAAGAACAGCCGTGAAACTCAAAGGAAGATACAGGATTTTATCAAAATGAAAGAACTGTATGAAGAAGTTCAGCGATTTGGTAAATATCATCCAGAGTATAAGAGGGTGATGATGTCAATTAGGGAGCTAAAGCGCGACATGGACATGGATATCCATGTAGCGGAATTCAGAAGAGCAGAGAACGGCCTGCAAAACCTCCTGGATGAGGTAAGCATGCTGATAGGACGTTCTGTGTCTGAACATATTAAAGTTCCCACCGGCAATCCTTTCTTTGAATCAAGCTGCGGAGGAGGCTGCGGTTCTGGAGGCAGCTGTGGCTGTTCTTAGACAAGAATAAGTGCCGTTCCACTGAGTCAGCGTTCAAAAACCAGCTAATGCTGGTTTTTTCTTTTTAAATATAATCCGCAGTTTGAACCTTCCCATTGAAAACTGTTATTTTTCTATGCTAGACTAAATAAAACAAACGATCACTGAAGGGGAAAACTATATGCTTGGTCAAAGGCAAGGAATAATCGTATGGCTTTATTCTTTAAAGCAGGCAAAAATGTTAAGAAGATTTGGAAATGTTCATTATGTTTCAAAACGGCTCAAATATGTAGTGCTATACTGTGATCTTGCCGATACGGAAACAATTATGGAGAAGATAAATTCATATTCTTTTGTTAAAAAAGTGGAACCATCCTATAAGCCGTTCCTAAAAACGGAATTTGAAAATTCCAAACCGGACAAGGCTAAAGAATATGATTATAAGATGGGAATATAAAAAGGCGTGAGCAAAAGCTCATGCCTTTTTCTCATTTATCGCAAAGGTGCAATAAAATGATTAAGCCTTAATATTCCAATCAAATATTGATAATATAATTCCTTTTCATTAAAAATAGCAGAAGGCTTTACTGTCAGCTGAATAATTTCTTTATTCAGCTCTTTCGCAGCATCCTCGAATAAATCATACCTTTTATTAGGCACTGAGTTTGGATTCGGTATCCCTTCACGGCAAATATATAACGGCTGAAATCCTCCAGGGTCTGTCGGCTTCAATATAACTGCCAGGGATGTCATTTCTCTATTATTGATGCTCGTATGGAATGCAGCCATGTGGGACAAGCGATGCTTGTTCGCCCGCGCAATTTCAATTAATTCATAAATATCTGAGTATCCCTCGCCAATTTCTATAAAACGCTGTATCAAAATTAGAACCTCCTTAAAACTCATAGCATTCACTTCTTAAATGCTTTTCGTCCATCCATACTTTATCATTTTCAGCATAAAAATAGAATGGAAAAAAATCATAAAATTTATAAAAATTAATGTGACTGATGACCTTCCCTTTGGTATTGTTAGGTTAAAAGAAAAATGACTAAGAGGGCATAGCGATGTGGAAGGCATCTTTATTAATTTTTTTAATTTTGTCTGGAATTATTTCAGGTATGGTGCTGTGGCAGTGGCAGGCTTATTCTGAGCGTGCGATTGCCTTGGAGAGTTCCGAGGCGATTACACAGGAAATCACAGTCGAAACGCATCTGAAAGAACTAAAAATCACTCAAAAGTTATACGGACTTGTGGCCCGAAAAGAATATAGGCTTGATATCCCCGACACTCTATATAAATGGAATTGCAAAACTGGAACCGGAAAAGCCTGTGATTCAGCAGACGAAAGTCCTTATACATTTTTTTCTGCTGATGATCAGATGATATTTGAGTATACTGTACCGATAAATGATAAGAAAAAAGCATTATTGTTAACTGATTGGTTTGTTAAAATCATCGGAATAAAGGCTGAAAGCTTGTCCATATCAATTTCGGATTCTTTCAAAAGAGAGGGGTCATGGGCTGCGGGAATCAGGTTAAAAGCCCAAAAGAAATTAGATCATATCGATTATTATTATTTCGAGGGCTATGGAAATGTTCCATCACTCTACTGGCAAGAGGAACCTCTTTTGAAGACGGCTATAAATAACACAGATGTATACACAGCAGGTACTCGTGCAGCCAGCTTAGATTTTAAGAAACTGAATGACATCGGGGATTTTCCATTTATGTCGATTATCCTTACCGATCGCTATCCTGAATATATGGATGAAAATATCCTGATTGCATCTCCATACATTAAAGTTGACCAGCTGGAAAAAGAGCTTATAGCTTTGCAGTTTCAGAGAAAGTTTGCAGATGGTTCTCCTGACTGGATTGTTGATGCATTCACAGCAGGATTATTAGATTTAAAACCCGGCTCAGCGAAAGGAAGCATAGCCCTGAAGGAATTTAAGGGGAAGTTGACCGAAGATGAACTAAAAAACTTTCTTATTAATGTATACCAGGCGGATTCTCTGAATGCAGGAAAGCTGGACAAGCTTTTAGGTAATGCTAAAGGTCTTCAAACACAATTTTTCACGATGAATATCAAAAACGAAGCACCGCTTGTCCCGTTGTATTTTCAGGAAGAAAAGAAGCTATGGGTGTCTGGTGCTGAGAAGGCAAGCATTAGTTTATTATATAGGGATGGGAAGGTTTTTCTTCCATTTACTGCCGCGATGCAGGCATTGGGATATGAAGTGAAGATTCTATCCGGCGAGGAAACGATGCTTGTGTCAAAAGGGAATAACAGTTATCGGTTCTATTTGAATAAAAATGTCTTTATCTATAATGAAGAAGACTATGGATTGCTAATAAATCCATTAACCAGGCAAAACGGAACTGTATGGATGGAAATCCAATGGTTTAAAGCACTTTTCGGAGTGACTGCGGAAGAAAGAGAAGGCGGGATTCACCTGACGCCCTAAAAAGACTTAATAAAAGCAAATAAAAAGCCCTGCAGTTAACTGCAGGGTCCTTCTATATCCTTTTCAGGATAGAAGGCAAAGGGAGAGGAGAAACCGGAGGAAGAACTTATGGGGAAACGTAAGTCTTCTCCGCGGTTGGCAACAACATCCTTGAATAGATGCTGTTAATTACATTATTTCCACAATCCTCATGGATATACACTTCATACTATATTTTTTTCCAGCTGATGATTTCGCTTACAAATTGCCGGTTGGCTACAAATTGTAAGATATGGTAGGATAGGATAGAAAAAAACAGTTTTCCATTTCGAATTCTGGAAAATTGAAATATTGCAGGTTAGTGGTGATCGTATGCGAGTGGTATCAGGAACTAGAAAAGGGAAGATATTAAAAGCTGTTCCGGGCAGCTCAACCCGTCCGACTACTGATAAAGTAAAAGAAGCTATTTTTAATATAATAGGGCCTTATTTTGAAGGTGGCCAAGGGCTTGATCTATTTGCGGGCAGCGGCGGCCTTGGCATTGAAGCTCTGAGCAGAGGAGCGGACAAGGTCATTTTTGTGGATAGGGACGGAAAGGCCATTCAGACCATCCATGAAAATATTCGGAATTGCGATTTTGAAGAAAAGGCGGAAATATATCGAAATGATGCAGATCGTGCACTCAAGGCAATTTTAAAGAGAGATCTGGCTTTTGATTATATATTTCTCGATCCGCCATACCGCAAGCAGCAGCTGCTTAAGCTTCTTAAGGTAATTGATGAGAATAATCTGCTTTCGGATCAGGGAACGATTCTATGTGAACATGGGTCAGATGTGGAGCTCCCTGAAACTGTTGGAAGACTGGTTCAGCAGAAACATGAAAATTACGGGATAATTTCTATCTCTATTTACAGCTGGGCTAAATAATACATACTGGGAATTGTAATGGAAAAAATACATATAAGAACATGACAGGGGGATAACAATGGGAGGCATCGCGGTTTGTCCAGGCAGCTTCGACCCAATTACTTACGGCCATCTGGATATTATTAAGAGAGCGGCAAAGGTATTCGAACAGGTTTATGTAGTTGTATTGAATAATTCTTCAAAAAAACCTCTTTTTAGTGTTGAAGAAAGAATTAAGTTGATAGAAGAAGTTACAAAGGATCTTAAGAATGTTAAAGTCGATTCATTTCAGGGGCTGCTGATGGATTATGCAAAATCGGTAAATGCAAATGCTGTTATTCGAGGCCTTCGTGCAGTGTCTGATTTTGAATATGAAATGCAGATCACATCCATGAACAGAGTCTTAAATGATGAAGTGGAAACCTTTTTTATTATGACTAATAATCAATATTCGTTTTTAAGCTCAAGCATTGTGAAAGAAGTGGCAAAATATAATGGGGACATATCAGAACTAGTCCCTGATATTGTAGAAAAAGCTCTTAAAAACAAGTTTCAATAATTAATCAGCGGAGATGTCCTTACCTGCTGATTGTATGGTTTATAACAAAACGGGTGCCAATAGGTACCCGTTTTGCTGTTACTTCCTATCCAAACGCCTGGCGAGCATTAAAGTATAAACAGAAAGTGCAAGTATAGTTATAAGCGGTCCGGAAGAGACGATTCCATCCATAAATTTACCGAGAAACGAGTATTTCTCAAAGAATCCGACCGGAATGGCATTGGATGGCTGTTCCGTATTGTAATAGCGTTCATAAATTGGCTGCCAAAGAATGAATGCATAAAAGGCAGCCGCAAAGCCATGAACAATTCTTGCGAAGAAGAAAGGCTTAAAATTAATATCAGTCTGTGCCAGGATGCTCGCCACCTGAGCCTGCACGCTGAATCCGCTGAAAGCGAGTATGAAACTGACAATAATGACCTGGTGCATTAATGTTGCCTGCTGAACCTGGCTCGTCATCTGGCTGCCAAGTGTTATTTCAAACAAGCCTGAAATGAACGGGATGCTTAATTCAGTTGGCAGGCTGAATATTGACAATACGGCTTCTAAGCCTTTAGCCAGGAATGCTGTGATCCCAATGTGAAATAGGAGTTTGTTAATCACAGAGAATAAAATGATAAATCCGCCTATCATCAGAAGTGTTTGGATGGATGACATGACTGCATCTCCAAGGAGCTTGCCAATCGGGCGATTATCCTTTATTCTTGTCCGATGAAGAGCAGATAAGGCAGCCCGCAAAGATGGCTTTGACGTCCTTGCACCATGGGCAGGCTGCTTTGACTTCTTTCCATAGAACCTCATTAATAAACCGACGGTAATATTGCCGAGATAATGTGCCAGGGCCAATATCACCCCTAGCTTGGCGTTATTAAAAAAACCAACCGATACGGCACCGAATATAAACAAAGGATTTGAACAATTAGTAAAGGAAACCAGGCGCTCTGCTTCTGTTTTTGAGAGCTGTCCTTCCTGCCGCAATCTTGCTGTCAGTTTTGCCCCGGCCGGATAGCCTGAAGCCATCCCCATTGCCCAAACAAACCCGCCAACTCCAGGTACTCTGAAAAGAGGCCTCATCAAAGGTTCAAGGAGTACTCCAATGAATTTAACTACACCAAAGCCGATCAGCATTTCTGATACTATGAAGAAGGGAAGTAATGAAGGGAAGACGATTTCCCACCACATATCCAATCCCCTGATGGATGCATCAACAGATTCCTGGGGAAATGAAATTAATGAGATGGCCATTAAGGTTACAGAGAGTGCAAGAGTAACCGTTTTTAATTTGGAACGAAACACGGACAAGCCTCCCTCAAGTTGTACTGACTGTGAAATGAATTTAAACAATGGTAAAATAAAGAAGCAGTTGCATCTATATTTTTCTCCGGCCTTTTCATTTATTTTTCCTGAATCCGGAACAAAGGTATACAGTGATAAAGCCTGTGCTGTCAAGTCTTGTCCCCATATAACCCAATATACTCATAGAAGTTTAAAATAGACCATAGAATTAGGTACAGGCATATGTGAATTTTCAGCTGAAAATTTTTATTGTATGCTTCTTTTGGAAATAAATAGAATAGAATAAGCATAAGTTCGAATCGGCCATTGGCTTATAAGGGGGGAGTCTTTTGCAGCGTCCGAAAATAGGTTTGGCACTTGGTTCGGGAGGAGCTCGGGGATTCGCCCACCTGGGTGCGATCAAGGTCTTGAAGGAAGCCGGCATACCGATTGATTATATTGCCGGCAGCAGTATGGGTGCCATGGTAGGCTGCTTTTATGGGGCGGGGCTGGATGTTGATCGTTTATATAAGCTTTCCAAAGCATTTAAAAGGAAATATTATTTAGATTTTACAGTGCCAAAAATGGGTTTTGTGACAGGCAAACGAGTAAAGGAACTGATCCGTATATTTACTCATGGAAAAAGCCTCGAGGAACTCGATATTCCTGTTAATGTAGTGGCCACAGATTTGATGACTGGTGAAAAAATTGTTTTTAAAAGAGGCCCCATTTCTGATGCGGTTAGGGCAAGTATATCCATCCCGGGTATATTTGTGCCGGAAAAATTAAATGGCAGGCTTTTAGTGGACGGAGGAGTAGTGGACAGAGTTCCTGTGTCAGTTGTTAAGGAAATGGGAGCAGATATCATCATCGCTATCGACGTTTCACATGTTAAGACAAATGCGGAAATCACCTCAATCTATGACGTAATCATGCAAAGTCTGGATATCATGCAGATGGAGCTTGTCAGTCACCGGGAAATTGCTTCTGATTTTATGATCAGGCCCAGGGTGGAAATGTATAGCTCCCGCGCCTTTACAAATATTGAAGAAATCATCAAAATAGGCGAAGAGGAAGCAAAAAAGCATATTGACAGTATTAATCATTACATAACTAAATGGAAGGAGCATCCTGATTCATGAGAAGCAAATTTTATACCCGTTCCTTCTTGATTTTGGCAGTTATCCTTGTGGCCAGTTCGTTTTATTATCTGCCTTATTATGTATCAAAGCCGGGTATGGCAAAAGAACTCGAGCCGATTATTGAGGTGGAAAACGGCTATGAAGAACAAGGAAGCTTCATGCTGACGACCGTAAGAATGGGCCGGGCGAATATATATGCCTATATGGCTGCTAAATTCAGCAAGTATCAGGAACTGTATCCTGAGGAAGAAATACGGGCAGAAAATGAAACAGATGAAGAGTATAATGTACGGCAGCTTCATATGATGGCAACTTCCAAACTGGCTGCTATTGAAACGGCCTATAAAAAAGCCGGACTGCCCATTCATTATCATTATAATGGCGTATATGTCCTTAATGTGCTTCCTGATATGCCCGCTGACGGCAAGCTCCAGGCGGGTGACCGCATCTTTAAAGTAGACGGCCGGGAGTTCAAATCCTCTGATGAATTTATCAGCACAGTCTCCAAAAAGCCGGAGGGCAGCGAAATAAAACTAACTTTTGAACGCCAGGATAAAACGATGGAAACATCGATTCCTTTAAAAACACTTGCGGAAACCGGAAAGCCGGGCGTGGGGATCACTCTCGTTGATGACAAAGAAATAGAGGTCGACCCTGCTGTTAATATTGACAGTGAAGAAATTGGCGGCCCTTCTGCCGGACTGATGTTTTCTCTTGAAATTTACAATCAGCTAATAAAAGAAGATTTGACGGGAGGCTATAAAATAGCCGGCACCGGAACAATCAATTCCGAAGGGACAGTCGGGAGAATAGGCGGGATCGAGCAAAAGGTCGTAGCAGCAGACAAAGCGGGAGCAGATATTTTCCTTGCGCCTAATGAAAATGGTGCAGAAGACTCCAATTACAAAGCAGCTGCTGCAACAGCCAGGAATATTAAGACCGATATGAAAATCGTTCCGGTGGATACGTTTGATGATGCTGTGGAATATTTAAGAAACCTGGATTAAAAAAAACTTTCAGCCGGCAGCAAAAAGCCAGCGGCAATCGAGAGATGCCGCTGGCTTTTCTTTAATATCTGGAGCTATTAGTCTTTAATAGAGACTGCAGTACAGAATTTAGTCAACCATAATAGGAGGCTGGTTAAATTCCTGCTGCATGAGACTTCGGTCCTCAGCAGCCTGCATGCCCATTACATATACCCGGGAGGCTTTAATATCCAAATGCAGCTGTTGTGCAGCCTGTGATGAAATTCTTGATATCAGCGGAAGTTTTAAGTCAGACTTATGCAGGTTTAAATACTTCCTTCCATTCTTGGACATCCCCAAAAGACGAAGATATTCCGCTTTTAATGGTTTATTGGGCATCTCTGTTTTTTCTGTATTTGTAAGGATATGTACACAAGCCCGCTGAAGTCTTGTCCATGTGTACCTCTTTGTTTTAATCTTTTCCATGAAATGCTGAAAGCTTTCTGCCTGAATTGCTGCTGATAAAAATCTATGCTCCAGGCCTTCTTCCATTTCATAAATGCATCTTAACTTTTCCGGCTGAAGATGAACCAGGCGGAATTTTAAAAAAGGCCAGTATTGTTCCCATTGATGAAATGCACCAAACTCTTTTTTGTATTGAAGTAAACCCTGATATGTAGTTTCCGGAACATATTGGCGAATGGCTTCAATCTCTCCATTCCCGGTAAAAAGTGCTTTTCTTATGCTTGTCGCACTTGCTATAGATTCAGAAGAAAATTGTTCGTCATGATATCCTGCGCTTTTTCTTGCAACTGTAAAAAGCTGCATAGATGAATTTATCCTGCGGGCTGACTTTAAATATTGAAAGCCAAGAATGTTATTCGGTTTTGAAAGGTCAACCAATTCATCTTCAGGGTTCAAATCAAGGAATGCCATTGATGTTGCTTTTGGATAACTGACCCCCGCATCCAGGTGTACTCTGACCCTTTCCTGGTAGGCAGCATGATGTTTTCCGAGAAATGACAGCGTTTGGTGAAAGCTTTCCATATTGCCAGATTCACTCCCGAAGCATAAGCTGCTGCAGCCGGCTGCTTCGAGAATGGACACTGCTCCGCTTGCGAAAATATCTGCCTGCTGAACAGCAAACTGGTAGGGAAGTTCAAATACAATATCTGCACCCGCCTTTAGTGCCATTTCTGCTCGTTTCCATTTTGAAACTAACGCAGGTTCTCCTCTCTGCAGAAAGTTGCCGCTCATGACCGCAATAATGGTTTCTGCACCTGAAATATATTTGGCCTGCTCCAAATGGAAGGCATGGCCATTATGAAAAGGATTATATTCTACAATTACACCTGTTGCATTCATATTGACATACTCCTCGAAAAGGTTTAAAAAGATATGTATTGGAAAAAGTATTAAAAGAAGCGGAACCGCCTTGCCGAGTAAACAAAATCTCTAAATCCCGCAAAAAAACTTTTTACTAATGAAGCCTTCAATAGTATGATAATAGCTACATTATAGTGTAAAGAAAAAATATTGACAAATAATTATAGGAAGGCTATAATTACCTTTGTTGCCTTGGGGTGATTCGTATGAAATGGACTTTAAGTCAGTTACAAAAATATCGAAGCAAGGACTTTCCCATTGATGAAACTGTCAATGCTGATGAGGTCATGAAATTGAATCCGGAAATACGCGGTGCATCACCAATGCATGTGACTGGCCGTGCGGATATCGATTCTGCCAAAGTGACTTTTCATTTAACTATAAAGGGTCATTTAATACTGCCTTGTTCTCGTACTTTAGTTGACGTAAATTATCCAATTAATGTTGAAACAAACGAAACTTTCCTTTTAAAAGGTCCTGATTATGAGACTGAAGAGGAAGTTCACCAGGTAAAAGGGGATGTGATTGATTTAAATCCGATCCTTCATGAGATCCTTTTACTCGAAGTCCCAATGCAAGTTTTCTGCGAAGACAGCAGTGAAGAGGGAGCTCCGCAATCCGGTAAGGATTGGGAGGTCATTCATGAGCAGGATAAACAGGATAAAGTAGATCCTCGTCTTGCCGGACTTGCTCAATTTTTTGATCAGAATGATCCTTCTTCCGATTCATAACGGAAGAAAAACAAGAAGCACTTGAAGACACCAGCTTGCTCTGGCCTTCATAACTTTCTTAATGGGTTTGTCCAATTCCTATGGACATCCTCTAATACTCTTTAAGGAGGTGGGAAGAATGGCTGTACCTTTTAGAAGAACATCTAAAACTGCGAAGAGAAAACGTCGTACCCATTTTAAATTACAGGTTCCTGGTATGGTGGAATGCCCAAACTGTGGTGAAATGAAACTTGCTCACCGCGTTTGCAAAGCTTGCGGAACTTACAAAGGAAAAGAAGTAGTTAACGACTAATCCTTTAGATACAAAGCACAAGAACTTAGTTCTTGTGCTTTTGTCGTTTTAAAGCATCGATTTATTCATTATTAGTACAAGCCTAGCTATATTTTTGCTAATATTAAAAATAGTTTAAACAAAATTCAAGGAGGCAGCCATGAAACCTTACATATTTGAAGAATATGAGAATGGCCTGTTAATTTTCAGGATTAACAGACCTGAAAAAAGAAATGCCATAAACTATGAGGTTATGGATGGTCTGGAGACCGCAATTCATATGGCTGGTAAGAAATCAGTTAAGGCGCTTGCGATTACCGGTGAGGGAGACCAGGCTTTTTGCTCAGGAGGGGATCTATCTTCCTTTCACAATTTAAAGACAGAAAGTAAGGCCTTTGGAATGCTAAGCAGAATGGCTGCTCTTTTAAAAAAATTACTATTCTTGCGAAAACCAACTATTGCCATATTGAATGGAACAGCTGTCGGCGGAGGCTGTGAGCTCGCTGCTGCATGTGATTACCGGATTGCCAAAGCAGGAATAAAAGCCGGTTTCATTCAAGGAACTTTAGCTATAACAACCGGCTGGGGCGGCGGTTCCATCATTATGGAAAAGATGCTTCCTGCCAATGCCATGAGAATGCTAATGGAAGCAAAATTATATACTGAAGAAGAATTAAAAGAATTAGGTTTCATACATTCAGTCTTTCAGGGGGATTCAGCCGATGGGTGTCTGAGTTTTCTGGAAAGAATGCTTAGGCTTGAGAGTGAGGTTTTGGAAGCTTATAAAGATCTTCTTGTAAATAAGTGGGCGAAAGCTGGCTTAGAAGAGAGAATTGACCAAGAAGTGCGCTGCTGTTCGGTTTTATGGGAGGGAGAAGCACACCATGCCAAAGTTGACAGTTTCCTGAATAAGCCATAAGTGTATTCTTTGCGGGAATGAATAAAGTTACATTTTATAATATGATATCAGTCTATCTTTTCTAGCATTGGCATATGTATAAAGAAAAACACTAGGAGGGATACACTGATGTCTTCAACCCGTCAGGATGCTTGGTCTCAAGATGAAGATTTACTGCTTGCAGAAGTTGTGCTCCGTCATATACGTGAAGGAGGAACTCAGCTTCAGGCATTTGAAGAAGTTGGCAAACAGTTAAGCAGAACCGCGGCTGCCTGCGGATTTCGCTGGAATTCTTATGTAAGAAAACAATATAAATCAGGTATTGAATTGGCAAAAAAGCAGAGAAAAGAAATGAAGAAAAACCCGCAGGCTGCTGGAAGGGAACAAGATCTTCGTGCAGTTCCTGAGGAAAAGGCTGAAAAAAGCGAAAACACAGTTCAGGCAATTAATAGGACAATCGAGTTTGATGAATTAGTCGGCTTTCTGAAAGCCTTATATGAGAATGCTCAGAAACCTGCACCTGCAGAAGATCCAGGTGATAAGAAACGAATTCAGGAGCTGGAGAAGCAAATGTACTACCTGGCAGCGGAAAATGAGAAATTAACTAAAGAATTAAATACGCTGGAACAGGATTACAAAGCATTGGTAGAGATTATGGAAAGTGCCAGAAAGCTTGTTGGGCTCAAGGACGGCAGCCGCCATAAAAACCTGAATTTTACTGTAAATCCCGAAATAAAGCCTGAAAAGGTTGAGAAATAGATGATTGTAAATAAATAAAAATAAGCGGACGAAGTTTGTCCGCTCATTTTTATGCATTTATAGTAGAAGACAGCTGCTTAATGAGTTTGTTCTTTAACACCAGCCGGGAACCAGGCAAGCGGATTCTCTCCCAGGTCGCGTTCCATATCATAATGAACGGGTTCAAATCCCATCTTCTCCCAGAAGGCCTTTGATTTCACACGCGGATTTGTTTTAATAGGAAGTCCAAATCCTTTTGCAAATTCTACAAGTGATTGCCCATAGCCTTTGTTTTGATAGTCAGGTAAAACTTCAAGCTTCCATAGCTCTAAATAATCCTGTGCAGGTTCGAAATAGCGGTCGAATCTTGCTTCAATCTGGTAAAGGCTCATGCGTGCAACAAGTTTATCTCCAAAATAAATACCATAAAATGGAGACTCACTGTCGTTTTCGATAATATTAGCTTCAAGGTCTTCAAGCATGGAAAGCTCCTGTAATCCATACTCTTTAAATTTCTTAAACTCTTCCAGAGTTTTATAATTTACCTTTAATTTTTCAACCTTATAGTTCATAAAATCTCCCCCTTAGCCATCGGTGTATAGGACTTCTGCGGATGTAAACGCTTTATAATACCTTCCTTAAAGTTGAAAGGTTTCTTCTTTGTCTATTATTATATAACAAGTAAACAAAAAATTCTGCACATATGGAAAACTTAATATATTTTTAGTTTTTTTATAAAAATCAGAAAGCGTTTACAAAAATAGCAGGAAATAAGCAGAAGATTGTAGAAATATATATTATTGCAGGATTAATACAAGTAGGAAGGGGCCGGATTGTGCGAAAAATTCTGATTGCCAACAGGGGAGAAATTGCTTTAAGAATCATAAAAACCTGCCGTGAAATGGAAATTGAAACTATAGCCATATATTCTGATGCAGATAAAGACCTGCCGTTTGTTAAAGAAGCTACATATGCTTTCCATATTGGTGAACCGCCTGTCAATAAATCTTATTTAAAAACAGATGCTATTCTAGAGATTGCCAAAAGGGAAAAGGCAGATGGAATTCATCCGGGATATGGTTTTTTGTCGGAAAACGCCGGCTTTGCAAGAGCCGTAATTGATGCAGGGATTGCTTTTATTGGACCGGATCCGGAAACGATTGAATTGATGGGGGATAAAATTGTATCCCGCAAAACCATGAAGGAAGCAGGAGTACCGGTTGTCCCGGGTAGCGGAGAGGGAACCTCCACCCTCGAGGAAGCATGCAGGCTTGCTGATGATATGGGTTATCCAGTCATGCTGAAGGCAAGTGGTGGAGGCGGAGGAATTGGTATGGTGCGCTGTGAAAATGAGCAAGCGCTCGCTAAGTCCTTTGCCTCAACCAAGGCCCGTGCCAAAGCTTATTTTGGTTCTGATGAGGTTTTTGTAGAAAAGTATATAGAGAATGCCAGACATGTAGAAATACAGGTGTTTGGTGATCATCATGGGAATATCGTCCACTTATTTGAAAGAGATTGCTCTATACAGAGGAGACATCAGAAGGTAGTTGAGGAATCACCATCTCCTTTCCTTTCAGAGCAAACAAAGCAAAAGATGTATGATACAGCTTTGACTGCTGCCAGAGCAGTCAATTATAAAAATGCCGGTACTATTGAGTTTATTGTAGATGAACAGGAGAATTATTATTTTCTTGAAATGAATACAAGACTTCAGGTTGAGCATCCCGTAACTGAACAAGTAACCGGACTTGATCTTGTCGAATGGCAGCTCCTTGCAGCAAGAGGGGAAAAGCTTCCCCTTGAACAGAACAGTATAGAGCAGCAAGGCCATTCGATTGAATTTAGGCTGTATGCAGAGGATCCTGTAAGCTTCATGCCTTCTCCTGGGAAATTGTCAAAATTTGAATGGGCAGATTCTCCTGGGATACGAGTAGATTACGGATATGCTTCAAATACGGCAGTCAGCCCATTTTATGATCCTATGATCGCAAAATGCATTATCTATGGCCAATCAAGGGATGAAACAATCAAAAATGCACTGCAATTCTTTGATGGACTGAAAATTGAAGGTATTAAAACGAATGCCCCATTATTTAAAGTGATTTTAAAAGAAGAAGATTTCCGTAATGGGAATTATTCTACATCATATCTAACCCAGAAGGCTTTTGCCGTTAACTAAAAGGAGGAAATTACAATGAAAGAAATTACATCATCAATGGCAGGTACTGTATTAAATGTGTTGGTCGAAGCGGGCCAGGAGGTTAATGCAGGACAGGAAGTGCTAATGCTTGAATCCATGAAAATGGAAATTCCAGTAGAAAGCGAAACTGCCGGGAAAGTTGCTGAAGTGAAGGTCAGCATAGGAGATTTTGTGAACGAAGGCGATGTGCTGATTGTATTTGAATAAGTAGGCAGGGACACGCATATTCAGCGAGCAAGGGGCTGCTGCTAAGCCCCGTCTGCTCCGTGTTACTACCTGCAATGCAGGTTATTGCAATATGGGAAATTTATCGCAGTCTAACGGGCAGTAAGACCCCCACTTCAAGATTCAGAGGAATCAAAGGAGGATAATTTGGGGTCAAACTGCCCGTAAAGGCCCGATTGGTTCAACTAACAATCAGGGATAAGGCCTCCCTGATTGAAGTTTCACTTTATATTTGAGGAGGATGGGAATGACTACTGCAAAGACATTAACTGAGACGCTCCAGGAAAGAAGCAGGGTAATAGAAGCGGGCGGACATCCAAAATATCATGAAAAGAATGAAGCGCAAAACAAACTATTTGTCAGAAGACGGCTTGAGCTTTTGTTTGATGACGGATTCTATGAGGAAGATGGGAAATTTGCGAACTGCGAGGAAAATGACCTTCCTGCAGATGGAGTTGTTACTGCTGTTGGAAAGATAAACGGCCAGACTGTTTGCGTTATGGCGAATGATTCAACAGTAAAAGCCGGCTCCTGGGGTGCGAGGACGGTTGAAAAGATCATCCGTATTCAGGAGACAGCAGAGAAGTTAAAAGTTCCGATTCTATACCTGGTTGACTCTGCCGGTGCTCGAATTACCGATCAGCTTGAGATGTTTCCGAATAGACGCGGAGCAGGAAGAATTTTTTATAACCAGGTAAAGCTTTCAGGCATGATACCGCAGATTTGCCTCCTTTTTGGACCATCTGCTGCCGGCGGAGCTTATATACCTGCGTTTTGTGATATTGTTATAATGGTAGATCAAAATGCTTCTATGTATCTTGGATCACCAAGAATGGCAGAAAAGGTTATCGGGGAGAAGGTAACCCTGGAAGAAATGGGCGGCGCCCGCATGCATTGTTCTGTCAGCGGATGTGGTGATGTCCTTGCTTATAGTGAGGAAGAGGCTATTGAGTCAGCAAGAAGGTATTTGGCATACTTTCCGGCAAGCTTCAAAGAAAAACCTGCGAGGCTTGAAGCCGTCATGCCAAAATCCGGCCGCGCCCTTGAAGAAATCATCCCAAAAAATCAAAATGCCCCATTTGACATGTATGAGTGTATTGATTCCTTAATTGATGAAGGAAGCTTTTTTGAAATTAAGAAGCTTTTTGCTGCTGAACTGATTACGGGACTTGCCCGAATAGGGGGAAGGCCTGTAGGAATTATTGCCAACCAGCCAAAGGTTAAAGGCGGCGTTTTATTTGTGGATTCTGCGGATAAAGCAGCGAAATTTATTCAGCTTTGTGATGCTTTCCATATTCCGCTGTTATTCCTGGCGGATGTCCCTGGTTTTATGATCGGGACGAAGGTGGAAAGAGCTGGAATTATCCGTCATGGTGCCAAGCTTATCGCTGCGATGAGTTCTGCAACAGTTCCGAAAATCTCTGTTGTTGTCAGAAAGGCATATGGAGCCGGATTGTATGCAATGGCTGGTCCGGCATTTGAGCCTGATTGCTGCATAGCATTGCCAACAGCACAAATTGCAGTAATGGGACCTGAAGCAGCAGTAAATGCTGTTTATTCCAATAAGATCAATGCGATTGAAGACCCGAAAGAAAAGATTAAATATGTTCAGGAAAAACAGCAGGAATATAAAGAAACAATTGATATCTACAAGCTTGCCTCTGAATTAATTGTTGACGATATTGTTGCACCTTCAGATTTAAGAAATGTTTTAATTAACCGATTTAATCTGTATGAGACTAAAGAATTGACATTCAGTGTCCGCAAACATCCGGTTTATCCGGTATAATCCTTGTCATTAAATTCCCTTTTTCGATTTTCGAAAAAGGGATTTTTTTTAAAGGATTTAGCTGATGAAAAATGGAATTAAGAAATATCCATTAGATTTCAAGTTAAAAATATTTCTTTTTACCCATGAATTTATCTTATTTTGTTAAAATATGTTTAAAAAGTAAAAGTGGTGGAGTTTGTTATGAGAATAGCTATTATCGGAGGAGGCTCTGTCGGCCTTCTGTTTGCCCATTACTTAAATGAAAATCATGAAGTGCTTGTCTATGTGAGAAACAGCAGCCAGCTGCAAAAACTGCGCGAAAATGGACTTACAATGGAGAGGAATGGAATTCGCAGAAATACCCGCGTCAAGGCATGCCATTTTAGTGAATGGAAGGGGGAAGAGGATTTAACAATCGTTGCAGTTAAGCAATACAGTATTCCTGAATTGGCGGGAGATTTATTGAAGATGGATGCTTGCAAAACCGGGTCATTTTTGTTTCTGCAAAACGGGATGGGGCACTTGAAGTGGGCAGAAATGCTGGAAGCTGATAACCTTTTTGCGGGCAGTGTTGAGCATGGTGCGTTAAAGACAGCGTCTGACACTGTGCTGCATACTGGGATAGGAGTCACAAAAGTGGCAGCAGTAAAGGGAGATGTGGATTTTCTGAAGAAAATATCCGATTCTGCATCTTGTTTTTTTCCTTTTATTTTTGTCGGGGATCCTCTGGAAATGCTAATTCAAAAATTAATCGTAAACAGTCTGATAAACCCTCTCACTGCAGTTCTTCGTGTTAGAAATGGAGAACTGCTTTCGAATAAATTTTATTATCGGCTATTTTTGAAGCTGTTTGACGAGGTAAGTGCCATATTAAATATCCCAGATAAAGCAGCTGCATTAAGCCATGTGGAAAGTGTCTGTAAGGAAACCGGGATGAACAGATCCTCAATGCTTAAGGATATCGAAGAAGGCAGGGAAACAGAAATAGATGCTATTTTAGGCTATATCCTCAAGGAAGCTGAAATGAAGAATATGTCTGCTCCATATACAGAAAGTCTTTATTGTCAGATCAAAGGCAGGGAGAGGGGGAAATAAGTTGAACACTGTGTTTTCAAGCTTGATTGCAACGCTGGTGACCATACCGCTGCTCGGATATCTGGCTGTTTTTGTTATCAGTAAACAAATTACTAAAAAACATAAAAAATCTGTACATATTGCCTTGGATGTAAGCACTTTTTTATTTATATTGGCGGTCCACTATTTAATTATCATTATTTGGGACAAGTCGTATTTATGGATGATTATCCTGTCCCTGCTTATTACAGCAGTCTGTTTTATTATCATTCAGTGGAGAATTAAGCAGGAAATCAATATGCGTGTCTTATTCAAAGGATTCTGGAGATTTAATTTCCTGCTCTATTTGACCGCTTATATCATTCTGATGATAATCGGACTTGTTCAAAGGGTAACTTCTGTTGTTTTCATACCTTAATGAACAGGTTAGATGACATAATGATTTAACATTTAGAAATGAAGCCTTTAGGCAAGCAAAGTTTTTTTCTTTTCGATTAAGACAATGCTATACTCATAAGATGAAAATCAAAATTGATCAGCTATGAGAAAGGAAGTTCATTAATGGAGATTCTTAATCTCTCATTACCGGCAACAAACCGGTTTGCAACAGATTATATTGCACAAACAGAAGAACTTATGCAGTTTTTTCACTATCGTTATAATTCGGATTCTGATTATAAATCAAGGTTAGCTGAATTGAAAGGCCGGTCGTTTATGAGAAATGAGCTTTCTCAATATATTGGAGAGTTTATGGATCGTTTTCCTTCCTCCCCGGCAGTTCATGAATCACTAAATAAACTGAAGCAAGAAAATAGTGCAGTGATTATCGGAGGGCAGCAGGCAGGGATTTTGACGGGACCTCTTTATACTATACATAAAATCATCTCAATCATACATCTTGCAAAACAGCAGGAAAGTAAGCTGGGCATTCCTGTTGTACCTGTTTTCTGGATTGCGGGCGAGGATCATGACTATCAGGAAGTAAATCATATTTTCATCGAGAAGAATAATAAAATGGAAAAAATGACTTATCCTGAAAAAGTTTTAGAGAAGAAAATGGTATCAAATATCCCTTTGAACCGTGAAAAGTGCAGGGCATGGGTGGAAGACATCCTTGAAACTTTCGGAGAGACCGAACATACAAAAAATCTCCTTTTGATATTGGAAGAAATAATTGTGCATTCCCAAACCTATGTGGATTTCTTTGCCGGCATTATCACCCATCTATTTAAAGAAACAGGGCTTCTTCTGGTTGATTCCGGTGACCAAAGGCTCCGCAAGCTTGAAAGCAGTATTTTTGGCAAACAAATCAAAAGCTTTGAAGAAATCACAAACCGTGTGAAAAGCCAGCAGCATAACCTGGAGAATTCGGGATTTCCAAATGCTATTGATTTAAGTGAAAATGCTGCCAACCTGTTCTATTATGATGAAAAGCATAAAGAAAGGGTTCTTTTGGAGTTCAATCAGGAGAAAAAGGTATTTACGGGGAAGGAATGCTTCCATGAGTTTACCATGAGTGAGCTTCTGGAGATTGCTGAAAATCATCCAGAAAGACTGAGCAATAATGTGGTGACAAGACCCATCACTCAGGAATGCTTATTTCCAGTTCTTGCCTTTATAGCCGGGCCTGGCGAAATTGCTTATTGGGCTGAACTTAAAATGGCATTTGAATGGTTTGGGATGAAAATGCCTCCTATTATGCCGCGTTTAAATATAACCTTTTTAGAACGGTCTGTAGAAAGTGATTTGGACGAATTAGGACTTGATATACAGTCTGTGCTCGTATCAGGAACGGAAGAAGTGAAGGAAGTTTATCTAAAGAGTATAAAAAATGAAAGCATAGAAGACCAGTTTCGTAAAACAAAAGATCAGTTAAAACAAAATTATGAGCTTATTGAAGAGCTTACATTAAAAGATGTTAGTGCCCTTCTTCCACTGTTGAAGAAAAATGAGGAGCTGTTATTAAAGCAGATAGATTTCATGGAGAATAAAATACAGAAATCCATACAGCAAAAATATGATGTGGTCATTAAAAAATATGAAAAAGCTGAAAACTCACTGAGACCGGGCGGCATTCCTCAGGAGAGAGTGTGGAATATTCTGTATTACCTTAATAAATATGGGACAGATTTTCTTGAAGAATTACTCCATTTCTCGTTTGATTTTGATGGGACACACAAAGTCATAAAAATTTAATATTCGCCATTATTCTTTGGGCCTTATCTATTCGGATAAGGTCCTTTTTTATATGAAAAAGAAGGTGAAACCTCTTTATCACCTGTGATTTCCCCTTTAAAAAACCATTTGTAAAAACAGTAAAGAGTTTAAAGAAAATGTAATAAAAAGACGAACGGAAAATGAGCGAATACCTTATAGGAAGCAGGATTTTAAATGTAGTGGTAGAATAATTAAAAACATGTGGAGGAAAGTGGGGGATTGTGGTACATTTGAGTTAGAAAGTGGGTGCAGTGGGTATGTTCATGGGTGAGTTCCATCACAACGTTGATAATAAAGGCCGTCTCATCGTGCCATCCAAGTTTCGTGATAACCTGGGTGAAACATTTGTTTTGACACGCGGACTTGATCAATGTTTGTTTGGCTACCCCATGGATGAGTGGAGGCAGCTTGAAGAGAAATTAAAAGGCCTTCCGCTTACTAAAAAAGATGCCCGTGCATTTACCCGTTTTTTCTTTTCAGGTGCCACTGAATGTGAAATAGATAAGCAAGGAAGAATAAATATTGCTTCCCCGCTTCTGCAATATGCAAAATTGGAAAAAGAATGTGTAGTGCTGGGCGTTTCCAATCGGATCGAGATATGGAGCAAAAATCTTTGGGAAGATTATTTTGCGGAATCAGAGGAATCTTTTGCTGATATTGCGGAAAATATGATTGGGTTTGATATATAATGGGAATGTTTTAGTAATATAATTTCCCATGAAACAAAGATACTTGTTTAGCTCCGGATGCTTAAATTGCGTCTTGTGCTTCTCTGATTGGAAAGGTGGATTCATTCAACAATGTTTGAACATACAACAGTACTATTAAAAGAAACAGTAGAAGGCTTAAACATCCATCCTGATGGTGTGTATGTGGATTGTACCCTTGGCGGAGCAGGCCACAGTAAATTAATTCTTTCCCAGCTTTCTGAAAAAGGAAAACTATACGCATTTGACCAGGATGACACAGCAATTGCACACGCAAAAGAAAAACTGGCTGAATATGGCGACAGAATCACGATTATCAAAAGTAATTTCAAGTATCTTCAGGAAGAGCTTGAAAACCTTGGTGTTTCTAAAGTGGATGGTGTTTTATATGATCTTGGCGTTTCTTCACCTCAGCTGGATACACCTGAAAGAGGATTCAGCTATCATAATGATGCCCCGCTTGATATGAGAATGGATACCGGCGCTGATATTTCCGCTTATGATGTGGTAAACAGCTGGGAATATGGTGAACTTGTGAAAATTTTCTTCAGATATGGGGAAGAGAAATTCTCAAAGCAAATTGCGAGGAAAATTGAAGCGGCCAGGGAAGTTTCTCCAATAGAAACAACAGGCCAGCTGGTAGAGATTATTAAAGAGGCCATTCCTGCACCTGCCAGGCGAAAAGGCGGACATCCCGCCAAGCGTGTTTTTCAGGCAATTAGAATAGCTGTTAATGATGAACTGGGTGTATTTGAAGATTCTCTGCACCAGGCTATTGACATATTAAATCCAAATGGAAGAATCAGCGTAATCACGTTTCACTCACTGGAGGATCGAATTTGCAAAGCTGCCTTTAAAAAAGCCAGCGAAACACCGAATCTGCCTCCCGGCCTGCCGATTATTCCAGATGAATATAAGCCGATTTTAAAGCTGATTAACAGAAAGCCGATTCTGCCTTCAGAGGAAGAGCTGGAACATAATAATCGTGCAAGGTCTGCAAAGCTGAGAATAGCAGAAAAGCTTTAATCGAATACAGAAATAGAGAAAATAAATTACAGGAGGGGAATTATGAGCAATTTAGCCCGAAAAATTCAGGAAGAAAAACAATTTGATGTTCAAACCCAGCCCGTACAGGCCCCCAAAAAATTAAAAACAAAAAAGTCCTGGCTTTCCCCCGGTGAAAAAATACTGGGACTTGCTTTCACGGGCATAGTTTGTTTTGGTGCAGTGCAAATGGTCTCAAATCAGGCGGCCATTTACGAAGTAAACAAAGAAATTCAGCAAACAGAAGAAGCAATCCAAACGCAGAACAAAGTGAATACAGATCTCAAAATGCAAGTGAGCGAATTAAGTACATACGAGCGCATTAAAGCAAAAGCTGAAGAAATGGGTCTCAAATTCAGCGGAAATAATGTCAAGGTCGTGGAAGATTAATGAAGAAACAGCCAAATATTAATTTTGGAGCAGCGATATTATTTTTAATATTCAGCCTGCTCTTTTTTGTATTAATTTTTCGCTTTGTTTCCATCCAGGCAACAGGTGAAGCAGCGGGCCACGCACTTGCGGCTAAGGCTCAGCAGAAATATGAACGAGAAAAGACAATTCAGGCTAAAAGGGGGACCATTTATGACCGTAATGGGGAAGTCATTGCCGAGGATACTATTTCCTACAAGCTTGTAGCAATCCTTGACAAAAGCATGAAACCTGATTATGTGAAAGACCCCGGAAAGACAGCAGCGGCGTTATCGAAAGCTATTGACCTGGAAGAGTCGGAGATTTACAGGATTTTGACAAAGAAAACAAAAGATGGAGAAAAACCATTTCAGGTTGAATTTGGAAAAGAGGGCCGCGATCTTCCTCTTAAGACAAAAAGAGAAATAGAAGATATGAAATTGCCTGGGATTACATTCATAACAGATTCCAAGAGGTTTTATCCAAATGGAGTCTTCGCCTCACATTTAGTCGGGTATGTTGAAAAGAAAAAATCAAAGACAAATAAAACCGATACAGTCGGGATGCTTGGTCTTGAACAGAGCTTAAATAATGTGCTCACAGGAAAAGATGGGAAATTCAGCTATGAAAGTGATATATGGGGCTATCTGCTGCCTAATGGAGATCAAAAAATCCAGCCTGCTCAAAATGGTAAAGATGTGTATCTAACGATCGATAAGAAGATTCAGACCTTCCTTGAAGATTCTATGAATAAAGTAGACGAGGAATATAAGCCGAAAAAGATGGTTGCAGTAGTCGCTGATGCTAAAACAGGTGAAATTTTGGCAATGGGACAGAGGCCGTCATTTCATCCGAAGACAAAGGAAGGAATCGAAGACACTTGGCATAATGAAGTGATTGAAAACTCATTTGAACCCGGATCAACTATGAAAATCTTTACTTTGGCTGCTGCCATTGAGGAGGGTGAGTTTGATCCGAATGAATGGTATAAATCAGGAAGCTATAAAGTGACGGAAAATTCACCGGCTATACGAGACCATAATCAGGGACGCGGCTGGGGATCGATTACTTACCTTGAAGGTGTTCAGCGTTCATCGAATGTGGCTTTTGCGAAGATAGTGAAAGAAAAGCTCGGGTATGAAAAATACAGGGAATATATAACAAAGTTCGGCTTTGAAAATCCGACGGGGATTGACCTGCCGAATGAAACGGGCGGAAAGATCGCTTATGAGTGGCCGCTTGATAAGGTAACAACGGGATTTGGCCAAGGTTCAGCCATTACGCCTATTCAGCAGATACAGGCAGCTACCGCCATCGCAAATGACGGCAAAATGATGCAGCCGCATGTCATCAGCAGTATTGTTGATAGCGATAAAAAAGAAGTCGTGAAAAAAACAAAACCGAAGGTGAAAGGAAATCCCATTTCAGCAGAAACGGCAAAGAAAGCAAGAGATATCCTGGAAACGGTTGTGTCTTCTGAAAACGGAACAGGCTATAAAAGGTATAGTATCGAAGGCTACGAGGTTGCCGGAAAAACGGGGACTGCTCAAATTCCTGATCCAAATGGCGGAGGATATTTAACTGGTCATGAAAATTTTATCTTCTCGTTTTTGGGCATGGCTCCAAAAGATGATCCTGAACTGATCATCTATGTGGCGGTCCAGCAGCCGGATATTGACCTCAGTACAAATGGTGCAGAACCTGTTGCTAAGATTTTTACACCGGTAATGAAAAGCAGTCTGCAATACTTAAATATAGAACCGGCAAAAGAACTAAAGGCAAAGTCGGAACAAGCGCCTGAAGTGGAAGGGAAAACAGTTGAGGAAGCAAAAGGACAATTGAAAAAATCCGGATTTGAAGCTATTGTGCTCGGAAAGGGCAGCAGGGTGCAAAGGCAGGTCCCTGGCAATATGTACAATTTGCTTGAAGGCGAACGAGTGATCTTAAAGACGGATGGCGAATTAACAGTGCCTGATATGAATGGATGGTCGCTAAGGGACGTCATGAAGGTAGCAAAGCTTGCTGACTTAAAGCTTAATACTGTTGGAAGCGGATATGTGGTGAAACAAAATCTAAAAGCCGGTTCTGCACTTAGGGAAGGTGACTATTTAATCGTCGAACTGGAGCAGCCTGGTGAGAAATATAATGAGGGGAACCTCAAATCAAAAGAGCAAGAGGAAGAAGAGGAAGCAGTACTGGATTAAATGAGGAACGTACTGCCGGATGTGCGGCAGTACGTTCTATTCATTTTGGTACAAGCATATATTGGAACGAGCCATAATTTAAGGAGGTTCGTCCGTACATGCGTGTATCAAATGTGACCGTTCGAAAACGGCTGACTGCAGCGTTGTTTGTTGGTATTCTCGTTTTTTTTATTATTGATTTGCGTCTGGGATATGTTCAATTTTTCCTGGGGAATATGCTTACAGATGGCGCAAAGGAGCTCTGGAGCAGAGATATCCCTTTTGAACCGGAAAGAGGAGAAATCGTTGACCGAAACGGTGTTCCGCTGGCTACGAATGTCAGTGCCCCAACTGTCTATGTTGTACCCAGACAAATTAAGGATCCTGCTGATGCTGCAGAGAAATTGGCTGCAGTACTGAATATGCCAAAAGAAAAAGCCTATGAGCTTATCACCAAAAGGGCATCAAGTGTGAAAATTCCACAAGGCAGAAAGATCTCCCATGAGAAAGCGAAAGAAATCCGTGCATTGGGTATTGAAGGAGTTTACATCGGTGAAGATTCAAAACGCCATTATCCTTTCGGTAATTATCTATCGCATGTTCTGGGGTTTGCAGGAATTGATAATCAGGGCCTAATGGGCCTTGAGTTATATTATGATGAAAAACTAAAAGGAAAAAAGGGATCTGTTAAGTTTTATGCGAATGCAAAGGGAGAGCGGATGAACGATATGGCGGATGATTATAAGCCGCCGGTTGATGGAATGGATTTAAAGCTTACCATCGATTCAAAGATACAGACTATTGTAGAAAGGGAGCTTGATATAGCTCAGGCGGAATATAACCCTGATGGAATAATAGCAATTGCCATGAATCCAAATAATGGAGAGGTTCTTGCCATGTCCAGCAGACCGGATTTTGACCCTGCGAATTTTAAAAACGTTCCTCCCGAGATTTACAACCGCAATCTGCCGATATGGAGTACATACGAGCCTGGTTCCACATTTAAAATCATTACTCTGGCAGCTGCATTAGAAGAGGGAAAGGTAAATTTAGAAAAGGATCATTTCCACGACCCGGGATCTGTTGAAGTGGGCGGTGCCAGACTGAGATGCTGGAAAAAGGGCGGACATGGCAGTCAGACTTATCTTGAAGTAGTACAGAATTCCTGCAACCCCGGCTTTGTAGAGCTGGGTGAGAGATTAGGCAAAGAGTCACTATTTAAATATATCCGTGACTTCGGGTTCGGCGAAAAGACGGGCATCGACCTGCAGGGCGAGGGGAAAGGGATTCTATTTAATCTCGACCGGGTTGGTCCTGTTGAGCAGGCAACTACTGCTTTTGGACAGGGTGTTTCCGTTACCCCGATTCAGCAGGTAGCAGCCATTTCTGCTGCGGTTAATGGCGGAACATTATATACACCTTATATAGCGAAAGAGCTTATAAATCCGGCTACCGGTGAAGTATTGATGAAAAAATCGCCTGATGCAAAAAGAAAAGTAATTTCAAAGGAAACATCAGATGAAATCCGCGAAGCGCTTGAATCAGTTGTGGCAAAAGGATCAGGAAAAAAAGCGTTCGTTGACGGATATCGTGTTGGGGGAAAAACTGGAACTGCGCAAAAAGCGCAAAATGGCCGGTACCTGGAAAATAACCATATCGTATCATTTATAGGGTTCGCACCTGCTGATGACCCTCAGCTGGTCGTTTATGTGGCTGTGGATAATCCAAAAGGAACCGTTCAATTTGGGGGTGTTGTTGCTGCTCCGATTGTAGGGGAAATCATGGGGGACAGTCTGCGGGCAATGGGTGTGAAGCCCCGCAAAGATCAAATTGAGAAAGAGCTGACATGGATGGATTCTCCGATGATTGAGGTTCCGGATATGGTAGGTCTGACAAAGAAAGACCTTGGTGAACTATATCTTAACCTGAAAATTGATGCAAGCGGGACAGGAAATACGGTGGTTAAGCAAACGCCTCAGCCGGGCATTAAGTTAAAAGAAGGTTCTACGATCCGCCTGTATTTTGATGACAAATAAGAAAAGGAATGAGGGCGGCTTCCTCTGCGCCGCCTGAATTTTTTTGTTTGTAAGGAAACTGTAACATACTTTCAAGGTTTGGCTTCTATATATTAAATAGCTAAAAAAGCAATTATCCTGTACAATATATATCGCCATCATTTAGAATGTTATTTTGATTATATTTATTTATACTGACCAGCTTCATTAAAAAAGGGAATAGTTTTGCTCTGCTTAACATGAGAGGAATGGTAAAGATGGAATTACATAAACTGCTGCGATTTTTACAGCCTTATATGACATATAAAGGAGAAAACCCTGAAATCACAGCGATTGTTAACGATAACCGGAAAGTTACACCTGGAAGTCTGTTTGTTTGCATTGAGGGCTATACGGTGGATGGCCATGACTTTGCAGCTTCTGCTGCCGAGAAAGGTGCAGCAGCTGTAATTGCCCAAAAAGAGCTGGACTTAGATATCCCGGTTATAGTAGTTAAAAATACAAAACGTGCGATGGCCGTGCTGGCTGATGCATTTTATGGACAGCCGAGCAAGCAGCTCCATTTAATCGGCATAACAGGGACTAATGGCAAAACAACAACAAGTCATTTAATTGAAAAGATCCTTGCTGATGCAGGAAGGAAAACGGGCTTAATTGGCACGATGTATACAAAGATTGCCGATGAAACTTTTGAAGTGAAAAATACAACTCCTGAAAGTCTGACTTTGCAAAGCACATTTAGAAAAATGGCAGATGCTGGTGTGGATTCGGCTGTAATGGAAGTGTCTTCTCATGCACTTGTTGAAGGCCGCGTTCATGGCTGTGATTTTAATATAGCCGTGTTTACAAACCTGACACAGGATCACCTGGATTATCATAAAACGATGGATGAATACAGGAGAGCAAAAGGGCTGTTGTTTGCCCAGCTTGGAAGCGCCTATAATCATGGAGAACCGAAGTATGCCATTTTAAATTCAGATGACCCTGCTTCCGCAGAATATGAAAAATCGACGGCTGCTCATGTCATTTCCTACGGAATTGATCAGGAAGCTGATCTGCGGGCCATTAATATTCAAATGACTGCTGCCGGTACGGAATTTGACTTAATCTCTCCATTCGGGGAGCATAAAGTTTCTTTAAAAATGATAGGAAAGTTCAGCATCTATAATGTCCTTGCCAGTATTGGAGCAGGTATCGCTGCAGGAATATCAATCTCTCAAATCATTAAATCTGCAGAAGAAGTTAAAGGTGTAGCCGGCAGATTTGAAACCGTAGATGCAGGCCAGGATTTTTCTGTGATTGTTGATTATTCGCATACACCTGACAGCCTGAAAAATGCTCTGGAAACGGTAAAGCAATTTGCCCTGAACCGCATTTACGCTATCGTGGGCTGCGGAGGAGACAGAGACAGATCCAAACGTCCGCTTATGGCTGAAATTGCATGTCAGTACAGTACAGACCCAATCTTTACTTCAGACAATCCGAGAAGTGAAGACCCGATCCAAATCTTGAAGGATATGGAAGAGGGAGTAAAAGAAGAAAGTTATAAAATAATCGTCGATCGAAAAGAAGCCATTCATTATGCGGTGAAAAATGCAAGTGCAGGAGACGTTATCTTAATAGCAGGAAAGGGCCATGAGACCTATCAGATTGTAGGCAGCCATGTTTTTGACTTTGATGACCGTCTGGTGGCAAAAGAGGCTATAGAGGAGCGATAAAATGTATTTGACGTATCAGGATTTAGCGGAATTGTTTCCGGCTGTAAAAGGAATAAGGGATCATGAGCTGGAATTTCATACCGTGGCATCGTCCTCTTCTGACCGGCAGCCAAAAGGAATTTATATTCCTTACAGGGAGGACGGAAATCTGAAGGAAGCTATTGAAAGTGGGGCTGTTGCTGCGATCTGGAATGAAAATGCCGAGACGCCGGCATACACCCCAAATCATTTCCCTATTTTTTATACAAACGACTTAACGAAAGGCTTAAAGGATATCATGGAATTATATATAAATAAATTAAGTAAAGCAGAAGTAAAGATGAACACAACTAATTTCCTTATTTCGGATGAAGAAAGTCTTAAAGAAAACGAAACAACATATGATATTGCTGTAATGGCTGAAAGATTAGCGGAAGCTGCAGGTAATGCCAAGCGGGAAAGGAGGGAATAAGTATGATGGAGCAAGTTATTTTTTTCACAATATTGGCAGGTTTTTTAATTACAGTTTTGCTGTCTCCTATATTCATTCCCTTTCTGAGAAGATTGAAATTTGGGCAAAGCATCCGTGAAGAAGGACCGAAATCCCATCTGAAGAAGACGGGTACTCCGACAATGGGCGGGATTATGATTCTTCTTTCCGTCACGGTGACCACTTTATTTATGACAGGTAAATTTTCACAGCCTGCAGTAGAAACATATTTGCTGCTTCTGGTTACTTTGGGGTTTGGACTCCTCGGTTTCCTGGATGATTTCATCAAAGTGGTTTTGAAGCGTAACTTAGGCCTGACTTCAAAACAGAAACTTCTGGGACAGATTATTATTTCAGTGATTTTTTATTTTGTTTATAAGCAGAATAACTTTTCCACAGAAGTACATATTCCGCTGACAGATATTTCGATTGATTTGGGCTGGGGGTATGTTTTATTTGTTATTTTCTGGCTGGTCGGATTCTCGAATGCTGTCAATCTGACAGATGGACTTGATGGACTTGTCTCCGGGACTGCTGCAATCGCTTTTGGAGCATTTGCAGTACTGGCTTGGAATCAATCCCAATTTGAAGTATCCATTTTTTCTGTAGCAGTAGTTGGAGCGGTATTGGGTTTTCTTGTCTTTAATGCCCATCCTGCAAAGGTGTTTATGGGAGACACAGGCTCACTGGCTCTTGGTGGTGCTATTGCGACCATAGCCATCCTGACAAAACTTGAAATCATCCTGATTATTATCGGCGGTGTTTTTGTTATTGAAACATTATCTGTTATTCTACAGGTGGCCTCCTTTAAAACCACTGGCAGACGGATTTTTCGCATGAGCCCGCTTCACCATCATTATGAATTGGTAGGCTGGTCAGAATGGCGGGTTGTTGTTACGTTCTGGACGGTTGGGTTATTGTTTGCAATCTTAGGAATTTATATTGAGGTGTGGGTGTAAGTGAAAGAAGTCAATCGCTATCGACATAAAAAAATATTAGTACTGGGGCTGGCAAAAAGCGGAGTGAGCGCAGCTTCCCTTTTACATAAGCTTGGAGCATTTGTGACTGTTAATGATTATAAGCCGCTTGCAGAAAATCCTGAAGCGCAAGGACTGCTTGAGCAGGGGATTACAGTTATTTGCGGTGGCCATCCTATTGAACTTCTTGAAGAGGGGTTTGAGCTGATTGTAAAAAATCCCGGTATACCTTATCATAATCCAATGATAAAAGGAGCCCTTGAAAAGGGCATACCGGTTATTACAGAAGTGGAGCTTGCCTATCAGGTTTCTGAAGCTCCTTTTATTGCGATTACAGGCACAAACGGAAAAACTACAACCACTACACTTGTGTTTGAAATGCTTCAGGAAGGAAGTAAAATGCCGCTGATTGCAGGAAATATTGGTACAGTAGCTTCCCAAGTTGCCCAGGATGCCGTGATAGAAAACAATATCGTCATTGAGCTTTCATCGTTTCAGCTGATGGGTATTCAGGATTTCAGGCCGAGAATTGCCATTTTAACAAATTTATATGATGCCCATTTGGATTACCATGGCACAAGAGAAGAATACCATGCAGCCAAAGCAAACATTACGATAAATCAGACTGAACAGGATTATTTCATTGTCAATGCCGACCAGGATAAAGTAATGGAAGCGGCTGCCCGGTCTAAGGCACGCATAATTCCTTTTTCTACTTCCAAAGTGCTGTCTGAAGGTGCATATGTGAAAGATGGCTGGATTTATTTTAATGATGAACAAGTGATGGAAAGAAAGGATGTTTCATTGCCAGGGGAGCACAACCTTGAGAATATCCTTTCTTCAGTGGCTGCTGCCAAACTAACAGGAGTGGGGAATGAAGCCATCAGCCGGGTTCTGGGATCTTTTACAGGTGTAAAGCACCGCTTGCAGTATGTTGGAGAATATCAAAACAGGAAATTTTATAATGATTCTAAAGCAACGAACATCCTTGCAACAAAGAATGCGGTCGCGGCATTTGATCAGCCTGTTCTTCTTCTTGCAGGAGGTCTTGACCGCGGAAATAGCTTTGATGAACTCATTCCATCTCTTAAAAAGGTAAAGGGTCTGGTAACCTTTGGTCAAACTGCTGAAAAGATTGAAAAAGCAGCAATGGAAGCGGGAATAAAAACAATTGAGCGTGTCGATAATGTTGAAAAAGCCGTACCTGCAGCCTTTAAGCTTTCGGAGCCGGGAGATGTGATTCTGCTTTCTCCTGCCTGTGCAAGCTGGGACCAATATAAAACTTTTGAGGTTCGGGGAGACATGTTTATAGATGCGGTGCATAAACTTAGTTAAGGGCTTGTCTGCGGGACTTAGAAACTTACAGCAAAGGCATTCATCTTCCTCGCGTGGCATTTAGAGCTTTTAAAAGGAACAAAAACTGCCGGAAAGCGGGTAAGTTTATTTTCGGCAGGGCATATTGTTCTCCTTGACAGCCCTAAAACTTGCATTCGAGGTGTTTTCGTTGCCGGCTAAAAAAACCACTCCCGATTTTATATTAATGATCGTCACTTTAACGCTGCTTGCTGTAGGATTGACTATGGTATACAGTGCCAGTGCAATTTGGGCAGATTATAAATTTGACGATTCTTTCTTTTTTGCGAAAAGGCAAATGCTTTTTGCCGGAGTTGGAATTATTGCGATGTTTTTTATTATGAATGTGGATTATTGGACCTGGAGAACTTGGGCAAAAGTCTTAATCATCATCTGTTTTGTGCTTTTGCTTCTGGTGCTGGTTCCGGGCGTAGGAAATGTGAGAAACGGTTCCAGGAGCTGGATTGGCGTTGGTGCATTTTCCATACAGCCTTCAGAGTTTATGAAGCTTGCCATGATTGTGTTTATGGCAAAATTCCTCTCCGAAAAACAAAAGCTGATAACTTCTTTCCGAAAAGGTCTTGTACCATCTTTAGGGCTGGTGTTTCTAGCATTTGGATTAATAATGCTGCAGCCTGATTTAGGGACTGGAACCGTAATGGTGGGTACCTGTGTTGTCATGATTTTTATTGCAGGGGCCAGAATCAGCCACTTTGTCTGGTTTGCCGCTGCAGGTCTGGCCGGATTTGTGGCACTGGTTCTGTCAGCCCCTTACAGGATAAAGAGGATTACATCCTTTCTTGACCCATGGGAGGATCCGCTGGGCAGCGGGTTCCAAATTATCCAATCCTTATATGCAATAGGGCCTGGAGGGCTGTTTGGCCTAGGCTTGGGACAAAGTAGACAAAAATTTTTCTATCTTCCTGAACCGCAGACAGATTTTATTTTTGCTATTTTAGCTGAGGAACTTGGGTTTATTGGCGGATCTTTTGTCATATTGTTATTTGCGCTTCTCTTATGGCGCGGCATCCGCATAGCTCTTGGCGCCCCTGATTTATATGGGAGTTTTTTGGCTGTTGGGATTATAGCAATGGTCGCTATTCAGGTAATGATCAACATCGGGGTTGTAACAGGTCTGATGCCTGTTACTGGCATCACACTTCCATTTCTGAGCTACGGGGGATCTTCCCTGACACTGATGCTTATGGCTATAGGAGTCTTGCTTAATATTAGCAGATATGCAAGGTACTAGCGCATTTATAACATGCATTTTTAGGAAACCCTGTGAAGCAGGGTTTCTTTTTTGGAAGCAATAATAGATCCGACACGCAGAATTATCAAACTTCTTTGCAATTTTGCACATTATTACATTTCTTTAACATTATGATGTTCGTTCCTATCTATTTGTTTTGAATATAGTAGAATAGGGAAAAGAGGGGAGTGTTTTCACTCCAGCGTGCTGGTGGCCATCATAAATAATTATCGATGGCATAATAAAGGAAAACTTTATAGATTATTACTCTTTTATGAGGTGAAAGAATGAAAATTGCTGTTAGCGGCGGAGGAACTGGCGGTCATATTTATCCGGCACTTGCGCTTATAAGACAAATTCAGAAAGAACATAAGGATGCTGAATTTTTATATATTGGAACTGAAAAGGGGCTTGAAAACACGATTGTGAATCGTGAAAATATCCCTTTTAAATCAATACATATAACTGGTTTTAAAAGAAAAATCTCGTTGGATAATGTAAAAACTGTTTTAAGGTTCCTGAAGGGCGTTCGTGACAGTAAAAAGATGCTTAAGGAATTTAAGGCGGATGTTGTCATCGGTACAGGCGGATATGTATGCGGTCCTGTTGTATATGCTGCTTCCAAGCTTGGCATCCCTACCATTATTCATGAGCAAAACAGCGTCCCTGGATTAACCAATAAGTTTTTAAGCAGATATGTAGATAAAATCGCAGTTTGTTTTGAAGAAGCAAAGGCTTTTTTTCCGGAAACTAAAACCGTCATGACGGGGAATCCCCGTGCATCAGAGGTATTGGGTCAGGATGGAATCAGGGGAAGGCTGTCTGCAGGATTAAAGACAGGTGTTCCTGCTGTGTTAATATTTGGCGGCAGCAGAGGAGCAAGGCCAATAAATGAGGCAGTATTAAAAACACTGGCTGAGCTTGGTGAAAAGCCATATCAGGTTCTTTATATTACAGGGGATGTGCACTATGATGATGTACAGAAAGAAGTAGAACTTGTAGGGAATCCCGAAAACGTAATAATCAAACCATTTATTCACAATATGCCAGAAGTGCTGACCGGAGCCAGCCTTGTCGTATCACGTGCAGGGGCCACCACTTTGGCAGAAATAACTTCTTTAGGCATACCAAGCATATTAATCCCAAGCCCATATGTAACAAATAACCACCAGGAAAAAAATGCAAGAGCGCTTAGTGACAATGGTGCTGCAGAGTTATTACTTGAAAAAGAATTAACAGGCAAAAAACTTATTGATAGCATTGACCGAATTATTCTCGATAAAGACAAAATGGATAGCATGAAGGAAGCTTCGAGAAAGCTTGGAATCCGGGATGCATCAAATAGACTTTACAAATTAATGGCAGAATTGGTTTCAGATAGCGGGAAGTAGCCCTGAATCGTAAATTTGCATAGAATAAATAAATTCAGGTTGAAATCAATAGAAAGGGAGGTAAATATGGACGAATTTATCAGCAAACTTAGAGAATTAAACATTGGAACAATCAAAGAAAATGAACCGATGGCTAATCATACAACAATGAAGATTGGTGGTCCCGCCGATTTGTTTATTGAGCCTTCTTCCATAGAAAACCTGGCAAAAGCGATGGAATTGATCCGTCAATATCAATTGAACTGGAGAGCGATTGGAAGAGGCTCGAATCTGCTCGTATCTGATGGCGGCATAGAAGGCGTGGTCATTAAATTGGGCCGCGGCATGGACCACATGGATCTTAATGGAACGGAGCTGAGAGCTGGCGGCGGTTATTCATTGGTTGCGCTCTCCACGATAATCAGTAAAAAAGGCTTGTCAGGACTTGAGTTTGCCAGCGGGATTCCCGGGTCGGCAGGCGGAGCAGTTTATATGAACGCTGGTGCTCACGGTTCAGATATTTCCCGAATTCTGACCAAGGCACATGTTCTTTTTGAGGATGGGAAGATGGGCTGGCTCACGAACGAAGAAATGGAATTTTCTTATAGAACCTCTGTTCTTCAAAAGAAGCGTCCAGGAATTGTTCTTGAGGCCATCTTTCAGCTTACAGAGGGAGACCGGGAAAAAATATCCTCCGCTATGCAGAAGAATAAGGATTACAGGAAGGAAACTCAGCCTTGGAACTTTCCCTGTGCAGGGAGTATTTTCCGTAACCCGCTGCCTGAATATGCCGGCCAGCTCATTGAAAAAGCGGGCTTGAAAGGCCACTCCATCGGAGGTGCTCAAATTTCCAATATGCATGGGAATTTCATCGTGAATGCAGGAGATGCAAAAGCGGAAGATGTTCTAGCGCTTATTCAGCATATTAAGGATACAATCTTTGATATGTACGGAGTGAAAATGGAGACAGAAGTGGAAATAATCGGTCGAAAGTAACGGGAAATAATACCTCGCAGATACCATTTATTGTGATATAATGATTAATTAGATAACAGTAAATGCAGTGTAAACGGCATGTTTCACATGCCGTTCTCTTCCCTGATTTTTTTATTGCAAATTGTGCTGGACAAGCCACTTGATTGTTTTAATTTATTGTCCTTGCGCTTTTCCTGATGGGGTGATAAATGTGGAGAAAAGTAAGGTTGTCTCGCTGGAGGATCGAATCCCGAAGCTTAAACAGCAAAGAAAAAAGAAAGCGAACAGAAGACTGATCTTTTTGCTGCTGCTTTTTTTCTCGCTGATTGTTTTAGTTATCTACTTTCAATCGCCCTTAAGCCATATTAAACAAATTAAAGTATCCGGCAATTCAATTTATGATAAAGAAGAAATTATTCAAATCAGCGGTGTTACTGAAAAAACAAATATTTGGAAGGTTGACGAAGAGGGAATGGAGGGTAAGCTTAAAGAGCTGCCTGAAATAAAATCTTCAGCTGTTAAGGTTCAGCTGCCAAGCACAATCATTATTCAGGTAGATGAATTAAAGCGCATTGCCTACATAGCGAAAGAGAAGCACTACCTTCCAGTTATGGAGAATGGGAACATATTAAAGGATGAAAAAGCTGCAGAGATCCCTGTTAACGCACCAATCCTGCATGGCTTTTCTGAGGGTGACATCCTTGATATGATGATCGGAGAACTTGAAACTCTGCCCGAAGAGGTATTAAATTCAATTTCCGAAATCCATCACTCTCCAAAAAAGACAGATTCCAATCATATTGCTTTGTATATGAATGATGGTTTTGAAGTCAGTGCTACACTAAGAAGTTTTTCAGAAAAAATGGCACACTACCCTTCTATCATAAGCCAGCTGGATCCCGAAAAAAAGGGAATCATTGACTTGGAAGTAGGCTCTTATTTTAAAGCTTATGAAAATGAGGGAGCTGAAAAGATTGAAGAAGAAAATGAAGGTGAAGGGTAATCATGTAATATTCTCCCTGGTCTTTCTCGTGCTGGGTTACATGATGGCTTTTTCCTATCACCTTACACAGGGAGAAGAAGAAAAGCCGGCATTAAGCGGGAAACAGTGGGAAAGAGACCTGGAGCTCCGTAATCAGCTTGTTGAACTGGAGGAAAAAAACAGAGCTCTTCAAAAGGAATTAAATCAAAAGCAGGAAAACGTTCTTGATATTGAAAAGGAGCTTTCACAGGAAGCTCAGGTTTATTTTAATCTTGCCGAGGATGCTGAGAAGTACAGGATGCACCTTGGAAAAGTTAAAGTAAAGGGCCCAGGTGTTGAAGTTACTCTTGCAGATGGCGATTACGATCCCGATGAAGATAACGTTAATAATTATATTGTACATGAACACCATGTCTTTAAAGTGATTAATGAGCTCTATATTTCCGGTGCTTCCGCAGTTGCCATAAACGGGCAGAGACTGTCGCACAGTTCATATATTGTATGCAATGGACCTGTAATAGAAGTAGACGGCTATCAGCACCCTGCACCTTTTGTCGTCACTGCAATTGGTGATGCCGAAGTGCTTTCGTCAGCTCTGAATCTGACAGGCGGAGTGAAAGATACATTGGTAGATGAAAACATCCAATTCACTTTAGAGGAAAAGGGCGAAATTATCATTGAACCATTACTGGGTTCGTAAAGCCAAACCAGCATTCGTATAAAATTTGTCCACATAATAATTTATTCGGGAAAGCAAGGTGGAATTAAAGTGGACAGCAAAAAGAGGTTCAGCTTTACCTTTATAACAGTTGTAATTGGCTTTATGATTGCCATACAGTTTCAAACAGTTAAGGAACCGGCTGTCCGGGATACGAGAGATACCTGGGAGCTTAGAGCTGACATCCTTAAAGAAAAGGAACTGCAATTAAAACTTTTGCGTGAAATCAGTTCAAATGAAGAAAAGATTGCCCAATATGAAACAAAGCGCAAACAAAGCAAAGAACAAGTGCTTCGTGAGACGCTGGAGGAATTAAAAATGGAAGCCGGATTAAGTGAAGTGACGGGACCTGGCATAATCTTAACCATAGAACCGGTACATGAGGAGCTGCTCCTGGGCAAGCAGGCTGATTCTGTTTCTCCTGATTTACTCAAGCGGATGGTCAACGAGTTAAATATGTATGATGCCATGCACATTTCTATTGGAGGCAGAAGGGTCATCAACACTACCGTCATAAGGGACATAAACAGGGAGACCATGATAGACGGCTATGCCTTAAAATCCCTGCCTATTGAAGTGAAAGTAATCACTGAGAATGTTCAATCTGCCGAGAAGCTTTTTAACCGTATGCAGGTATCAAAATCTGCAGAAGAATTCTTCATTGACAATCTTCGGGTAAAGGTAGAAAAGTCTGCAGAGCTAATTACGGTTCCTGCATATGACGAGGCATTGAGAATCAGATATATGGAGCCTGTGAAACCTGATGAAGGAGGCAAATCATAATGTGGCTTCCCGTTTTAGGATTGATCATAGGTGTGATACTTGGACTTATGACAGATATAAAAGTGCCGGATGAATACTCGAATTATCTGTCCATTGCTGTTCTTGCTGCATTGGATACTCTATTCGGCGGGATTCGGGCACAGCTTCAAAACATTTATGATGAAAAAGTTTTCGTTTCCGGTTTCTTTTTTAACATCCTGCTGGCAGCAAGTTTAGCTTTTCTGGGTGTGCATCTTGGTGTAGACTTGTATTTAGCAGCAGTATTTGCTTTTGGGGTCAGGCTATTCCAGAATATTGCGGTCATCAGAAGAATATTAATTGCAAAATGGTCTCAAAACAGAGAAAAAACAGAAAAAAATGATATTTAAAAAAGGGAAAATATTAGTTTTGACGAATAATTTTATAGATAAACTAACTTATTAAAACAAACAACAGCAAAAAATGATTGTTGTTCAATATTCGGAATAGCAAAAAAAAGGAGGTGCCAGAGAATGAACAGCAATGAAATATATGTTAGTCTTGACATCGGTACATCCAGTGTGAAAGTAATCATTGGTGAAATGGTCAATGACACTTTAAATATTATTGGTGTAGGCAATGTGCATTCAGAGGGGCTGCGCAAGGGCTCTATTGTTGATATAGACGAAACAGTTCATTCTATTAAAAAGGCAATCGAACAGGCTGAGAGAATGATAGGAATGGAAATAAAAAATGTGATTGTGGGAATAACAGGCAATCATGTTATGCTTCAGCCATCCCATGGCGTTGTCGCGGTCTCGAGTGAAAATAGGGAAATAACAGATGAAGATGTTGCTAGAGTTATAGATGCGGCACAAGTTGTATCGATCCCGCCGGAAAGGGATATCATTGATGTCATTCCAAAACAGTTTATTGTCGATGGATTGGACGAGATCAGTGATCCTCGAGGAATGATTGGTGTGCGTCTTGAAATGGAAGGCACCATTATTACTGGATCAAAAACCATTTTACATAACACACTGCGCTGTGTGGAACGCGCCGGCCTTGAAATCATGGATATTACACTCCAGCCTCTGGCAGCAGGTGCATTCGCATTATCCAAGGATGAAAAAAACCTTGGAGTTGCACTTGTTGATATTGGCGGCGGCTCCACAACCATTGCCATATTCGAAAATGGCTATTTAAAGGCAACAAGTGTCCTTCCTGTAGGAGGAGACCATATTACAAAAGACTTGTCAATCGGACTCCGCACTTCTACAGAAGATGCTGAAAAAATTAAAACAAAGTATGGCTATGCGTTCTATGATCATGCATCTGAAGATGAGGTATTCAGTGTGCCCATCATCGGAAGTGATCAGCATCAGCAATTTAATCAGCTGGAAATTTCAGATATTATAGAAGCGCGAATGGAAGAGATTTTTGATCTTATTCAGCACGAAGTGAAACGTCTGGGTGCTAAAGATCTTCCTGGCGGCTATGTACTATCTGGGGGAGTGGCGAACACTCAGGGGATCCTTGAACTGGCACAGGATGTTTTCCAAAACAGAGTCCGCATTGCAATTCCGGATTATATTGGAGTGAGGGAACCGCAGTACACAACTGCTGTTGGATTGATTAAGTTCGCATATAAGAATGCTAAAATACAGGGCAGAAAAATGGAGCAGCCAGTGACTGTCCCTGAAGCAAAAGAAAACCGAGTGCAAAAACCGCAACCGCAACCGAAAACAAAGCCGGAAAAACAGCCGGAAGAAAAGATCACATCAAGAGTTAAAAAGTTCCTCGGATACTTTTTCGAATAACTTGATTTGATTCGCAAGGGTTAGGGAAACGGAATCGAAAGCCATACGGCGGATAGAAAAAGCACTGCAGCCCCATTATGGGAGTGCGTTAAAAAGCGAATCAAATAAAGGTGTTCTTAGGAATGTCGACGAATTAGGAGGATAAGTCATGTTGGAATTTGATACAAATTTGGATTCATTAGCAACTATAAAAGTCATCGGCGTTGGAGGCGGCGGTAACAATGCTGTAAACAGAATGATTGAGCATGGTGTTCAAGGTGTCGAGTTTATTGCAGTTAACACGGATGCACAGGCGCTGAATTTATCAAAAGCAGAAGTGAAAATGCAAATCGGAGGCAAGCTTACAAGGGGACTTGGGGCTGGTGCCAATCCTGAGGTAGGCAAAAAAGCAGCAGAAGAAAGCAAAGAGCAGGTAGAAGAAGCACTTAAAGGTGCGGATATGGTATTCGTTACTGCTGGTATGGGAGGAGGAACTGGAACAGGAGCGGCTCCAGTCATTGCCCAGATCGCACGCGATTTAGGAGCTCTTACTGTCGGTGTCGTTACGCGTCCATTCACCTTTGAAGGCCGAAAGCGTTCCACTCAGGCAGCCGGCGGAATTGCTGCTATGAAGGAAGCGGTTGATACCCTGATCGTCATTCCAAATGACAGGCTATTAGAAATCGTTGATAAAAGCACTCCAATGCTTGAAGCATTCCGCGAAGCAGATAATGTTCTTCGCCAGGGTGTTCAGGGTATTTCCGATTTAATCGCTGTCCCAGGATTAATTAACCTTGACTTTGCAGATGTGAAGACAATCATGTCCAATAAAGGTTCAGCCCTAATGGGAATTGGTGTGGCTGCAGGTGAAAACCGTGCAGCAGAAGCCGCGAAAAAGGCGATTTCATCTCCTTTACTTGAGACATCCATTGATGGCGCACAAGGCGTCTTAATGAATATTACCGGCGGGTCGAATCTAAGCCTGTATGAAGTACAGGAAGCTGCTGACATTGTTGCTTCGGCATCAGATCAGGACGTAAATATGATTTTCGGTTCCGTTATTAATGAAAATCTTAAAGATGAGATCGTTGTGACGGTCATTGCAACGGGATTTAATGAAGAAGTGATCCAGCCAAAGCCTATGAGGCCAGCTTTTGGACAGCCAAAATCTGCCCCAAACATGGGAACGGCTATGAAGCGTGAGCCAAAGAGAGAGGAAGCTCCACAGGAAACTGTAAGAAGCAGCCAATCTCATCAGCCTGAAGAAACGTTGGATATCCCGACGTTCCTGCGCAATCGTAACCGCAGAAGATAATATATTAATTAAAAACACCTGGAATCAGCTCGATTCCAGGTGTTTTTTACAATTGACATGAAAATTAAAGCATGGCCCAAAAATATGAGCCATGCTTATTAAACTTAAATTGATTGCGTTTCTTTTAATTGCATTGATGGCCCGAAGAATTCATAGCGGATATTCTCCTTTTTAAAGCCTGCATCAAGCAATGCTTCATACATTGCCTGCATGAAAGGAACTGGACCGCACATATAAACCATACTTTCTTTATCTTGCACGATTGTTTTTAACCACTCAGAAGTAATATAGCCTTCTTTGCTGTAGACTTTTTCCGTTTTATCTTTTTCTGTTGGATTTTCATAGCAGAAATATGGTTTAACAAATGGATTATTCTTTGCAATCTCCTGAACTTCGTCGGTAAATGCCTGTACATTTCCATTGATTGCAGCATGAACAAAAATAGTTTCATGATTTACTCCAGTTGCATCAAGATGACGCAGCATGCTGTGCATTGGTGTAATGCCTACCCCGCCGCTAAGCAAAACCACAGGTTTATCCAGATTCTCCAGAAAAAATTCTCCAGCAGGGGCACTAATCTCTATACGATCGCCTTCGTTAAGGTTATTGTGAAGATAGCTGGAAACCTTTCCGTCCGGCTTTACGGAGTTGCCTTCTTCTTTCTTTACAGAAATTCGGTAATAAGATTTTTCCGGGGAATCAGACAGGCTGTATTGGCGAATATGTGTGTATTCTTCCCCTGGAATCGTTAATTTCACACTAATATATTGACCCGGAAGATAGCCGGAAATATTACCTCCATCAGCCGGTGTGAAGTAGAAGGATGTAATCACATCACTCTCTTTCACTTTTTTTGCCACAGTGAAAGTTCTGAAATCATCCCAGCCTCCTGGCTTATGTGCTGCATCCTCATAAAGACCCTTTTCTAATCCGATGAATGCATCAGCAATCACACCGTATGCTTTAACCCATGCATTAATAATTTCTTCAGTTGCACCCTCTTGCAGAACTTCCTTAATTGCAAGAATTAAGTGTTCTCCCACAATTGGATAATGTTCAGGTTTAATTCCTAATGATCTGTGTTTATGTGCGATTTGTGTGACAACCGGAATAATAGCTTCGAGGTTATCAATATATTTAGCCGCAGCATATACTGAGTTTGCAAGTGCTTTTTGCTGACGGCCCTGTTTTTGATTAGCGTGATTGAAAATGTTTAGCAGTTCAGGGTGATTTGTAAACATTAGTTTATAGAAGGTTTTCGTAATATCTTCACCATGTTTTTCAAGTACAGGTACAGTGCTTTTAATAATTTCAATTGTTTTTGTGTCTAGCATATCAGCAAAACTCCTTTTTATTATTTTCACTGTCATTATAGTTGATAATGAAAACAAAAAATGTGATATAAATCACACCCAGTGAAAATAGGAAGGGCAATGAATAGAAAAATAATGACAAAATCCGTTGGGAATAGGGAAAATTTCTATTCTTTTGCATACAGAAAGCGACACACTTTCTTTACTGAAATGCGCTATACTTTTTTCTAACAGAATCATAGCACTTTAACTATATGAGAGAATTGGAACCTCACGTCAATCTATCAGATTCTGATTTTATCGCAGTCTAACGGGCAGTAAGACCCCTACTTCAAGACTAAGCGGAATCAACGGAGGAAAAGTGGGGGGGCAAACTGCCCGTAAAGGCCCGATTGGTTCAACTAACAATCAGCGGGGGATAAAGAAAACCCCACTGATTGAAGTTTCACTTTATAAAGGAGGAAGATAATTGACGGTCTATTTGGATGTTATCTGGGCATTGAATTTTATGTTTGATAGCCTTCTCCTTTATTTAACAGCCATAATTCTAAAAAGGGAAACCAGACTATGGAGAATTTTTGCGGGCGGCTTCATAGGATCCATCATTATTTTATTAGCATTTACACCTTTTAATGAATATTCAAGTCATCCGTTCACTAAGCTGCTATTCTCGATTGTAATGGTACTGGCTGTTTTCGGCTTTAAGCGTTTGCGTTATTTTGTAAAAGCTCTCATGACTTTTTATTTTGCTACTTTTTTAGTTGGAGGCTCTTTAATAGGAATTCATTATTTTATCAATTTTGATTTTAAGCTTTCTTCATCTGTCATGATGGCCAGTATTAAAGGCTTCGGTGATCCAATCAGCTGGCTGTTCGTGGTTCTTGGGTTTCCCCTTGCCTGGCATTTTTCAAAGAGAAATGTTGAGGGGATTGAGATGACAAAAATTCAGTATGACTCTTTAATCCTGGTGCGTGTTGTGATCAATGAAACAGAATATTGTTTCAAAGGTCTGATTGACAGCGGCAACCAGTTATACGATCCCATTTCGAAAATGCCTGTTATGTTCATATCCATAAAAGACAGGCTAGATGAGTTTCCGCCTGAAATTAGTAAGATGGCAGGAAACCCGACGGATGTCATTATGGGCAGCGAGTCAATTGGAGTGGATTGGGAGCACAAATTGAGGGTCATTCCATGTAAGGTTGTAGGACAAGAACACCAATTAATCATAGGGTTCAAGCCTGACCGGATTCTCCTTGAAAAAGAGAATGAAATAATCGAAGCAGAGCGCGGATTAATATCATTTTCCATGCAGCAGCTTTCAGCAGACGATGCGTTTCAGTGCATCGTACACCCCAAGATGCTTACAGGTAAAAGTACAATGAAGCCGGATACAAAAGTAAGTTAATATACTATACTCTGCACGAACTTAATTTAGAAGGAGGACAATTCATGAAAAAGTTAAAACTTCGCTTATCCTACTATTGGTATAAATTGTTGATTAAGCTGGGGATCAAAACAGATGAAGTATATTATATAGGCGGCAGCGAAGCATTACCTCCTCCACTCAGTAAGGAAGAAGAAGAAATGCTCCTGATTAAGCTTCCAAAAGGAGATAAAGCGGCAAGGTCCATTTTAATTGAAAGAAATCTTCGCCTTGTTGTGTATATTGCCAGGAAGTTTGAAAATACAGGCATTAATATAGAGGACTTAATCAGTATTGGAACAATTGGGCTTATTAAAGCAGTAAATACATTTAACCCGGAGAAAAAAATCAAACTGGCTACATATGCATCCCGCTGTATTGAGAATGAAATTCTCATGTATTTAAGAAGGAACAATAAAATCCGTTCTGAAGTTTCCTTTGATGAACCCCTAAATATTGATTGGGATGGCAATGAACTTCTTCTATCTGATGTTCTGGGCACTGAAGATGACATCATTACGAAAGATCTCGAAGCAAATGTTGATAAAAAGCTGCTGTTAAAGGCATTACATCAGCTTTCAGATCGTGAAAAACAGATAATGGAGCTTAGATTCGGCCTCGGATCAGGCGAAGAAAAAACTCAAAAGGATGTGGCAGATATGCTAGGAATTTCCCAGTCCTATATTTCACGTCTGGAAAAAAGAATAATAAAAAGACTTAAAAAAGAATTTAATAAGATGGTTTAGAAATTTTAAGCCGGGATTATTTTTTACAAAATTTTGCAAGGTGAAAACCTAGTGTTAATGATACTTTGACCATTTTCCCATCCGGAAGCCTGATTAGCCGGTGCATATTTTTCCTTTCCAAGGAGATACTGTTTTTTGTACAGCAGCTCCTGTGAGGAGGGAAATGGATTGACTCGAAATAAAGTAGAAATTTGCGGTGTTGATACTTCAAAGCTTCCAGTTTTAAAAAACGAAGAAATGAGAGAGCTCTTCAAGCAAATGCATAAGGGGGATATAACCGCACGGGAAAAACTCGTCAACGGCAATTTGCGCCTCGTATTGAGTGTGATTCAGCGTTTTAACAACAGAGGCGAATTTGTTGATGACCTTTTCCAGGTCGGCTGTATCGGTCTGATGAAATCTATTGATAATTTTGATCTAAGTCAAAACGTTAAGTTTTCCACCTATGCCGTTCCGATGATTATTGGGGAAATACGCAGGTATCTGCGTGATAATAATCCGATCCGTGTTTCTCGTTCTTTAAGGGACATTGCTTATAAAGCTCTGCAAGTAAGGGAACGCCTCATGAGTAAAACATCCAGAGAGCCTACAGCCGAAGAAATAGCTAAAGAGCTGGATGTGACTCATGAAGAAATCGTTTTTGCATTGGATGCCATCCAGGATCCTGTTTCCTTATTTGAGCCGATTTATAATGATGGCGGGGATCCAATTTATGTGATGGATCAGCTTAGCGATGAACGAAACAAAGATATTCAATGGATTGAAGAAATAGCGCTCAAAGAGGGAATGAGGAGACTGAATGAACGGGAAAAGCTGATTCTCAGAAAACGCTTCTTCCAGGGCAAAACTCAAATGGAAGTGGCAGAGGAAATCGGCATTTCCCAGGCACAAGTTTCAAGGCTTGAAAAAGCGGCTATCAAACAAATGAATAAAAATATTCAAAGCTAGCAGCCAATTTGGCTGCTTTTTATATTTACCGAACATTTTTCTTATAGATGCAAACATATATTGAATAAGAACATAAATTGGGAGTGAAGTGTCGATGGTGAAAATATCTGAATTTCAAATGAAGGATGTTGTAAATGTAGCTGACGGCAAAAAGCTTGGAAACATTGGGGATATAGATATTAATATAAATACAGGGAAAATTGAAGCGGTAATTATCGGAGGAGCGGGGAGAGTCCTGGGATTCTTTGGCAGAGATGCGGATATTGTCATTCCATGGAAAAATATTATTAAAATCGGTGAAGATGTCATACTTGTCCGCTATCAGGATGCGGTTGAGCCGAAATATATAGAGGATGAAGCATAAGAGTTGTTAATGGTGTCATCACTGCCCTCCTTGTGGTAAACTATAGAAAAATAAAATGGAGTTAATTGCATGGAACCATTTTCTTTAAAAACGGAAGAGTATTTTGTCATAAAAGAGTGGGCGGATCGTTTTCCTAATATAATGGCTGGTTTTACAACTAAAAATGGCGGCTTCAGCGGTAATGAATATGAAACGCTAAATGTAGGATTGCATGTGAATGACAGCTACGAAGCAGTCAGTCAAAATCGGCAGCATGCGGCTGACTTGCTTGGGTTTTCTCTTGAAAAATGGGTTGGCGCTGAACAAACTCACGGAGTTAACATAAAAAAAGTTACCGGAAATGATAGAGGGAAAGGTGCTCTTGTTTACGAGGATTCCTTTTCGGATACCGACGGCTTTTTCACATATTCTAAAGGTGTCATGATGACCCTGTGTTACGCTGATTGTGTCCCCCTTTATTTCCTGCATGAAAAGACAGGATCCATAGGCATTGCCCATGCAGGCTGGAAAGGTACTGTTGGGGGGATTGGCAGGAATATGGCTGACCTGTTTGCAGATGAAGGCATAGAATTAAGTGAGATTCAAGCCGTGATCGGGCCTTCCATTTGCGCAAACTGTTATATTGTTGATGCTCGTGTTATTTCAAAAGTGCAAAAAATACTAGAAGATGTCGATATAAAGCCATATAATCAAATTAGTGACAATCAATTCCAGCTTGACCTAAAAGAACTAAATAGGAAAATCCTTGTAAACGCAGGGATTCCACATGAAAATATCATGATTACTGCTTTTTGCACAAGCTGTCATGCAGACTATTTTTTCTCCCACCGAAGAGATAGGGGAAATACCGGCAGGATGATGAGTTTTATTGGCTGGAAGGAGGAAGCAGGAAGCTAAATGAGAGTAGAGGAAAATTTTAAGCAAATAGAGACAGCCATCCACGAAGCGTGCATAAAGGCGAACCGCAAGCCGGAAGAAATTACCGTAATTGCTGTTACTAAGTACGTTTCAGCAGAAAGGGCACAAGAAGCCTTTGAAGCAGGCATTCATCATTTAGGTGAAAACAGGGATGAAGGACTTCTTGCTAAATGGGAAGTTTTAAAGGACAGGCCAACCTGGCATTTTATCGGAACACTGCAAACGCGCAAAGTGAAAAATATTATTGATAAAGTTGACTATATTCATTCACTGGACAGGCTATCCCTTGCGAAAGAAATCGACAAGCGGGCGGATCGAAAGATAAATTGCTTTGTACAGGTCAATGTCTCAGGCGAAGCGTCAAAACAGGGAATAAATCCTGAAGAGGCAGCTGACTTTATTTCAAGCCTGGCTGATTATAAAAATCTTAATATCATTGGTCTGATGACAATGGCGCCACATACAGCAGACAAGGATTTGCTGCGTTCCTGTTTCCGGAAGCTTAAGGACCTTCAAAAACAGGTTAAAAATCTGGAATTTGATTTTGCTCCTTGTACTGAGCTTTCAATGGGCATGTCCAATGATTTTTCTCTGGCAATTGAAGAAGGTGCCACAATGGTTAGGATTGGGACAGCTTTAGTAGGCCAAGAGGGTCAGGAGGTTTAATAAAATGAGTATAAAATCAAAATTTAAAACATTTTTCTTCCTGGATGATGAATATGACTATAAGGAAGAGGAAATCATCGAAGAAGAAAGAGAGCCGGTGAAGCAGGTGCAGAAACAGCAGCAGCCAGTTCAAAAACAGAACATTGTCAGCCTTCAAAGTGTGCAGAAATCTTCTAAAGTAGTTCTTGTTGAACCGCGGGTATATGCAGAAGCACAGGATATTGCGGATCAGCTGAAAAACAGAAGAGCTGTTGTAGTCAATCTGCAGAGAATAGAAAAAGATCAGGCAAAGCGCATTGTTGACTTCCTAAGCGGAACTGTTTATGCCATCGGCGGAGACATTCAGAAGATTGGTACTGATATTTTCCTGTGTACACCTGACAATGTTGAAGTATCAGGGAACATCTCTCAGCTGATGAAAGAACAAGAATTAGAAAATACGAGGTGGTAGCACTTAATGGAATTAGTATTTGGAATATTGTCATCTGCAATTTATTATTACTCATGGGCACTGATTATTTATATTCTGCTGTCCTGGTTCCCTAATGCAAGGGAATCGGCTTTTGGCCAGTTTTTGGCAAGAATTTGTGAACCGTACCTTGAGCCTTTCCGCAAAATCATTCCGCCGCTCGGAATGATTGATATTTCTCCGATCGTGGCTATCTTAGTTTTGCGGTTTGCCACTGGAGGTTTGCAGCAGCTTTTTTATTGGATTTCATAAGACTGACAAAACAGGGCTATCAAAATGGCCCTTTTTTATTTGTGTAAAAGGAGGCCCGCTAAATTTGACCATTTATCAGCACTTCCGACCGGAAGAAAAAGAATTTATTGACCAGGTTCTTAACTGGAAGAATCTTGTGGAAAATACATATGCACCGAAGCTTACTGACTTTCTTGATCCAAGGGAGCAGCAAATCCTAAAAAGCGTCATAGGACAGGATTCGGGAATTTTATTTGCTTTATTTGGCGGAACGACAGGTGCTGAGAGAAAGAGAGCACTGATATTTCCGGATTATTATGAAAGCGATGAAGATGATTTTAAAATTCAGCTTTTTGAATTGGAATATCCAAAGAAGTTTGTTACCATTGAACACCCGCAAGTCCTCGGCAGCCTGATGTCACTGGGGTTAAAAAGAGGAAAATTTGGTGATATCCTATTTGAAGATGACAGAATCCAATTTTTTGCAGCGCAAGAAATTGAAGAGTATATCAGCCTGCAGCTGCAGTCAATTGGCAGAGCGACAGTATCTTTGAAAAAACAGCCCTTTTCTCAGGCGATCCAATCATCAGAAGTGTGGAGAGAAAGCTCCATCACCTCTTCATCCCTGAGATTGGACACAGTCATCTCAGCCGTATACAACATCTCAAGACAGAAATCCCAGCTCTATATCCAACAGGGACTCGTTAAAGTCAATTGGACACAAATAGAAAACCCCTCATTTGAATGCCGGCAAAGCGACATCATCTCAGTCAGGGGACAAGGCCGTTCCAAAATCATAGAAATAGATGGGAAAACAAAAAAGGACAAATGGAGGATTATTGCCGGGAGACAGAGATAGCTATTTATTTTTTATAAAATTGAAGGATTTTGAAACAACCTGTCGAATAAATAATCAAAAGACTATGGAGTCTGCTATAATTAAATAGAACCAGCAGGCTCAAACCAATTTACATAAGATCAACAGACCTGGGAGGTGGCACTCATGCCATTAACACCGTTGGATATTCATAACAAGGAATTCAGCAAAGGATTCCGAGGTTATGACGAAGATGAAGTGAACGAATTCCTCGACCAAATCATAAAGGACTATGAAATCCTGATCAGGGAAAAAAAAGAGCTAGAAGAAAAGCTCAACGAAACGAATGACCGCATTGGCCACTTTACCACAATTGAAGAAACACTTAATAAATCTATTGTGGTTGCACAGGAAGCTGCAGAAGAAGTAAAACGCAATGCCCACAAAGAAGCAAAGCTTATCATCAAAGAAGCTGAAAAAAATGCTGACAGGATTGTGAATGAATCCCTATCCAAAGCGAGAAAAATCGCTCTGGACATTGAAGATTTAAAGAAACAGTCCAAAGTATTCCGGACACGCTTCAAAATGCTTGTTGAAGCACAGCTTGATATGCTGAATAACGATGATTGGGATCACTTAATGGAATATAAGCTGGATTCCACTGAACTGAAATCATTAAGAGAAGAAGAAGAATCACTGGCTTGACGAAAGCTGGAAATATCGCATATAATTTTAAAACAAAGTAAATACAATGTTTATCAACAATGAGAGGGACAGTACAGTCTTTTCAAAAAGCTTATGATCAGAGGGGCATACTCACTCTGAAAGCGAGCCGGGGATGGTGGAAGCCCGGGTATAAGCAAAAGCTGGAAAATCACCCTTTAGTTCCTTGCCGAACGTACAAAAATCAGTAGGCCAAGGCGGATCATTCACGTTAAGAATGCTTTGAGCGGATGAAATTTCATTATATTTCATCTACAAGGGTGGTACCGCGGGAGAATAAAACCTTCTCGTCCCTTTTTGGGATGAGAGGGTTTTTTGTATTTTCCCGAGGTTTTTCTAAGCTTTCATTGGCTATCATGGTATTTAATGAGTTACAAACAGGAGGAAAAGGAATGGATTACAAAGATAGTTTATTAATGCCAAAAACTGAATTCCCAATGCGCGGCAATCTTCCAAAGCGCGAACCTGAAATTCAGGCGAAATGGGAAGAGATGAACATTTATGAAAAGGTCCAGGAACGGACAAAAGGCCGTCCGATGTTTGTTCTGCATGATGGTCCTCCATATGCAAATGGCGACATCCACATCGGCCATGCTTTGAACAAGATCTTAAAGGATTTCATCGTACGCTCTAAGTCGATGACTGGCTATAATGCTCCATATGTTCCTGGCTGGGATACACATGGTCTGCCAATTGAGCAGGCTCTGACAAACAAAGGTGTAAAGCGTAAAGAAATGAGTGTTGCTGAGTTCCGCGAGCTATGCGAGGAATACGCATATGAGCAGATCGACAGCCAGCGCGGACAATTTAAGCGCTTAGGTGTCCGCGGTGATTGGGAGAACCCATACATCACACTTAAGCCGGAGTATGAAGCCCAGCAAATTAAAGTTTTTGGGGATATGGCCAAAAAAGGCTATATCTATAAAGGCAAAAAGCCTGTTTATTGGTCTCCATCATCTGAATCTGCTTTGGCAGAAGCGGAAATTGAATATAAAGACAAACGTTCGCCATCTATTTATGTTGCATTTAAAGTAAAAGATGGCAAGGAAGTATTGGATCAAGATACTCATATCGTTATTTGGACTACAACTCCATGGACCATTCCGGCAAACCTTGGAATTTCAGTTCATCCTGACCTTTCTTATACTGTAGTTGAGGCAAACGGCAAAAAGTTTATGGTTGCAGAAGACTTATTGGCAGCTGTGGCTAAAGAGTTCGAATGGGAAGGTTATCAAGTTGTTCAGACGGTTAAGGGGACTGACCTTGAGAATGTGGTTGCTGAACATCCGCTTTATGGCCGTGATTCTCTTGTCATGCTGGGTGAACATGTTACAACTGATGCAGGTACCGGATGTGTTCACACTGCTCCCGGACATGGGGAAGATGATTTCCAAGTCGGCATGAAGTACGGTCTTGACGTATTATGCCCGGTAGATGATAAAGGAAACATGACAAATGAAGCTCCCGGCTTTGAAGGGTTATTCTATGATGCAGCCAATAAGCCGATTACTGAGAAACTTGAGGAAGCAGGAGCTTTATTAAAACTGACTTTTATTACTCACTCTTATCCGCATGACTGGAGAACGAAGAAGCCTGTTATTTTCCGTGCTACTGCACAATGGTTTGCATCCATTAAAGATTTCCGCAATGAACTTTTGGAAGCTGTTAAGGAAACAAATTGGTATCCTGCATGGGGTGAGACCAGACTATTTAATATGGTCCGGGATCGCGGAGACTGGTGCATCTCCCGCCAGCGTGTATGGGGAGTGCCTATTCCGGTCTTTTATGCGGAAAATGGCGAAGAAATTATCACAGATGAGACGATTGAACATGTATCAAATCTTTTCCGTCAACACGGTTCAAACATCTGGTTCGAGAAAGAAGCGAAAGAATTGCTGCCTGAAGGATTTACACATCCTGGAAGTCCGAATGGCCAGTTTACAAAAGAAACGGATATTATGGATGTTTGGTTCGATTCAGGTTCTTCCCACCAGGCAGTTCTTTTAGAGCGTGACGATTTACAGCGTCCAGCAGATTTATACCTTGAAGGTTCTGACCAATACCGAGGCTGGTTTAACTCTTCACTTTCAACTGCGGTAGCAGTAACAGGGAAAGCGCCTTACAAAGGAGTGCTGAGCCATGGTTTCACACTTGATGGTGAAGGAAGGAAAATGAGTAAATCCATCGGAAATGTAGTTGTTCCGGCAAAAGTTATGAACCAGCTTGGTGCGGACATTTTGCGTTTATGGGTGGCTTCAGTTGATTATCAGGCTGATGTCCGGGTATCTGATGCTATTCTGAAGCAGGTTGCAGAAGTGTATAGAAAGATCCGCAATACTTTCCGCTTCTTGCTTGGAAATCTGGATGATTTTAATCCATCAGCAGACTTGGTCTCCTTTGAGAACCTGCGTGAAGTGGATCAGTTTATGCTAGTGAAGCTGAACAAGCTAATCAAGAGCGTTCGCGATTCCTATGATCGCTATGAATTTGCCAGCATCTACCATGCTGTAAACAATTTCTGTACATTGGACCTTAGTGCATTTTACCTTGATTTTGCAAAAGATGTCCTTTATATTGAAGCAAAAGATAATGCAGAACGCCGTGCAATCCAAACTGTTCTTTATGAGAGCCTGATTGCTCTTACGAAGCTTGTTGCACCTATTCTTTCCCATACATCTGATGAAGTTTGGAGCTTTATTCCGAATGTGAAAGAAGAAAGTGTTCAATTAACAGATATGCCTGAATATACAGAGCTTACGAACGCTAAACAGCTGGAAGAAAAGTGGTCTGCATTCATGAAGCTTCGCAATGATGTCCTTAAGGCATTGGAAGAAGCACGTAATGAGAAAGTGATCGGCAAATCCCTTACTGCTAAAGTAACACTTTATGTAAATGATCAAGCCAAGAGCCTTCTGGATTCAATTCAGGAAAATCTTCAGCAGCTCTTTATCGTATCTGGATTTGAAGTAGCAGGCAGTCTTTCAGATGCTCCTGAAAATGCCGTGAAATTTGAAAACACTGCTATTGTTGTTTCCAAAGCAGAAGGCGAAACATGCGACCGCTGCTGGACAGTCACTCCAGAAGTTGGCAAAACAGAAGGATATGACACGCTTTGCCCTCGCTGTGCTGATGTTGTAAAAAATAATTACAGCCACTTGGCTTAAATACCGGCAGTCCCTCAAATATTGGGGGACTGTTTTTAATTGAATTTCTTCAAATCCTTTTTATAAATAATTCCACCTTCACTAAATGTTGTGCCCTTTGCTAAAAGTTTGTCCGTGTCTGAAATCCCTTCAGAGAAAATAATAAAGTAAACATCTCAGAACGGAGGAAAAAGCATGGATGCAAAAGCAGAAGGGCTATATACAGAACTCCGTAATACAAGACAGGAAATTTTGGAAAAGCTTATGGAAGGCAACAGTTCCCCGTTGATAAAACCTATTTTATTGGAAGAGCTGCATGATATTGAACAAACACTCGCCAAAATTGAATCAGGAAAATTTGGTAAGTGTGAAATTTCAGGTGAGCTGCTGCCGGAAGATTTGCTTCAGGTGATTCCTACTTTAAAAACAATGGAGGATTGCAGCAGGCTGGGGAATTTCTACAGAAAATCTATTTTCCACTGAGTATAAGCGTGTGCTGTGTTTTTTATTCAGATTGTGCTAAAATGCAAAGGTAATGATATGAGATATGGGGGTTGCCTTTGTGTTTTATTACATAATTGCATTGTTCGTTATTGCACTTGATCAGTTTACGAAGTGGCTGATTGTAAAGAACTTTGAATTAGGGGAAAGTGTTAAAGTTATTGAAGACTTTCTTTATATTACATCGCACCGCAACCGTGGCGCTGCCTGGGGCATCCTGCAGGGGCAAATGTGGTTTTTCTACGTTATAACCGTTATTGTCATAATTGGTATCATTTATTACATTCAAAAAGCAGCCAAAGGCAAATTGCTTCTTGGAGTCTCTTTGGGCCTGATGCTGGGCGGAGCAATTGGAAACTTTATTGACAGGGTATTTCGAAAAGAAGTGGTGGATTTCGTAAACACTTATATTTTTGGCTATGACTTTCCCGTTTTCAATATTGCTGACTCGGCGCTGGTCATTGGTGTAGGACTATTGATGATTCAGATGCTGCTTGAAGAGAGAGAAGCAAAGAAAAAGGAGAAATCTTATGGAGAAAATGGAACACCTCATTCCTGATGAACAGGCAGGAGAAAGAATAGATAAAGTGTTATCCACATTGAATGCGGATTGGTCAAGAACTCAGGTACAGCAATGGATCAAGGATGGCAATGTTTTAGTGAATGGCCAAAATCCTAAAACCAATTACAAATGTTCCGCAAACGATAAAATTGAAATATCTATACCTGAACCAGAAGAACTGGATGTAGTGCCTGAAGAAATGGATTTGGATATTTATTATGAAGACCAGGATGTCCTCGTTGTAAATAAACCGAAAGGAATGGTTGTCCATCCTGCAGCCGGGCATGGAACAGGAACACTTGTAAATGGTCTTATGGCTCATTGCAAAGACTTATCAGGAATTAATGGGGTCATGAGGCCCGGAATAGTTCATAGAATAGATAAAGATACGTCGGGACTTCTCATGGTTGCAAAGAATGATATGGCACATGAGAGTCTTGTGAACCAGCTGATGAACAAAACTGTTACACGTAAGTACCGGGCCATTGTCCATGGAGTTATTCCACACGACTACGGTACTATTGATGCGCCAATCGCCCGTGATCCCAAAGATCGTCAAAGTATGAGCGTTGTGGACAATGGAAAACATGCAGTTACGCATTTTCAGGTCATTGAGCGTTTCAGGGATTTCACACTGGTGGAATGCCAGCTGGAAACGGGGAGAACACATCAAATCCGGGTTCATATGAAATACATTGGCTATCCTCTGGCAGGAGATCCTAAATACGGTCCCAGAAAGACACTTGATATCGGAGGACAGGCACTTCATGCAGGCGTTCTTGGCTTTGAACATCCACGTTCTGGCGAGTACCTTGAATTTGAAGCATCTGCACCTGCTTATTTTAAGGAACTATTAGAGAACCTGGCAAATAATCGTTGACAATTGTCCAATTGTGCTATATGATGTCTATAGTTGAATAAGTCCTTTAAAACAGTCCCGTGAGGCTGGGAAGGAAACGGATTGAATAAGGAGAATTGTGTCCTTATTCTGCAGAAAGAAGTCGTTTACCCTCTCACCTGATCGGTGAGAGGGTTTTTTGCATATAAAATCTGATAATAGGGGTGATCATGATGCAGCAGCAAAAAGCAATTGTTTTGGATGACCAGGCAATCAGGAGAGCGCTGACAAGGATTGCTCATGAAATCATAGAGAAAAATAAAGGAATTGAAAATTGCATTCTGATTGGCATCAGGACCAGGGGGATTTACCTGGCGAACCGCCTGGCGGAAAGAATTGAACAAATCGAGGGAGCCAAAATTGATGTAGGCGAACTTGATATCACTCTCTATAGAGATGATCTTACGAAAAAGACTGAAAATCAGGAGCCGCTTGTCAAAGGCTCCGATGTTCCAAAAGATATTAACGATCAGAAGGTGATCCTGATCGATGATGTTCTTTATACAGGAAGAACAGTTAGAGCTGCCCTTGATGCGCTGATCGATATTGGGAGGCCATCTCAGATTCAGCTTGCAGTCCTTGTGGACCGCGGCCATAGGGAGCTTCCGATAAGAGCTGATTATGTAGGAAAGAACATTCCAACCTCCAGTTCGGAAAAAATTGTGGTCGAGCTGAAGGAAGTGGATGAAAACGACCAGGTAAGTATATTTGAAAATTAAATAGCCCTTTTAAATGCAGTCCTGAGAGGCTGGCAAAGGGGAACACAGCAGAATCGGTCTGTCTTTTGCTGTGCTCTTGCACCCTCTTTGCACTCCTGCAAAGAGGGTTTTTTAATAAAATGCAGAGGAGAGATCGTAATGAATAAACCTATTTTAGATATAAAGGATGTTCCAAAACCAGCCCATTGGCTGACATTAAGTTTACAGCATTTATTCGCAATGTTCGGGGCTACTATACTTGTACCATACTTAGTAGGATTAAATCCTGCCATTGCGCTAATCTCAAGCGGACTGGCAACGATAGCCTTTCTAATCATTACAAAATGGCAGGTGCCGGCATACCTTGGTTCATCTTTCGCATTCATTGCCCCGATCATAGCTGCCAAAGCAGCCGGTGGTCCGGGTGCTGCCATGATCGGCAGCTTCATGGCTGGACTTGTGTATGGGGCTGTAGCCCTGATCATCAAAAAATCAGGATACCGCTGGATTATGAATTTGCTTCCGCCAATTGTGGTAGGACCTGTGATTATTGTAATCGGATTGGCTCTGGCTGGTACAGCAGTCGGTATGGCTATGAATAACCCTGAAACCGGGGAATACAGCATGCTGCATTTCTCAGCAGCGCTTATCACTTTAGGTGCAACAATCATCTTTTCCATCTATGCAAAAGGCATGCTCAGTATGGTGCCGATTCTGGCAGGAATCATCATCGGCTATGTTTACTCACTGGCTGTGGGCCTAATCGACTTCTCGCTTGTACAGCAGGCAGCCTGGTTCGAGATGCCGGAATTCTTATTCCCGTTCGCAGATTATGAAGTGAGGATAACCCTGGATCTTGCGCTTCTAATGATTCCAGTAGCTGTTGTGACAATCTCTGAACATATCGGCCATCAGCTTGTCCTTGGAAAAGTAGTTGGAAAAGATTACATTAAAGAACCGGGTCTTCACCGTTCCATCCTTGCTGATGGAACAGGAACAATGATCTCGGCATTAATCGGGGGTCCGCCAAAGACAACTTACGGTGAAAACATTGGTGTACTCGCCATCACGAAAATTTACAGTGTTTATGTACTTGCGGGTGCTGCAGTCATTGCCATCATCTTCGGATTCATTGGCAAGGTGACAGCACTGATCAGCTCGATCCCTACTCCAGTAATGGGCGGCGTATCGATCCTGCTGTTCGGGATCATCGCTTCATCAGGATTAAGAATGCTGGTTGACAGCAAAGTGGATTTTGGAAACAACCGCAATCTGGTTATCGCATCAGTCATCCTTGTCCTGGGAATTGGGGGAGCTCATATCGAGATTTGGGCATTCAAACTGGAAGGAATGGCACTGGCAGCAATCAGCGGTGTTCTCCTGAACCTGATTCTCCCTGGCAGGGAAGAGGCTAAGGAAGATATGTTTGAAACAGAATACGAAAAAAAAAATAATGTAGCTTAATGCTTTTTAACTAAGTCCCGAGAGGCTTAAAAGGGTGTTGGCGGCAAACCTGGCTATACGGTATCAGTGTATCCGTATATCCGGCTGCCTCAACTTTGCAGCACCCTGACCAAATCGGCAGGGTGCTTTTTTTGAAGAGGAGGATAAAAAATGAAACATTTGCTCACTACCTCAGAGTTGGAAATTAAAGAAATCAATAAAATTCTTGAAGATGCGCAATACTTTTTAAACGGCGGAACATGGACTCCCGAACAAAAGGTTTTTGTCGCTAACCTCTTCTTTGAGAATAGCACAAGAACTAAATGCAGCTTTGAAGTGGCGGAAAGGCGGCTTGGACTGGACATAATTCCTTTTGAAGTCAGCACATCAAGTGTATCAAAGGGTGAGTCATTATACGACACAGTCAAAACACTGGAAGCGATCGGTGTGCATGCAGTCGTCATCCGCCATAGCGAGGACCGCTACTTTGACGAATTGGCAGATAAAAGCGGTGTGTCCATCCTGAATGCAGGGGATGGCTGCGGGCACCATCCAACACAATCACTGCTGGATCTGCTGACGATTAAACAGGAATTCGGATCCTTTGAAGGATTAAAAGTAGCCATCATTGGTGATATCGCACATAGCCGTGTCGCAAGATCCAATGCAGATGCACTTGTCCGGCTCGGTGCGAAGGTTGTTTTTTCAGGTCCAAAAGAATGGTTCAATGAAGAATTGCTTGAGAATGGAATGTATGAAGATGTTGACACAGCTATAGAAACTTCTGATGTTGTCATGCTGCTGAGAATCCAGCATGAGCGGCATGAATCGAAAGCTGACCAAACGGCTGAAGAATACCACCTGGCATACGGCCTTACAGAAGAGCGTGAAAGAACTATGAAGCCAAACAGCATTATTATGCATCCTGCGCCTGTAAATCGGGGTGTTGAAATAGCAGATTGTTTAGTAGAATGCGGGCGCTCAAGAATTTTCAAGCAAATGCAAAATGGTGTGTACATCCGAATGGCTGTATTAAAACGATCAATTGAACATATTGAAGGGGGAGCTAAACATGTCAACATTGATAAAAAATGGCCAGTTGCTTACTAAAGAGGGGAACTTTGAAAAAACTGACATTTACATAAAGTCAGGTAAAATCACTGAGATAGGAGCAGGCGTGGGGAGAGAGGCACAGGAAGTGATTGATGCAGAAGGATTGCTGGTTGCACCCGGTTTTATAGACCTGCATGTACACTTGCGTGAACCTGGCGGTGAAAAGAAAGAAACCATTGAAACCGGCACAAAGGCAGCAGCTAAAGGCGGGTTCACAACAGTTGCTGCGATGCCAAATACCCGGCCGGTACCTGATACAAAAGAACAGCTTGAAAAATTGAACAGCCGAATTGAAGAGACTGCGGCAGTTAAGGTTCTGCCTTATGCATCGATTACAATTCGTGAACTTGGCCAGGAATTAACCGATTTTAAAGCACTGAAGGAAGCTGGAGCGTTTGCTTTTACAGATGATGGAGTTGGAGTGCAATCAGCATCCATGATGCTGCAGGCAATGAGGATAGCTGCAGAAATCAGCATGCCGATTGTTGCCCACTGCGAAGAAAATACCCTCATTAACAAAGGCTCCGTACATGATGGAGTTTTTGCTAAAGAGAACGGTTTAAATGGTATTCCTTCTGTCTGTGAATCAGTGCAAATCGCAAGGGATGTTCTTCTTGCCGAAGCTGCTGGCTGCCACTATCATGTCTGCCATATCAGCACGAAAGAGTCTGTCAGGGTGGTAAGAGATGCAAAGCGTGCAGGCATCAAAGTAACGGCCGAGGTGACACCTCATCACCTTCTGCTAAGTGAAGAGGATATCCCGGGGCTGGACGCTAACTTTAAAATGAATCCTCCACTAAGAGGAGCAGATGACAGAGATGCCTTAATCGAAGGATTGCTGGATGGCACAATAGACTTTATTGCCACCGATCATGCACCACATACAGCAGCAGAAAAAGAAGAGGGGATGGGGCTGGCGCCATTTGGAATTGTTGGACTTGAAACAGCCTTTCCTCTCCTTTACACACACTTCGTCGAGAAGGGGATATTCACACTAAAGCAGCTGATTGATTACTTAACAATCAAGCCAGCAGAGGCATTCGGCATTCAATCAGGAAAATTGGAAGCTGGTGAAATAGCAGATCTAGTCCTGCTTGACCTAAACCGTCAGGAGAAGATTGATCCTGCTCAGTTCTTATCAAAAGGGAAAAACACACCATTTGCAGGCTGGGATTGTAAAGGCTGGCCGGTAGTGACAATAGCAGGCGGAAAAATTGTTTGGAACAGAGGGAGTGTAAAAGCATGAAAAAACAGCTGATTCTGGAAGACGGAACAATTTTTATTGGAAAGGGATTCGGCAGTGATACGAATTCGATAGGAGAAGTAGTATTCAATACAGGAATGACGGGTTATCAGGAAATCCTGTCTGACCCTTCCTACTGCGGACAGATTGTAACCTTGACATACCCTTTAATCGGAAATTATGGGATAAACAGAGATGATTTTGAATCGATCTCCCCGGCAATCTCCGGCTTCATTGTCAAAGAAGCTTGCGAGTTTCCTTCAAACTGGAGAAATGAACAATCCATTGATGAATATTTTAAGATGAAAAATATCCCTGGAATATCCGGAATTGATACCAGGAAATTAACAAGAATTATCAGACAGCATGGAACTTTGAAAGGTGCTATCTGCAGCATGAGTGAAAGCCCGGAATTAATAGTTGAAAAGCTGCGGGCAACAAAGCTTCGCAACGATCAGGTAAAGCAAGTGTCGACTAAGAGACCATATCCAAGCCCTGGCCGCGGCAGAAGGGTAGTCCTTGTGGATTTCGGCATGAAACACGGGATCTTAAGAGAATTGAACAAACGGGATTGTGATGTGATTGTTGTGCCTTATAATACAGCAGCTGAAGAAATACTCAGCATGAGCCCGGATGGAGTTATGCTTTCCAATGGCCCTGGAGACCCGAAAGATGTCCCGGAAGCCATCACAATGATTAAAGGTCTGTTGGGAAAAGTACCGATTTTCGGAATTTGCCTGGGACATCAGCTTTTTGCCCTTGCTTGCGGTGCCAATACAGAAAAATTGAAATTCGGCCATCGCGGTTCAAACCATCCGGTAAAAGATCTGCAAACCGGAAAAGTCGCTTTAACATCTCAAAACCATGGATATTCAGTAGAAGAAAATTCAATTACAGGTACTCCACTTGAAGTAACACATATCGCCTTAAACGATGGAACAATTGAAGGCTTAAAGCATAAAGAAGTCCCTGCATTCACCGTGCAATATCATCCTGAAGCTTCACCGGGACCTGAGGATGCAAACGGATTATTTGAACAATTCTTGCAATTGATTGAATCACATAAAGAGGAAGGTGCTGCAGCATGCCAAAGCGTACAGATATAAAAAGTATTTTAGTTATCGGATCAGGGCCAATTGTCATCGGGCAGGCAGCAGAGTTTGATTATGCCGGCACACAGGCCTGCATTGCATTGAAAGAGGAAGGCTACCGCGTAATTCTTGTAAACTCAAATCCTGCTACCATTATGACAGATACTGAGATTGCTGACGCGGTATATATAGAGCCGCTTACGCTGGAATTCGTCAGCCGCATTATCCGAAAAGAACGCCCTGATGCGCTAGTTCCAACTCTGGGGGGACAGACGGGATTAAACCTGGCAGTAGAGCTTGCGGAATCAGGTGTCTTGGAAGAATGCGGGGTTGAAATCCTCGGTACAAAATTATCAGCTATCCAAAAAGCGGAAGACCGGGATCTTTTCAGAAACTTGATGAATGAGCTTGGCGAGCCGGTGCCTGAAAGTGAAATTATTCATAACCTGGATGAAGCATATGAGTTTGTAAATAGGATTGGATATCCGGTTATTGTACGCCCTGCTTTTACATTAGGGGGAACAGGCGGGGGAATCTGCCACGATGAAGAAGAGTTAATTGAAATTGTGACGGGCGGCTTAAAGAATAGCCCTGTTACACAGTGTTTGCTTGAAAAGAGCATTGCAGGCTTTAAGGAAATCGAGTATGAAGTGATGCGGGACTCCAATGACAATGCGATTGTTGTCTGCAATATGGAAAATTTTGATCCTGTAGGGGTCCATACCGGAGATTCAATCGTTGTAGCCCCCAGCCAAACTTTGAGTGATCGTGAGTATCAGCTGCTGAGAAACACTTCATTAAAAATTATCCGCGCTCTCGAAATTGAAGGGGGATGCAATGTGCAGCTGGCGCTTGATCCGGATAGCTTCAATTATTACATCATCGAAGTTAACCCGCGTGTAAGCCGTTCATCTGCGCTGGCATCAAAGGCAACAGGTTATCCGATTGCCAAATTGGCAGCCAAAATAGCGGTGGGGCTGACACTTGATGAAATGATGAATCCAGTGACAGGGAAAACATATGCCTGCTTTGAACCGGCATTGGATTATATTGTCTCAAAAATTCCGCGCTGGCCGTTTGATAAATTCGAATCGGCGAACCGTTCGCTTGGAACCCAAATGAAGGCTACAGGTGAAGTAATGGCGATAGGGCGCACATTTGAAGAATCTTTGCTGAAAGCAGTCCGTTCACTTGAAGCAAACGTTTATCATCTTGAGCTGAAGGACGCGGACCAAATTTCTAATGAATTGATCGAAAAGCGGATCCGTAAAGCAGGGGATGAACGTTTGTTTTATATCGGAGAAGCCATCAGAAGGGGAGTCACCATCGAGACGATCCATGAATGGAGCAGGATTGATTTATTCTTCCTTCATAAGATTAAGAAAATCGTAGATTTTGAGAGTGTATTAACAGACAATCCTTTTGACCCTGAAACAGGGAAAGCTGCAAAGGAAATGGGCTTTGCCGATCTGGTAATTGCCAGGCTGTGGGATTCAAATGAAATGGAAGTATACAGCTGGAGAAAAGAACATGCAATTGTACCGGTTTATAAAATGGTTGATACATGTGCAGCAGAATTTGAATCTGAAACACCGTATTTCTATGGAACATACGAAGATGAGAACGAATCGGTTGTAACTGGCCGTAAAAGTGTGGTTGTTCTGGGTTCAGGTCCAATCCGGATTGGCCAGGGAGTAGAGTTTGACTACTCAACTGTCCACGCAGTATGGGCAATCAAGGAAGCAGGATATGAAGCAATCATTATTAATAATAATCCTGAAACAGTCTCTACTGACTTTAGCATCTCCGATAAGCTCTATTTTGAGCCGCTAACAATTGAAGATGTCATGCACATTATCGATCTTGAGAAGCCGGAAGGTGTAGTAGTGCAATTTGGCGGACAAACGGCTATTAATCTTGCAGCAGATCTGGTAAAAAGAGGAGTGAAAATTCTCGGAACTTCTCTTGAAAACTTAGACCGGGCAGAAGACCGTGATAAATTTGAGAATGCCCTTGCAGAGCTGGGCATTCCGATGCCAAAAGGAAAGACTGCCCTATCTGTGGAGCAGGCAGTAGCGATTGCCGGTGAAATCGGTTATCCAGTGGTTGTCCGTCCATCATATGTACTTGGCGGAAGAGCCATGGAGATAGTTTATAAAGAAGCAGAGCTTCTGCATTATATGGAAAACGCTGTAAAAGTGAATCCGGAGCATCCAGTATTAATCGACCGGTATCTGACTGGGAAGGAGATTGAAGTAGACGCCATTTCGGATGGGGAAAATGTGCTCATCCCGGGCATCATGGAGCATATTGAAAGAGCTGGAGTACACTCAGGTGATTCCATTGCGGTCTATCCTCCACAAAATGTTTCAGAAGCAATTAAAGACAAGCTTGTTGAGTATACGGAGAAGATGGCTAAGGGCCTTGGTATTATAGGTCTGCTAAATATCCAGTATGTAGTGGCTAAAGGGGAAGTATATGTACTGGAAGTCAACCCGCGTTCAAGCCGGACCGTTCCGTTCTTGAGCAAGATTACAAATGTGCCAATGGCTAAAATCGCCACAAAGGTTATCATGGGCCAAACTCTTGCACAGCAGGGCTTTGGATCCGGCCTTGTTCCGGAGAGAAAAGGCGTGTTCGTAAAAGTGCCGGTGTTCTCTTTCGCGAAATTAAGAAGAGTAGACATCACTTTAGGGCCTGAAATGAAGTCAACCGGTGAAGTTATGGGGAAAGATTCCACGCTTGAAAAAGCCCTTTATAAAGGCCTTGTTGCTTCCGGCATGAAAATCCAGCCTTTTGGAACTGTACTAATGACTGTCGCCGACAAGGATAAGGAAGAAGCTCTGCAGCTGGCAAAAAGATTCGTATCCATCGGCTACAGGCTAATGGCGACAAGCGGAACGGCTTTATTCCTGCAAACTGAAGGCATTCCTGTAAAAGTGACTGGGAAAATCGGGTCAGAAGGGCCAAACCTTCTGGATGTCATAAAAAATGGCGAAGCCCAATTTGTTATTAATACTCTAACAAAAGGAAAACAGCCTGCCAGAGATGGCTTCCGCATCCGCCGCGAATCTGTGGAAAATGGTGTGCCATGCCTAACCTCACTTGATACGGCAGAAGCAATTCTTCAAGTTATCGAATCAATGAATTTTTCAGCAGACCCGATGGATAAGCCAGAAGAAGTCCGGGAGGCGGTTTTATCTTGATCAGACAGGAACAATGTAAAGTAATATCACAAATTAAACTGGCCGAAAACATTTACGAGCTCACCCTTCAAGGTGAGCTTGTTCATGAAATGAAAGAACCCGGGCAATTTGTCCATTTGAAAATCTCAGAGGGCTATGACCCAATGCTGAGAAGACCAATCAGCATTGCTGAAATTTTACCTGGTGAAAGCCAGTTTAAGATGATTTATCGTGCTGAAGGCAGAGGAACGGCATTGCTATCAGAAAAAAAACCCGGTGATTACGCTGATGTATTGGGACCGCTTGGAAATGGATTTCCTATAAACGAAGCTGGCAGGGGAGAGACGGCACTTCTTGTAGGGGGAGGAATCGGAGTACCCCCTTTATATGAACTGTCTAACCAGCTTGTAAACCGCGGCGTTAAGGTAATTCACGTCCTGGGCTTTCAATCGTCCGGTGCGGTTTTCTATGAAGAAAAATTTGCCCGGCTGGGCGAGACCTATCTGGCCACAGCTGATGGGAGCGCAGGAAAAAAAGGCTTTGTTACTGATGTTATTAATGGATTGAATATTGATTTCGATGTTTTATATTCCTGCGGCCCAACGCCGATGCTGAAGGCGCTTGAAAATCAATTCCCTCATAAAAAGGTATTCCTGTCATTGGAAGAACGAATGGGGTGCGGCATCGGGGCATGCTTTGCATGTGTCTGCCATACAGGGGATGACCCGGAAGGATACAGTTATAAAAAAGTCTGCAGTGACGGACCGGTCTTTAAAGCAGGGGAGGTGGTTCTATGAATTCATTAAACGTCAATCTGCCTGGGTTGAAATTAAAAAATCCAATCATGCCTGCATCAGGATGCTTTGGCTTCGGCAGAGAATTCAGTCAGCTGTATGATTTGAGCCAATTGGGCGCAATCATGATCAAGGCGACGACTTTAGAGCCCCGATTTGGAAATACAACACCCAGAGTGGCTGAAACATCTGCAGGGATGCTAAATGCAATTGGGCTGCAGAATCCCGGCCTGGAAAAAGTGGTAAATGAAGAACTGGTTTGGCTTGAACATTTTGAGGTTCCAATCATAGCCAATGTTGCCGGTTCGCAGGAAGAGGATTATATTGCGGTTGCCAGGAAAATATCTGCAAGTCCGAATGTACATGCGCTTGAACTCAACATCTCATGCCCGAATGTGAAAACAGGCGGAATTGCATTCGGCACTATTCCGGAAATTGCAAAAAATTTAACGAGAAAAGTAAAAGAGGTTTCTGAGGTGCCTGTCTATGTGAAGCTCTCACCAAATGTCACAAATATTGTAGAAATGGCTAAAGCAGTAGAAGATGGCGGAGCTGACGGTTTAACGATGATCAACACGCTTGTTGGCATGAGGATCGATCTAAAAACCGGCAAGCCGATTCTGGCAAATAAATCAGGCGGGCTTTCAGGGCCAGCCATTAAGCCAGTCGCACTCCGGATGATCTATGAAGTGAGCCAGCAGGTATCCCTTCCGATAATCGGCATGGGAGGAATTGAATCTGCAGAGGATGTCATCGAATACTTCTACGCAGGTGCAAGTGCAGTAGCGGTTGGAACAGCTAACTTCGTAGATCCTTTTGTGTGTCCGAAAATTATTGGTGAACTGCCGGAACTTATTGGAAAGCTGGGGTATGAACATATTTCAGAATGCACAGGAAGGAGCTGGAAGAAACGTGAAAAAGCCGCTCATTATTGCTCTTGATTTTCCAGGAAAACAGGAAGTTAATCATTTTCTGCAAAACTTTGAAAATGAAAAATTATTTCTTAAGGTCGGCATGGAGTTATTTTACCAGGAGGGACCTTCCATTGTTTCCGATTTAAAGGAACAGGGGCACGATATTTTCCTTGATCTCAAGCTTCATGATATTCCGAATACAGTTAAAAGTGCCATGAAGCGACTTGCGGGGCTTGGCTGCGATATGGTTAATGTGCATGCCGCAGGAGGAAAAACCATGATGGAAGCAGCATGTGAAGGACTTGAAGCAGGCAGCACTGGGAAAAGGCCATCTTGTATTGCAGTGACACAGCTGACAAGCACATTAGAACAGCAAATGAATTCAGAGCAATTAATTCCTGTTTCATTAAACGAATCTGTTCTTCATTATGCAAAACTCGCCAAAGAAGCCGGACTTGATGGTGTAGTATGTTCAAGCTTTGAGGCAAGGGCGATAGGTTCAAAAATAGGCTCTGCCTTTTTGACTGTAACACCAGGAATACGCCTGTCATCAGACGATCATGGAGATCAGAAGAGAGTAGCCACACCTGAATTCGCAAGAAAAGAAGGAGCTTCTGCCATTGTGGTGGGACGGTCGATTACCAGAGCAGAAAATCCTTTCGAAAAGTATATTCAATGCAAACAATCCTGGGAGGGTGTTCTGAATGAAGCATAAAATAGCAGAAAAATTACTGGATATTAAGGCTGTAGCATTAAACCCAAACGATCCCTTTACTTGGTCTTCAGGACTGCGTGCCCCAATCTATTGTGATAACCGTCTGACACTGTCTTATCCTGAAGTCAGAAAAGAAATTGCTGCCGGTCTTCAAACTATAATTCTGGATAAATTTCCTGAAGCAGAACTAATTGCTGGGACTGCCACAGCGGGCATTCCTCATGCAGCCTGGGTCAGTGACATTATGGAACTGCCAATGTGCTATGTTCGTTCCAAGGCAAAGGGCCATGGAAAAGGAAAGCAAATTGAAGGTCAAGCAAATAAAGGCCAGAAGGTTGTTGTTGTAGAAGACCTGATCTCAACAGGTGGAAGTGCGATTACTGCTGTCAAGGCTTTAAGAGAAGCAGGCTGTGAAGTGCTGGGTGTGGCGGCCATCTTCACATACCAGCTTGAAAAAGGAAAACAAATGCTGGCCGAAGAGAAAATTGAAGCATATACTCTGACTGATATTGAAGCTATGACAGAAGCAGCAGTTGAAAAGAGCTTTATCAAGGAAGAGGATATGAAGAAGCTGGTTGAATGGCGAAAAGACCCTGCTGAGTGGGGAAAAGTATCTCAGGTTTAGCCAAATGAAGAAAGCAAGCATCGGAGCTTGCTTTTTTCATTTATTTAAAGATTTTGTTTTAAGGACAGAACCGTTTCTTCATCAGGCGTAACGTAAACAGTCTGCTGATTGTCATATATGACAAATCCAGGTTTCGCGCCGCTTGGCTTTTTCACGTGCCTGACTTGGGTGAAGTCAACAGGTACGGAACTGGAATTGCGTGCCTTGCTGAAGTAAGCTGCGAGGGATGCAGCTTCAAGAATTGTGTCTTCTGCCGGTTCCTTGCTTCGAATCACCACATGTGAACCGGGGATATCTTTTGTATGCAGCCAGATTTCATCCCTTCCGGCTAATTTGTTCGTTAAATAGTCATTTTGCTTGTTGTTTTTCCCGACTAGAATTTCCGTTCCGTCAGTGGCAGTATAACGGTCCAAAACAGGCTTTAGGTTTTGCTGTTTCTTGTTTCCCCGCTTCTGCCTTTCACGAATATAACCGCCTTCTGCAAGCTCTTCTCTTATTTCGGCAATGTCTCTTGTTGATGCCGTTTCTACTTGCTGAAGAAGAGACTCGAAGTATGCCGCTTCTTCTTCTGCCTTTTTAATTTGCTCTTTTACTGCAATTACGGCATTCTTTGCTTTTTGGTATCTTGTAAAATACTTTTGTGCATTCTCCGAAGGAGTCTTTTGAGGATCCAAAGGAATCATCACAGAAGCGCCATTTTCATCGTAATAATTGACGACTTCAGCTTCCTTCATACCCTTTTGAATGGCATAAATATTTGCCGTGATCAATTCCCCATATAATTGATGTTTATCGGCATTTTCCGCTTCATGAAGGGTCCTTTTCAGCTTTTCAATTTTCTTCTCATTCTTTTCTTTTTCATTTACTATAAACCGTTCAAGATCATTGGATTGCTGTTTGACCCGGTCTCTTTCGGCTTTGCCAAAATAAAAGCGGTCCAGCATTTCACTCAGGGAATTAAACTCCCGGCTTTCCCCTTTTAAATGCTGAAGAGGCAATAAATAAAAGCTTTCTTTATTTTCCCCTTCTGTAATGGCCGGCCTTATTCTATGGACTTTCAGCAAGTCAATAAAATGCTGGAAACTCTTAGGAACAGTTGTCCTGTTTACAAGACCTGCATGGTGCATCACTTCTTTTGCAAAAAGCGGTGAGATTCCGGAGAAGCCCGCCACTAGCTGTTTATCAACTTTCCCGCTGTTGAAATCAATCTTACGCAGTATAGCTTCTTCATCCGCCTCGAAGGGATTCATTTTATCCTGAGATGGAGGGAGTATATACTCCTGTCCGGGCAAAATCGCACGATGGCTATTAACGGCAAAAGAAACATGTTTGATGCTGTCGAGAATGATGTTGCGGGATTTATCCACCAGCGTAATGTTGCTGTGCCTGCCCATAATCTCAACAATCAGCTGTTTATAGGATGTATCGCCAATCTCATTCCTGCCTTTCACCTCAAACACGATTATACGGTCAAGCCCGATTTGATGGACATCTTCAAGTATGTAGCCTTCCAGGTGCTTTCTTAAAAGCATGCAGAACATCGGGGGCTCTGAAGGGTTTTCGTGTGTTTCATTCGTCAGCTGGACTCTCGCGTAGCTTGGATGGGCTGACAGCAAAAGCCTGTGATTCTTCCCGTTTGCCCGCACAACTAAAATGATTTCATTTTTATATGGCTGCTGAATCTTATTGATTCTGCCGCCCTTTAAAACATCTATAAGCTCTTTCGTCATAGCTCTTGTGAACAAACCATCAAATGACATATTAGAACATCCTCTTCTATAAAAATTACATTAGATATACAATATTCTTTCATTTATTGAGTAAAAATCAAGTTTTAATGCTTGGTTATCTATATGCAAGGAGCTTCCGCTTTCTAATACTGTCTAGCTCCGGGCGCCATCGGCTCGAGGTCATAAGCCAATCCGTCAAGAAGGTTAAAAACAACCTTCATGCCGGCTCGTCTTATGCTTGTCGCCGATAAGCGGGCGCCTTCCGCTTTTCTTTTTAATAATAGCATTTTTTTGGACAGGGCTGAATATGCTTTCTTTAGAGTGAGATTGGACAACTCTGCCTTAATTTAGCAGTAGAGGATAATCTGCCATTTGGCGGATTCTCTTTAAAGTCTGGCAGTGAGTGCTTACGGGATTCTTTTTCGGTTTATTCCCTGCACCGGAGGCACTCATGGCTTTTCTCAAACCACAAAGGAGGAAGTGTGATGTCCGGATGAAGTTCCATGAAATGAATGAAAGGGAAGTTGAGCAGGCCTTAAATACAGACATTAAGGCAGGCTTAACAGAGGATGATGTAAAAAAACGCCACAAACAATATGGCTTTAATGAATTGAAAGAGGGAGAAAAGCAGTCTGCTTTACTCTTATTTTTTAGTCAATTTAAAGATTTCATGGTTCTTGTTTTATTAGCTGCCACCTTGATTTCGGGGCTGCTTGGTGAATATATTGATGCGATTGCCATTATTGCGATTGTAATCATAAATGGGTTTCTGGGCTTTTTTCAGGAAAGGAAAGCGGAAAAGTCGCTAAGTGCACTTAAAGAGTTATCCGCTCCCCAAGTGATTGCTCTTCGGGATGGAGAGTGGAAGAAAATTCCTTCTAAAGAAGTGGCAGTCGGGGATCTGCTTAAATTTTCCACGGGCGACAGAGTGGGGGCAGATGTAAGAATAGTAGAATCCAATAGCCTTGAAATTGAGGAGTCTGCTTTAACGGGAGAGTCGCTGCCTGTTCAAAAGAGGACCGGTTCCCTGAAAACGCCTAACCTCGCTATTGGCGATATGGAAAATATGGCTTTTATGGGTACAATGGTGACCCGCGGCAATGGATTGGGAGTGGTTGTCGGTACAGGGATGAATACCGCTATGGGACAAATTGCTGATCTTCTGCAAAATGCCGAGACCATGACAACACCGCTTCAGCGGAGATTGGAACAACTCGGCAAAATCCTCATTACGGCAGCGATTTTCCTTACAGTTCTCGTCGTTGCGGCAGGCGTGATACAGGGACAGGAATTATATACAATGTTCCTTGCTGGTGTCTCATTGGCTGTTGCGGCAATTCCCGAAGGGCTGCCGGCCATTGTCACGGTAGCGCTCTCGCTTGGTGTTCAAAGAATGATCAGGAAAAAGGCAATCGTACGGAAGCTTCCTGCAGTTGAAACACTTGGATGTGCGTCTGTTATTTGTTCAGACAAAACCGGAACCATGACCCAAAACAAAATGACCGTCACCCATCTCTGGAGCGGAGGGAAAGAATGGAGAGTAGATGGAGTCGGGTATGAGCCGCAAGGGCAGTTTTATCGAAATGAGAGCCAAATTGAGCCGAAAAGTGATAAAGCGCTCCAGCAGATGCTGATGTTTGGCATGCTATGCAACCATGCGGAAATACAGCAGAAAAATAATGAGTTTGTGATTGACGGTGACCCAACTGAAGGTGCTCTCCTTGTAGCAGCCATGAAAGCTGGCTATAACAGGAGCAGTCTGCTGAATCAATTTCAGATTATTAATGAGTTTCCGTTTGACTCTGCCAGAAAAATGATGAGTGTTGTGGTAAAGGATCATAATGGAAGACAATTTATTGTTACCAAAGGTGCCCCCGATGTCTTAGTCGGGAAAAGTGAATCGGTTCTTTGGGAGGGAAGACGGCAGATTCTTTCGAGGGAGCTTTCAGGTGAAATTCAGGCGGCCATAGAAGACCTGGCTTCACAAGCATTAAGAACCATCGCAATTGGTTATAAAGAAATCCCATCTAAAAATGTCATTCTTGATGAAAAAGAGGCGGAGAAGGGATTAACGTTTATCGGGCTGCAGGGGATGATTGATCCGCCAAGGACGGAGGTTAAAGAAGCAGTCAAGGAATGCAGGGAAGCAGGAATCAAAACGATCATGATCACAGGAGATCATGTGATTACAGCACAGGCCATTGCAAAACAGTTAGGGATTTTAACAGAAGGTTCGAAAGTACTTCAGGGCAAAGACCTGGCAGAGATGTCTGTAGAAGACCTTGAAGATGTGGTTGAGGATGTCGCAGTATTTGCCAGAGTATCGCCTGAGCACAAATTGAAAATTGTCAAGGCTCTCCAGAATAGAGGTCATATCGTTGCCATGACAGGTGATGGAGTTAATGATGCTCCGGCCATTAAAGCAGCAGATATTGGCATTTCAATGGGCATTACAGGCACAGATGTTGCTAAAGAGGCATCTGCACTTGTATTGCTTGATGATAATTTTGCTACCATAAAAGCCGCGATAAAAGAAGGAAGAAATATATACGAAAATATCCGCAAGTTCATCAGGTATTTGCTTGCATCAAATGTTGGTGAGATTCTGGTTATGCTGTTTGCTATGCTTCTAGCCCTTCCGCTGCCATTAGTGCCAATTCAGATTCTCTGGGTGAACCTCGTAACGGATGGACTTCCGGCAATGGCTCTGGGCCTTGACCAGCCTGAGGAGAATGTGATGAAGCGGAAGCCAAGGAGCCCTAAGGAAGGTGTCTTTTCAAGAGGGCTTGGCTGGAAAGTGGTTTCCAGAGGATTTTTAATTGGGCTTGTGACATTACTGGCGTTTATTTTTGCCTACCGGGCAAATCCGGATCATCTTGCATACGCACAGACAGTAGCGTTTGCCACATTGGTAATAGCTCAGCTGATTCATGTATTTGATTGCCGCAGTGAAAAATCCGTGTTCTCAAGAAATCCATTTGGCAATAAATATTTAGTCTGGGCAGTCATCTCTTCCCTTGTTTTAGTGCTGATTGTCATATACTATCCGCCGCTTCAGCCAATTTTCCATACTGTCCCTATTGAAATGCGCGACTGGTTTATGATCACAGGACTCTCAGCCATTCCAACATTTTTACTGGCAGGCACATTTTTGGCAAGAAAAACAAAATAAAATATGTTATAATCCTTTAGGTAGTAGAGAAGAACTCTATTACCTTTCTTTTTTGCGCAAACATATAAATCTCCATCACTACTTGGTTTTTATACATAAACTGCACAGGCATCATGCCGCTAACTGAAAGTAAGTGCTTTTTATAAGCTGTGCTTTTCCCAAAAGGAAGTGTGAGAAATGGCAGTAAGCATGACTGGTTATGGCAGAAGCAAGAAAGATTTCGGGCAAGGCTCCATTACGGTTGAAATAAAAACTGTAAATCATCGTTTTTCCGAATTTCAAATAAGAATGCCCAGACAGCTGATGCATATAGAAGACAAAATAAAGAAAAAGCTTAATAAGCATCTCAAAAGAGGAAGAATCGAGGTTTTTATCACCATTGACGGCGATGTCCTGGCCAGCAGGAAAGTAAATGTTGACTGGGAACTATTAGATGAATATTATCAATACATAACTGCAATTCAAGCAAAGTATCAAATTCAAAGGGAGCTATCCATCGGGGATGTCATTCGCGAAGAATTAATTGGCATTGAAGAAAAAGAGTCCGGCAATGAGGAAATGAGCCAGCTGGTCCTTTCTGCTGCTGAAGAGGCATGCCTGCATTTAATGCAAATGAGGCAAGCAGAGGGCGATGAGCTGGAAAAAGATCTTCGCAGCCATCTTAGTCTTTTAACCAATAGTGTCAGCAAACTGAGAGAGTATGCACCAAGGGTTGCACAGCTTTACCAGGAAAGATTGCATAAGCGTATGAAGGAATTTCTTGATGGCCAGGTGGATGAGCCGAGAATTTTGACAGAGGTAGCGGTATTCGCTGATAAAGCGGATATCAGTGAAGAACTGATAAGGCTGCAAAGCCATATAAGCCAGTTTGAGCATACACTTCAGCTTACAGATCCGGCAGGAAGAAAGCTCGACTTTATTCTGCAGGAAATGAACCGGGAGGCCAATACGATCGGTTCCAAGGCAAATAGTGCAGATATAGCTGCCGAAGTGGTAGAAATAAAGAGTTTATTGGAAAAAATGAAGGAACAGGTTCAAAATATTGAATAGCAGTTGTTTAGATTCCGGCTCTGGGGGTCAAACTAAATAACTGATGATTGGAGGACCCAAATGTCAATTAAGCTGATCAATATCGGTTTTGGCAATATTGTATCTGCCAACCGGATTATATCAATAGTCAGTCCCGAATCTGCCCCGATAAAACGGATTATTCAGGACGCACGGGACCGGGGCTCTTTAATAGATGCTACATATGGCAGGCGCACCCGGGCAGTTATCGTTATGGACAGTGACCATGTCATTTTGTCTGCGGTCCAGCCGGAAACCGTCGCGCACCGATTAAATGACCGTGATGAAATTATTGAGGAAGGGTAGGATTTTATAAATGGAAGAAAAAGGGTTATTGATCGTTCTATCCGGCCCCTCAGGTGTAGGAAAAGGAACAGTAAGAAAAGAGATATTTGCTCAGTCTGATACTGCGTTTGAATATTCTATTTCAATGACAACGAGATCTCCGAGAGAAGGAGAAGTCGATGGAGTTGATTACTTTTTCAAAACGCGGGAGGAGTTTGAAGAGCTCATCAGACAGGATAAGCTGCTTGAATATGCAGAGTTTGTCGGGAACTACTACGGAACACCGGTTGATTATGTAAGAGAAACACTCGACCGCGGCAAAGATGTTTTCCTTGAAATTGAAGTTCAGGGTGCCCGCCAGGTACGCGAGAAATTTCCGGACGGCCTATTCATCTTCCTGGTTCCCCCTAGTTTATCAGAGCTTAAGAACCGTATCGTGACGAGAGGGACAGAGACAGAAGATATCATCAACAATCGCATGAACGCAGCGAAAGAAGAGATTGAAATGATGAATCTATATGATTATGTTGTAGAGAATGATCAAATCGATCTGGCCTGTGAAAGAATAAAATCCATTGTGGTAGCTGAACACTGCCGCAGGGAACGTGTAGAACCTAAATATAAAAAAATGCTGGAGGTTGAATAAATATGCTTTATCCTTCTATTGATTCTCTAATGACAAAGATTGACTCCAAATATTCACTTGTTTCTGTTGCTGCCAAGCGTGCCCGCAAGCTTCAGCTTAATGCCAGACCGCAGCTTGAAAGATACAAATCACATAAAAATGTGGGCAAAGCACTTGAGGAAATACATGCAGACCAGCTTCATTACCGCCTGGGCGAAAAAACAGCCAATGAATCATACGAGTGAAATCGCTGAATAACAACCTTTCAAAAGGTTGTTATTTTTGTTTGAGGTTTTATTAGATGAAAATTCACTGCTCTTCTTGCATAATAAAACTATCATGAAAGCTAATTGCCATTAATGGCCAGGCTTTGTATAGAAATAGATAGCCAGGCCGTTTTCATAGAGAAGAATTATTTTTGAGATTGGTGGGGTCATATAATGCTGACTGGAAAGAAGATATTATTATGTGTAACCGGAGGAATTGCTGTTTATAAGGCTGCAGCCTTAACAAGCAAACTGACACAGGCCGGGGCGCAGGTGAAAGTTATCCTAAGTGAATCGGCTGCTAATTTTGTTGCACCATTAACTTTTCAGGCCCTTTCAAGACATGATGTTTACACCGACACTTTTGATGAAAAAGACTCAAAGGTTATTGCTCACATCGACCTGGCTGATTGGGCCGATTTAATTCTTGTTGCTCCGGCTACAGCAAATATAATCGGGAAGCTTGCCAATGGAATTGCAGATAATATGATCACAACAACCCTTTTGGCTGCATCATCACCGATCTGGGTTGCACCTGCAATGAATGTGCATATGTACAGCCATCCCGCTGTCCAAAAAAACATTGAAACCTTATATGGTTTTGGCTGCAGATTCATAGAGCCTTCAGAAGGGTATCTTGCATGCGGCTATGTTGGAAAAGGCAGGCTTGAAGAGCCTGAGAAAATTACAGAAACAATTAGTGAGTTTTTCAAGCCTTCCAGATTGGAGCTTACTGGCCGGAAAGTGGTTATAACTGCAGGCCCAACGAGGGAAAAAATTGATCCTGTCCGTTATATTACGAACCATTCTACGGGGAAAATGGGCTATGCAATAGCGGAAGCTGCCGTCTCTGCAGGTGCTGAAGTTGTATTAATATCCGGCCCGGTTTCAATTAATGCGCCTGCCGGCTTAAAACTGATAAAGGTGGAATCTGCTGAAGAAATGTACCATGCGGCAATAAATGAATTTGGCCATGCCGATGTTGTCATAAAGACCGCTGCAGTCTCCGATTATCGTCCAAAGGTGACTTCTGCGCAAAAAATGAAGAAAAAGCCCGGGAATGAAGTATTGGAGCTTGAAAGAACAAAGGATATATTGTTCGAGCTGGGACAAAAAAAGGAGAAGCAAATCCTGATAGGATTTGCGGCTGAAACCGAACAGGTCGAAGAGTATGCTAAGGGCAAGCTAATGAAGAAAAACGCCGATATGATCGTTGCCAATAATGTAACAGCAGAAGGTGCTGGCTTTGGAACTGACACTAATATTGTTACATTATTTAAAAAGGATGGATCATCGGAAAAACTTCCGCTAATGTCTAAAAAAGATGTTGCCGAAAAAATTCTTGAAGAAGCCTCCAAGCTTCTAAAGGATGAGCATGAATGAATATAGCCAGTGTAATTGTCGATGTTCCTGCCAAACAGACTGACCGGGCGTTTGACTATAAAATACCCTCTCATCTGAAAGGTGTCATTTTCCCCGGGATGAGGGTGGTTGTTCCATTTGGGCCGAGGAAAATACAGGGGTTTGTTACAGGAATAAAAGCAGAGTCGGATTTTCAGCAGTTAAAATCCATTTTAGAGCCGATGGATTTAAATCCAGTCCTTAATCAGGAGCTTTTAATCCTTGGTGAATGGCTGACAGAAAAAACATTATGCTACAAAATTTCAGCCTTTCAGGCTATGCTGCCTGCAGCATTGAAGGCAAAATATGAAAAGAAGCTTGTCATGGCGGAAAATGCAGATCGTAAGCTGCTCCCTGAAAAAGTATGTACACTCTTTCAGAATGCTGAAGAAATTACCTGGGATGATGCAGTAAAGGGCGGTGCTTTGCCGCTTCTTCAGAAGGAAGCATCCAATGGAAATATCGAAATAATTTACCAGGTAAAAGAACGGGTGAAAAAGAAAAAGGTCAAGCAGGTGTTTGCTGCCTCTCCCCCTAAAGAGCTTGCTGATTACCTTCAAAACCTTCCTGGCAATGCAACTAAGCAAAAGGAAGTGCTGGAGTATTTTCTTCAGGAGGAAGGGCCGGTCGATCAGAAAGAGTTATTTTCCTTGCTTGGAATCACCTCTTCTACGTTAAAAGGGCTTTTGCAAAAAAGGCTGCTTGGCCAGAAGGACGTGGAAATTTACCGCAATCCTTTTGGAGACCGTGAATTCGAAAGAACCGAACCGCTCTCTTTGACTGATGGACAAAGAAAAGCCATTATCCCCATCCTTGATTCCATTGGAGATAACAGGCATGAAACCTTTTTGCTCTATGGAGTAACAGGAAGCGGAAAAACGGAGGTTTATCTGCAATCCATCCAGCGGGTTCTTGAGGATGGCAAAGAAGCCATTGTCCTTGTTCCTGAGATTTCCTTAACTCCGCAGATGGTCAAACGCTTTAAAGGAAGGTTTGGCGATCAGGTTGCGGTTATGCACAGCGGCCTTTCAGCTGGAGAAAAGTATGATGAATGGAGAAAGATTCAGCGTAAGGAAGTCAAGGTTGTTGTAGGAGCCCGGTCGGCGATCTTTGCCCCCTTTGAAAATCTCGGAATTATTATAATTGATGAAGAGCACGAAACCAGCTATAAGCAGGAAGAAAACCCAAGATACCATGCAAGGGACGTTGCCATCAAAAGAGCGGAAAATCATAAATGTCCTGTGGTGCTCGGCAGTGCAACTCCCTCATTGGAGTCTTTCGCGCGGGCACAAAAAGGAGTTTACCATCTGCTCACTCTCGAAAACAGAATGAACAATCAGGCTCTCCCTGCCGTTGATATCATCGATATGCGGGAAGAGCTGAGAGAAGGTAACCGGTCTATGTTCTCAAGGAAGCTCCTTGAAAAAATAAAAGACCGTCTTGTAAAAAAAGAGCAGATCGTATTATTTTTAAATAAAAGAGGGCACTCCTCATTTGTTATGTGCAGGGACTGCGGATATGTTATAAATTGTCCGCATTGTGATATATCTTTGACATATCATCGTTATAACCAGCAGATGAAATGCCATTACTGCGGATATGAGGCATCGGTGCCGAATGCATGCCCGGAATGTGAAAGTGAGCATATCCGCTATTTTGGGACCGGTACGCAGAAAGTGGAAGAGGAATTGGCAAAGATTCTGCCGGAAGCGAAGGTAATCCGGATGGATGTCGACACCACCAGCAGAAAGGGTGCACATGAAAAGCTCCTCGATCAATTCCAGGAAGGACATGCAGATATTCTTCTTGGGACCCAGATGATTGCTAAAGGCCTTGATTTCCCCAATATTACTTTAGTGGGCGTACTCTCGGCAGACACCATGCTGCACTTGCCTGATTTCCGCTCTTCTGAAAAAACCTTTCAGCTGCTGACACAGGTAAGCGGGCGAGCCGGGAGGCATGAATTAGAAGGGGAGGTAATCATCCAGACCTACACTCCTGAACATTATAGTATTGAGCTTGCGGGGGAGCAGGATTACGATAAATTTTATGATAGAGAAATGATGGTCCGCAAAATCCATAGATATCCTCCTTTCTTCTATATCTCCCTTGTCACCGTCAGCCACGAGGAATTAATGAAGGCTGTTTCGGTAACCGAGAAGATCACGCAGTACATTCAGTCAAAATTATCTGCAGAGAGCATTGTTCTTGGTCCGGTTGCCTCCCCGATACCGCGGATCAATAATAGATATCGGTATCAATGTCTGATAAAATACAAGCGGGAGCCGGAACTAGGCCAGACGCTGAAAAAGATTCTGGATAATTACCAGCAGGAAATTTCTGCCGGTGGCCTAACCGTCTCAATTGACCTGAATCCATATATTTTAATGTAGTTTCTAAAAGAGTCAGCTTTTAGAAGAAGTGCACTAAGGAGCTTGTGCTTTTCTGGTTATGAATAAACCCAAATTGGTTGAAAATAGATAAAAATGGAGGAAATGTTTTGGCGGTAAAAAAAATTGTTACTTATCCGGCTGAAATTCTGGAGGCAGAATGCGAACCAGTTAAAGTCTTTGATAAGAAGCTTGGCAAATTGTTAAATGATATGTATGATACGATGCTTGAATTCGATGGTGTCGGGCTCGCTGCTCCGCAAATTGGGCAAAAACTGCAAATTGCCATTGTTGATATAGATGATGAGTTTGGAACAATTGAAATGATCAATCCGGAAATTCTTGAAACGGATGGGGAGCAGACAGGCCCTGAGGGGTGCTTGAGTTTTCCAGGGTTATATGGTGAAGTTACAAGGCCTGAATATGTCAAAATAAAGGCGCAGGACCGCAAAGGGAAATTTTTTACCCTGGAGGCTGAGGGTTTCCTGGCAAGAGCGATCCTCCATGAAATTGATCATTTGCATGGGGTGCTATTTACCTCAAAAGTAACAAGATACTTGAATGAAGAAGAGTTGGAAGGATTGGAAGCTGAATGACAAAAATCGTTTTTATGGGCACACCCGATTTTTCAGTGCCGGTACTAAAGCAAATAATAGAGGACGGATATGAAGTAATCGGAGTGGTTACTCAGCCTGACAGGCCGGTTGGAAGGAAAAAGGTCCTTACTCCCCCTCCTGTAAAAGTCGAAGCTGAAAAACAGGGCATTCCTGTGTATCAGCCTGAAAAAATCCGCCAGCCGGAAGAGCTGGAGAAAGTTCTTGCTCTTAAGCCTGACCTTGTTGTCACAGCGGCGTTTGGTCAAATTTTGCCCAAGGAGCTTCTGGATGCGCCTATGTTTGGCTGTATAAATGTACATGCATCATTGCTTCCGGAATTGCGTGGAGGTGCACCCATTCATTACTCCATTCTTCAGGGGAAAGAAAAAACAGGAATCACCATTATGTATATGGCTGAAAAGCTGGATGCCGGCGATATACTAACACAAGTTGAGGTGCCGATTACTGAAACAGATACAGTTGGCACTCTTCACGATAAACTTAGCGAGGCAGGATCCAAGCTATTGTCTGAAACTCTGCCGAAACTGCTGAATGGTGAACTGAATCCCATCAGGCAAAATGAAGAAGAAGCCACTTTTGCTTATAACATTAAAAGAGAACAGGAAAAAATCGACTGGAGCAAAACCGGAGAAGAAATCTATAATCACATTAGAGGGTTAAACCCATGGCCGGTTGCTTATACAACATTTGATGGCAAAGTGGTTAAAATCTGGAATTCAAAGAAAGTCAAACAAGCTAAAAGTGAAGAACCGGGAACAATCATCAGGCTTGAGGAAGACGGGATCGTTGTGGCAGCAGGGAATGATACAGCCGTTAAAATAACTGAACTGCAGCCTTCAGGAAAGAAAAAGATGCCAGCAGAACAATTTTTAAGAGGTGCTGGGTCCAATCTCACTGCCGGCGGCCGTCTGGGAGACATCGAATGAAAAAACTACAGACAAAAAATGTTAGAGAAACGGCAATGGAGCTTCTTGAGTCGATTGAAAAAAATCAGTCCTACAGCAATCTTTTACTGAATAACGCCATAAAAAAGAATGAAATTGACCAGAAGGACATTGGGCTGCTTACTGAACTGACATATGGTACCCTTCAGCGCCGGATGACACTCGATTTTTACCTGAAGCCCTTTTTGGCAGGCAATAAAAAAATCGAAAGCTGGGTAAATCAGCTCTTGAGGCTGACACTGTATCAGATGGTTTATCTTGATAAAATTCCTGACCGGGCAGTCATTTACGAGGCAGTAGAAATAGCAAAGCGAAGAGGGCATAAAGGAATTTCCGGCATGGTCAACGGTGTGCTGAGAAACATTCAGAGGAAGGGGCTTCCGGATCCCGAACAAATTGAGGACAGGGTGAAGCGCCTCTCCATTGAGACCAGCCATCCCGAATGGCTTGTAAAAAGATGGGACGATCAGCTTGGATTTGAAGAAACAAAGAAAATGTGTGAAATAAACTTAACTGCCCCGCTGCAGACGGCAAGGGTAAATGAAGTAAAGGCTTCAAGGGAGGAGTGCCTGTCACTTCTTCAGGAAGAGGGATTTGAAGTGGAGCCAAGTCCGTTTATTCCAGCTGCCATTAAATGTTTAAGAGGCAATCTGGCCAATTCCCGTGTCTTCAAAGATGGGCTGATTACTATTCAGGATGAAAGCTCCATGCTTGCTGCTTATGCCATTGGAGGAAATCCCAATGAGAAGATCCTTGATGCCTGTGCAGCTCCGGGAGGAAAAACGACACATATAGCAGAAAAACTGCAAAATACCGGTCAGGTCATTTCATTGGACCTTCACGAGCATAAAGTAAGGCTGATAAATGATAATGCCGATAGACTGGGACTGACAAATATTAAGACAAACGCCCTTGACAGCAGAAAAGTCCAGGAGCATTATGAAAAAGAATCCTTTGACCGCATATTATTGGATGCTCCATGTTCAGGTCTTGGAGTTATGAGAAGAAAGCCTGATATGAAATACACCAAAAAAGAAGAAGATTTATATCACCTCCATAAGATTCAGAGGAGTCTATTGGATGCCGTTTCACCTTTACTGAAAAAAGGTGGTATTCTTGTTTATAGTACGTGTACAGTGGACAAAGAAGAAAATCAGCATGTTGTTCACGCGTTTTTAGAGGACAATGCGGAATTTGAAGGAGATCTATCTGTTCAGGAGCGGATGCCTTATGCGATTGCTCCATTAATAGATGGCTTTGAACTGCAGATTTTACCGCAGGATATTGGTTCGGACGGGTTTTATATTGCCTGTCTGAGAAAGAAGGTGCAATAAATGGAACAAAAAGCAGCAGAGAAAATTACAGCAGCAGAACAAAAACCATCCATTTATACTTTACAGCTTCATGAGCTGAAGGAATGGCTTAAAGAAAATAATGAGAAAGCCTTCAGGGCTGAGCAAATATTTGATTGGCTTTACACAAAGAGAGTTACCTCTTTTGAGGATATGACGAATCTGTCAAAAGGGCTGCGGGATACGCTATCAGCAAGTTTTTCGCTGACAACCCTTAAAACGATCATCCAGCAGGAGTCAGCTGATGGGACAATAAAATTCTTATTTGAACTTCATGATGGCTATTCGATTGAAACTGTACTGATGAGGCATGACTATGGGAATTCAGTATGTGTAACCACTCAGGTGGGCTGCCGAATCGGATGTACATTCTGTGCCTCCACATTAGGCGGATTAAAACGTAATCTTGAAGCAGGAGAAATCGTTGCTCAGGTCGTAAAAGTACAACAGGCACTTGATGAAACTGATGAACGGGTCAGCTCAGTTGTCATTATGGGGATCGGTGAACCTTTTGATAATTATGACAGCATGCTCTCATTCCTTAAAATTATCAACCATGATAAAGGGCTGAATATCGGCGCACGCCATATCACTGTTTCGACAAGCGGAATCATCCCGAAAATTTATAAATTTGCAGATGAAAATATGCAGATTAATTTCGCAATTTCCTTACATGCTCCAAACACCGAGATCAGGAGCCGCCTGATGCCGATAAATAGAGCATATAAGCTGCCGGACCTTATGGATTCAATCAGGTATTATATAAATAAGACAGGCAGACGTGTAAGCTTTGAATATGGCTTATTCGGAGGAGTAAATGATCAGGTGGAACATGCTGAAGAGCTGGCAAAGTTAATAAAAAATGTAAAGTGCCATGTTAACCTGATTCCAGTAAACTATGTGCCTGAACGGGATTATGTAAGAACACCCAAGGATCAAATTTTTGCTTTTGAAAAGACACTGAAGAATCACGGCATTAATGTAACCATTCGCAGGGAGCACGGTCACGATATAGATGCAGCATGCGGACAACTTCGTGCAAAGGAGCGAAAAGAGGAGACGAGGTGACAGAATGAAAGCTGTTTTCATGACAGATAGAGGCAAAGTCAGGCAGCATAATGAAGATAATGGCGGCATCTATGTGAACAGCAGCGGCCAGCGCCTTGCCATCGTAGCAGATGGCATGGGCGGCCACCGTGCTGGCGATGTGGCAAGCGAAATGACTTTAACAAGTTTAAAAGGATTCTGGGATCAGACAGATGACTTTCAGACTGCCGATGAGGCTGAAGGGTGGCTGCAGAAGCATATTGCAGAGGTCAACACCATCCTTTATGAACATTCAAAAGTGAATGAACAATGCGAAGGTATGGGCACTACTGTTGTTGCTGCCATATGTACCGACCGTTTTGCGACTATTGCGAATATCGGCGACAGCAGATGTTATATTTTAAATGAATCAGGTTTTCAGCAGCTGACGGAAGACCATTCCCTGGTAAATGAACTTGTAAGATCAGGGCAGATTACAAAGGAAGATGCCGAGCATCATCCAAGAAAAAATGTGCTGCTGAGAGCATTGGGAACTGAAGCAGCTGTTGAGATGGATGTTAAAACTATTACATTTGAAGAAGGCGACTTATTATTATTATGCTCTGACGGATTGTCCAACAAGGTAGCTGTGGCTGAAATGAGTGAAATCCTCAAAAACGGAGGTACACTGGAAGACAAAGCCTCAGTGCTGATTGAAAAGGCCAATGATAATGGCGGCGAAGACAATATTACGCTCGTGATTGCTGAGTATTATGAAAGCAATGAGAGCGGGATGATAAGTGATGATTAAGGGAAAAAGATTAAGCGGCCGCTATAAGATTATTGATATGATTGGCGGAGGAGGCATGGCGAATGTCTACCTGGCCCATGATATGATTCTTGATCGTGATGTAGCCGTGAAAGTGCTTCGGATGGACTTTGCCGAAGATGAAGAATTTATCCGCCGTTTTCATCGTGAAGCCCAGTCTGCTACCAGCTTAGCACACCCGAATATCGTCAATATCTATGATGTTGGCGAGGAGGATACAATCTATTATATTGTAATGGAATATGTAGATGGACAAACGTTAAAGCAATACATACAGCAAAACAGCCCTATTCGCATAGATGATGCCCTGGAAATTTTGAAACAGCTGACCTCAGCCATATCTCATGCACATCAGAACCATATCATACACCGGGATATAAAACCGCATAATATTTTGATAGACAGGCATGGTAATGTTAAGATTACTGATTTTGGAATTGCCATGGCATTAAGCGCTACCAGCATAACCCAGACCAATTCAGTGTTAGGCTCTGTTCATTATCTATCTCCTGAACAGGCCAGAGGGGGAATGGCCAACAGAAAGTCTGATATCTATTCCCTTGGCATTGTTATGTTTGAGCTGCTGACAGGCAGGCTTCCTTTTTCGGGTGAATCTGCGGTATCAATAGCACTCAAACACCTGCAATCTGAGACACCTTCCCTGAAGAGATGGAATCCATCCATACCGCAAAGTGTTGAAAATATCGTTTTAAAAGCGACCGCTAAAGATCCTTTTCACAGGTATGATACCGTTGAAGAAATGGAAGAAGATATCAGAACAGCTCTTGAGCCCGAAAGACTGCATGAAAAAAAGTTCATAGTGCCAATTGACGATGATGCTACAAAAGCTATACCTGTTATTACAGATGACCGCCCATATCAAAGTATGGACGAAACCCTTGTGCATGCAAAGGATCCCAAGGGAGATACTCAGCCTGTGGCAAAGCCTCTCCCTGAAAAGAAGAAAAAAGAAAAAAAGAAGAAAAAGAAATGGCCGATAATCCTGGTATCAGTCTTTTTATTTCTGATTGTGACAGGGATCCTGGCCATAACTGTTTTTCCTGATCTGATGGAGCCAAAGGATGTTCAGGTTCCGGATGTATCCGGCAAAGAGGTGGAAGATGCAGTAGCAGAGCTGATTGCCGCAGGTTTTACGGTTAGGGATACAAAGCCGATCAGTGATCCTGAAGTTGAAGAAGGCCTGGTAGTTAAAACAGATCCGAAAGCAGGCAGAACTGTCAAAGAGGGAACCTCCATTGATATCTATGAAAGCTCAGGCAAAGAAAAATTTGAATTAGCAGATTACCAGGGCAGGCAATATGATGATGTTGTCCGCCTGCTTGAAAGCAAAAATTTTAAAAGCATTGAAAAAAACGAAGAAACCGATGATAGTGAGCCGGCTGGGACCATTCTGGATCAAAACTTATCAGAAGGCGACCTTGTCGTTCCAGAGGATACAGAATTGATTTTCACTGTGAGCAAAGGACCGGCGCCAATAGCATTAAAAGATTTACGCGGCTATAACGAAAAGGGTCTGCAGGAGTACGAAGAATCCTCCGGATTGAAAGTAGAATATGGGGAAGAAGAGTACCATGAGGAAGTCCCTGAAGGGCTGGTCATCAAACAGGACCCGGCAGCAGGCACAAATCTGACAAGGGGACAGAAGGTGACAGTAGTTCTTTCAAAAGGAAAAAAAGAACTCCTTCCAAAGACTGAAAATATTGAGATCAGCGTTCCATATGAGCCTGCCGCAGAAGGTGAGCCGAATGAAGTTCAGATTTTCATTAAGGATATGAATAATACAGGTTCTGAACCAATGCATACAGAGCTGATATATGAAGATGTGGTAATACCAATTGATCTGACAATAGCTCCCGGACAGAATGCCACTTATAAGGTTCTGCGGGATGGCCAGGTTTTTGAGGAAAAGGAAATACCTTATCCTGATGAAGAATCATAAGCAAGGAGTGTTGCTATGCCTGAGGGCAAAATTATTAAAGCCTTAGCAGGGTTTTATTATGTATTAAGCGGAAATGAAACCATTCAGTGCCGCGGACGCGGAGTTTTCAGGAAAAATAAAGTTACACCGCTTGTCGGTGATGAAGTAGTGTTTCAGGCAGAAAGTAATACAGAAGGATACATCTTAGAAGTAAAGGAACGGAAAAATGAGCTGATTCGTCCGCCGATTGCCAATGTTGATCAGGCCATTCTTGTATTTTCAGCTGTTGAACCGGGTTTTAGCACATCCCTTCTGGATCGTTTCCTGGTGCTGGTTGAATTCAATCATATAAAGCCGCTCATCTGCATTACTAAAATTGATCTGGCGGACGAAAATGAGTATAGGGAGATACAGCAATATGCTTCAGATTACCGCAAAGCCGGCTATGATGTTTTGCTGACTTCATCTGAAACAGAAGAAGGCGTTAAAGATCTGATGCCCTACCTGGAAGGTGAGATATCTGTTTTTGCCGGGCAGTCAGGGGTGGGGAAATCTTCTTTGTTAAACGTTCTAAGACCGGACCTGGAGCTGAAAACAAATGACATTTCTTCACATTTGGGCAGGGGAAAGCATACGACCAGGCATGTAGAGCTGATCGAGGTTGGAAAAGGGCTTGTTGCTGATACCCCGGGATTCAGCTCACTTGAATTCACAGATATTGAACTGGAGGATCTCAATTATTGCTTCCCGGAAATTCAGGAGCAAAGCGAACTTTGCAAATTTAGAGGATGCCTGCACATGGCTGAGCCTAAATGCGCTGTAAAGGCCGCCTGTGAAAACGGTGAAATTCCATCCTACAGGTATGAACATTACAAAACCTTTCTGCAGGAAATCAAAGATAGAAAGCCGAGGTATTAATTCATGGTAAAAATCGCACCTTCTATTTTATCGGCAGACTTTTCTAAATTGGGAGAAGAGATTAAAGATGTTGAACACGGCGGCGCTGATTATATTCATGTCGATGTAATGGACGGCCATTTTGTGCCGAATATTACAATTGGTCCATTAATAGTTGATGCCATTCGTCCAGTAACAAAGCTGCCCCTTGACGTTCATTTAATGATAGAAGATCCGGATAGCTACATTGAGGCATTTGCTAATGCGGGGGCCGATTATATCACTGTTCATGCAGAAGCATGCAAGCACCTTCACAGAACGGTTCATTTTATTAAATCCTTTGGCGTCAAGGCAGGAGTGGTTCTTAATCCAGCTACACCAGTTAATATGATAGAGCATGTTATCGAAGATATTGATATGGTATTGCTTATGTCTGTTAATCCTGGTTTTGGAGGGCAAAAATTCATCCCAGCCGTTCTGCCTAAGATTGCAGCTGTTAAGGAATTGGCTGACGCGAAAGGTCTAAACATTGAAATTGAAGTGGACGGCGGAGTGAATGAAGAAACAGCCCGATTGTGCATTGAAGCTGGAGCCAATGTACTGGTTGCCGGGTCTGCAATTTATAATCAGAAAGATAGAGCAGCGGCGATTGCTGCTTTAAAGGGTTCGCAATAAAAAAAGGCCAGCTGGAATACAGCTGGCTTTTTGTCATATAAGATACATATATGAATGGAGCAATGTATAATGATTATCAATATTTTAGCTGGCGGCCCAGATGACTTGCTGCCTGATCTGCATTCGTTCAGTAATACAGCTGATATTTGGGTCGGAGTAGACAGAGGGGTGCTTACTCTAATTCAAAGTGGCATTCAGCCGGAAATGGCATTTGGTGATTTTGATTCGGTGTCGGATGAAGAGCTTTTGCTCATTGAAGAAAATGTAAAAGAGCTGAACAGGTTCAAGCCGGAGAAGGATGAAACGGACATGGAGCTTGCCCTGAATTGGGCACTCGGCCAAAAACCTGAAAAAGTCCGTTTGTTTGGTGCCACAGGCGGCAGGCTTGACCACTTATTCGCAAACATTCAGCTGTTAATAAAGCCTGCACTGGCGGAAGACTTTGTTCCTGTCGAAATTATTGACAAGTCTAATAAGATTTATATTAAGACTCCAGGTAAATACAGCATAAAGCAGCATTCAAATTTCAAATACATTTCGTTTGTTCCGGTCACTATGGAAATTAAAGGCCTCACCCTGAGAAATTTCAAGTATCCGCTGACAGATCGGACCGTTCCTGCCGGTTCTACTCTTTGTGTCAGTAATGAACTTATTGATGATTGTGGTACTTTTTCTTTTACTGAAGGCATATTAATGGTTGTAAGAAGCAAGGATTAAGTGCCGGGCCGCTTCCCTGCAAGATGCGGGAAAGCTGGATAAGAGTCTTAGCATGAATTGCTTTCTGATCATTTTTTTTAATCATGAGTACTCATCTTTAATTATTTGAATAAGATGGTAAAGACGATTTAAGGACAGAATGGATGCGTAAGATCGTGAGGAGGGACACGAGTAATGAGATTTTATACAATCAAACTTCCTAAATTTTTAGGGGGCATTGTGCGTGCCATGTTAGGGACCTTCAAAAAGGGGTAGACACCCATAAATTAAAAAGAAAATAGCATCAAAACTTGGCACCTCACCTGGGGTGCTTTTATTTTTTGCCTAAATGGGGGAGAATGATAGTGGGCCAAAAAAGGAAATAAAAAGGACATCCAAAAGGGATGTCCCTGAGCATGTTAAACGCGCTCAACTTTACCTGATTTAAGTGCTCTTGCAGAAACCCAAACACGTTTAGGTTTACCGTCTACAAGAATACGTACCTTCTGAAGGTTAGCACCCCAAGTGCGCTTGTTAGCGTTCATTGCGTGAGAACGTGCGTTACCTGAAGTTGTTTTTTTACCAGTTACTACACATTTGCGTGGCATGTATGTTTCCCTCCTTACTAAAAGCATAAGCTGAAACTATTTTTCAATGCTTTCATCTGCAATAGTCAGATTCATCCATCTGAATTAATGCGGAATCCATGTGCGGATTTCGACATTAAAAGATACTTTAATAATTTATCATACAACCCTTCTGATTGCAATAGTTTGCTTTCAAGAAAATTTCCTTGACATAGGGGGATGGAACATGAGCTATAATAGAGATGGAGAAGTATGACTTTCAATATCACAGCCCATATAGTAAAATATTATAAGGTATGCTTTAAGCTTTGAGGTTAGAAAGACCGCTGCCCAGCTAAAAAAGGTGAATTGTCTCTTGCCGGAAGGCTTAGCCTCCAGGGTGCAATTCAGGGGAAAGCCAGCACTATCGTTAAGCGGAAGTGCCTGAAGAAGCTTTTATGAAAAGCAATTTCCAAAGGGGGAACGAACCATGTCCATCGAATTAAAAACAAATTTCGGGCAAATTGATATCTCTAATGATGTAATTGCAACAATCGCAGGCGGAGCAGCAGTTGACTGCTACGGCATTGTAGGAATGGCCTCTAAAAATCAAATTAAGGATGGCCTGACAGATATACTGCGAAAAGAGAATTTTACCCGTGGTGTAATTGTTCGCCAGGAAGAAGATGAAGTACATATCGATATGTATATTATTGTAAGTTACGGAACGAAAATTTCCGAGGTTGCCCACAATGTGCAATCTAAAGTGAAATACACCCTTGATAAAACAGTTGGGCTTAGCACTGACTCGGTTAATATTTACGTTCAGGGAGTTCGAGTAACGAACCCGTAGTGAGGAGGAAAGACTTGTGTCAAAAAAAGATTTAGATGGGAAGCTTTTTGCCGAAATGGTCATACAAGGAGCGAACCATTTATCTGCTAATGCAAAATTAGTGGATGCGTTAAATGTATTCCCTGTTCCTGATGGAGACACAGGAACCAACATGAATTTGTCAATGACTTCCGGAGCAAAGGAAGTTAAAGCTAATATCCAGGAGCATATTGGAAAGGTAGGCACTGCTCTTTCTAAAGGTTTGCTTATGGGAGCACGAGGGAACTCGGGAGTAATTCTCTCCCAGCTGTTCCGAGGCTTCTCAAAAGCGATTGAACATAAAGCTTCTATCAGTGGAAAAGAGTTTGCTGATGCTCTGAATTCTGGTGTAGAGACGGCATATAAAGCTGTGATGAAGCCTGTTGAAGGAACGATCCTTACTGTTGCAAAAGATTCCGCTAAGAAAGCGGTTCAGGCTGCTAATCATGAAGATGATATCATCGTGATTATGGAGGAAGTTTTAAAAGAAGCAAGGGCTTCCCTAAACCGCACTCCAGATCTTCTTCCAGTCTTAAAAGAAGTAGGGGTTGTAGACAGCGGTGGCCAGGGCCTTGTTTTTGTATATGAAGGATTCCTTGCCGAGCTAAAGGGCGAAAAACTTCCTGATACACCGGCAGCCCTTCCAAAGATGGATGACCTGGTTAGCGCAGAACACCATAAAAATGTTCACAGTTTTATGAACACTGAGGATATTGAGTTCGGTTATTGCACTGAATTTATGGTCAAATTTGAAGATGAAAAAATCTCTGCTAATCCTTTTTCAGAAGACAGGTTCCGCCAGGACTTAAGCCAATATGGCGACTCACTTCTGGTGATTGCGGATGAGCAGCTTGTAAAAGTACATATCCACTCTGAAAAGCCGGGAGATTGCCTGACATACGGACAGCGCTATGGCAGTTTAATCAATATGAAGATTGAAAACATGCGCCAGCAGCACACCAACTTAGTCGAAGATGTTCCTACACCTTTGGCGGCGCAGGCTAAGCCAAAAGAAAAGCAGGAGTACGGAATTGTGACAGTATCAATGGGCAGCGGCATCGCGGATCTTTTCCGAAGCATCGGTGCACATGCTGTCATTGAAGGCGGACAGACAATGAATCCCAGCACGGAAGATATTGTAAAAGCCATCAAAGAAGTAAATGCAAAAAAAGTAATCATTTTGCCAAACAATAAAAATATCATTATGGCTGCACAGCAGGCTGCAGAAGTGACTGAAGAAGAAGCAGTGGTTGTTCCTTCAAAGACTGTTCCTCAGGGAATGGCGGCACTTCTTGCCTTTAATCCAAGTGCTGACCTTACAGAAAACGAAGAAGGCATGACAGATGCTCTTCAGCATGTGAAAACAGGCCAAATCACGTTTGCTGTCCGTGATACAAGCATCGATGGCCTTGAGATCGAAAAAGATGATTTCATGGGCATTGCAGACGGCAAAATTGTTGTGAAAAACAAGGATAGAGTACAGGCTGCCAAAGATCTTCTGGAAGGAATGATCGACGAAGACTCTGAGATCCTTACCGTCTTAAAAGGTGAAGATGCAGCAGATGAGGAAGTAGACTCACTTATCAGCTATATTGAAGATAAATATGAAGATATTGAGGTTGAGCTTCATGATGGAAAACAGCCTCTATACTCTTTCATTTTCGCAATTGAATAACCAGTAAACAATAAACAAAGCGAGGGCCCAGCCTTCGCTTTTGTCCATTTTAGACCTTTAATAAATGCTTTGAAGCATGAGTTCTTATTAGGTTTAAGGTTACTTTCTTGCGTTTTTTAATCACAATGTGCTAGTTATAAAGCAGGCGCTTCATAAGCCTGTATATAAAAGTAACGGAGCAGGGAGGGATGGCGGACTGCCTGAAAGAACATACAATTGGCAGCCGTTCAATAAATGTGAATCCAAATTTAATCCAGTCTGTTACAGCTGTTAAAGGCATCGGAGAGGAATCAGCTGAATTACTGGCTGAAATGAATATTTACACTGTAAAAGACTTGCTTGAATATTTTCCATATAGATATGAAGATTACAGGCTCAAGGACCTGGCAGAAATGAAGCATGATGAAAGAGTGACGGTTGAAGGAAAGGTTCACAGTGAACCTTCACTTGCTTATTACGGCAGGAAACGCTCCAGGCTCACTGTTCGGGTGCTTGTAGGACGGTATCTCATCCAAGTGATTCTGTTCAATCAGCCTTATTTGAAGAACAAAATTGTATTAAACGAAACGGTTACGGTGACTGGAAAATGGGACCAGCATCGGCAGGTGATTACAGCCAGTGAACTTAAAATAGGAAATGCCTCTGGCAATAAGGATTTTGAGCCGGTTTACGCTGTAAAAGGAAATGTCACGGTCAAGGGCATCAGGCGATTTATTAAACTGGCTTTCTCACAGTATGGGAATGACATATCAGAAGCTTTGCCTGAAAAATATTTATTGCAATATAGACTATTAAATAGGCGAGATGCTGTGAGATCACTTCATTTTCCCGCCAATGAACAGGAACTCAAGCAGGGAAGGCGGCGTTTTGTTTATGAGGAGTTTTTCTATTTTCAATTAAAAATGCAGGCACTAAGAAAGATTGAAAGAGAGCAGTCAAAAGGGGTTGCACAGGCTTATGATCTTTCAAGACTAATGGAGTTCATTGACTCACTGCCATTTGATTTAACCGGAGCACAAAAAAGAGTAGTTAATGAGATCATGTCTGATTTGAAATCTCCTTACAGGATGAACAGGCTATTACAGGGGGATGTTGGTTCCGGCAAAACGGCTGTGGCGGCGATTGCTCTATTCGCCAGCAGGACAGCAGGCTTTCAGGGAGCATTAATGGTCCCGACCGAAATCCTGGCAGAGCAGCATGCGGAATCTTTAAAGTCGATGCTCGAGCCGTTTGGGCTGCGATGTGAACTCCTGACAAGCTCTGTTAAAGGAAAGCGAAGAAGAGAAATTCTCCAGCTTTTAAAGGATGGAGAGATTGATGTTCTCATAGGCACACATGCACTTATCCAGGATGAAGTGGAATTTAATAAACTGGGACTTGTCATTACTGATGAGCAGCATAGATTCGGGGTAGGGCAGCGGCGGATACTCAGGGAAAAAGGTGAAAATCCTGATGTTCTGTTCATGACTGCAACGCCAATCCCAAGAACATTGGCCATTACCGTTTTTGGTGAAATGGATGTATCCATCATAGATGAAATGCCGGCAGGACGAAAAGCAATTGAAACCTATTGGGCAAAACCTGAAATGCTGGACAGGGTCCTAGGTTTTATGGAAAAGGAGCTTTCAGCAGGTCAGCAGGTTTATGTGATCTGCCCGCTTATTGAGGAATCAGATAAATTGGATGTTCAAAACGCTATAGATGTCCATGCGACATTGATGCATCATTTTCATGGCCGTTATGATGTCGGACTCATGCATGGCAGGCTTCATCCGGATGAAAAGGAAAGTGTTATGAAAGCTTTCAGCCGTAATGAAACTCAGGTTCTTGTTTCGACGACGGTTGTTGAGGTAGGTGTAAATGTTCCAAATGCAACGATGATGGTGATCTATGATGCGGAGCGGTTTGGACTTGCTCAGCTGCATCAGCTGAGGGGCAGGGTAGGAAGAGGAGATCAACAATCTTATTGTGTGCTTCTGGCTGATCCGAAATCGGAAGTTGGAAAAGAACGCATGAAAATCATGACAGAAACCAATGATGGTTTTGCTCTAAGTGAAAAGGACCTTGAGCTGAGAGGTCCTGGAGACTTTTTCGGAAGAAAACAAAGCGGGCTTCCGGAATTTAAAGTCGCTGATATGGTCCATGATTACCGTGCGCTCGAAACCGCCAGGAACGATGCATCAACTCTAGTGGAATCCGATGAATTCTGGCACTCGGATGAGTACCTGCCTTTGCGGCATTATTTAAAGGAAGCAGGAGTGCTGGAAGGGGAAAAACTGGACTAGAAATAAGGTAATCAGAGCGGATTGCGGAAAAGTTCTTTCTTGCAATCTGCTTTTTTTGATTATATACTACTATTAGTACCTAGTCTTAATATCTCGGACGGTGGGATTTTAATGAAAAGAAACAAAAAAGAACGTCAAACATTATTAACGGACACAATAAAAGAAAATCCTTTTGTTACGGACGAGGAACTTGCGGACAAGTTCTCTGTCAGCGTCCAGACAATCAGGCTCGATCGGCTGGAATTATCAATTCCGGAATTGCGTGAGAGAATCAAGCATGTTGCCGAGAAAAGTTTTGAGGATGAAGTGCGATCTTTACCAATAGAAGAAATAATCGGTGAAATAATAGATATAGAATTGGATAAAACGGCGATATCCATTTTCGATGTAAAAAGTGAACATGTCTTCAAACGTAATGGAATTGCTCGGGGGCACCACCTGTTTGCACAGGCCAACTCACTGGCGGTCGCCGTCATAAATGATGAGCTGGCATTAACGGCAAAAGCCAATATTCAATTTACAAGGCCTGTGAGATTAAATGAACGTGTCATTGCAAAAGCAAAGGTCCTTACAATTGACATTGACAGCGGAAGGACGATGGTTGAAGTCAATAGCTTTGTGAATAACGAACAGGTATTCAAGGGCGAATTTGACATGTTCAGAAAAAAATAATCACTAAAAGGATGAAGCACCATGAAAATTGCCATAGACGCAATGGGAGGCGACAATGCTCCGAAGGAAATTGTCCTTGGGGCAATGAAAGCTGCCGCAGAATATAAGGATGTACATATTACCCTTGTAGGCGATGAGTCAAAAATAAACCAATACCTTACTTCAAATGAGCGAATTGACATTTTACATACAGATGAAGTCATCTTGCCGGATGATGAGCCGGTGAGAGCTGTACGCAGAAAGAAAAATGCATCCATGGTGCTTGCAGCGCAGCTTGTTACAGATGGTAAGGCGGATGCATGCATTTCCGCAGGAAACACGGGTGCTCTAATGGCAGCAGGCCTTTTTGTGGTAGGAAGGATTGAGGGCATTGAACGTCCGGCATTATCACCTACGCTTCCAACAATAGACGGAGAAGGGTTCCTTTTGCTTGATGTAGGGGCGAATGTGGACGCGAAGCCGGAGCATCTTCTTCAATATGCGATTATGGGATCTATATATACCGAAAAAGTCAGGGGTGTAGCCAATCCCAGAGTAGGGCTCCTAAATATCGGAACGGAAGAGAAAAAAGGCAATGAGCTGGCAAAAAATACATTTGATCTGCTGAAGAAGGCGGATATCAATTTTATCGGCAATGTTGAAGCGCGCGATTTGCTCGAGGGAGCTGCGGATGTTGTAGTGACGGATGGCTTTACCGGCAATATGGTCCTCAAGACAATTGAAGGTACTGCTCTATCTGTATTTAAAATGCTAAAAACAGCTCTGACCAGCAGCTTTAAAACAAAATTGGCAGCAGCAGCCTTAAAGCCCGATCTATACCAGCTTAAATCTAAAATGGATTATTCTGAATACGGCGGTGCCGGATTATTTGGATTAAAGGCGCCGCTTATCAAGGCGCATGGCTCTTCAGATGCAACAGCTTTATTCAGTGCAGTGAGGCAGACCAGGAACATGGTCGAAAACAATGTTGCTGATACGATTAAGGAAGCAGTTGAAAAAGAAGCCAGAAAGACAGCACTTAAATAAACATTTTTAACTTGGGGGGAAAGCACGATGGGTAAAATCGCTTTTTTATTCCCTGGGCAGGGGTCCCAGGCTGCAGGTATGGGAAAAGTCTTAGCTGAACAGGATGAAAACGTAAAAGGATTTTTTGAAAGAGCCGATCAAAAACTTGGGTTTTCATTATCGGAACTTATTTTTGAAGGGCCTCAGGACAAATTGACGTTAACAACAAACGCACAGCCTGCACTATTGACCACTGGCATTGCCATTCTCGATTATTTTAAAAGGTCTGGTATAACACCTGATTTTGTTGCGGGACATAGCCTTGGTGAGTATACTGCACTAGTCGCTGCGGAAGCTATATCCTTTGAGGATGGGGTATATGCTGTCCGTAAGCGGGGCGAATTCATGGAAGAAGCCGTTCCTAATGGCGAGGGAACAATGGCTGCAGTATTGGGGCTTGACAGGGACAAGCTTACTGCAGTTACAGAAGAGGTTACTGCAGGAGGAAATCCGGTGCAGCTTGCAAACCTGAACTGTCCTGGACAAATTGTCATTTCAGGTTCAAAAGCAGGCGTGGAACTGGCTTCTCTAAAGGCTAAAGAAGAAGGTGCCAAGCGTGTGCTTCCACTGGAGGTAAGCGGTCCTTTCCATTCCCAATTAATGAAGCCTGCTGCTGAGAAGTTCAGGGGAATCCTTGACGAAATTGAGATTAAAGATGCAAAGGTTCCTGTCATTGCCAATGTAACAGCTTCTGAAATGACATCTGCTTCAGAAATAAATGGCAGATTGATTGAACAGCTGTATTCTCCTGTGCTATGGGAGGATTCAATCCGCAGGATGATAGAGCTTGGAGTGGATACATTTATAGAAATAGGTCCAGGAAAAGTATTGTCAGGCTTAGTGAAAAAGGTAGATCGTTCCCTTAAAACGTATGCCGTTTCAGATGCAGAATCATGCCAGGCAGTTACAGAATCCTTGAAGGAGGAATTGAGATGAAGCTAGAGGGAAAAGCCGCTTTAGTAACAGGAGCTTCCCGCGGAATCGGAAGAGAAATCGCTTTGGGTCTTGCCAGGCAAGGTGCAGATATTGCGGTTAACTACTCCGGAAGTGAGGCAAGGGCGAACGAAGTCGTTGATGAAATAAAGGCATTAGGCAGAAATGCTTTTGCTATCCAATGCGATGTGTCAAATAGTGATTCCGTGACAAGCATGGTAAAAGAAACAGTAGAAAAGTTTGGCAAGCTTGATATTCTGGTTAATAATGCGGGGATTACGAAGGACAACCTGCTTATGAGAATGAAGGAGGACGAATGGGATGATGTTATTAACATTAACCTGAAAGGTGTTTTCCTTTGTACAAAAGCTGTTACAAGGCAAATGATGAAACAGCGCAGCGGCCGCATTATCAATATTTCATCCATTGTGGGTGTGAGTGGAAATCCTGGACAGGCTAACTATGTCGCTGCCAAATCAGGGGTTATCGGCCTGACAAAAACCTCAGCAAAGGAACTTGCATCAAGAGGGATAACAGTCAATGCCATTGCACCAGGCTTCATCACAACTGATATGACGGATAAGCTGAACGAGGATGTAAGGGATCAGATGCTGAAACAAATCCCATTGGCGCGCTTCGGCGATCCTGCAGATATTGCAAATGTGGCAGTGTTTCTAGCTTCAGAAGACAGCCGTTATATGACAGGGCAAACCCTGCATGTTGATGGCGGAATGGTCATGTGATTTGTAACAGGGTTGTAATGCAAAATTTTTTATAAAAGCTTTCAATAAAGGCTAAAAATAATCTATAATACTTGAGGGGAGGTGAACAAGCATGGCAGAAGTATTAGAACGTGTAACAAAGATCATCGTGGACCGTCTTGGCGTTGAAGAGTCTGAAGTGAAATTGGAGGCTTCTTTCAAAGATGATCTAGGTGCTGATTCCCTTGATGTAGTAGAATTAGTAATGGAATTAGAAGATGAGTTCGACATGGAAATTTCTGACGATGACGCTGAGAAAATCGCAACAGTCGGTGACGCTGTAAATTACATAAAAGCTAGCCAATAATCGTTAGTAGAACCGCTCTGCAGTGAGGGAATCCCCCTCACTGCAGCAATTTTTTCAGATGTTTACTGTCCGGTGTTACCTGCAGCATCGAAAGGGCAGCTTGGGATTAAGCTTTCAGCCTTTAGCAGGTGACTGTGGACAGTAAATACGATTCTCAAAAGCTCCGTTTGATAACGGGGCTTTCTTCTGTGAAAATGGCCGTAACCATATGAAACATAAAATTGCTTTATATCGAAGTTTTTTGCGTTTTTCCTCTTTATTACGTAAACTTAGGGAAGACCAATTAAGTGTGTTTAACTCAAGAAGAATATTAATTTTTAGCAAGGTGGATGCAATATGCGCAGCAATAAAGATAAAGAAAGAAAATCATTTCGCGCAATCGAAAAACAATTTAAAGAATTCCAGACGGATATCGGAATTCACTTTGAAAATGAAAAATTACTAAAACAAGCTTTTACCCATTCATCCTATGTGAATGAGCACCGGAGAAAGCCTTATGAAGACAATGAAAGACTGGAATTCCTGGGAGATGCTGTCCTCGAACTGACTGTTTCAAAATTCCTTTACCTTAAATATCCGATGATGAGCGAGGGCGAATTAACAAAGCTGAGGGCAGCGGTTGTCTGCGAACCATCCCTGGTCTCATTTGCCCATGAATTGTCATTTGGCAGCCTTGTGCTCCTTGGTAAAGGGGAGGAAATGACCGGAGGAAGAACCCGTCCGGCCCTGCTTGCAGATGTATTTGAAGCCTTTATAGGTGCATTGTATCTGGATAAAGGATTAGATACAGTTGTCGGTTTTTTGGAAAAAGTTGTTTTTCCAAAGATTGATTCAGGTGCTTTTTCGCATGTGATGGATTTTAAAAGCCAGCTGCAAGAGCTTGTGCAGCGGGATGGAGCAGGTGCAATTGAATATAAAATCCTTCAGGAAAAGGGGCCTGCCCACAATCGAGAATTTGTTTCCACTGTTTCTCTAAATGGCAGGGGACTTGGGACAGGCACTGGCCGGTCAAAGAAAGAAGCCGAACAGCATGCGGCCCAAATGGCTCTTGAAGTATTAAAAAATCATATAAAGTGAAACATTTTCTAACTCTGACATCAAAGAGCAGAAACATGAGGAGACAGAGGGGGAGCAAGGTTGTTTTTAAAAAGGCTTGATGTTATTGGATTTAAGTCGTTTGCTGAGCGGATAACGGTTGATTTTGTTCCAGGCGTCACAGCAGTTGTCGGTCCGAATGGAAGCGGGAAAAGCAATATAACGGATGCCATCCGCTGGGTATTGGGTGAACAATCAGCTAAGTCCCTTCGCGGTGCGAAAATGGAGGACGTCATTTTTGCGGGCAGTGATTCCCGAAGAGCACAGAATTTTGCAGAGGTGACACTGACCCTTGATAACGCCGATCAGGGTCTGCCGATCGAGTATAGCGAAGTCAGTGTTACAAGAAGGGTCTACCGGTCCGGAGACAGTGAATACCTGATCAATAAGCAAACATGCAGACTTAAAGATATTGTAGATTTATTTATGGATTCAGGCCTTGGCAGGGAAGCTTTCTCAATCATAAGCCAGGGCAGAGTTGAAGAAATTCTAAACAGTAAAGCTGAAGAACGCCGGACTATATTTGAAGAAGCGGCTGGCGTACTTAAATACAAGACAAGAAAGAAAAAGGCGGAAGGCAAGCTTTCAGAAACCCAGGATAACTTAAACAGGGTGAATGATATTCTTCATGAACTGGAAACCCAGGTAGAGCCTTTGAAAATACAGGCTTCAATCGCAAAAGATTATCTGCAGCAGAAAGAAGAGCTGGAGAAAATAGAGGTTGCCCTTACCGTTTATGAGATCGAGGATCTGCATTCAAAATGGGAGCAGCTTTCACGTCAGCTCGAGCTGCATACGGAAGATGAATTGAAGCTCTCGGCCATTATCCAAAACAAAGAAGCAAAAATGGAAGAGTTAAAGGATCATATTGCTGCAATTGATGAATCAGTAAATGATCTGCAGGATGTCCTCCTTCATGCCAGTGAAGAGCTGGAAAAACTGGAAGGCAGAAAAGAAGTACTCAAAGAGCGAAAGAAAAATGCCAGCCAGAATAAAGACCAGCTTCATAAAAATATGAAAGAACTTACAATGAAGATTGCTGAGTTAAAAGAGCAGAAAGAAAAGCACTCGACTCTCACGGAAAAAGTGAAGACAGAAGCTGTTAAGCTTCAAAAAGCATTAAAGGAAAAGCAGGAGCAGCTCAAACTATTCAGTGAAAATACAGAAGAAAAAATTGAATCGCTGAAAAGTGATTATATTGAAGTGCTGAACAGCCAGGCAGCTTCAAGGAATGAATTGCAGAATATTGATCAGCAGCTGAGTCAGCAGGGGCAGCGCAGTTCAAGGCTTGAAATGGATAATGAAAAATTTATTGCTGACCGCAAGAAAAATGAAGAGAAAAAACAAAAGATACAATCAAATCTTGAAAACCTGCAAAAGGAATTAGAAAATCAAGTTCATCTATTCCGAAATGAAGACCGCAAGCTTGAATCATTAAAGAATAATTATCAAAAGCAGGAAAAAACCTTGTATCAGGCTTATCAATATTTGCAGCAGGCGAAATCCCGTCAGGAAATGCTTGAAGAAATGGAAGAGGATTTTTCGGGTTTTTTCCAAGGAGTAAAAGAAGTATTGAAAGCAAGAGGCAGCAAGCTGCAGGGAATTGAAGGAGCCGTAGCTGAGTTAATTCAGGTGCCAAAAGAGTACGAAACTGCGATTGAAACAGCTCTCGGCGGTGCCATGCAGCATATCATTGTACAGGATGAACAGGACGGAAGAAGTGCCATTCAATTCCTGAAGAAGAATTCATACGGCAGAGCCACATTTCTGCCTTTAAGTGTAATTAAGGGGAAGAAGCTGAATACCACCCAAATGCAATCGGTTCAAGGCCACCCTGCCTTTATTGGTGAAGCTGCTTCACTGATACAATTTGAAGAGAGGCACCAGCCTGCTATCGAGAACTTGCTTGGCAATGTGGTTATTGCCCGGGATCTTAAAGGTGCCAATGAACTTGCGAAGCTGCTTCAATACCGTGTGAGGCTCGTAACAATTGACGGAGATGTGGTTAATCCTGGCGGCTCCATGACCGGTGGAGCTGTGAAACAAAAAAGTACTTCAATTCTTTCACGTAAAGGTGAACTTGAAGAGCTGAAGTCCAGAATTACGGATATGGAATCCAAAACAGCAAATCTCGAAAAGCAAGTAAAACTGCAAAAAAGTGAAATTCAAAAACAGGATTTACGCATTGAGCAGCTTAGAAAAACAGGCGAAGAGCTTCGTTTGATGGAACAGAAGGTAAAAGGAGAACTTTTAGAAGCAGAGTTTGAAGAGAAAAGCATTAATGAGCGCCTATCCCTTTATGATATGGACAAAGCACAGTTTTCGCAAGATATAGAGAGACTGCTGGCAAGAAAGAGCGAGCTTTCAGTTTTATTGGAACAGCAGCAAATGCAAATTGCTAATCTTGATCAGGAGATAAAAGTATTAACAGAAAGAAAAAACACCCAGCAGACCTCAAAGGAAACTGTAGTATCTGAAATTAATGAGCTGAAAATTAGCTTCGCTTCCAAAAGTGAGCAGCTGAACCATGCTGAGGACAAGCTGGCCGCCATAAATTCTGAGCTTGCTGTTACCCAGGAGAAGCTGAAAACCGTTAAAGAAGATTTAGAATTGCTTTCATCCGAAATGACAAACAGCTCTTCAGGTGAACAGCATCTGGAAGAAGCAGCACAGCAAAAACTAAAGGAAAAGAATGATACGCTTGAACTAATTGCTTCAAGAAGGAATGAGCGATTAAAGCTCCAAGCATCTTTAGAGGATCTTGAGCTTGAGGCGAAAGAATTAAAACGCCAGCATAAAGGCCTCATAGAAGTGCTGAAAGATGAGGAAGTTAAACAGAACCGGCTGGATGTTGAGCTTGAGAATAGGCTGAATCATTTAAGGGAAGAATACCTGCTGTCTTTTGAAGCAGCTAAAGAAGAATACCCGCTGCAAATTGAAATTGAGGAAGCGCGAAAAAGAGTAAAACTCATAAAGCTGGCTATCGAGGAACTTGGCGCAGTAAATCTCGGAGCAATCGAGGAATATGAAAGAGTATCGGAACGCTATGAATTCCTGCTTGAGCAAAAAACAGACCTTCAGGAAGCAAAAGATACATTATTCCAGGTTATTGATGAAATGGATGTTGAAATGAAAAGGCGATTTGAAGAAACCTTTGAAGGGATCCGTTTTCATTTTGAGTCGGTTTTCCAATCTTTATTCGGCGGCGGCAGAGCAGATTTACGCTTGACACAGCCTGATGATTTATTGAATACAGGTGTGGAAATTGTCGCACAGCCGCCAGGCAAGAAATTGCAGAACCTCGGATTATTATCTGGGGGAGAGAGGGCACTTACAGCTATTGCATTACTGTTTTCCATTTTGAAAGTACGGCCCGTTCCATTCTGTATTCTTGATGAAGTTGAGGCTGCTTTGGATGAAGCGAATGTCCAAAGGTTCAGCAAATACTTAAAAAGATACAGCGCCGAAACCCAGTTCATCGTTATCACCCACAGAAAAGGAACAATGGAAGAAGCGGATGTCCTTTACGGTGTAACCATGCAGGAATCCGGTGTATCCAAACTGGTATCTGTACGTCTTGAAGAAACCAGGGAATTAATTACTCAATAGCAGCCTTAATGCGGAACTGCTTGCAGCATTGTTCCGCACTTATACATATTGCATTAAGGAAGTGAAAACATGAGTTTCTTTAAAAAACTAAAAGAAAAAATCACAAAGCAGACAGATAGTGTTACAGAAAAGTTTAAAGACGGATTAACCAAAACGCGTGATAATTTTTCAAATAAAGTAAATGACCTTGTTTCAAGATACCGGAAAGTGGATGAGGAATTTTTCGAGGAGCTGGAAGAAATCTTAATCGGGGCAGATGTCGGATTTGACACTGTCATGGAACTGGTGGATGAGCTGAGAAGAGAAGTAAAGCGCAAGAATATTCAAGATCCGCGCGTGGTTCAGGGAGTAATTTCTGAGAAGCTTGTAGAGATTTATGACAGCGCAGGCGAAACCACGACAGAACTAAATATACAGACAGATGGCCTTACGGTTATCCTGTTTGTTGGTGTTAACGGTGTCGGAAAAACAACGACAATCGGAAAACTTGCCCATAAGTTCAAAAGTGAAGGGAAAAATGTCCTTCTTGCAGCAGGTGATACTTTCCGTGCAGGAGCAATTGAACAGCTTGAGGTTTGGGGTGAACGCGTCGGTGTTGATGTCATTAAGCAGGGAGCGGGCTCTGATCCTGCAGCTGTCATGTATGATGCTGTTCAGTCTGCAAAGTCGCGCAAGGCCGATATTTTAATCTGTGATACAGCGGGACGTCTCCAAAATAAAGTCAATTTGATGAAAGAATTGGAAAAGGTAAAGCGCGTAATTGAAAGAGAAGTACCTGGTGCCCCGCACGAAGTATTGCTTGTTCTTGACGCTACTACCGGACAAAATGCAATGATTCAGGCTAAGACCTTCAAGGAAGCAACAGATGTTTCCGGTATCGTTCTTACAAAGCTGGATGGTACTGCAAAAGGCGGCATCGTTCTGGCAATTAGAAACGAGCTGGAAATACCTGTGAAATTCGTAGGTTTAGGTGAAAAAATGGATGACCTGCAGGAATTTATTGCAGAACAATATGTCTATGGACTCTTTGCCGACATAGTTGAAAAAGAAGCAGAAGAAGAGGAAGAATAAAAATATTACTGATTAAACAGCCTGAGAATCCGTTCTCAGGCTGTTTTTTATAATAAAGATAATAGAATGAAAATAAAAAATAGTTTAAAAAGTTAAATTTTTAGTGTAAAATTACACTATAATGATGTTGTTCTTCATCAAGAAACCTGTAAAACAAATTATTTTAATATCCTCAGGAACTTTTTGTCATTAAGCTGCGTCTATACAATCGAAGAAGTTATCAGGCTGGCAATAATCATTGTTATAGAAGCTGCCTATAAATATAAAAAGCTAATACTTACGATATTTAAAGGGGAGATAGGGTTGCACGGTAAATTAAAAGTAATCATTATGGTTTTATTCTGCTTTGTGTTATTGTTTCATCCATTCCAATCAGCAGAAGCTGCCGGTACAGGCATTAAAGTTACTCTTGATGAGGGCTTTGACGGAAAAGTAAAAAGAGGAGAGGGATTTCCTCTGCGTATTAAGATGGAAAATTCAGGTGACGCATTTAGCGGAGATTTGCTGATAAGTTACCATCCATCCTACAATACCAGCGGTGCGGTTTCTGTAAAAGTAGAGCTGCCTGCCGGAACAGCTAAGGAATATCTGGTTTCCATACCTGGAATGACGGAGGACCACCCCTCCATGTATCAGAATATTCCATTGCTGACTCTTTATGAAGGAGATTGGGAAGACGGAAAAAAAGTTAGATTTAAAGGAGAAAATACACTAAAGCCTAAATTTGTAGATATGGCTACTGAAGTAATTGGAGTTCTAAGTGAAAACTATGACCGTGTAAAAGAGCTTAGAACACTTCCTTCTAAATCGCTGCTTGAACTTAAAGGGGAAGATTTGCCGGATGATGCAACAGGGCTGGAGACACTCGATTACTTGCTTATTGATGAATTTAAGGTTTCCCAGCTTAGTGAAAAACAGCAAAAAGCTATAAGGGACTGGATATTCAGTGGTGGAACATTGATTGCCGGGGGAGGACCAGATGCCAGCGGCTCCTATGGAAATTTATATTCACTGCTGCCGATGAAATCAGAAAATGAGGCATCCGCTCCAGTCAAATTCCTTCAGCCGGCAAAGGGAGAGGAGCCAAAATTTGATGAGCTCAACTTCTTCACTGGTCCGGTTGATAAGAGTGCAGAAGTTATTGCAAAAAGTGGCGATCTCCCTGCAGCGTTGAAAAAGGAGTATGGAAGCGGGACAATTTTGCAGACAGCTTTTTCATTGGGGGATGAGCCTTTATCTTCATGGCAGGGTTATGACACATGGTTTGAAGGCTATATTAAACAGGCATCAGGTTCAGGCATTGGATCAAGCCCCTATTCACAGGATTATCTTGACCAGCTTTATTGGGAATTTGCAGAAATAAATGAATTCTTTCCTGCATCCAATTTTTCAGTCGGACAGCTTATTGGACTTTTTGCCGGTTATATTATTCTAATAGTGCCTGTGCTTTATTTTGTGTTAAGAAAGCTTGATAAACGGGAGCATTCCTGGTGGATCATTCCTTCTATAGCCATTTTAATGGGTGCAGCTGTCTTTGGAATGGGAGCAAAAGACAGAATTTCTCAGCCGCAGCTGAACCAGATGGGGATATATAAAGTGAATAACAATCTGCTTACCGGTTATCAGGCTTCAACCCTGCTGTCAAATAAAAGCGGTGAATACATCCTCTCAATGCCAAAAGGTGAATATAATGCTGTGGTTTATTCAAACAATTCCACGTCATCTGACCCGCTTAGAGGCGGAATTATGGCTGAAAGAGTAAAAAACAATGAGATAATTTTCCCAGAGGTAGAATATTGGTCATCTAAAACCATTTACGGAAAAGCTCAAACAGAAATAAATGGGAAATTGACAGCAGATATCACCCTTAAAGAAAAAAGATTAACAGGAACAATTCAAAACCAAAGTGACTTTGATTTTGAAGAATTATATATTTGGTCAGGAAACGAAACAATTAAACTGGGTTCAATTAAAAAAGGTGAGACCATTAAAGTAGATAAAGCCACAAAACAGTCCCTTCTGAGCAGACCGTACGGAGGGGCATTTAATGGAGGAAATCCTTCCAATAGCCAAAATGATATTAATAAATTAAGAAAAGAAAGGCTTCAATATGCTTCTAATACATTTCTGCTGGGAGATATTGCACAGCCAGTCCTTGCAGGAATTACAAGAGAATCTGTCATTGATGTAACCATGAAAGGGAAGAAAGCAAAAGAGAATAACACCAATCTGATTGTTCAGCCATTTGAGGCCAAAAATGAGTTTTCCGGCGAATTTACATTGAAGGATGGCATGATGGCAGCTGATTGGAATGTGATTAAGGGACAGATTTATGAAAAAGGCATGGATAGTACGAGTGGTGAAATGATGCTTGAAGACGGTGAATATGAATATTCTCTAAGCCTTCCGAAGCAGCTTAAAGAGAAAACCTATAAACTGGAAGAAATTTCGGTAAGGATTAATAGCCAAAACGTACAGTATTCATTAAAAAACCATAAAACAGGTGAATGGCTGCCGATTGAACCGGATCAAAGGAGCTTAAAGCTGACAAGTAAAGATAACTTGTCTCAGTATGTTTCAAAAGAGGGTCAATTTATTTTGAAGCTTATTAAATCTTCACAGGGAGATCCATTCGTTCCATTGCCGGCTGTAACAATAAAAGGGGAGGTGGCGAAATGATCGAAATAATAGATTTAACGAAACGATATGGAAAATTCACAGCACTTGATTCCTTAAATCTTACTATTGAAAAAGGCAGTGTCTTTGGTTTTGTCGGACAGAATGGTGCAGGAAAATCCACAACATTTTCCATTTTGGCAACACTGCTTGCCCCAACTTCGGGATCCGCTTATGTAAACGGGTATGATGTGCAAAAGGAGCCAAAGCTCGTACGAAAGCAAATTGGCTATATGCCGGACTTCTTCGGGGTTTATGATCAGCTTAAGGCTGATGAGTATCTTCACTTCTACGGTGCAAGTTACGGTATTCCATTCGCAGAACGCGAGAAGCTGATTCCACAGCTGCTCGACCTTGTCAACTTGTCACATAAAAGAGAGTCATACGTGGACCTTCTATCAAGAGGGATGAAACAGCGTCTATGCCTGGCAAGATGCCTGATTCATGACCCTGAAGTGCTGATTCTGGATGAACCTGCATCAGGACTTGACCCGCGAGCAAGGGTAGAAATGAGGGAAATATTAAAAGAATTGAAAAGCATGGGCAAGACGATTTTAATATCTTCACATATTCTGCCTGAGCTTGCAGAAATGTGTGATACCATTGGCATTATTGATCAGGGTAAACTTGTGGCTCAGGGGTCTGTTGCTGATATCCAGTCGCAGCTTAGAGGAGAAAGGCTGATTCTTGTAAAAGTTCATGGGAGTGCTGAAAATGCCATCTCCTTTTTCGAAGATGACCCAAATATTTTTAAATTATCTTTGCTGGAGGACGGGTTATCTTTTCAGTTTATTTATAAAGGGACGCCTGAAGAGCAAACAGAACTTCTTAAAAGAGCCATATTAAGTAATCTGGCCATCACCAGCTTTGCAGAAGCGGAAACAGACCTGGAAGATGTCTTTATGGAAATTACAAAGGGAGTTGAGCTGACATGAAGAATTTAGTCGTAAATCCTGTACTGAATAAAGAATTTAAGCTCCGCTTCCGAAGCTTTAAAAGTTACCTTGGGGTCCTATTTTACCTCTTGGCATTAGGGCTTATCATTGTTGGATTCATTTTTATTGAATCACTGTCAAACAACATGCAGGGCTTTTTTAAACCGGAACAGAGCCGGACAATGTTTATGGTTTTATCTATATTGCAGCTTGGTTTGATTCTATTTATTACCCCTGGATTAACAGCAGGCGTTATCAGCAGTGAAAGAGAGAGGCAGACCTTAAATATCATGCTCACGACGACTCAAAGCTCCTCAAGCATAATATTAAGCAAGCTGATCTCTTCCATTTCATATTTAATTCTGCTGATTGCGGCAAGTTTGCCTCTCTATAGCTTTGTGTTTTTATTTGGAGGTATTTCTCCAGGCCAGCTGCTTACGACAATGGGATTTTATTTGTTTACAATCGTGGTTTACGGCAGCATTGGAGTCTTATTTTCAACGCTAATCAGAAAAACCATTGTCTCGATGGTTACCACCTATGGGGTTACTTTATTCTTAGCAGGCGGAACGGCTTTCCTTGCTTTAATTTTTATGCAATTAACAAATGCATATGGGTATACTGGAACTCAGCCGACGAATCCGCTGGCATATTTCCCGGCTATGCTCAATCCGGTCATTATTCTGATGAGTACCTTTGAGCCGGAAATGACCAATGAGATTACAAGATCAACAGGCATTGAATTTCCTTTGTGGATTTCTTACTTAATTTCATATACTTTGATTTTCATTGGAGCAGTGCTGCTTAGCATTATAAAACTCCGTCCCAATATGAGAAAGGGCTAGAGTTTATCGTTAGTCTAACGGACAGTAATACCCCCACTTCAAGACTAAGAGGAATCAAAGGAGGATAAGTGGGAGTCAAACTGCCCAATCTAGCTGCGGCTCCTAGGGGCTCGAGGTCATAAGCCAATCAGCTGATGGGAAGAAAAGCACTTCCCAGCATCTGCTCGTCTTATGCTTGTCACCCCAAGGCAAGTCGCCTCGCTTTATAATGTAAAGGCCCGAAAGAAGGACAAAGACTAAGAACGCCACGTCCTCCCAAAAGCTGCCGCTTTCGGTCGTGCGAGGTATCGCTGCCGTAGATTTCCTTGTCCTGTGGCAACGTCTTTGTGACCCACTTTCCGTGGGCCTCAACTAACAATCATTGGGGGATAAAGCCCCCCACTGATTGAAGTTTCACTTTATTCGGGCAAATCCCCTGGAGAGGGGATTGCCCGAAATTTATAATAAGGGAATGATATCGGTGGAAGACCGCAATCAATATCTTAAACTCTTAAAACCGGTAAAAAGACAGCTCCTCATTCAGCTGATCATTAAGGAATTTCAGGTGTTCCTTTTAGCAGCCGCTGTCTTGGCCTGTTGTCTTATGGTTTTAGCAAGAATTTTCGTTATCCCATACCTGCAAAACTATTTTCTGCTGATTATTTTGCTCTCAGCTTTTGTCGCAGCTTTTCGAATTTGGAAGAAGCGGCCTGACATAATCCAGGCAGCTGCATTGTATAACGGGTTTGTAGGAGAAGACAGGGTCATTACAGCCCATTCTTTCCTTTTGGATGATGCTGTTCTGGCAAGATTGCAGCTTGCAGATGCAGTAAAGCATATGAAAAAGGTACACCATCAGGTTTTAGGCAGGAAGAAGGTTTTCATCCACCCTAAACCTGTTTTAATGTGTTTGGCTTTTCTAGGCCTGGCAGTACTTTTATACATGATTCCGGGAGAGAAAATGGAATTGGCTCAAAAATGGGAGAAGGAAAACAAGTTAGTTGAAGAAGCAAAAGAGGAACTTGAGAAAAAAGCTGAAAAAGAAAAGAATCCTGAAGTAAAAAAAGCATTAGAGAAAGCGAAAGAGAAGATTGCAGAAAAAAAGTCTGCTGAGGAAGCTTTGAAGGAGCTTGCGAAACAAACAAAAAGCCTGGAATTAAAGGCAATCAAAGAAAAAGAAAAATCTCTGAGCCTGGAAAACATGAAGAACACTCTTGATAATAGCGGTTTAAAGCAATTAAGCCGAATGCTGGAGGAGAAAGATCTGGCTTCTTTCCGGGAAGAATTAGCAAAACTTGAGAAGCAGAAGAAAGAACTTAATGAAGAACAAAGCAATGCATTGAAACAGCTTACCGGCAGTGAGGGGCAGCTGTCTGAAGAGGAGCTGTCAAAACTTATTGAACAGCTGGAGAAGGCTTTGCAATCAGAGGAGCTCTTAAAACAGCTCGCTGCAGCTCAAAAAGCTCTTCAGAGTTCAGGGCTATCATTACAGCAGCAAATGGCTGCCAATGGAATGCCGCCTGGACAGCTTGCATTTGCGCCTCCCGGGCAGCCGGGGAGCCAGGCAAATAATCCTAATTCATCGCCGCCTGCGCAGCAGAATAATTCAAATCCGCAAAATAATCAAAACCAGCCTGGCAATAGCCCAAACAACGGAAATGGCAGCAGCTCAGGAACAGGTTCAGGCAGCGGAACCGGAAATGGTTCGGGATCTGGTGCAGGGTCAGGCTCAGGCGCAGGGAGCGGTTCAGGCAGCGGTCTTGGAGGAGGTGCCGGACTCGGACAGGGATCCAGGGATCTGCTCACCATTCCATCAGGTATTGAAGGTAAGACGAATATTGAAAGTGATAACGGCAGTCTTGGACAGGGGACTCCAGGCCAGCAGTTTGACGGTGAAGGTCCTGTATTAAAAGGAACGATCAGACCTTACAGTGAGGTATTTGGAAATTATGAGGCGTCATACAGGAAGAGCACCGACCGGTATAAGCTGCCGGCTGATTTAGAGGAAATCGTTAAAAATTATTTTACAAGTATAGATCCTGACAAGGAGTGATTTCGATGTCCGCAACACAGGAAAAAGAACAGCAATTTGCACAAGCAGCAGATACTATTGCAAGAGTGAGAGATGAAATTCAATCATTTATAGTTGGCCAGGAGGAAGTAGTCGAACAAGTATTATGGAGCATATTCTCAGGCGGCCATGTTTTGCTTGAAGGTTTGCCTGGGCTTGGTAAAACCATGCTGATTAAGACTATTGCAGAAGTGCTGGATCTGAAATATTCCCGCATTCAATTTACCCCTGATATAATGCCATCCGATATAACCGGAACTATGCTGCTTCAGCCTGATGAAGCAGGCAGGCAAACATTCAGTTTCCATAAAGGGCCCATATTCGCCAACATCATCCTTGCAGATGAAATTAACAGGGCAACACCTAAAACACAAAGTGCCCTGCTTGAGGCAATGGGAGAAAAAACGGTTACTATAATGGGTGAAACCAAGAGGATGGAAAAGCCATTTTTTGTTCTCGCAACTCAAAACCCGATTGATATGGAAGGAACATATCCTCTGCCGGAGGCCCAAACCGACCGGTTTATATGTAAGGTAAACGTAGCATATCCGACACAGGAAGAATTAAAAGAAATTGCCAGGAGAACTACAGGTGTGCAAAATACTCATTTAAATAAAGCGGCCGGGCTGAATGATGTAGTTGCTCTTCAGGAACTCACAAGAGAAATCCTCGTATCAGAGGATATCCTCGATTATGCTGTATGGCTGATCACTGCCACACACCCGGATTCAGAGGATGCACCGGAAACAGTAAGAGAATACGTCCAATATGGCAGCGGTCCCCGCGGACTCCAGAGTCTGATAAATATGGCAAGAGCAAGAGCATTGTGCTCAGGAAGGTTCAATGTTTCGATAGGTGACCTTAAAAATGTTGCCTATCCCGTTCTGCGCCACCGCCTCCTTTTAAACTTTGAAGGAGAAGCAGCGGGGATTACGGCAGATTCGATTATTGAAGGTCTAATAAAAGAAAATTCCCGGGGAGCTAAGAGCTGATGAACAGCCATCAAATCCTTCTTGGAAAGCTGCAGAAGCGTAAAGTTGCGGTTAAGACCAGGAAAAGAGGGTTTCATTCAGGTTCCAGGCAATCTCATAAATTCGGATCTTCCATGGAATTTTCTGACTTCAGGGCATATCAGCCCGGAGACGATATCCGGCAAATAGATTGGAATGTCTATGGCAGAACACAAAAACATTATATTAAACGTTTCCTTGATGAGCAGGAACTGTCTATTGCTGTTTATCTGGATGCCACTTCATCAATGACCAAAATGGAAGCAAAATGGGAGTATGCCAAAGCGCTGGCTGCGGCTTTGAGCTTTATGATTCTTTCTGGTGAAGACCGGCTCCTATTTTCAGCTGTTTCTTCTGCTGGCTTACAGCCTATCAAAAGAAAAGGCTCTGTTTACAGCAGGCGAACATTCATGGAAATCCAGAAAATTGAACATTCAGCTCTGTCCAGTAACTTTCTGGGCAGCTTAAAAGAAACTCTTTCAAGACATCAGCAGCTTGCTGTAATAATAGCGGATGGCTTTGAGCCGCTTCAGGAATGGGAAAGCCTGTTTAGGAAGCTAAGAGGACTGAAACAGGAGTTCTGGCTATTTCAGGTTCAGGCCGATGAAGAAATGACACCGGCATATTCTGGAGATGTAAAGTTAATTGATAGTGAGACAGGGTCAGCTATAAATGTGAGCATGAGTCCTGCCGTATTGGCCGAATATGAAAAGCGCCTAAAAAAACATAATGAACAGCTTGAGATTTTATGCAAGCGGTATGGCGGCCAATATATCTTTGCGCCTGAAACAAGAGATCTTCAGACTGTTCTTTTCAGGGATCTGTATGCGAAGGGGCTGGTCAGGTGAGAACAACATGCAATTCTTAAATCCTGCTTATTTTATTTTATCCATTTTTATCGGAGCGTTTGTCTTATTTTATTTCTTTCGGAAGCAGTATGCGGAAAAGACCATTTCATCCAATTTGCTTTGGGAGCAGGTGCTGAATGAATGGCAGGCTTCCCCTTGGCTGAAAAAGCTTCAGCAGAATCTGTTATTTTGGCTGCAATTATTGGCACTTCTATTATTGGTGCTGGCCCTTGTGCGTCCATTTTGGCTTGAAGATTCTTTAAAAGGAGAACACATAATCATTATCATTGATCCATCCGCTTCTATGTCAGCTGAAAGCGGAGGGAAAAGCCGTTTTGAGATCGTAAAAGAGGAAATGCTTGGTCTGGCGGGAAAGCTTAATGGCCAGCAGGTAAGCTTAATTAAAGCAGGAGAGAAAAATGAGATTCTCTTAAGCCGGGAAGATGATCCAAATACTATTCGAAGAACCATTGAGGGGCTGGAGCTTACTTATGAACATGAGAATATGGAAAAAGCCATCTTATTGGCAGGCTCCCTATCTTCAGGAAAAGACACGGCTCTTCATATTTTTTCAGATTCAGCTGGAAAGAAAGATCTAATGAAGGAATTGGCTGGTCTATACACTGTGGTACATAATATTGGAGAGAACGCAGGGAATGTGTCGCTGCAGTCGTTTGGGACAGCGGCCGCAGGTGATGGTATTTCAGCAGTTGCAGTGATAGAAAACCAGTCTTCTGGAAATATAGAGACAGGTTTTACAGTAAAATCTGAGGAAGAAGTCCTGTTTGAACAGAATCTATCATTAAAAGCAAATGAGGAAAAAACCGTTCAAATAAAAAATCTGCCGGAAAAACCTTACTATGAGGCAGCTATCTCCATTAAGGATGGCTATAGTGCAGATAATCATGCAGCCTCTATTTACACCGACCCAAAACCAAAGGTTTACACAATGGGAGGAGTAAATCCATTTGCTGTGAAAGGCTTTCAAACAATTGGAGCCGAATTGCTGCAGACAGATCCTGCTGCTCTGAAAGGTTTGGATATGAAAGGTGTGGTTGTGGCGGAAGGAAGCAATTTATCGCAACTCCCGGACCTGCCGATGATTTTTTTCAATACAAGCAAAGATAAAGCAAAACTTGAAGAAGAAATTACAGGTGATGATGATCGTCTTTTTGAATTTGCAAACTTTGAAAAGGTGTATATCAGTTCAGCATCCTCCGTATTGAAAGGAGAATGGGAGACTGTATTGAAAAGCGGGGATATTCCTTTAATCCAAAGGGGGATGCATAATGGGCAGCCAATTATTATCGTCAATTTTGATCTATCCGACACAGATTGGCCTCTCCTGCCAGGTTTTCCAATCTTTCTGTATAACTCTTACCAGTGGCTATCTCAGCAATCAGATTTCCTCGGATATTTCAGCTCCGGAGAAGAAAGATGGATAAATATCGGCAATGGAACTGGAAGCTTGGAAATTTTCAATAATAAAGACGAAAATCTATACTCTCTTGATCTAAACAAGGAAACCTTTAAAGCTCCTATAATCCCCGGAACTTACCAGGCTGTATCAGGTAATCAAATTTATTATTTTTCAGTCCTTCTGGATGAAAGGGAGAAAAGTGCAGGAACAGAAGAATCCTTCACCATTAATGCTAAATCGTCTGAAAAAAGCAGCATGACCCAAAGGCCTAATGAAAGTCTCTGGTTCTGGCTGGCGTTAATAGCTTTAATCCTGATTGCTATCGAATGGGAGGTATATCGCCGTGGGCATAGAGGTTAAATATCCCTTCCTGTTTCTCATCCTGATTCCTGCTGTCATAATCATTATTTTATTTATTCGAAATCACAGCGGAAAAGGAAATGAAAAATTTTGGATTGCCGGTTTGAGGCTGATCATTTTCTCATTATTAATTATTGCACTGACCGTTCCCCAGGTGGTTCTTCCGGTAAAGGGACAGACCGTCGTATTTTTGGCCGACCGTTCTGCAAGCATTGGCACGAATGAGGAGGCACTGGCCTGGATAGAAAACAGCACCAGCCACAGGAAAAGTGACGATCAATTTGCAGTGGCGGCTTTTGGGAAAAATGCAGTGCTTGAACAGAATTTAGGCAGAAACCGTGAAGCTGTAAACGAATTTAACGGGATGGCTGAAGATTCCCAATCAAATCTGGAAGCAGGCCTGCAATTTGCCGCTTCACTCATTCCGAGGGAGTCTTCCGGCAGAATTGTCTTGATGACAGACGGGAATGAAACGGAAGGCGAAAGCCTGGAAGCTGCAGCAGTTTTAAAAAATCGGAATATCGAGATTGACCATGTGCCATTAAGAACAGCAGCAGGGGACGATGTCTCAATCTCAAAATTAAACGTTCCTCCTTCACTATATTTAGGAGAAGAGGCTCCGATTACAATAGAAGTTACCAGCAATGTTGCCAAAGAAGCTGATATCAGAGTATCGTTAAATCATAAAGAAGTATTAAAGGAAACCGTTCAAGTAAACGAAGGGAAAAATGTTTATACGTTTACCCACAAAGCGGATACCGCAGGGTTAACGGTATATAAAGCAGAGATAGCTGCCGAGCGGGATGCATACTCTGAAAACAATGCACTTCACTCTGTTGTGAATGTGAAGGGTACGCCTAAGGTCCTGATCGTACAAGGAGAGGAAGCTGGCGATATTGTGAATCTTTTAAAAGGTTCAGGCCTTGCGACAGACACCGTTATTCCAGAGAAGCTTCCGACCGTACTCTCAGGTTATTTGCAATATCAGTCGATTATTTTTAATAATGTCCCTGCAACTGTCATCTCAGAGCAGCAAATGATTCTGATGGAGAAGGCAGTGAAAGAATTCGGCACTGGTTTTATTATGTTTGGCGGTGAAGAAAGCTTCGGGCTGGGGGGCTATTTTAAAACTCCGATTGAGAAATTACTTCCGGTGGATATGGATATCAAAGGCAAGAAAGAAATGCCTTCCTTAGGTCTTGTGTTAGTTATGGACCGTTCCGGAAGTATGGCAGGAAATAAAATTGAATTGGCGAAAGAGGCGGCTGCCCGTTCAGTTGAACTGCTGCGTGAAGAAGATACACTCGGATTCATTGCGTTTGATGACCGGCCATGGGAAATCCTTGAAACCAAGCCTCTCAAGGATAAGAAAAAGGCAATTGAAAAAATCAAATCCATTACACCGGGCGGGGGGACAGAAATCTTTACTTCTCTCGAACAGGCATACAGTGAGCTTGAAGATTTACAGCTGCAGAGAAAGCATATCATCTTGCTGACAGATGGCCAATCTGCCACAAATGGAGACTATGAGCTTTTAATTGAAAGCGGGAAAGAGAAGAATATCACTCTCTCAACTGTTGCTCTTGGCCAGGATGCTGATAGAGGGCTGCTGGAAGAACTTGCGGGAATGGGGTCAGGGCGTTTTTACGATGTTACAGACTCTTCCGTTATACCAAGCATTTTATCACGAGAAACCGTAATGGCTACGCGAACTTATATCGAGGACAAACCTTTTTACCCAAGTATCCAGCCTTACCCTGACTGGTCCTCTCTTTTTGAAAATGGTGTGCCGGAAATGAATGCCTATATAGCTTCCACTGCTAAGCCGCGGGCACAGGTGCCGCTGTTAAGTGAAAAAAAAGACCCGGTACTTGCTGAATGGCAATATGGAATGGGGCGGACAGCGGCCTTTACATCCGACATCTCAGGCAAGTGGTCGGGAGAATGGGCAAGCTGGGAAAAGTGGCCGTCCTTTATTAATCAGCTTGTCACTAAAACCCTGCCGCAGTATGAAAGTGAACCATATAGGGTTGATGTTGAGAACAAGGATGGCAATACAGTGCTCAGCCTGGAATCTGCGGCAAGCATTTCTTTGCCCATTGAGACATCCATCGTGTCGGAAACGGGTGAACAGATAAAAGCCAATATGAGGCTTACTGCTCCAGGCAAGTATGAGGCGCTGATTCCTGAAAGTGCGGGAATGTACTTTTTAAATATTAAACAGACAGATCAGAATGGAAATATTCAGGTTCATCAGACCGGTTTTACCATTCCATATTCTGAGGAGTATTTGCAAAAGGGAACAAATAAAGAGCATTTGAAGTCACTCTCAAAAATGACTGGTGGCAAGGAGCTGGCAAGCGGAGAAGAAGCATTCCGGCCGCTGAAAAAAACGGCAAGCACCAAACAGCCAATCAGCGAATGGCTGCTTCTCGCTGCATTCCTGCTCTTTTTTTCAGAAATAGCAGTAAGGCGCTTTGGTCTAACGGCTCTTGCAGCGGGAATTCTGAAGAAAAACAGAAAAGTTAAAGAAAAGCCAGATGTGCCTATGAAGGTACCAAAACTTAAAGCTTCCAGGAAAAAACCGTCTCCCTCCGAACAGGCGCCTGTTAAACTTCAAGGAGAAATTCCTGTAAAGGAAACACCGGAGAAAACAAAAGCAAAGAAGCCGAACCGGCCAAAACCAGCAGCAGAACTCTCGCCGAAAGAAAGAGAAGAGCGGATGAAAAGGCTGCTGGATGCAAAAAACAGGAAAAAATAAGTGGAATCAGAGTTGAATGATGCCTTCAGCGCTCTCCCGGAATTAGGTACTGCCAACACTGTAAAGATATCTTCTTGACATGATATGAAATTCTATGTAAACTTTACTTTGTAAAGGCTTTTCACTTAACAAGGGGGAATAGGGATGCTCGAAAAGACAACGAGGATGAACTACCTTTATGATTTCTATCAATCGTTGTTAACTCCTAAGCAGAGAAGCTATATGTCCCTTTACTACCTGGATGATTTTTCGCTTGGAGAGATTGCCGAGGAATATGATGTTAGCCGGCAAGCGGTTTATGACAACATTAAGAGAACAGAATCAATGCTTGAAGAGTATGAAGAAAAGCTGTTATTATTTCATAAATTTCAAGAGCGCAGCAAGCTGATTGCAGAAATAAAAAAGATGCTTCAGGAAGGTTCCCCTTCCCGAGAGGCACTGGAAGAAGCAGTGGCAGAGCTTGAGAAATTAGATTAGGAGGCGGCATGTATGGCATTTGAAGGATTGGCCGACCGACTGCAAAATACAATTCAGAAGATCCGCGGAAAAGGCAAAATTAATGAAGCGGATGTAAAAGAAATGATGCGTGAAGTCCGTCTCGCCCTTTTGGAAGCGGATGTTAACTTCAAAGTTGTCAAGGAGTTCGTCAAAAAAGTCAGCGAACGCGCTGTCGGGCAGGAAGTTTTAAAGAGCCTGACGCCGGGACAGCAGGTAATAAAGGTTGTTAAAGAAGAATTAACGGAACTGATGGGCGGAGAGCAGAGCAAAATTGCTGTTTCCAATCGCCCGCCGACAGTCATTATGATGGTCGGTCTTCAGGGTGCCGGTAAAACGACTACAACCGGAAAGCTTGCGAACCTGCTCCGCAAAAAGTATAACCGCAATCCGATGCTGGTTGCTGCAGACATTTACCGCCCTGCGGCGATTAAACAGCTCGAAACGCTTGGCAAGCAGCTGAATATGCCTGTCTTCTCCCTTGGCGATCAAGTCAGTCCTGTTGAAATTGCAAAAGAGGCGATCGCAAAGGCAAAAGAGGATCATAATGATTATGTTCTAATCGATACAGCAGGAAGACTGCATGTGGATGAAGCTTTAATGGATGAGCTGAAGCAAATCAAAGAGCTTTCCAATCCAGATGAAATTTTTCTTGTTGTAGATGCCATGACTGGTCAAGATGCGGTTAATGTAGCACAAAGCTTCAATGATCTGCTGGGTCTTACAGGAGTAGTCCTGACAAAGCTGGATGGCGATACCCGAGGCGGAGCGGCTCTATCCATTAGATCCGTAACAAACACGCCGATTAAATTCATCGGTCTAGGCGAAAAGCTGGATGCCCTTGAAGCGTTCCATCCAGAACGGATGGCATCCCGTATTTTAGGTATGGGGGATGTCTTATCCCTAATTGAAAAAGCACAGGCTAATGTGGATGAAGAAAAGGCAAAAGAGCTTGAGCAGAAGATGCGCACTGCTTCTTTCACATTTGATGACTTTTTGGACCAGCTTGGTCAGGTCCGCCAAATGGGACCTCTTGATGAGCTTCTGAAAATGATGCCTGGTGCCAACAAAATCAAAGGCTTGAATAATATGCAAATCGATGAGAAGCAAATCACTCACGTGGAAGCCATTATTAAGTCGATGACTAAGGAAGAGAAAACTCATCCGGAAATCATCAATTCAAGCCGCCGCAAACGGATTGCCAAGGGAAGCGGAAGAACCGTCCCCGAAGTTAACCGTCTGCTGAAGCAATTTGAGGATATGAAAAAGATGATGAAGCAAATGGCCGGCATGCAGCAAAAAGGCAAGAAAAAAGGCGGATTCAAGCTTCCTTTTAACCCTTTTTAGTAATGTCTAGCTCCAGCGCCTGCTCCCTCGAGGGATTGTCGGGGGTGGGCAAGGCGCTTGCGCTTTTCTAGTCATTTAAGCTTTTCATAACATGTAAAGAAAAAAACCTTTACAAACTAATTAACTATCTGATATTATACTATCTTGTGTGAAACTATTCGGAGGTGCTTATTTAAAATGGCAGTAAAAATTCGTTTAAAGCGTATGGGTGCTCATAAAAACCCTTTCTATCGTATCGTTGTAGCTGATTCTCGTTCTCCTCGTGACGGACGTTTCATTGAAACAGTAGGAACTTACAATCCGGTTGCTCAACCAGCGATCGTGGAAATCAATGAAGAGTTGGCTCTTAAATGGCTTCAGACAGGTGCTAAGCCATCTGATACAGTACGTAACCTTTTCTCTAAGCAAGGCATTATGGAAAAATTCCATAACGCTAAAAACGGTAAGTAATTCATTATAAGATGAAAGAGCTTATCGAAACGATTGTTAAGCCCCTTGTTGATTTTCCGGAAGATGTTCAAGTGAATGTCCAAGAAGAGGATCAGCGCGTAACCTATCGGCTTTCCGTCAACAAGAATGACATGGGGAAAGTAATTGGGAAGCAAGGGCGCGTTGCGAAAGCAATACGGACCGTTGTTTATGCAGCAGGTTCATCAGAAGAAAAGAAGATCTTTTTAGAGATCATCGAATAATTATCCTGCTATGAGCGGGTATACCAAAAAAGGAGGGGCTTCCCCTCCTTTTTTTACAATCTAAAAAAATAACATCGCCAACTAAGAATGTGACAGCAGTGTCAGTTACGCCGTTTTTTCATTCGGATTATGATTTGGGAGGCGCTGTACATGAACATTATTCAAACGGTTACAGTTAAGCAGGTGCTGACAGAGAACAGCAAGCAAGAACTGCTGGAAGGCTATGCGGCCAAAAAAAAACAGCTGCAGAAAGAAAGTGATCAGTTGAGGTTTGAACTGAAAAAGCAGGAAAAAAACAAAAAGCTGCATCCTGCCAGTCTGAAACAGCACTTTGAAAAGGAAATTCAACTGAGGCAGGAAAAAGTCCAGCTGCTGGATTTTCAAATAGAACAATTACATATGCTACCATTAGGAAGTGAATTAAAAGAAAAAGAAGTCCAGGCGATTATCGAGGTTCAAAAGGGTACCCCCTGGGAAGACATAGAAAAAGGGAAAACGATCATCATAAGAGATGGAATTGTTGATGAAATACGCTAGAGGTGATAGTGCATGCAGAAATGGTTTAACGTTGGAAAAATTGTGAACACCCATGGCATTAAAGGGGAAGCGAGAGTCATTTCAAAAACAGACTTTGCTGAAGAGAGGTATAAGCCGGGAAATAAACTTTATTTGTTCATGCCTGACACAAAAGGTGATCCCGTTGAGCTGACAGTGAAATCACACCGCACTCATAAATCATTTGATCTGCTTACCTTTGAAGGATACGAGAATATCAATCAGATTGAAAAAATGAAGGGCGGCATTCTGAAAATTTCAGAAGATCAGCTTGGCGATCTTGAAGAGGATGAATTTTACTACCATGAAATCATAGGGTGTACAGTTGAAACTCTTAATGGAGAAGAAGTGGGGAAAATTAAAGAAATTCTTTCTCCCGGAGCAAATGATGTGTGGGTAATTAAAGCAAAAGGCGGTAAGGAAATTCTAATCCCATATATTGAAGATGTTGTTAAGGAAGTTAATGTGGAAGATAAACTTGTGAAAATTAATGCGATTGAAGGATTGCTTTCATGATGAATATTGATGTGCTCACGCTGTTTCCTGAAATGTTTGAAGGGGTCTTTGGGCATTCCATATTAAAAAAAGCTGCAGAAAATGAAGCGGTAACGTACAATGTCGTCAACTTTAGGGAATATGCCGACAATAAGCACAAAACCGTTGATGACTACCCATATGGCGGAGGAGCGGGGATGGTTTTAAAACCGCAGCCGATATTTGATGCGGTTGATGATCTTCGCAGTAAAAGCGGTGCGTCTCCGAGGGTTATCCTGCTGTGTCCCCAAGGGGAACGCTATACGCAAAAAAAAGCCGAAGAACTGGCAGAAGCAGATCACCTGATTTTTGTATGCGGCCATTACGAGGGGTATGATGAAAGAATACGTGAACATGTTGTGACAGATGAAATTTCAATTGGTGATTTTGTGCTGACTGGCGGAGAGCTTGGAGCGATGGTTGTAATTGACAGTGTCGTCCGATTGCTGCCTGGTGTATTAGGCAATCAGGAATCTCATATGAAAGATTCTTTTAGCACAGGGTTTCTTGAACATCCTCATTATACGCGTCCTGCCGACTTCAGAGGCATTAAAGTGCCTGATGTTCTCATGTCTGGCAATCACCGCCTTGTCGAAGAATGGAGAGCCAAAGAATCCCTGAGAAGAACGTATTTAAGACGACCTGATCTTCTTGAAGATGCAGAATTAACAAGTGAACAGCAAAAATGGCTAAATGAAATAAAAAAAGAAGATAAATAACATTGAAGTTGCCGTCCAAATATGATATGATACTTTTTGTGACTTAGGCTGAACTTGTTCAGTTTGCGTCTGATAAAGATGTTCCGCTGCAAACATAGGTTGTGCAAGAGCGTCTGTTGAGAGGAGTTGAAAACGATGCAAAAGTTAATTGAAGAAATCACAAAAGAACAGCTTCGCACTGACCTTCCGTCTTTCCGTCCTGGTGATACTGTACGTGTACACGTAAGTATTGTTGAGGGAACTCGTGAGCGTGTTCAGGTATACGAAGGTGTTGTGATTAAGCGTCGTGGTGGTGGAATCAGCGAAACTTTCACAGTTCGTAAGATTTCTTACGGTGTAGGCGTTGAGCGTACATTCCCTGTGCACACACCTAAGATTGCGAAGCTTGAAGTTATCCGCCGCGGTAAAGTCCGCCGTGCGAAACTTTACTACCTGCGTAACCTTCGCGGTAAAAAAGCTCGTATCAAAGAAATTCGATAATAAAATGAAAAGCGAAAGCGCCTTGACCAGCCCCGACAAGCATAAGACGAATCACGCAGGAGGCGTTAGCCTCTGGAGTGATTTGGCTTATGACCTCGAAGGGCTAGGCCGCTGCAGCTGGACAATGAGAGAAAGAAGGAGCTTGTTAAATCAAGCTCCTTTTTCTTTCATGAAATAGTAAAGTACAAATAATATTACATAAATGTTAAATAATATAAAAATAAGATTCCCATCGTGTTTATTATGAAGAATTTTTGTAAAATAAGTAAGACAACACTTTCCATGGCAGATTAGTTATGGGTTAGAAGAATGGTGGGGGATTTAATGGCAAAAAAGAAAAATGAGTTGTGGGAATGGACAAAAGCTCTTGTAATCGCAGTTCTGTTAGCGGCAGTCATCAGATATTTCTTATTTGCTCCAATTGTGGTTGACGGATTGTCCATGATGCCAACATTGCATGACCAGGATCGGATGATTGTGAATAAATTCAGCTATAAAATTGGTGAACCGGAGCGCTTTGACATCATTGTTTTCCATGCACCTGAAAACAAAGATTACATCAAACGAGTAATTGGGCTTCCGGGAGACAAGATTGAATATAAAGATGATACTCTCTATGTTAACGGAAAAGCGTATGATGAGCCTTACCTGGATGAATATAAGAAACAGGTAATCGATGGGCCTCTGACAGAGCCATTTACTTTAAAAGAAAAGATCGGACAGGAAACAGTTCCTGAAGGGCATTTGTTTGTAATGGGCGACAACCGCCGCTTCAGCAAGGACAGCCGTCACATTGGCCCTGTTGCAATGGAAGAAGTGCTGGGCGATGCCGGAGTAATATACTGGCCAATAGAGGATATTCGCATCGTTGATTGACGATTGTTTGTTAAATACATATTGGATGGAGGTGCCGGCTGTGACGATCCAGTGGTTTCCCGGTCATATGGCGAAAGCCAGAAGGCAGGTTACAGAAAAATTAAAACTAGTTGATATCATCTTTGAACTCGTTGATGCAAGGATTCCTTATTCATCACGAAATCCGATGATCGATGAAATTATTCAGCACAAACCCCGGCTTGTTTTGTTGAATAAAGCTGACATGGCTGATAAAGAAGCAACGAAGAAGTGGATCAGACATTTTGAAAACAAGGGCATAAGAGCTCTTGCGATAAACTCACAGGCCGGGCAAGGCATGAAAGAAATCGTCTCTGCATCTCAGGAAATTCTTCAGGAGAAGTTCGATCGAATGAGAGCGAAAGGTGTCAAGCCAAGGGCAATCCGGGCAATGATTGTCGGTATTCCAAACGCCGGAAAATCCACACTTATAAATCGCCTGGCCAAAAAGAATATTGCAAAGACAGGAAATACTCCAGGCGTTACGAAAGCCCAGCAGTGGATAAAGGTAGGGAAAGAGCTGGAGCTGCTCGATACCCCGGGAATATTATGGCCAAAATTTGAAGATCAGGAAGTTGGTCTTAAGCTGGCTCTGACAGGAGCGATCAAGGATACTATATTAAATCTTCAGGATGTTGCAGTTTATGCCCTTCGCTTTCTCGGTGACAGATATCCGGATCGTCTGAATGACCGCTACCAGATCGAAGAAATCCCGGAAGATATCGTTGAAGTCTTTGATAAAATCGGAAGGCTGCGCGGCTGCCTGATGGGCGGCGGCGAAATTGATTATGATAAGGTAACAGAGCTGGTAATCAGAGAATTCCGCTCTGAAAAAATGGGGCCAATTACATTGGAACTGCCGGAGGAAATGGCAGTGCGGAATGAAGCTGAATAATTTTAATGAAGGCCTTCTGTTCGCAGGAGGCCTTTACTTTTTGGAAGCAATGCCGATACATAGAATAGATTAGGCTGTATTCGTAAAGTTTGTTGCTTTTGGGCAGGTAACTAAATTAGACCTCTGAGTTGATCTTCGCTGTTGGCACTTGATCCTCGAAAATGCTGACGCATTTCCTTCGTGCGGTGTTCATTCAAGGAAGCTTATTCAATGTCCTGCGGGAGGAGAGGGAAGTGTGAGACCCCGCAGGCGAAGCCGAGGAGGGCTCGCATTCCTGCCCGCGGGTTCGCTGCGTGCCTGGAGCGGAAATCAATGGGCTGAATTCAAAACAACAATCATTAAAAAAGAGCCTGAGATGACAAAGGAGAAAAGTATGGCAAAGTTAACCATTCGCCAAATAGAAGAAAAGATGAAAACAATTGAGTTAGAGGATGACCCGTTCCTTCACTCAATTAAACAGGATGACAGAAAAGGCGTGCAGCAGCTTTTGGCAAAGTGGCAATCCCGTCAGCTGCTCCAAAAGAAGATATATGACAAGCATAAAGAAATGAGCCGCTATGAACGTCAGTACAGAAGCCGGGGTTTTCAATTTATTGCCGGAATAGATGAAGTCGGCAGAGGGCCGCTTGCAGGGCCGGTGGTAGCTGCAGCAGTTATTTTGCCTGAGGATTTTTACCTCCCGGGATTAGATGATTCAAAAAAAGTGCCTGAACGAAAAAGAGAAGAATATTTTGAAATCATTAACGCTAAGGCTGAGGCGGTCAGCGTTGGGATCATTGAACCAGAGGAAATTGACCGCATCAATATTTTTGAAGCGACAAAAAAGGCAATGCTGTCGGCGGTTGAAGGCCTGAATCCAAAACCGGACTTCCTGCTTGTAGATGCCGTAAAACTTTTAACACCTTATCCAATGGAAGCAATCATTAAGGGAGATGGCAAAAGCGTAACGATTGCTGCAGCCTCTATCATCGCCAAAGTCACCAGAGACAGAATGATGGCTGAAATAGGCAAAGAGTTTCCCCAGTATGGATTTGGGAAAAATATGGGCTATGGAACTAAGGAACATCTTGAAGCGATAACACTTCATGGGATTACGCCTTATCACCGGAAAAGCTTTGCTCCAATAAAAGATTCTTATTAAAAATAGTATAGAAGGTGAAAGTATGAAGCCGTCTGAATTAATTCAAAAAATCATAAGGCATGACCAGAGCAATGCAGGAAAAACAGCTGCGTTCAGACCTGGGCAAATTGTCAGCGGAAAAGTAGCAAAGCTATTTCCGAATCAGACGGCAGAGGTGCAGATCGGGTCACATAAAGTGATTGCGCAGCTTGAAACTTCTTTGTCAGCGGACAATAGATATTGGTTCCGAGTCGAACCGGGTGAAGGACTGCTGCGCTTAAGAGTAATGGAATCTGGAAACGGCCAAAGTAAAGGAGCTCCTGCTGAAAGCCTTCTAAGTCAGCTGGGAATGAAGTTGTCCCGGGAAAATAAAATGCTCATTCAATATTTTCTTAAGGAGCAGCTGCCGATTACAGGTGAAACTTTAAGAATGGCATCGGAATGGATCTATGAAAGCAAATCTGCTGCGGAGGGTCTGAGGACAGTAAAAGAGCTGATAATAAGGCAGCTTCCCTTTTCGAAAGATGTTTATTCAGCGCTATTCTCAGCCTTAAACGGGGACTCTCTTTCTTCGATTATGGGAGAATTGCAGAATGAGTTAAAGAGAGCCGATTTATCATCCAAAGGGCAGCAAATATACTCTCTGCTGGGGAATATGACAAGGACTTCAAGGGACAAACTGGGACAGCAGGCAGTAGTCAGACTGTTTTCAGAATGGCTGAATGCAAAAGATCAGGCAGGTTCCCGCACAGCTTTCAAGCTCCTGAAAACAGTGGGGATGTTTCCGGGTGAAGCTTCCGAGGATGCTGCCATAAAACAGCTTATTGAAGGCGGTGTGCAAAATAAACCGATTATTCAAATACTGACTGAGCTTCTGAAAGCAAGCGTATCAGGGAACAGGCAGGAATTTATATTGAATTTGGCCAAACTCAATGGAGTTATTGCACAAAGTTCTAGAAGCAGCGGACAAGCTCAAGCTCTACAAAACTTACTTAATGGTTTTCGAAATGGCAGGATATCTTTTCCTGCAGAAAAAAAATTACTTAACACCCTTTTTAAATCGGCTCTATCTCTTACAATTAATGATGATTTAGAACATTTATTAAATGGAGACAAGTTCAGGCTGGCAGCTGTTCAGGCGGGGAGACTATTGGGCGGTGAAAAACCATCCGCGGCAGCTGCTCTTAACCCTCAGGAAAGCACAATGCTGGAAGAAACGAAAAATAGCATGAGTCCCGAATCTCATTTTCCATATGATCAGCGTAATATACATAGTGAGTTAAAGAGAAGAATCACAACATTAGGGTTTTCTCATGAACATGACGTCCTAAAGTTATTAAAACAGTATGATGATGGAGCCGCCAAAAATCTGGACACCCTCAAACCGCTCCTGATGGGCTTCTTAACTGAAGAACCGGCACATACAGCTAAAGATGCAGCGGAACGGCTTCTGCATAAAATAACCGGCTTTCAGGCTCTCTCACAGGAATCAGGACCATTGCAGCACTTCATCTTTCAGCTGCCGGTATCTTTATGGGGAAAGATCTCCGATATGACAATGCAGTGGAGCGGGAGGAGAACAGAAGGCGGAAACATTGATCCAAATCATTGCCGGGTTATCTTTTATTTGGATTTGGAGCACCTGAATGAAACGATTATCGACCTTCAGGTCCAAAACAGAATCATCAACATTTCAGTTATTAATGAGCACAGCGAAATAAAGGATTTAACAGCTCCATTTGCAGCTGAATTAAAAGCAAATTTATTAAAATTAAATTATAAGCTGTCCTCGGTTTCCTTCCAGAAGCCCGAGCCTGCAGGAGATTCACTTTTAACAAGAGAAACAATGACATCGATTGTACAGGCAAATCAATTCAGCGGAGTTGATATTAGAATATGAAAAAAGAGCGTGTTGCACAAAGGAAAGAAGCGGTTGCATTAACATATGACCCTGAGAGTCATGGGGCACCAAGGATATCTGCAAAGGGGAAGGGCCTGACAGCTGAAAATATCCTTGCAAAGGCTAAGGAACATGGTATTCCGGTTCAGGAGGATCCTGCTCTTGTTGAGCTTCTTGGCAAGCTTAATATCAATGAAGGAATTCCAGAAGAGCTTTATCAGGCTGTTGCTGAGGTATTTGCTTTCATTTACAGGGCTGATCAGGAAGCTGGAAAGAGGAAAAATAGTAAATAATCTATTCTGGTAAACCAATATGTTTAACTCACAGTAATGTTTTCAAGTAGAAAAGAACGGGATAATACTTAAATTAAATAGAATCGAAAGCTGTCGAAAGGCAGCTTTTTCTTTATTTTAATAAAATATTTTTCGGTAAAATCAGGTTCAAATCCTTTATAATTATAGGGTTTGTGTACTGTCTAATATTTATAATTTTTAAAGAAATATAATATTTTAGAGTAAATGGTAGACAAGGGTTGTGTCATTTAATAAAATGAAAGCGCAGTCTATTTTTTTGAAGAGTTAGATAGGAGGATGGGAAATGAATATACATGAGTATCAAGGTAAAGAAGTCCTCAGACAATACGGGGTAGCCGTTCCGAACGGAAAAGTGGCATTTACAGTTGAAGAAGCTGTCGAAGCTGCGAAAGAACTAGGCACTGAGGTGTGTGTGGTTAAAGCGCAAATCCACGCCGGAGGACGCGGTAAAGCTGGCGGTGTAAAGGTTGCCAAAAATCTTGACGAAGTTCGTACATATGCAGGTGAAATCTTAGGAAAAACACTTGTTACACATCAAACAGGCCCGGAAGGCAAGGAAGTAAAGCGTTTACTTATTGAAGAGGGCTGTGACATTAAGAAGGAATATTATGTGGGTCTTGTACTGGACCGTGCCACATCTCGCGTTGTTTTAATGGCATCGGAAGAGGGCGGTACAGAAATCGAGGAAGTGGCTGAACAGACGCCAGAAAAAATCTTCAAGGAAGAAATCGATCCGGTTCTTGGTTTAACAGCATTCCAGGCCCGCAGAATCGCTTTCAATATCAATATTCCATCAAAGCTTGTCGGACAAGCTGTTAAATTCATGATGGGCTTATACAGAGCTTATATCGAAAAGGATTGCTCTATTGCTGAAATCAATCCATTAGTTGTAACTGGCGACGGCAAGGTTATGGCTCTGGATGCTAAGCTGAACTTCGATGCAAATGCCCTGTACCGTCAGAAAGACATCATGGATCTTCGTGACCTTGAAGAAGAGGACGCAAAGGAAATCGAAGCATCCAAATATGACCTAAGCTATATTTCCCTTGATGGAAACATCGGCTGCATGGTTAACGGTGCAGGTTTAGCGATGGCTACTATGGATATCGTTAAGCATTATGGCGGAGACCCGGCCAATTTCCTTGATGTTGGGGGCGGAGCAACAGCTGAGAAAGTAACTGAAGCTTTCAAAATCATCCTTTCTGATAAAAACGTTAAAGGTATTTTTGTCAATATCTTCGGCGGAATCATGAAGTGTGACATCATCGCCACTGGAGTAGTGGAAGCAGCGAAGCAAGTAGGCTTGAATGTGCCATTAGTTGTACGTCTGGAAGGCACGAATGTTGAAATGGGCAAGAAGATTCTTGCTGAATCCGATATCGATATTATCGCAGCTGAATCCATGGCTGACGGTGCACAAAAGATCGTTTCTTTAGTAGGCTAAGAATCAAAAATGAGCGGCCGTTCAGTTTTAAAGGCATTCCTTTGAGCGCAGAATGGCACTCTTTAGACCAGAAAGGAGAATTAACGTGAGCGTATTTATTAATAAAGATACTAAAGTTATAGTTCAAGGGATTACTGGTTCAACAGCCCTCTTTCATACAAAGCAAATGCTTGAATACGGAACGCAAATTGTCGGCGGTGTAACTCCCGGTAAAGGCGGTACTGAAGTAGAGGGTGTTCCTGTCTTCAATACAGTGGAGGAAGCAGTTAAGGCGACAGGTGCCAATGCCTCCGTTATTTATGTTCCCGCTCCATTTGCTGCAGATGCAATTCTTGAGGCTGTAGATGCCGAATTGGATCTTGCGATTTGTATCACTGAGCATATTCCTGTATTGGATATGGTTAAAGTTAAGCGTTATATGGAAGGCAAGAAGACCCGCCTTGTAGGTCCCAACTGCCCGGGTGTTATCACTCCTGAAGAGTGTAAGATCGGCATTATGCCTGGTTACATCCACACTAAAGGCCATGTTGGAGTTGTTTCCCGTTCCGGAACATTGACTTATGAAGCTGTACACCAGCTGACACAAGAAGGAATCGGCCAATCTACTGCTGTTGGAATCGGCGGAGATCCGGTTAACGGAACAAACTTCATTGATGTATTAAAAGCATTCAATGAAGATCCTGATACTTATGCTGTCATCATGATCGGTGAAATCGGCGGAACTGCTGAAGAAGAAGCTGCAGAATGGGTTAAAGAGAACATGACTAAGCCTGTTGTAGGCTTCATCGGAGGGCGCACTGCACCTCCAGGAAAGCGTATGGGCCATGCCGGCGCAATTATTTCAGGAGGCAAAGGAACAGCTGATGAAAAAATCCGTGTAATGAATGAATGCGGAATTCAGGTAGCTGACACTCCATCCGTAATGGGTGAAACCCTGATTAAGGTCCTGAAAGAAAAAGGCCTTTATGATCAGTGTAAAACACACTAATTTTTTTGAATAACTTAAGAGTAGTCCCTCTTTTTGAGGGACTATTTCTGCATTGTCAAATCCTGTTATCCCCCTCTTACCCCGTCTTTTTAAAAACATTTCAGGAGGCTCCCATGAATGAATTTAATATGAGGCTCACCCATCTCCACCACTGCAGAGGAATGAGCTGGAAAATGATATATTACATTCTAAAAAAAGATCCCGAATTGAAATTTCTGTATAATGATGCACCCCGACGAATTATACCCCAGGTAATCACCACTCAGGAATTACTTTCCAATGCACTCCAGGATCTGCATTCTGATCGGATCCAGGAACAAATTCGCCAATACTCACCAAACGGCATTAAAGCCATTACAATTTTTGACGAAGAATATCCAATTCTGCTAAAAGAAACTTACCAGCCGCCTTGGGTTTTGTATGCCCGAGGTGATACCCGTCTTTTGAATAGCGGGGTTCATCTGGCCGTTGTTGGTTCCAGACAGGCAACAGAGTATGGCGAAAAAGCCATTCAGTCCATTTTTCCCAAGCTAATTGAACACGGGGTTATTATTGTAAGCGGGCTGGCGGCCGGGATCGATGCCATTGCGCATAGGGAAGCAATAAAAAATAAAGGAAAAACAATCGGTGTCATAGCCGGGGGCCTGTTTCATATTTATCCACAGGCAAACCAGAAGCTTGCTTATGAACTGATGAAAAATCATCTGGTTATATCTGAATATCCGCCAGACACAAGGCCCTCAAGGTGGCAGTTTCCAATGAGAAACCGAATCATAAGCGGCATTAGCAGAGGGACACTGATAATTCAGGCGAAAAGGAAAAGCGGCTCTCTTATTACAGCTAATTATGCTGTGCAAGAAGGAAGAGAAGTATTTGCAGTACCAGGGAATATTTTTAGTCCATTCTCATGCGGAACCAATGAGTTAATTCAGCAAGGCGCCAAACTGGTTAAATCTGCTGAAGAAATCTTAGAAGAGTTCCATTACTGATCGGATCAAGTGAAAAAGGAGCCTATAGATTAAAGGCTCCTTCTCTTACATCACTCATAATAAATTTGTTTATTTAAAGGATTTTTTACAAAAAGGTTGAAATTCTATTAAAACTGTTATACATTTTGCAACAGGTATGAAGGAAAGTAAGAGAATGCTTATTTATTTAATTTAGGATTTTTTCTTGGAAACGGTTGCGGAAATAATCCGATTAAGTTTGACAAACTTGAATAGAATGTAGAATAATAATGAATATTTCAATACACATGCAGTAATGAGGCTGTTTTATTGTTAATAGATAAAGAAGACAGGCAAGTTTAGCAGGTGAAAAATACCGTGTTTCAAAAAGATTTTGCCTGGATGTTTTAAAATTCCCTCTCAAGGAGGACTATTGATGTCAGAGTTTCTTGTTATCGTTGAGTCACCTGCAAAGGCAAAAACGATTGAGCGTTATTTAGGAAAAAAATATAAAGTAAAAGCTTCCATGGGACATGTCAGGGATCTTCCCAAAAGCCAAATGGGCATAGATGTGGAAAACAATTTTGAACCCAAATACATAACGATTCGCGGAAAGGGCCCTGTTTTAAAGGAGCTTAAGACAGCGGCCAAAAAAGCTAAGAAAATTTATCTCGCGGCTGACCCCGACAGAGAAGGGGAAGCCATTGCCTGGCATTTGGCACATAGCCTGGATATGGATATTAAGTCGGATTGCCGTGTTGTTTTTAATGAAATTACGAAAGATGCCATTAAAGAATCCTTCAAGCATCCAAGGCCAATCAACATGGATCTCGTTGATGCACAACAGGCAAGAAGGATGCTGGACAGACTGGTCGGCTATAATATCAGCCCCTTACTATGGAAGAAAGTGAAAAAAGGATTAAGTGCCGGGAGAGTACAGTCTGTTGCAGTCCGATTGATTATCGACCGTGAAAAGGAAATTAAGGACTTTATACCAGAAGAGTACTGGTCAATTGATGGAGAGTTCCTTAAAGGAAAAACAGCCTTTGATGCATCATTTTACGGCTTTAAGAATGAAAAAGTGGAATTGAAGTCGGAAAGCGATGTTAAAAATATTTTAAGTAAAATGAAGGGCAATAAATTCAGTGTGGAATCAGTTACCAAGAAGGAAAGAAAGCGAAATCCGGCAGCCCCTTTTACTACGTCATCACTTCAGCAGGAAGCTGCAAGAAAATTAAATTTCCGTGCCAAGAAAACGATGATGCTTGCACAGCAGCTTTATGAAGGAATTGAACTCGGCAAGGAAGGAACTGTCGGTTTAATTACTTATATGAGAACCGATTCAACACGTATATCCGAAATTGCGCAAAATGAAGCTGCAGACTATATTCAAAGCTCTTACGGGAAAGAGTTCCTGCAGAGTGAAAAGAAAAAAGAAAAGAAAAACAGCAATGCCCAGGATGCCCATGAGGCAATCCGGCCGACAAGCACATTAAGGTCGCCTGCAAGTTTAAAAGAATACCTGTCGCGTGATCAGCTTCGGTTATACAGGCTTATCTGGGAACGCTTTGTTGCAAGCCAAATGGCACCAGCTGTTATGGACACCATGAGTGTTGATCTGAAAAATGGTGAAGTGATCTTCCGGGCAACCGGCTCAAAAGTGAAATTCCCAGGATTCATGAAAGTGTATGTTGAAGGCACTGATGATCAGTCGGAGGAAAAAGATAATATGCTCCCTGATTTGAAGGAAGGGGATGAGGTCCTTAAGAAAGACATCGAACCTAAACAGCACTTCACACAGCCCCCTCCAAGGTATACTGAGGCAAGGCTAGTAAAAACACTTGAAGAACAGGGCATTGGGAGGCCGTCCACCTTCGCTCCGACTCTTGACACAATTCAAAAACGCGGCTATGTTGCTCTGGATAATAAACGTTTCATTCCGACCGAACTGGGTGAAATCGTTCTTGAATTAATCATGGAATTCTTCCCTGAAATCCTTGACATTGAGTTTACTGCAAAAATGGAAAAAGACCTGGACTATGTTGAAGAGGGCAAAGTCAACTGGGTACAGATCATAGATGATTTCTATATAGACTTTGAAAAGAATCTTAAAATAGCGGAAAAGGAAATGCAGGAAGTAGAAATTAAGGATGAACCTGCCGGTGAGGATTGTGAACAATGCGGCAATCCTATGGTGTTCAAGATGGGACGCTATGGAAAGTTCATGGCCTGCAGCAATTTCCCTGACTGCCGCAATACAAAACCGATTGTCAAGGACATCGGTGTGAAATGTCCAAAGTGCACAGAAGGAAATATAATTGAAAGAAAAAGCAAAAAACGCCGGATCTTCTACGGCTGTGACAGGTTCCCTGAATGTGACTTTATTTCTTGGGATAAGCCTCTGCCGAGAAGCTGTCCAAAATGTGATAACCTACTAGTTGAGAAAAAGCTCAAAAAAGGTGTTCAGGTTCAGTGTGTTGAATGCGACTATAAGGAAGAAAAGCAAAGTTAAGGGTGAGCTTAAAAGCTCACTCTTTTCTATTGATGGATGAGCATTCAAAATTCTTCCAGCCCGGCTTTTTTTTTAGAAATTAGTACAAGAAACTTTTTTATTTTTAAATCGTATTGTAAAATGGCAAAATGAATAAGAACAGGGTAAAGTAAGAGAGACTGTTTTTAAAAAATATAAATTATTCATGACATCGTCATCATAAGTATATATGGAGGTTCATTTATGAAAGATACAGCAGTGAATGTAATTGGCGCAGGTTTGGCAGGCAGTGAGGCAGCTTGGCAGCTTGCCAGCAGGGGAATTAAGGTAAAGCTTTATGAAATGAGGCCGGTAAGGCAGACTCCTGCTCATCACACCGATAAATTTGCAGAACTAGTCTGCAGCAACTCCCTGCGTGCCAATACTTTAACAAATGCAGTCGGGGTATTAAAGGAAGAAATGCGGAAGCTCAATTCTGTTATTATCCATTCAGCTGACAGCAGTGCAGTTCCTGCCGGGGGGGCATTGGCAGTTGACCGCCATGATTTTGCAGCCCGTGTAACTGAACAAGTCAAAAACCATCCGAATGTAACGGTCATTAACGAAGAAATGACAGATATTCCGGAAGGGCCAACTGTTATCGCTACTGGACCGCTCACAAGTGAAGCTTTATCCGCAAAATTAAAAGAGCTGTCCGGGGAAGATTATTTATATTTTTATGATGCGGCTGCTCCAATTATCGAAAAAGATTCAATCGATATGAATAAAGTTTATTTGAAATCACGTTATGATAAGGGAGAAGCGGCATATCTGAATTGTCCAATGACAGAAGAAGAATTTGACCGCTTTTACGAGGCTCTTACCTCCGCGGAAACAGTTCCATTAAAGGAATTTGAAAAGGAAATCTTTTTCGAGGGTTGTATGCCAATAGAAGTGATGGCAAACAGGGGGAAGAAAACCTTGCTTTTCGGCCCGATGAAGCCTGTAGGTTTAGAAGATCCTAAAACAGGAAGAAGGCCATATGCAGTTGTCCAGCTTCGCCAGGATGATGCTGCAGGAACTCTTTATAATATAGTAGGTTTTCAGACACATCTGAAATGGGGTCCTCAAAAAGAAGTAATCCGATTGATTCCTGGTCTGGAAAATGCAGAGATAGTAAGATATGGTGTTATGCACCGGAATACATTCATCAATTCTCCAAAAGTCCTTCGTGCTACATATCAGTTCAAGAATAGGGAGGATTTATTCTTTGCAGGGCAAATGACCGGAGTTGAAGGGTATGTCGAATCTGCAGCCAGCGGACTTGTGGCAGGCATCAATGCTGCAAGGCTCGTTACAGGAGAAGATCCAATAGAGTTTCCTCATGAGACAGCGATTGGAAGCATGGCGCGTTATATCACTACAGCAAACCCGAAGAGTTTCCAGCCTATGAATGCGAATTTTGGTTTATTCCCTGAACTTCCTGAAAAAATCAGAGGGAAAAAGGAACGAAATGAAAAACATGCAGAAAGAGCACTGGGAACAATTCAGAACTTTATGAAAAATTTGTAAATTATGTTGCATGGGCTGCTGAGTTGTGATACTATTTAGTAGCCCATGCGAGGTGAACATTTAATGTCTGAAAATGTGAACGTTTCTTTAAAGTTGTTTATTGAATATTTACAAATCGAGAAAAATTATTCACAATATACTATTGAACATTACCAGCATGATATTAGTGAGTTCTTTATGTTCATGTCTGAACAAGCCATATCAGATTTAACAAAGGTCGAGTATCAGGATGTCAGAATATATCTTACTGATCTTTTTGAAAAAAAGATGTCACGCAAGTCTGTTGCCAGGAAAATATCAAGCCTAAGGAGCTTTTTTAAATTTTTGCTTAGAGAAGAGATAGTCGCTGAGAATCCTTTCGCACTTGTTTCCATTCCGAAAGCACAGAAAAAGCTGCCGGAATTTTTCTATGAAGAGGAAATGAAACAGCTTTTTGATGCTTGTGAATCCAGCACTCCTCTTGGGCAAAGAAACAAAGCCCTTCTTGAATTATTATATGCAACCGGCATCCGTGTAAGTGAGTGCAGTCAAATCCGCTTAAAAGACCTGGATATGCAGTTATCAACGGTTCTTGTACGGGGTAAGGGCAGCAAAGAACGGTATGTCCCTTTCGGAAGCTTCGCCCAGGATGCAATTGACACATACATAAACCATGGACGTAAAGAATTGCTTGCAAATGGGAAAGTGCAGGAAAATTTGTTTCTGAATGCCCGAGGCGGTCCTCTTACAGCAAGGGGAATCAGGACCATTCTTGACCGGATCATAGAGAAATCATCCCTAACAGGCACAATCCACCCCCATATGCTTCGCCACACATTTGCGACGCATTTAATGGCTAATGGGGCTGATATGAGAACAGTCCAGGAATTGCTTGGACACGCATTTCTATCTTCAACCCAGGTATATACACATGTTACCAATGAATACTTGAAAAAAACTTATATGGCCCATCATCCGCGGGCGTAGCGGAAAAAAGTCATAGATGAATAGTCTGCAGAAAAAAATCAAAGGCAATATGCTCCAAAGGAGGAGTCTTTCATGTCCGAATTTCATGCAACCACGATATTTGCTGTGCATCATAATGGAGAATGTGCAATGTCCGGCGACGGCCAGGTTACCTTTGGGAATGCAGTAGTGATGAAACACACTGCAAGAAAAGTCAGAAAGATATTCAACGGGAAGGTGCTTGCTGGATTTGCAGGCTCAGTAGCTGATGCATTTACATTATTTGAAATGTTTGAAGGAAAGCTTGAAGAGTATAATGGAAACCTTGAGAGAGCAGCTGTAGAGCTTGCAAAAGAATGGAGAAGCGATAAGGTTCTGCGCAAGCTTGAAGCAATGCTTATTGTAATGAATAATGATAGTCTGCTGCTCATCTCCGGTACAGGTGAAGTTATTGAGCCGGATGATGGAATTCTGGCTATTGGATCAGGAGGCAATTATGCTCTTGCAGCTGGACGTTCTTTAAAAAGATATGCAGGCGAACACTTATCTGCAAAAGAAATCGCCAAGGCCTCACTTGAAATGGCTGCCGAAATATGTGTATATACAAACCACAACATCATTGTGGAAGAACTCTAATAAAAGGAGTGCTGTTGCATGGGTAAAGGAACTAGTTTAACTCCACGCCAAATTGTTGAGCGCTTGGATCAATATATCATAGGTCAAAAGGATGCAAAAAAAGCAGTCGCTATTGCTCTTAGAAATCGCTATCGCCGCAGCTTGCTTGAAGAAAAATTGCGGGAAGAAGTAAATCCTAAAAATATATTGATGATCGGTCCAACTGGTGTTGGAAAAACTGAAATTGCGCGCAGAATGGCTAAATTGGTGGGTGCACCATTTGTTAAAGTGGAGGCAACCAAATTCACTGAAGTAGGATATGTGGGCAGGGATGTTGAATCCATGGTCAGGGATCTGGTGGAAACATCTGTCCGACTGGTAAAAGAAGAGAAGATGGCCAGCGTAAAGGAAAGAGCAGAAGAAAGTGCCAACCGCCGCATACTTGAACTGCTTGTACCTGGTGCCAAAAAGGCAGCTAATTATAAAAATCCACTTGAAATGCTATTTGGCGGAGGTAATGATCAGCAGCAGGATACGTATCAGACAGAAGATTTAAACCTCCAGGAAAAGCGCAAGATTGTAAAAGAAAAGCTTGCACTTGGCGAATTGGAAAATGAAGTTATTACCGTTGAAGTGGAAGAGCAGCAGCCTTCCATGTTTGACATGCTGCAGGGCTCAGGGATGGAGCAGATGGGCATGAATATGCAGGATGCCCTCAGTAGCCTAATGCCAAAGAAAAGGAAAAAAAGAAAACTGACTGTAAGGGAAGCAAGAAAGATCTTAACAAATGAAGAAGCCCAAAAGCTGATTGATATGGATGAAGTCAGCCAGGAGGCTGTATTCCGTGCTGAACAGTCAGGAATAATATTTATAGACGAAATCGATAAAATTGCCAGCAAAAACAGCGGCGGTTCATCAGCTGATGTCTCAAGAGAAGGGGTTCAAAGAGATATTCTGCCGGTTGTGGAAGGCTCAACAGTAGTAACAAAATACGGATCTGTAAAAACAGACCATGTATTGTTTATTGCTGCAGGTGCTTTCCATATGGCAAAGCCCTCTGACCTAATTCCTGAATTACAGGGGCGTTTTCCAATCCGTGTGGAGCTCACCAAGCTAACCGTTGAAGATTTCTACAAAATACTTGTGGAGCCTGATAATGCATTAATAAAACAATATGAAGCATTATTGGTAACTGAAGGTATACAAATTGAATTTTCTGACGATGCTATTCGTAGGATTGCTCAATTTGCTTTCGAAGTTAACCAAAATACAGATAATATCGGTGCAAGGCGCCTTCATACAATCATGGAAAAACTGCTCGAAGATTTATCGTTTGAAGCACCGGACATCACCATGGAAAAGATCACAATTACCCCTCAGTATGTTGAGGAGAAACTCGGAGCCATTTCCCGCAATAAGGATTTGAGCCAATTTATACTATGACCTTATAGTTTAAAGATTAAGGCCAAAGGGTAACGGAAAGTGAATCCTGAAAAAAGTCAAAATTACGTATGATTCAAACAGAAGCAATAAGATATTTAATTTTAACAAAATATATGTTTATGGGTTGTAGCAAATAGGAGGAAATACAATGGATTTATTAACAAAAACAAGAAAAATTAATGCAATGCTTCAAAGAGCAGCCGGAAAGCCGGTTAACTTCAAAGAAATGTCAGAAACACTTAGTGATGTAATCGAAGCAAATATCTTCGTGGTAAGCCGCAGGGGCAAACTGCTTGGATTTGCAGTAAACCAGCAAATCGAAAATGAGCGCATGAAGCAAATGCTTGAAGATCGTCAGTTCCCTGAAGAATATACGAAAAATTTATTTAACATCCAGGAAACGTCTTCAAATCTGGATATGGAAAGCGAATATACTGCATTCCCAGTTGAAAACAAAGACCTTTTTGCAAGTGGTTTGACTACAATTGTTCCTATCATCGGCGGCGGTGAGCGTCTAGGCACACTTATTCTTGCCAGATTGCAGGAACAATTCCATGATGATGATTTAATTCTTGCAGAATATGGTGCTACTGTAGTTGGCATGGAAATTCTGCGTGAAAAAGCAGAAGAAATTGAAGAAGAAGCGCGCAGCAAAGCTGTAGTACAAATGGCAATCAGTTCTCTTTCTTACAGCGAGCTTGAAGCGATCGAGCATATCTTCGAAGAGCTTAACGGCAACGAAGGACTACTTGTTGCATCAAAAATTGCTGATCGTGTAGGCATTACCCGCTCAGTAATCGTAAATGCGCTAAGAAAACTGGAAAGTGCAGGAGTTATTGAGTCCCGTTCTTTAGGTATGAAAGGTACTTATATCAAAGTCCTAAATGACAAGTTCCTAGTTGAATTAGAAAAACTTAAATCAAACTAAAATAATCCGTAAAACCCGTCCATCAATGGCGGGTTTTTTTGTTACAAATTTGTTACGTTTAAAATTGGTAAATTTATGTATTTTAAACATTTTTTATAAGTTCATTAGTCATAGATTGCATAATGTTCAAGTATGATATTTAATCATATAGTTCTAAAGAACTATAACAAGGGATGCCGAAAAAGTTCAGAAGAGATAAAGAGCAAAGCTTTTTTGGTAAAAATCACAAAATAACATGTATAACTTTCAGCATATTTAAAAGATTTGTCGAAAATAGGCCAAAAGAATCATTAAAATTAACCTTATGTTCATAGACATATTATTTCATATTCATTACAATAATGTTTATGATGACATAATTTGTCCATTATCACCAAATTTCTACAATAATTACCAGGTTAAATTTGTTTTTATACGAGGTGTTATGATTGAAGCTGTTTTCCGGCACTATATCAACATTAGAACAAGCACTGAATTATTCATCACTTAAACAAAAAGTTATATCACAAAATATTGCAAATGCTGATACTCCAAACTATAAAGCAAAAGATGCAAGCTTTAAAGCTGCTTTCAAGAACGCTTTAAATGATTCGATGGAAGCAAACAAAAGTGATTACAGACATTACGATTTTAAAAATGGTTCATCCTCAGGGCGAGGTATAGTGACAAAATCTGATACTTCTTACAATCATAATGGCAATAGCGTTGATTTAGATAAGGAAATGGCGGATCTGGCTACAAATCAGATTTACTATAATGCAGTTATTGAACGGGTAAGCGGTAAGTTTTCCAGTCTTCAGAATGTATTGCGGGGAGGCAAATAGTAATGTCTATGTTTCATAGTATGAATAACACAGCATCGGCACTAACTGCCCAGAGGCTCCGTATGGATGTAATTTCTTCTAATATGGCCAATGCAGATACTACAAGAAGTATAAATGGTGCTGGACCCTACAGAAGGAAGTCAGTAGTACTGGAACCGAAAGAAGGCCAATTTTCAACTTTCTTAAATATGGCCATGAGCCAAAAAAGAGGAAGTTATGCAGGGAACGGTGTAAAGGTGTCAAGAATTGAAGAAGATCGGGTGACCCCGACTAAAATGGTTTATGATCCTTCCCATGTTGATGCTAATGAAGAAGGATATGTTGAAATGCCCAATGTGGATCCTTTAAGAGAAATGACAGATCTTATTAGTGCTACGAGATCCTATGAAGCTAATGTGACGGTTTTTAATGCCTCTAAAGGCATGATGATGAAAGCTTTGGAAATCGGCAAATAAGGAGAACCTTAAATGAATAATGTAACTTTTATGCCAGTGAATGCTATAAAGCCTGCTGAAAATCACAAGACTCATACATATACATCATTCGATGCCCAGCAAAGCTTTTCGTCGGTCTTAAAGCAATCAATTGAAGAAATAAATTATGCACAGGTTCAATCAGATGCTATGACCGAAAAACTTGCCAGGGGAGAAAATATTGATCTTCACCAGGTGATGATTACATCTCAAAAAGCGAGCATTACAATGCAGGCTGCACTAGAAATCAGAAATAAAGTAATTGAAGCTTACCAGGAAGCTATGAGAATGCAGGTTTAATATTACAGCTGTTCCACTGAAAAAACTTAGAAAATTGAAAGAATCCGCTGATTGGTGGGGTTTTTTCAATTTTTTAATGAAAGAAAATGATTAAAGCTAAAAACTAGTTATGGCGGTTATTAGCTAAGACAGAATAACCGGAGGATTGTGATGAAAGAGATGCTACAGAGATATATAGGCAACTTGAAAGAATACTGGGGAAGCAGGTCGAAAAAACAGAAGATAACTATGATTAGTGCCGCTGCATTATGTTTACTGCTGATTGCAGCTGCAGCTTTCCTTAGTACCAGGACCAATCTCGTTCCTCTATACAGCAACCTGACACCTTCTGAAACTGGAACGATAAAAGAAAGTCTCGATGCTAGAGGGATTGTATCTGAAATAGCTGATGGCGGAACAACAATTAAAGTACCTGAAGAGTCAGTAGATACCCTGAAAGTAGAACTGGCAGCAGAAGGAATTCCGAAATCAGGAAGCATTGATTATTCATTTTTCAGCCAAAATGCCGGAATTGGCATGACTGAAAACGAGTTCAATGTTCTGAAGCTGGAAGCAATGCAGACTGAGCTTGCGAATTTGATGAAAGGGATCGATGGAGTCAACGATGCCAAGGTAATGATTAACCTCCCGGCGAAAGGCATTTTTGTAAATGATCCTTCAGAGGAAGCCTCCGCATCTATTGTCCTTAACACAAAACCAGGTCATCAATTTGAAGAATCGCAAATTCAGGCGCTTTATCACCTGGCTGCGAAAAGTATACCAAATCTTCCCACTGATAATATCGTCATTACCAACCAGTTTTTTGAGTATTTTGATTTAAAAAATGATCAAAATTCTTCAACTGAAAACACATTTGCAGCACAGCATGAAATCAAAAAAGAAATCGAGCGTGATGTACAGCGCCAGGTGCAGAATATGCTGGGCACTTTAATGGGACAGGATAAGGTGGTTGTATCTGTAACCGCCGATATAGACTTTACCCAGGAAAACAGGGAAGAAAACCTGGTTACACCTGTTGATGAAGAAAATATGGAAGGAATAGCGATCAGTGCTCAAAAGATTACGGAAACGTTTACTGGAAACGGTGATTCTGCAGGCGGATTTACTCCGGCTGGCGGCAGCGATGAACCTGCCGGCACTGACGCTGCTACTTATCAGGAAAATGGAAATTCCAACGGGGATTATGAACGAATAGAAGAGACAATTAATAATGAAGTTAATAAAATCCGCAAAGAGATTGTTGAAAGCCCATATAAAGTCAGGGATTTAGGCATCCAGGTAATGGTAGAACCTCCTGCAGCAGATGATCCTGCATCACTTCCGCAGGAAAGAATTAATGATATTACTCAAATTCTTGGAACTGTAGTTCGTACGACTATTAATAAGGATGCGGCAGCTGAAGAAGAATTAACAGATGAGGCAATTCAGGATAAAATTGTCGTTTCAGTACAGCCTTTCAACGGTAAAGTTGAGTTCCCTGATGAGACAAGCACCAGCATTCCCTGGTGGATTTATGCAATCGGGGGAGTACTGCTTATTATCATTGCTCTATTAATCTTCCTTTTTGCCAAAGCCAGAAAGAAGCAGAAACAAGAAGATGAGATAGAATCACAGGCACCAGAGACATTCAACCTTCCGGATGTTAATGACGAGCATGAAACAGAAAGTACAATGAGGCGCAAACAGCTGGAGAAAATGGCAAAGGAAAAGCCTGAAGACTTTGCAAAGCTGCTTCGTACATGGATCGCAGAAGATTAAGGGGGATGAAAAATGCCAAAAAAAGAACAAAAAGAACTGACAGGTAAGCAAAAAGCGGCAATTCTTCTTATTTCACTTGGTCCAGATGTTGCATCCTCTGTTTATAAACACTTAAGCGAGGAAGAAATTGAAAAATTGACCCTTGAAATCTCAGGGGTCCGCAAAGTTGATTCGCTTGCAAAAGAAGAAATTCTCGAAGAATTCCATCAAATCGCCCTGGCGCAGGATTATATTACGCAGGGCGGGATTGGATATGCAAAAACAGTTTTGGAAAAAGCACTCGGTACAGAGCAGGCTTCAGCAATTATTAACAGATTGACCTCTTCTCTGCAGGTAAGGCCATTTGATTTCGCCAGAAAAGCAGATCCGGCACAAATCCTGAATTTTATTCAAAATGAACATCCGCAAACGATCTCCTTGATATTATCTTATCTTGATCCAGCGCAGGCCGGGCAAATTCTGTCAGAGCTGCCGCAGGAAATGCAGGCGGATATTGCAAGAAGGATCGCTGTTATGGATAGTACATCTCCTGAGATTATTAATGAAGTAGAACAGATTCTTGAAAGAAAGCTGTCTTCTACTGTAACTCAGGACTATACTCAGACCGGCGGCATTGAATCGGTGGTCGATGTTCTTAATGGAGTTGACCGTGCAACAGAAAGGACTATTCTGGATGCGCTGGAGATTCAGGATCCAGAGCTTGCTGAGGAAATTAAGAAGAGAATGTTTGTGTTTGAAGATATCGTTACCCTTGACAGCCGTGCTATACAGCGTGTTATCCGTGATTGTGAAAGTGAGGACCTCATGCTTTCATTGAAAGTGTCGAGTGATGAAGTCAAAGAAATTGTCTTTAAAAACATGTCTTCCAGAATGGTTGAAACCTTCAAGGATGAAATGGAATACATGGGTCCTGTGAGATTAAGAGATGTTGAAGAAGCCCAATCAAGAATAGTTGGCATTATAAGAAGATTGGAAGAATCAGGGGAGATCATCGTCGCTCGCGGCGGAGGAGATGATATTATTGTCTAGGCTAATAAAATCATACTCTCCCGCAGTGCCGAAAGAAGAAAAGAAGGTCATTTCGATCAGACTGCTGCAAAGCAATTCGAACCACATTGAAGAGGCAGCAGAGCAGAGTGCAGCGATAACCCATGAAGAGCTTCAAGCCATGCTGAACAGTGCCCGTGAGGAAGCTGAGAAAATTTTAAACTCTGCAAGAGAAGATTCAGAAAATTTAGCCCGGCAAATGGAAGAGCAGCGAGTGGCGCTTGAACAGGAAAAACAAAAAGTTCTTGAGGAAGCCCGATCACAAGGTTTTGCAGCTGGAGCAGATGAAGGCAGACAAAGCTCTTTCAAGGAATACAGTGAACTGATTCATATGGCAAGAGAAGTTGTAAACTCAGCCAAACATGATTATCAGCAGCACGTCGAATCATCAGAACGGACCATTCTGAATCTCGGATTAAAGGTTGCAGGGAAAATACTCGGGGAAGTCCTCGAACAGAATAGTGACCAATTTCTTTCTATTGTAAAAAGGGCTTTAAAGGAAGCGAGAGAATATACTGAGATTCAGCTTCATGTGCACCCAATGCACTATGATTTGCTTCTATCCCATAAGGAAGAACTAATCCGGGTATTTCCTAAAGAGACAGATTTATATATTTATCCGGATGAGGATCTAAGCAATACAAGCTGCAGAATTGAATCAGCCAACGGACGAATTGAAGCCAGTGTTGACAGCCAGCTTGAAGAAATAAAAAGAAAGCTCTTTGAGATGCTGGAGAGTGAACCAAATTGAAACTTGAACAGCTGATCAGCGAGATTGAAAAAATAGATAGCTTTAAGCGTTTTGGCAGGGTAAAAAGAGTAGTCGGTCTGATGATTGAGTCCCAAGGTCCCGAAAGTTCAATTGGGGATGTATGCATAATTCATATCGGCAAAGGACGCACAAGGAAGATCCAGGCGGAAGTAGTCGGATTTAAGAATGAGAATGTGATTCTTATGCCTTATACAGATGTACAGGATATTTCACCAGGCTCTCTTGTAGAGACAACCGGGAGACCTCTTGAGGTAAAGATAGGTCCAGCTTTAATTGGCCAGGCGATAGACTCACTGGGACAGCCTCTCGATGGGTCAATGTTGCCAAAAGGGCTGACGCCTGTCCTAACGGAACAAACTCCTCCTAATCCGCTGAAAAGGCCGCCGATCTTTGAACCTATTGAAGTGGGTGTAAGAATGATCGATAGCCTGCTGACTGTAGGAAACGGACAGCGGGTCGGGATTTTTGCAGGCAGCGGAGTTGGAAAAAGCACTCTTCTTGGAATGATAGCCCGCAATACTAATGCAGATTTAAATGTGATTGCCCTTATTGGCGAGAGGGGCAGAGAAGTTAGGGAGTTTATTGAGAGGGACTTAGGCCCGGAAGGGTTGAAAAGATCCATCGTAGTTGTCGCTACGTCTGACCAGCCGGCACTCATGAGAATTAAAGGGGCTTACACAGCCACAGCAATTGCTGAATATTTCAGGGACAAAGGCTTAAATGTCATGTTAATGATGGATTCGGTAACACGGGTGGCAATGGCGCAGCGTGAAGTCGGACTTGCAGTCGGAGAACCGCCAACAACTAAAGGGTATACGCCATCTGTTTTTGCCGTATTGCCTAAGCTGCTTGAAAGGACAGGAACAAACGAGTATGGTTCTATAACGGCATTTTATACCGTATTAGTGGACGGCGACGATATGAATGAACCAATCGCGGATACAGTAAGAGGAATACTGGATGGACACTTTGTCCTGGACCGGTCATTAGCGAATAAGGGGCAATATCCCGCTATAAATGTCCTGAAAAGTGTAAGCCGGGTAATGAACCATATTGCAGATGCCTCTCATATAAAATCAGCAGAAAAAGTAAGAGAAATGCTGAGCACTTATATCAATGCAGAGGATTTGATTAATATTGGCGCCTACAAACGCGGGTCATCGATGGAAATAGACGAAGCCATACGATTGTATCCTTCAATAATCTCTTTTTTAAAACAAGAAACGAATGAAAAAATTTCTATCTTGGAAAGCATTGGCCAATTAAAGGGATTAGCTGGAAAAGGGGAAAAATAAATGCAGTACCAATTTAAGTTCAATAAAATCCTTAAGATAAAAGAAAGAGAAAAAGATCAGGCGTTTGATGTATACAATCAGGCTGTAAAACGATTCGAAGAAACTGCAAAGAAACTGTACGATCTGCTGAAAAAGAAAGAGGATCTGGAAGTCTATCAGCAATCAAGACTGGCTGAGGGACTTCCGGTTCAGGAAATCAGGCATCACCAGTATTTTGTGAGCAGCCTTGAGAAAACAATTGACCACTATCAACAGATGGTGGCAAATGCAAGAAACCAAATGAATTTCCAGCAGGTAAAACTAATGGAAAAAAATATTGAAGTAAAGAAATATGAAAAAATGCAGGAAAAAGATTTAGCAGGCTTTTTGGAAAGTATGAAGCAAGCAGAAGGAAGGCAAATGGATGATATCTCGATTCAGCTGTATATGAATCGGGGAAATTAGGTGGTTAAATGGAAAGAATGTCAGAAGAACAAGAGAAACCAAAAACAAGCAGGTTTCAGTGGTTTATATATGCTTTCTTAATCCCAATCCTGTTTGGAATAACTGTAGCTCTGCTGGTTTTTACAATTACCGGAAATAACATTTTTGAAACTGCCAATGAATTTAGCCGGAAAATGCCATTTTTAGCTTCGGTTTTTGATGATGCGGATTCCCGTTCACAGGAAGTGGTGGAGGAGCAGCTCATCGGACTGCAGGCAGAAGTTAAAGATCGGGAAGCAAGAATATCTCAGCTGGAAAGCGAGCTTGACAGCAAAGAGCTGGAAATTGAAAGAGCAGGGCTGGAAAAGCAGAGGCTGGAGGAGGAAATCAGCGAGCTAACGGCTATAAAGGAAGAGAACAAGCGGGCATTTAAAGATATCGTTAAGACATATGAAAGCATTTCCGCTAAAAAAGCAGCACCCATTTTAACGGAGATGAAGGATGAAGAAGCAGTGAAAATCCTATCAAATGTTAATTCTGATACGCTGGCTGCCATCATGGAAAAGATGAATCCGGAAGATGCCGCACGATATACCGCACTCCTGACAGCTGCTAAAGAAGCAGGCGGATTGGATGATAATTAAAAGAAATTTTGAAAGGAGGTGAAATAAGTGCAAATCGGAGGATTAGGACTCATTCAGTCACAATATTCATCCGAAGATAATTTATCTCTGCAAGATACAGGCAGCACTGGTTTTGGAAGTCTTTTCTTCGCTTTAACCGGAACAGCCAAACCGGAAGCAGCAAGCTTAACTTCTGCGGCAGATGAGAATAATATCGAACAGTTAAAGGAGATAATTGAATTTCTTAGAGTAAGTGAGATCACTGAATTAGAAAACGGAAGCGAGCTGCTGGAGAAGATTTCCTTTCAAAATGAAACTGATATTATTGAAATCATTTCAGAGCACCTGGATCTTTCACAGGAAGAATTGGTGCAGATGCTTGAGGGTTTTATTGAACAGGTTTTGCCGGAAGTAAAGCCTAAGGATGTATATCCTAAAGAAGATATAGATGCAGTAAATAAAATACGTTTATTAATTTCAGCAATCTCCAATTTTGAGCAAAAAGAAGACATCAACTTGCATGGGAAAGATCTTAGCGGGGCATTAAAAGCTCTGAAATTGTATGAATTGCTGTCTGCGAAACAGGACTTTTACACTAGTAAACTAAACCTGAAAGATTTTCTGAATAATGTTCAAGTGAAAATTGAGAGTCTGATAAACAACAGAGAGGGTATTTTACAGAAGGTTTTTACCCCGCTTGCAAACGAATTAAACTCTATAAAACAACAAAATAATGCTGCTCATGAACCTGCGGGTCAGACTGCTGCTAAAATCTTACACAGAGCAGAAACTGGTTTACAGGGGTTTATTCAGGTTCAATCCTTTTCAAAACCTGAACAGATGGCTCTCCTGAATCCTCAGGGAAAGACAGTAAGTGCAGACCAGCTTATGCAGCAATTTGAAAACACATTATCAAGGAGCAGTTTCCTCAAAACGGGAGGGACACAAAAGTTATTTATCAAGCTGAACCCTGACCATCTTGGAGCGCTGCGAATAGAGCTTATTCAAAAGGACTCTGCAATGATTGCCAGGATACTTACTTCATCTGGAGCAGCTAAAGAAATTCTGGATTCACATATTAACGGATTGAAGCAGGCCTTTAGTTCACAAAACATCCAGATCGAGAGAATAGAAGTCTCTCAGCAAATGACGCAGCAGGATCGGTCCTTCAACAAAGATCCCCAGCAGCAGGAACAGAGGCAGCAGCAGAACAAGGATGATCGTAATCCTCAGCATGAGAGAGAATTTAACAGCTCTTTTGAAGAAGAACTTCTTAATACAGAAGCATAGGAGTGATAGTAATTGGCAAACACAATCGATTCTTCCCTAATGCTATCAAACTACCAAAGCCAAACCCGAAAAACCGGCTCAGATATATTAGGCAAAGATGATTTCCTGAAGATTCTGATGACACAGCTGCAAAACCAGGATCCAATGAATCCGATGCAGGACAAGGACTTCATTGCGCAAATGGCAACCTTCTCGTCATTGGAGCAGATGACCAATATGAATAAGACGATGGAGAAGTTATTGGCTTTTCAGGAGCAGAACCAGCTGATGACATACAATAACTTTCTGGGAAAAAATGTAATCTGGCATAAATTAACCGAATCAAGTGAACCAAACCAGGAGCCAAATATAGTAGAAGGAACTGGAAGAGTAGTCTCTATCCAGTATAAGAATAATTCTGCAATATTTATTTTGGATGATGGAACGGAGCTTGAACCAGCAAATATTTCTCAACTAAATGAATAAAAGGAAAAGGAAGTGAGTGTGTGGATAAACTTATTTTTCGTCCGATCCACACCCAGCCGGTAATAACACCAAAGGGTAATGCCGTTCAAACTTCAAAGCAATCAAAAAATACATTCTCTGTCCACCTCCAGACCGCCTTGCAGACTGAGTCTCCATTAATAGTCAGTAAGCATGCAAAACAGAGACTCCAGCAGAGAGGTATACATATAAGTGCAGAGCGGTGGGGGCAAATTGAAGAGAAAGTTCAGGAAGCCAAGCGAATGGGTGTTAAGGAATCACTGGTATTGCTTGAAGATGCTGCGCTTATAGTAAGTGCAAAGAATAATACAGTGATTACTGCGATGAATCGTAAAGAAGCTCAAACCCAAATATTCACAAATATCGATGGAACTATAATTCTGGAAAATAACTAGGCTGGACCGTATAAGGAAGCCTAAGCTGCGGACTGACAGAAGCAGCATAAAGAGAGGAGCAAATATTTAATGTTACGTTCAATGTATTCAGGAATAAGCGGAATGAAAAACTTTCAGACAAAGCTGGATGTTATTGGGAATAATATTGCAAATGTTAATACTTTTGGATATAAAAAGGGTCGGGTTAATTTTAAAGATATGGTGAGTCAGACTATTTCAGGTGCAACAGGCAGTGGAGATAGTTCAGGCGGTATTAATCCTAAGCAGGTTGGCCTTGGTTCCCAGCTATCCTCTATTGATACAATTGATACACAGGGGAGTTTACAAACTACTGGCCGTGTATTGGATATAGGGATTCAAGGTGATGGCTATTTGATGGTTCAGCGAGGGAATAACACCTATTACACCCGCGCTGGAAATTTGTATCTGGATGATGATGCAAACCTAGTTACAGCATCAGGAGATAAAGTAAAAGGCGCTGATGGGGCAGCTATCCGTTTAAATGGTGGGGATGCTACCGTTATTAAGAGCTTAAGTATATCAAATGATGGAACTATAAACTTCTTAATAGACGGGAACGATACACTGCAGACTGCCGGACCAATTGGAATAGCACGCTTTAATAATAATGGCGGTCTTGAAAAAATTGGAGACAATCTCTATAAGGACACTGTAAACTCAGGTGATGCAGTCCCATTAACCCCGGGAGAAGACGGTGCAGGAGTACTCGTTTCCGGGACACTGGAAATGTCCAACGTAGACCTATCAGAAGAATTCACTGAAATGATTACAGCACAGCGCGGTTTCCAGGCAAATACCCGCATCATTACAACATCAGATGAAATCCTGCAGGAGCTTGTAAATTTAAAACGTTAATCTAAAGGAGGGTCAGGGCTGAAGGTACAGGATCTTTAGCCCTGAAAAAAACATTGATTAAAGTATCTCGCCTGAACGGCAAAACTTTTGTATTGAATGCTTTGTACATAGAAACAGTAGAGTCTTTTCCGGATACGACAATTACGCTCACGAATGGAAAGAAGTATGTTGTAAAGGAATCTGAAGATCAGGTTATGCTATCGATTATTAAATTTTATCAATCTGTTAATCTACTGGGGCAGCAGCTGGCGGAGGGGAATGAAAATGAAGAATAATAAGCTATTAATGATTATGTTAATGATGCTAGTAGCGATCACGCTTGTAGGAGCTATTGCCCTGCTGATTGTGATGAAATTTACGGATGATGATGGTTCAAATGAGCCTGACATAGATGAAGTTCTGGAGGCCTCTGTTGATATTCCGCAGGTAACAGCTAATTTAGCGAGTGATGATTATATCAGGATTTCCTTTAAAATTCAGACTGAAAACAAAAAAGCAAAAGAGGAATTGCAAAAAAGAGATTTTCAGGTTAAAAATCTCATCATTCAGGAATTGTCCGAAATGGAAGCAGAGGATATCCAGGGGAAAGAAGGCCAAATTAAGCTGCAGGAAGATTTAAAAACCAAGATTAACGGTTTAATGCAAGAAGGAAAGATCGTTCAGGTGTACATTACCGAATCTCTCCTTCAGTGATAGCCAAATAATTAACTGCAATAGATGGAGGTGAGGATTCATGTCAGGTGAGGTCTTATCGCAAAGCGAGATTGATGCCCTGCTTTCGGCTCTCTCTACCGGAGAAATGGATGCAGATGAGCTGAAAAAGGAACAAACTGAGAAAAAAGTAAAAGTTTATGATTTTAAAAGAGCATTAAGATTCTCTAAAGATCAAATACGAAGTTTAACAAGAATTCATGAAAATTTTGCCCGGCTTTTAACCACCTTTTTTTCTGCCCAGCTGAGGACCTATGTGCAGATTTCGGTTGCTTCTGCGGACCAGATACCTTATGAAGAATTTATCCGGTCCATACCGAAAATGACAATATTAAATGTAATTGAAGTGCCCCCTCTGGATGGAAGAATTCTTATGGAAGTGAACCCAAACGTCGCCTATGCCATGATGGACAGGCTGATGGGCGGCCGAGGGACAAGCATCAATAAAATTGATAATTTAACAGAAATCGAAACAAAAATTATGTCAGCAACATTTGAAAGGGCATTTGAAAACTTAAGGGAAGCCTGGAGTACAATCGCTGACATCGATCCGATATTGTCAGATTTTGAGGTAAATCCGCAATTTCTGCAAATGGTCTCGCCAAATGAAACAGTTGTCGTTATCTCACTAAATACGATCATTGGCGAAACGAGCGGAATGATTAATATCTGTATACCTCACGTTGTTCTTGAGCCCATTATTCCTAAGCTGTCTGTACATTATTGGATGCAGACTGACAAAAAGGAAAGGGAGCCTGAGGTTATTGCCAGGCTTGAACGAAACATTCATAAAGCGGAAGTTCCGGTCATATGTGAACTCGGCAGTTCGGACATAGCCATTCAGGATTTCTTATCACTCGATATTGGAGATGTTATTGAGTTAAACCAGGGGATTGACCAGTCGCTTACTATAAAAGTCGGCAATATCCCAAAATTCATCGGACAGCCCGGAAAAATGAATAAAAAAATGGCCGTGCAAATTTTAGACACTGTGAAAGGGGGAGATGAGGATGATGAGTGATGATATGCTTTCACAAGATGAAATTGATGCTCTATTAAGGGGAGCAGCTGACGACAGCGACGAAACAGACAGTCATAATGAGGCATTTTTTCAAACCGAGGATTATTTGTCCCATATGGAGCAGGACGCATTAGGTGAAATCGGCAATATTTCATTTGGAAGCTCTGCAACAGCATTGTCTACTTTATTGAATCAAAAAGTTGATATCACAACTCCGGCTGTTTCAGTTGTTTTGCGTCAGAAATTAGCTGATGAATTCCCGCATCCTTATGTAGCAATCCAGGTGAATTATACGGAAGGATTCTTCGGAAGCAACCTGCTTGTAATACAGCAATCGGATGCAGCCATCATTGCTGATTTAATGCTTGGGGGGGATGGTACCAGCCCGGCAGACCTAATGGGGGAAATTCAGTTAAGCGCTGTTCAGGAGGCAATGAACCAGATGATGGGTTCTGCAGCCACCTCGATGTCAACCATCTTTGGAAAAAAGGTTGATATTTCACCGCCGGCAATCGACATTCTTGATTTGCCCCAGGGAGAAGGTGCCGACAGAGTCCCGGCAGATGACATGCTTGTAAGGATTTCGTTCCGATTGAAAATAGGCAGTCTGATTGACTCGAATATTATGCAGCTGCTTCCTCTGGAATTTGGCAAAAGCCTTGTAAATGAATTATTAAACCCGGGCCAGGATCTTCAAGAAAATAATGCAGTTTCTGAAGAGGAACCAACGGGGCAAACACAGCCCGATTATCAGGAAAGCCAGCTTTCGTATGATCATAAACCTGAAATACACACAGGCGGATTAGATCAGCCTTACATTCAAACGGGTTATTCCGAAGAGCAGCCGTCATATACACAGCCGGTTATGAATCAGGCATCAAATCCTCAGAGCTATCCACCTGCTCAAAACCAGGCACAGCATTTCGGTGGCTCTTATGTAAATGGAGTGCAGCCGAATGTACAGCCGGCAGCCTTTTCGAGTTTTGAACCTTACCATATGCAGGGTACTGAAACAAAAAACTTAGATATGCTTTTGGACATACCGCTTCAGGTAACGGTTGAGCTGGGAAGGACTAAACGTTCCGTAAAGGAGATTCTTGAATTGTCTTCCGGTTCAATTATTGAACTGGATAAACTGGCCGGTGAACCTGTTGATATTCTGGTGAATAACCGTTTAATTGCACAGGGTGAAGTGGTTGTCATTGATGAGAATTTTGGTGTGAGAGTTACAGATATTATCAGCCAGAGTGACCGTATAAAAAAATTAAGATAAAAAGTGGGGGTTATTAGAATGGCACAAAAAATTTTAATAGTTGATGATGCAGCTTTTATGCGAATGATGATAAAAGATATTTTATCCAAGAATGGATATGACGTAGTTGGTGAAGCTGCTGACGGTGCACAGGCTGTTGAAAAATATAAGGAAACACAGCCTGACCTTGTCACAATGGATATAACTATGCCGGAAATGGATGGAATTACAGCTCTGAAAGAAATTAAAAAATTAAATCCTAGTGCAAAAGTTATTATGTGTTCTGCAATGGGCCAGCAGGCGATGGTTATTGATGCCATTCAGGCTGGCGCAAAGGATTTTATCGTAAAACCGTTCCAGGCTGATAGAGTACTGGAAGCAATCGGCAAAACTTTGGGCTAGTGATTATTCTTTTTAGAGGGTGCAAATTAGTGTGGAATGTAAAGAAAGTGATTTCTTTGCTGCTGTTGTTATCAATTGTTCTGCTGGGCGTGCAGCCGCTGGTCCATGCAGAGCAATTGAATAATAGTGTTAAAGAATGTATGAAAAGTCCTGAGGAATGCGAGAAACAGGAATTAAAAGGATCAAAGGGTTCAAAGACAGCAGAAGGACAGAATCAACAGGATGAAAGCGGCAAAATTGGCCTTACTTTTTGGGATTTTATAAAGATGATTCTAGCAACAGGCTTTACTATTGGATTACTATATGCTCTCCTAAAGTTCATTAATAAAAAAAGTAAGGTATATAACAGGTCGCAATTGGTTGAAAACCTAGGTGGTACAGCATTAGGTGCAAACCGGTCAGTCCAGCTCATAAAAGTAGGAAAGCGCATTTTGGTAGTAGGGGTAGGAGAAAATATTCAGCTGTTAAAGGAAATAGACAACTCAGAAGAGTACAGCCAGATCATCAAAGAGCATAATGACAAACTGGAACAGCTTATCCGTCCAAGCGATATTGTGACAAAGGTTATGAAAAGAACACAGCAAACAGAGGAAAACAAGCAAAACTTCAGTGCATTGCTCGGGATGCAGCTGGATGAAATGAAAAAGGGCAGAAAAAAACTGTTTGATGAGTTAGAAAGAAAGGGCCAGAAGAAAGATGAATGAATTCATGGAGTTTTTTAATAGCAGCTCTCCTGAAAATGTATCTACATCTGTGAAGCTTTTTTTATTGCTGACGGTACTTTCTCTCGCACCGAGTATTCTAATATTAATGACATGTTTTACAAGGATTGTCATCGTTCTTTCCTTTGTCAGAACGGCGCTTGCTACTCAGCAAATGCCGCCGAATCAGGTTTTAATCGGCTTATCCCTGTTCCTGACATTCTTTATAATGGCTCCGACCATGCAGGAAGTGAACGAACAGGCTTTAACACCTTTATTCAATGAAGAAATAAATCTGGAACAAGCATATGAAAAAGCTTCAATACCTTTTAAAGAATTTATGAGTGCCCACACAAGGCAGAAAGATTTGGCTTTATTTCTTGAATACTCCGGGGCTGAAGCACCGGCTTCTATTGAAGATATCCCGCTTACGAGTCTTGTTCCGGCCTTTGCTATAAGTGAAATTAAAACAGCTTTTCAAATTGGTTTTATGATTTTTATTCCATTTCTGGTTATCGACATGGTTGTTGCAAGTGTATTGATGTCCATGGGTATGATGATGCTTCCTCCGGTTATGATTTCGCTTCCGTTCAAAATATTATTATTTGTACTGGTGGACGGATGGTACTTAGTAGTTAAATCCCTTTTACAAAGCTTTTAAGCAGGTGAACATTCAGAATGACTCCAGAAACAGTTATATCCATTGCAGAAAGAGGGATTATCACCGTATTGATGATTTGCGGTCCCTTGCTAATTCTGGCACTAGTAGTCGGCTTGGTTGTCAGCATTTTTCAGGCTACAACTCAAATTCAGGAACAGACGCTGGCGTTTATTCCTAAAATTGTAGCGGTCCTTGTCGGTGTTGTTTTCTTTGGACCTTGGATGCTTAGCCATATGCTCTCGTACGCAAATGAGATTTTTTCTAATTTGACCAGGTTTGTAGGCTGATGGCATGTTAGATTTTCTGCCTTCTTTTCCTGCTTTTTTACTTATTTTTGTAAGGGTGACATCTTTCTTTTTAATGATGCCCCTTTTTTCATACAGATCCATACCGGCATCACACAAAATTGGCCTTGGCTTCTTTTTGGCCTGGATTATGTTCCTGGGCATGGATGTACCTGATCTTGAAATTGACGGCACTTTTTTTCTTTTAATCATAAAAGAAGCATTTGTTGGGCTGATGGTTGGATTTATTGCCTATTTGATCCTTTCAGCTATTCAAATTGCCGGAGGATTTATTGATTTTCAGATGGGTTTTGCCATTGCGAATGTGATTGATCCTCAGACAGGAGCGCAGAGCCCATTAATGGGACAGTATTTGTATACGATCGCTCTCTTTTTTTTATTAACCGTTAATGGCCACCATCTAATGCTTGATGGAGTGTTTTACAGCTATAATTTTATCCCGCTTGATCAGGCCTGGATTTCTTTCGGGGATAAAAATATGGCTGAATATGTCATTAAAGCCTTGAATACAATGTTCGTTATTGCCTTTCAGATGTCCATCCCTGTTGTCGGCAGTCTGTTTCTAGTAGATGTCGCGTTAGGGATTGTCGCCAGGACTGTTCCGCAGCTAAATGTTTTCGTTGTCGGACTTCCTTTAAAAATAGGCGTCAGTTTTATTGTTCTGATCATTGTTATGAGTGTATTAATATACGCTTTTTCCCTGGCAATTGAAACGATGCTTCAGACAATGAGAGGGCTTATGGAGCTTATGGGAGGTTCATAGAATGAAGTTATTGCTTTCTTTAGATCTCCAGCTGTTTTCCGGAGAAAAAACAGAAAAAGCCACTCCGAAAAAGAGGCAGGATTCCAGAAAAAAAGGACAAGTAGCCAAAAGCCAGGATGTAAATACAGCCATCGTCCTTTTAGCGGTGTTTCTATTTTTGCTTTTTGCCGGATCGTATTTGAAGAATATCATCCTTTATATATTTACTCATTCATTTAATGATTATATGATGATGCCGCTGACAGAGGCGAATGTTCAGGTGATCTTTCTTGATGTCTTAAGGGAGCTGGTGCTTTTTTTAGGTCCGATCATGCTTATTGCTATGCTTGCGGGTGTAGCTGCAAACTTCATGCAGGTAGGTACTCTTTTTTCAACAGAAGCAATACAGCCTAAATTGGAGAAATTGGATCCAATAAAAGGTTTTAAGCGCATTTTTTCCATGAGGGCGATCGTGGAGCTGCTTAAGTCGATGCTCAAGATTGCTTTTGTGGGTGTCGCTGCGTTTTCGGTTTTATGGTTAAGGATAGATGAAATATTAATTCTTTCTCAAAAATCAGTCGGAACGGCGATGGCCACAATTGCCAGCCTGACCGTTCAAATGGGTTTAATTGCTTCAGCGGCACTGCTATTTTTATCCGTCCTGGATTATCTCTATCAAAAATACGATTTTGAAAAGAACATCCGAATGTCAAAACAGGACATTAAGGATGAACACAAAAATATTGAAGGGGATCCGTTAATTAAATCCAAGATTAAGCAAAGACAGAGGGAAATGGCAATGAGAAGGATGATGCAGGAAGTCCCTAAAGCGGATGTGGTTATCACCAACCCAACACATTTTGCCATAGCCCTGAGCTATGATGAAACAAAAAGTGATGCTCCCATTGTAGTGGCGAAAGGTGTGGACTTTGTTGCCCAAAAGATTAAATTAATCGCAAAGGAGCATGATGTAATAGCTGTTGAAAATAGGCCGCTTGCCAGGGCTCTTTATAGTCAGGCAGAAATTGGACAGTCTATCCCTGAAGAATTTTTCAAAGCTGTTGCAGAGATTTTAGCCTATGTGTACAGAACTAAAAACAAAATTTAACCATAGAAATATGAAATAGCTGGTCTTAGGAAGCTGTTGAATGGCTGCCAAGGCGTTTCCGCTTTTGTAAGGAGAGAGTTTCAATGCAAGTAAGAGACTTATCAGTATTGATGAGTGTAATTCTAATAGTAGCCATGCTTATTATTCCTTTTCCGCCTTGGCTTTTAAGTGTACTAATAATAATTAATATTGCGCTTGCACTAATGGTTTTGCTGACGGCCATGAATATGAAGGAAGCGCTCGAATTTTCCATTTTTCCTTCCTTAATATTGTTAATGACATTATTCAGGCTGGGATTGAATGTTTCTACAACCAGATCCATTTTATCGGAAGGGGAAGCAGGAAAGGTCGTTGAAACATTTGGTTCATTCGTAACCGGAGGTAATGTCATAGTCGGACTCGTTGTATTCTTAATCCTCATTATTATTCAATTTATCGTCATTACCAAAGGTTCTGAGAGAGTTTCCGAAGTGGCGGCGCGTTTTACACTTGACGCAATGCCGGGTAAACAGATGAGCATCGATGCAGACTTGAATGCAGGAATGATCTCTGAGCATGAAGCCCGTGAACGCCGTGAAAAAATCAGCCGTGAATCTGATTTCTACGGTTCAATGGATGGTGCGAGTAAATTTGTAAAAGGTGACGCCATAGCGGGAATCATTATCACTCTTATCAATCTATTATTTGGTATTGTCATTGGGATGATGCAGCTGGGGCTGCCGTTTGGAGAGGCTGCTATGAAATATTCGACGCTGACCGTCGGGGACGGAATTGTCAGTCAGATTCCGGCACTGTTAATCTCCACTGCAACGGGTATTGTAGTAACACGGGCAGCATCAGATGGGAATATTGGAAAAGACATTACTTCCCAGCTGTTTGCTTACCCGAAAATGTTGTATGTTACTGGCGGAACTATCATTCTGCTGGGGTTATTGACACCAATAGGGCTCGTTTTAACACTGCCGATTGGCGGCTTGATGATTTTTGGCGGATATACGATAGCTAAGACTCCACAGCCGGATAAAGAGCAACTGCTTGAGATGGAAGAAGAAATTGAAACAGATGAAATGAAGAGTCCTGAAAGCGTGGTTAACCTATTAAATGTAGATCCGATTGAATTCGAGTTTGGCTATGGGTTAATACCTCTTGCCGATACGAATCAGGGCGGGGACCTTTTGGACAGGATTGTAATGATAAGAAGACAGCTGGCGATTGAATTGGGCCTAGTCATTCCGGTAGTTAGAATTCGTGATAACATTCAGCTGCAGCCGAATGAATACAGGTTGAAGATAAAAGGAAATGAAATGGCCCGCGGAGAGCTTCTGCTTGATCATTATTTGGCAATGAGTCCCGGTATTGATGATGACAGCATCGAAGGAATTGATACGATTGAGCCTTCCTTCGGCCTGCCTGCAAAATGGATAACAGAAGAAATGAAGGAGCAGGCAGAAATTTTCGGCTATACAGTCGTTGACCCGCCATCAGTTGTTTCTACTCATATTACAGAAGTTATAAAAAGCAATGCCCATGAGTTATTAGGACGCCAGGAAACAAAACAGCTGATTGATCATGTAAAGGAAAGCTACCCTATCCTTGTAGAAGAAGTTACACCAAATCCATTGTCAGTTGGTGAAGTTCAAAAGGTGCTTGCAAAATTATTGAGGGAAAATGTTTCGATCCGGAATTTGCCGGTTATTTTTGAAACGCTTGCCGATTATGCCAAATCTACAAGTGATACAGATTTGCTTACAGAATATGCCCGTCAGGCTTTGGCCAGACAAATTACGAACCAGTTTTCACAGCAGGGTGACTCTATAAAAGTCGTTACCCTATCAGGGAGAGTCGAGAAAATGGTTGCAGAAGGTGTTCAGCAGACAGAACATGGCAATTATTTATCCATGGACCCAACAGTATCGCAGAATATTCTTGAATCGATTGCTTCCCAGGTTGAACAGCTTTCATTGATGGAGCAGACACCAATTGTCCTTTGTTCTCCAGCAGTCAGAATGTATGTCAGGCAATTAACAGAGAGGTATTTCCCGCAGATACCGATCCTTTCCTATAACGAGCTGGAAGCAAATGCGGAAGTTCAAAGTGTCGGGGTGGTGAATATAGATTGAAGGTAAAAAAGTTCATGGCAGCGTCCATGCCTGATGCGATGAAACAGATACGCGCGGAACTGGGTAAGGATGCCGTAATTTTAAATTCACGAGTAGTATATACCGGCGGGATTTTAGGCTTTTTTAAAAAGAGAAATATAGAAGTGATGGCAGCAGCGGATTCAAATCAGGAAATAGAGCAAAAACCCGCTGTTAAGCCTGCAGCAATTCCTGGTGCTTTAAATCATTTCAAGGGAAACAGTGAAGAGTCTCACTTTCCCGAATCGAGTACATCCGATGAGCTGATTAAAGAGATAAGCATCCTGAAACAAATGATGTCCTCATTGGCCGGTGGACAGCAGATAAGTACTGTTTATCCTGAAGCGATAAGAAAAGTCATGCATGTTCTTAATGAACAGGAAATTGACAATTCTATTCAGGATCAGGTGCTCCAAGTATTGCTGGAAAAATGGTACCTGGGCGGTTCCAAAGCTAAAGTTGCTGAAATAGAAGCCTGGCTGCATGAAGAAATTATAAAGCAAATTGAGGATATTCCATTCAGCGGGATTTCTTTTACCAAAAAATATATTAATGTAGCAGGTCCTACTGGAGTAGGGAAAACAACTACCTTGGCGAAGATGGCAGCAGAGTGTGTGATTAAACATAAAAAAAAGGCTGCATTTATCACAGCCGACACCTACAGGATAGCGGCGATTGATCAATTAAAAACTTACGCAGGCATCCTGGATATACCTTTAGAAGTTTGCTATACAATAGATGACTTCAGACAGGCAGCAGAGAGGCTGAAAGAATATGACCTTGTTTTAATAGATACAGCCGGACGGAATTTCAGGAACAGACAGTATGTAGAAGATTTAAAGAATGTGATTGATTTTGAGAAGGATATGGAAACTTTTTTAGTGCTCTCGCTTACCGCGAAACAAAAGGATATGGAAGATATATATAATCAGTTTTCAATTATCGACATTGATAAACTTATCTTCACAAAGGCAGATGAAACGTCAACTTACGGTGCCATGTACAACATCATTCATAAATACAAAAAAGGCGCAGCTTATATTACAAATGGCCAGGATGTTCCTGATGATATCCTTATGGCAGGGCCGGAAGCTATTGTAAAACTACTAATGGGGAATAAGAAATGAACGATCAGGCAGAAAGGCTAAGAGCCAGGCTGAAAGAAGAAGACAGCCGAAGTCATCAATATAAAACAATAGCAGTGGTAAGCGGAAAAGGGGGAGTAGGGAAATCTAATTTCTCATTGAATTTCTCTATTTCCCTTTGCAAAACGGGCCACAGAGTATTGTTATTCGATTTGGATATCGGCATGGGGAATGTTGAAATTCTTATGGGAAGATCAGCTAATTATTCAATTGCTGATTTTTTAGAAAAAGATGTGCCCTTAAATAATATTATTTCAGAGGGACCGTATGGACTGAATTATATTGGCGGCGGGACAGGCCTTTCACATATTCTGAAACTCGATGATGAGCAAATTTCAAAATTTACCGGAGAACTGGCCCAGCTCATTCAAAACTATGATTATATTATCTTCGATATGGGTGCAGGCATTACAGAAGAATCGGCAAAGTTCATACTCTCAGTTCAGGAAATTGCGGTCATTACTACACCTGAACCAACGTCTATCACTGATGCATACTCAGTAATGAAGCATATACATCTTATGGATGATAAGATACCCTTTCAGTTGGTTATTAACCGTTCTGAAGGAGAAAGAGAAGGGCAGGAAACTTATAAGAGGATTTCTGCTGTTGCATCAAGATTTTTAGGGAGGGATGCTGAACTCCTGGGAATTATTCCGGATGATCGAAGCATACAGCAGGCTGTTAAAAGGCAAATTCCTTTTATTATTTATCAGGAAAATTCAGCTGCTTCAAAAGCGATTCGGAGTATGACTGAGAAAGTTGGCGGCACGCCTGTCGGGCATGCTGGTGAATATCATACTTCCCAATTTATTTCAAAGCTCAAAAAATTTCTTTTTAATAGGGGGTGAATCAGTATGAAGAGTGTCAAAGTGCTTGTTGTAGATGATTCAGCCTTTATGAGAAAACTGATAGCGAATCTCATGTCTGAAGATGAGAGAATTCAAGTTATTGGGACAGCCAGAAACGGAGAAGAGGGCTTAAGGAAGATTAAAGAATTAAATCCTGATGCAGTAACCATGGATGTTGAAATGCCGGTTCTAAACGGCTTGAAAGCTCTCAAAATAATTATGAAAACTATGCCGGTTCCTGTAGTCATGCTTTCAAGCACAACGAAGGAAGGTACTGAAAATACCTTTACAGCCATGGAATATGGGGCAGTAGATTTTATAGCGAAGCCATCTGGGCCGATCTCACTGGACCTGCATAAAATAAAAACTGAATTAACTGATAAAGTAGTGCAGGCAAGCAAAGCGAATATAAAAGGACTGGTTAATTTTTCAGGTAATGGAAAAAAATCTGCCGGATTTTATCAAAATTATAGTAAAATAGAACCAGGTCAATCTATTCAGCTTAATCGTTCTTCTGGTGAATCGAGCTTGAATGTCAAACAGCTTATCTGTATAGGAACGTCCACAGGCGGACCTCGGGCACTTCAAAAAGTGCTGAATGACCTTCCAGGAAACCTTAACGCACCAATTCTGATTGTTCAGCATATGCCTGCCGGATTTACGAAGTCGCTGGCAAGCAGACTAAACGGAATATCGGCGTTATCGGTTAAGGAAGCCGAAGAAGGGGATATTCTTAAAAACGGTTCAGCCTATATTGCTCCTGGCGGCTTTCATCTTACAGCAGCAAGATCAGGCAGGGATCTTGTTATTCATCTGGATGAATCACCGCCAAGGAACGGGCACAGACCGTCAGTTGATGTGATGTTTGAATCTGTAGGTGAAATCAGCGGGATCAGAAAAATTGCTGTCATAATGACAGGAATGGGAGCAGATGGCAGAAATGGCCTGAAGGCAATGAAGAAAAGCGGTGAAGTAAAAGCCATTGCTGAATCAAAAGAATCATCAATTGTATTTGGAATGCCAAGAGCAGTGATAGAGTCTGGGCTGGCAGATGATGTGCAGAATATTGAACATATAGCAGAATCCATATTGAAATTTGTTTAAAGCCGAGGGGGCAGGCACATGGAGATGAACCAATATTTAGAGGTATTTATCGAAGAAAGCAAGGAGCATTTGCAGTCGTGTAATGAACAGCTTCTTGAATTAGAGAAAAATCCTGATGATATAAAAATAGTTAATGAGATATTCAGATCAGCTCATACGCTGAAAGGCATGTCGGCCACCATGGGTTATGAAGATCTCGCAAATCTAACTCATCAGATGGAAAATGTTCTTGATGCAATCAGAAATCAGAAGATTAAGGTAAATGCTGAAATTCTCGATGTTGTTTTTCTGGCTGTTGATGATCTTGAAGCAATGGTCCAATCAATTGCAGAAGGCGGAGACGGCAAAAGGGATGTTTCCATAGCTGTTGAAAAGCTGATGCTCATTGAAAAAGGGGAGAGCCCGGCACTTTCAAAAGCCAGAGCCGAAACGGCAGCAGCTATTGCTGAACCGCAAGAACTGGTCAAGAGTACATATGATGATTTCGAGTGGACCGTGATTCAGCAATCGAAGGAGCAGGGCTTTGAGACCTATGAATTATCAATAGCCTTGCGGGCTGATTGTCTGCTGAAAGCAGCCAGAGTCTACATGGTCTTTGAGGTTCTTGAGAAGAGTGGGGAAGTGATCAAAGCCACTCCTTCTGTTGAGCAGCTTGAAGAAGAACAATTTGATCAGGAATTCTCTGTAACAATTGTGACCCAGGAAACACCCGAAGTTATCCGTCAGAAACTTTTGAAGGTCTCAGAAGTGGATAGGATAGATGTGCGCGAAGTTTCTATGGGAGATTACATCTCCCGGGAAACAGTGAAGGATGAAGGTACTCTGCAGCCTGAAGTGGAGGAGAAGGCAGATCGTGCTTCAAATATGCCAAAAGAGGAAAATAAGGCGCCTGCAGCAAAGCAAGCCAGCAACAAAACCATTAGGGTGAATATTGAGAGACTGGATATCCTTATGAACCTGTTTGAAGAATTGGTGATTGACAGAGGCAGACTTGAACAAATATCCAAGGAATTAAACAATCAGGAACTTCATGAAACGGTTGAGCATATGTCAAGAATCTCCGGAGACCTGCAGAATATTATTCTGAATATGCGCATGGTCCCAATAGAAACAGTATTTAATCGTTTCCCTAGAATGGTCAGACAATTAGCGAGAGATTTAAACAAAAAGATTAATCTCGAAATTGTCGGTGCAGATACCGAACTGGACCGAACGGTTATCGATGAAATTGGCGATCCGCTTGTTCACTTAATCCGAAATGCATTAGACCATGGTGTTGAAACACCGGAAGTCCGTAAAGCAAATGGTAAAAGTGAAGAAGGAAATGTCATTCTAAAGGCTTATCACAGCGGCAATCATGTTTTCATTGAAATAGAGGATGATGGCGCAGGCATAAACAAAGATAAGGTTATAAAGAAAGCATTAAAAAATGGCATCATTACAGAGCAAACGGCTTCAGCACTAACGGACAAACAGGCATATGAACTTATTTTTGCCTCAGGATTCTCAACTGCGGATAAAATCTCAGATGTTTCCGGACGGGGTGTAGGGCTTGATGTTGTAAAGAATACAATTGAGTCATTGGGAGGATCAGTTTCAATTGATTCAAAAATTGGACAGGGGTCCATATTCTCCATACAGCTGCCACTAACTTTATCCATTATTTCTGTCATGCTCGTTGAGATTGAGAAGGAAAAATATGCAATCCCCCTTTCTTCTATTATTGAAACAGCTATTATCAGAAAAGAAGACGTCTTAAGTGCACATAATCAGAAGGTGATTGATTTCAGAGGCAAGGTTGTTCCGCTCCTTTCATTGAAGGAAATCTTTGAGGTGCCATCTGATAATCATGAAGATGAATTCATTTCCGTTGTCATCGTCAGAAAAGGGGAAAAGCTGGCCGGGCTTGTAGTGGATTCCTTTATCGGGCAGCAGGAAGTCGTTTTAAAATCACTTGGAAACTACTTAACAAGCGTGTTTGCCATTTCCGGAGCAACTATATTAGGAGATGGACAGGTTGCCCTCATAGTGGACTGCAATGCATTGATTAAATAATACATTTTGACAAGGAGTGAACATGATGAGTGAGACGGCAGCCGCGAATTTAAAATTGATTGTATTTCAGCTGAAGGAGAAGGAATATGCGATACCAGTTAATCAGGTGCGTTCCATTGAAAAGGTTGAGCATATTACCCGGGTTCCTCGAACAGTCGGTTTTGTTAAAGGAGTAATCAATTTACGGGGGGTTGTGACACCAATCATTAGTCTGAGAAGCAGGTTTAATCTGGAAGAGGCTGAATATAATGAGCATTCACGAGTCATCATTGCAGTATTGAATGATATGGAAGTGGGTTTGATTGTAGATTCTGCAAATGATGTGATTGATGTGGCGCCTGAATCAATTGAACCTCCACCGGAGGTAATCGGTTCAGAAGAGGCCGATTTTATCAAGGGTGTTACAAAAATCGAAAAACGGTTATTTATCCTAATAGATTTGGAAAAAGTCCTGAATCCGGAAGAATTGGCAGCTCAGGATGGAAAAGGATTAGCGGGATGAATTTTTTAGAAAACAACATAAGCAGCATGCAATTGGATATTCTTAAAGAAATTGGGAATATTGGTGCGGGTCATGCGGCTACTGCATTAGCAACGCTGCTTAATAAAAAAGTTGATATGTCTGTCCCTGATGTGAAAATTGTTTCTTTTGATGAAATGATCGATATGGCCGGAGGTCCGGAAAATGTTGTGGCAGGGGTTTTTCTAAGGATAGAAGGAGACGCCCCTGGCAGCATGTTTTTTGTGCTGCCTCTTGCACAGGCTGAAATCTTTATTCGGGAACTGCCGGGAAACATTCCTTTCTGTGCAGATGAGCTGCCATATGATGAACTTGCTCTTTCCGCTCTCCAGGAGCTTGGCAACATTCTATCAGGATCATATTTATCTTCGTTATCGGATTTTACTAAGCTGTCACTTTTCCCTTCAGTGCCGATGCTAAGCATTGATATGGTGGGGGCAATTATCGGAACGGGTCTCCTGGAAATTTCGCAGGTAAGTGATTACGCCATCGTCATTGATACAGCTTTAAAGGATGAACTTCAAAATACGGCTGCTGTTAATGGCCATTTCTTTCTGCTTCCTGATCCTGAATCATTTCAAATAATCTTTAAGGCATTGGGAGTTCCGGATTATGAATAGTCTTCTAGAAATTGTAAAAGTTGGCATAGCAGATATGAATATAGTTAAAACACCCGGATTAATCAGGACATCAGGACTTGGTTCCTGTGTAGGTGTAGTTCTTTATGACCTTAGTGCAGAAATTGCCGGGCTGGCACATATTATGCTTCCTGATTCATCTCTTGCAAAGAACACAAGCTTTAATTCAGCTAAATATGCTGATACAGCAATCCGGGACTTAGTAAGCATAATGTTGAAAAGCGGTGCAAAAGCTTCACGATTAAATGCCAAGATTGCCGGTGGAGCCCAAATGTTCCAATACTCCTCCGGAAGTGATTTAATGAGGATTGGCCCAAGGAATGTGGAAGCGGTAAAAAAGGAACTATATTCCTTAAAGATTGCTATTTTAGGTGAAGATGTTGGCGGCCATAGCGGCAGAACAATTGAATTCAATCCTCATTCAGGCGAACTGATGGTTCGGACTGTTAATAAAGGCCAAGTTGTTATTTGAGCTCCTCTCTATACAGGTGAATCAGCTTTATATAGATCTGCTATACAATTTTTAAATGCTGCCGGATGGTCACTGCCAGCCATAAAAGCTGATTTTCTCTCCGGTTTAATTATTGCTCTCTCTCCAATTATTTCCTCGAAGGACACCCCCTTATTTATTGGATAAGAATTGAGCATTTAGGATGAAAGTTAATATTTTTATAGGGAACATTTTGATATACTAACAATAATTAATAGAAATGGAAACGTTTGAGGAGGATGGCCATGGCAGACATGATAACTGAAGAAAGCACATACTGGGCTAAATGGGTCGACTCTCGTGATGCTCAAGCGGGGAATTTTCTTGTAAAAAAATATTTGCCTCTTGTAAGCTATCATGTACAGCGGATATCCGCTGCCCTGCCGAAGAATGTTTCAAGAGATGATATACGAAGCCTTGGGCTAATGGGTTTGTACGATGCGCTGGAAAAGTTTGAGCCTGCAAGAGATTTGAAATTTGATACATATGCTTCCTTTCGAATTCGCGGTGCAATCCTAGATGGATTAAGAAAAGAAGATTGGCTTCCCCGAAGTTCGAGGGATAAGGCGAAAAAAATTGAAGCTGCTATTGAGAAGCTGGAGCAGCGGCTGATGCGCAATGCAACAGTGCATGAAATTGCTGAAGAAACAGATATGCAGGAAGAAGAAGTGTATTCTGTTATGAACGAACATTTTTACGCGAACATCCTCTCAATTGATGAGCAGCCTGATTCGGAAGAAAAAGATGCCAGTTATTCAATTAAGGATGAAAAAGCAATAATTCCAGAAGAAAAGGTATTAAAAAATGAAATCTTGGAAGAAATGGCTGAAAAAATCTTACAATTGAATGAAAAAGAGCAGCTTGTGCTAAGTTTATTTTACAAAGAGGAGTTAACACTTACAGAAATTGGCGAAGTAATGGGCTTATCAACATCCCGCATATCCCAAATCCATTCAAAGTCAATTTTTAAGCTGAGACAGCTGCTGGAAAAAGTCATATAGTCTTATGCCATTTCTTTCTGCAAAGGAAGGAATCAGCATGGAAAACCAATTTCAACTTTTAGTTGATGCTCACGATTTATCTGCATTGATACAGCCGACGATAGCTATTGATGAACTGGATGGAACTGTCCAGTCTGAAATGATCCATAAACTGCTTGCTGACGAAAAGGTTATTTTTGGTGTGAGCGAAGAAGTAATCCAGCGAATCTGCAAAGATCCGTTCTCAGTGGAATATCCCATACGAATAGCAAAAGGAATTCCTGCAGAAAACGGCAGTGATGCATATCTAATAAATGAAGTCTCTTTTGACCGGAACAAGGGTAGAAAGGGATTTAATTTTAGAGATGTTCTCCATATCCCATCTGTTACACAGGGACAGCTCCTGGCATCTGTTATTCCTTCTACCCCCGGTGCTTCCGGAAAGAATATATTTGGCAAGCTGATACCGGCAAAGGATGGAAAGCCTTTAAGAGTCAAGGCAGGAAAAAATGTTTTCGTAAATCGCGGCAAATATTATTCGCTATTAGATGGACAGGTTAGTTTCACTCAGAACAGCATTTCTGTTAATCCAGTGTTTGAGGTTAAAGGAGACCTTGACTTGAAGACCGGGAATATTAATTTTGTCGGTAATGTTGTAATAAGCGGAAATGTTCCTGCCGGTTATGAGATTAAAGCCGGAGGTGACATCATTGTTGCCGGTCTGGTTGAAGGCTCTTTCCTGCAGGCGGATAATAACGTGCTTGTTACTGGCGGAATTTCAGGCAGTCATATAGGCTCAGTTATAGCGGGAGGTTCTGTTCAGGCAGCTTATCTAAATCAGGCAAATGTGAAGGCAGAACAGGACGTAATTATCCAAAAGTCAATCCTGCACAGCCATGTTCAAGCTGGCGGAGCCATCAGATGCAGCAGCGCATTGGTTATTGGAGGAAAGCTTCAGTCAGGTTCTGACATTGTGGTAAAAGAACTGGGCAATCACTTATATACTAAGACAGAGCTTTTTGCCGGGATGGATTCCAAATTGGATAACGCCGAAAAAGATCTATTAAATGAAACAGCCAAACTTCAGGAATCACTCAAAAAGCTTGATAGTATCGAAGGAAGACTAACAGAAATGGAAAGACTAACAGGAAAGCTGACAGATGAACAAAGAATTATTATTCTCAAACAAAGGGCTACAAAAGCCCATTTGCAGAATACCTTGAGCAAATTAAATGAAGATCTGGCTGAACTGGAAAGAGAAAAGGAAGAAAAAATAAATGCTTCGATCCTTATCTACGGACAGCTCTATCCCAACACCTCCATTCACTTTGGAAAGTATTCAAAAATGATTCGGCAAACTGTCAAATCTTTAAAGTTCCATTTTTTAAAAGGAGAAATAAGAAGTGAGCCTTTATCAAGGATGTGATCTGGGATGAGTTTAAAATCAATAGAACTTCAGGTAGCACTTCCCAGAACGTTCGAAGCAGGTAAAATTCAGGATCAGCTTCAGCAGAGGGGACAGACCATCAGCGGGTTTGCTGCCGACAGTACACAGGAAAAAGCTGAAAAGCAGCGGAAAACTGTGATGAAACAGGAGCATAAACAAAATGTCAATCTTGGCAATGATGGCAGTGAAAGACAAAAAGAGGCCGAGGGACATGATCGGAAAGAAGATCCAAAAAAAGACAGAAATGACAGAGAGAACCATCCTTACAAAGGGAAGGTTATTGACTACAGCGGATAGAGGGATATCATGACAGCTTTTCTATTAGCTATAAGCCTGCTATTAAATATTGTAGCCTTATTAGCCATTATTCTGCTTTATCTGCGTCAGAATAAATTAATGGATGCAGAGAAAAGACAGGAAAAAGTGCTTATTGAAATGGAAGAGGTTATATCGTCGTACCTTGTTCATATGAAAGAAGAAAACGACGATTTTATAAGCAAATTTTCACAGATCAATGCAAATAACGACTCTACTATTAAAGAGAAAAGTATCCCAGTAAATATGAATAGAAAAAATGATCAAGATATAGCTAAAGCAGATGAGCAATCAATGCCATTAGCCAGAGCGTCCATCTACCAGGCATCTAAAGCCTACAAACAGAATTTGAGGGAAGCTGAGGATAGATTGAGTGAAAAAGGAAATCTCTTATCCTTAAAGGAAATTAAAACTGTCACAGAGTCAGATAGCAGTCAGCCAATTAAGGAAGAGATTCCTTCATCAATAGATGATCAAGTGTTTATTCTGAAAAAACAGGGAATGAGTGCGGTGGATATTGCCAAAAAATTAGGCAAAGGGAAAACAGAAGTCGAGTTAATGCTTAAATTTCGTCAAAATCAGCAAGAATAGCTTGATTGTGAAAAACACTTATGCTATATTAACAAATGGTGTTAATACACACGCTTATGGATTTAGCTGGATGGTGCTGTTCACATGCAGTTGCCGGCTGAAAATGATATAGGCGGAGGAAATAAAAACCATTAGGAGGAAACACAAATGTCAGTAATTTCAATGAAGCAATTGCTTGAAGCTGGTGTACACTTCGGACACCAAACACGCCGCTGGAACCCTAAGATGAAGAAATATATCTTCACTGAGCGTAACGGCATCTACATCATCGACCTTCAGAAGACTGTTAAGAAGGTAGAAGAAGCTTACAACTTCGTTAAGGAGCTTGCTGGAAACGGCGGTACTATCCTTTTCGTAGGTACTAAAAAACAAGCTCAAGATTCCGTTAAAGAAGAAGCTATCCGTTCTGGTATGTTCTATGTTAACCAGCGCTGGTTGGGCGGAACTTTAACAAACTTTGAAACAATCCAAAAGCGTATTTCGCGTTTAAAGGATATCGAAAGAATGTCTGAAGATGGAACTTTCGAAGTTCTTCCTAAAAAAGAAGTTGTTCAATTGAAGAAAGAGCAAGAGCGCTTAGAGAAGTTCTTGGGCGGAATCAAAGACATGAAGAGCCTTCCAGATGCTCTATTCATCATTGACCCTCGCAAAGAGCGCATTGCTGTTGCAGAAGCACATAAATTAAACATCCCTATCGTTGGTATCGTTGATACTAACTGTGATCCGGATGAAATTGATGTTGTAATCCCTGCAAACGATGATGCTATCCGTGCTGTTAAATTGTTAACTGGCAAAATGGCAGATGCTATCCTTGAAGCTAAACAAGGTGAAGAAGTTACAACTGCTTAATAGAAAAGCGGAAGCGCTATGGTGCGCTGGAGCAGTACAGCTCTAAGGTGCTTTTTTCTTGATTTAAAGAAGGTGATAAGAGGGAGCACCCTTTATCACCTTTTTTTAAAGAAAAAGCAAAGTTTAGTTTTCTATACAGTAATAAATGGTAAAGATATTATTACATAACTCATTAAGGAGGATCTCATAATGGCAATTACTGCTCAAATGGTTAAAGAACTTCGTGAAAAAACAGGCGCAGGCATGATGGACTGCAAAAAAGCACTTCAGGAAACTGAAGGTGATATGGAAAAAGCAATCGACTTCCTTCGTGAAAAAGGAATTGCTAAAGCTGCTAAAAAAGGTGACCGTATCGCTGCAGAAGGTCTTACTTCTGTTAAGGTTGACGGAAACGAAGCAGTTATCCTTGAAGTAAACTCTGAAACAGATTTCGTTGCTAAAAACGAAGGATTCCAAACACTTGTTAAAGAAATCGCAGAGCACTTACTTTCTGCAAAGCCGGCTTCAGTAGAAGAAGCAGCTGGCCAGACAATGGCTAACGGTGCTACTTTAGAATCTCACATCAATAGTGCAATTGCTAAAATCGGAGAAAAGCTTTCTCTTCGCCGTTTTGAAATCAAAACAAAAACTGACAGCGATGCATTTGGTGCCTACCTTCACATGGGCGGACGCATTGGTGTATTAACAGTTCTTGAAGGAACAACTGACGAAGATGCAGCGAAAGATGTTGCAATGCATATTGCAGCCCTAAACCCTAAATATGTATCCCGTGATGAAGTGTCACAGGACGAAGTAGAGCGCGAGCGTCAAGTATTGACTCAGCAGGCTCTTAACGAAGGCAAACCAGAGAACATCGTTGCAAAGATGGTTGAAGGCCGTCTTGGCAAGTATTTCGAAGATGTTTGTGTAAACGACCAGGCTTTTGTTAAAAACCCTGATCAAAAAGTTGGCAAATTCGTTGAATCTAAAGGCGGAAAAATCCGTGAGTTCGTTCGCTATGAAGTTGGAGAAGGCATCGAAAAGCGTGAAGACAACTTCGCTGAAGAAGTAATGAACCAAGTTAAGAAATAATTTTAATAGAAATAAATCAAGTTATGACTCAGGGAACACTTTGTGTTCCCTGTTTTTCAAGAATGAGATAAAATTGTAAATGCAGCAATAGCGCCTTTAAGCGCTTGAGCTTTTTATACTACATATGGAGGTTCTTATGAGCAGCCCAAAATTCAAACGCGTGGTTTTGAAATTAAGTGGAGAAGCTTTAGCAGGAGAGCAAGGTTTCGGAATTAATCCTTCAGTAATTAAATCAATCGCTGCACAGGTTAAGGATCTGGCTGAACTAGGTGTTGAAGTTGCTGTTGTTGTCGGCGGCGGAAACATCTGGCGAGGAAAGATCGGAGAAGAAATGGGTATGGACAGAGCAAACGCCGACTATATGGGCATGCTTGCAACTGTTATGAACTCATTGGCATTGCAGGATAGCCTCGAGAATCTTGGGGTGGAGACAAGAGTTCAAACCTCAATCGAGATGAGACAGGTTGCTGAACCGTACATCCGCAGAAGAGCTATCCGCCATCTTGAGAAAAAGCGGGTTGTGATCTTTGCTGCAGGAACCGGAAATCCTTACTTCTCTACTGATACTACAGCAGCATTGCGAGCTGCAGAAATTGAAGCAGAAGTAATTCTTATGGCGAAAAACAATGTTGATGGGGTCTATTCAGCTGATCCCCGCGTTGATAAAAACGCGAAAAAATACGATGAACTTTCCTATCTTGATGTTTTGAAAGAAGGATTGGCTGTAATGGATTCTACAGCATCATCTTTATGCATGGATAACAACATTCCGTTAATTGTATTTTCAATCATGGAAAAAGGCAATATTAACCGCGCCGTAATGGGTGAAACAATCGGAACAATCGTTAGGGGGAAAAAGTAATGCCAAAACAAGTTATTGCAGATGCAAAAGAAAGAATGACTAAAGCAATTTCAGCGTATACAAGGGAGCTTGCCAGCATCCGTGCAGGTAAAGCCAACGCTTCTTTGCTTGATCGCATCACTGTTGATTACTACGGTGCGCCGACTCCTGTTAACCAGCTTGCCGGAGTGTCTGCTCCTGAAGCGCGCCTTTTAGTCATAACGCCTTATGACAAAACTATACTGGGAGAAATTGAAAAGGCCATTCTAAAATCTGATATCGGCTTAAATCCCTCAAATGACGGCAGTGTAATCAGACTGGCTATTCCACAGCTTACAGAAGAACGCCGTAAAGAGCTTGTTAAGGTTGTTAAAAAAGAATCAGAAGAAGCAAAAGTTGCCATCCGCAATGTTCGCCGCGATGCCAATGATGACCTGAAAAAGCTTGAGAAAAATGGAGAGATCACTGAAGACGATCTCCGCGGTTTTTCTGATGATATTCAAAAACTTACGGATGACCACATCAGCAAGATTGACGAATTAACAAAAGAAAAAGAAAAAGAAATCCTTGCAGTCTGATTTATTCTATAGTGAGAACCCTCTATCAATAGGGGGTTCTTTTACTCTTTGGGAGCCATACATAATCTGATCATGCGTTTAGGCGCCGACTGTGCTGATATATGCGAAGAAGGCAGTTTCCTATCCTGAATTAACTTTCTGGTAACATATAGAGATATATTTAATTATTTTTGGTATGATATTATCATGCGGAAAGAGGCAATATCATGATTTTACCATTAGAATAATCTCTAAAAGATACTATGACTGAATTTCAACTATCAATAAGCGGGAAAAATCCCCTGCTGATTGAAGTTTCACACTTTGTCTTTTATCGGAGGATTAACCTATTTTAAAGGAGCAGACTTATGTTTGATAAAATGAAGTTATGGAAGTCCCAAAACAGTTCTTCCGATCTCCGAGAGAGAGTTGAAAAAATAAAAGAATTGCACATTCCTGAGCATGTTGCCATTATTATGGATGGGAATGGCAGATGGGCAAAAAAACGAGCGCTTCCAAGAGTTGCCGGCCATCATGAGGGAATGAAAGTTGTCCGAAAAATTACCAGATTTGCAAGTGATATTGGAGTGAAGACTCTAACTTTATATGCATTCTCAACTGAGAATTGGAAACGGCCCAAAATGGAAGTGGACTTTCTGATGAAACTGCCTGAGGAATTTCTGGGCACTTTTCTGCCTGAGCTGGTAGAAGAAAATGTGCAAGTAAGAATGATTGGTTATTTTGACCACCTGCCTGCCCATACCCGAAAAGCAGTTTCCAAAGCGATGGAAGAGACAAAAAATAACACCGGCCTGGTGCTGAACTTTGCACTAAATTATGGGAGCAGAGCAGAAATACTCGAAGCCGTCAGGCATGTCTTAAATGATTGCAAAAGTGGTATAATGAATGAAAATGAATTGGATGAAGAAAAATTCTCATCCTACCTTATGACAGGCGGATTAAAGGATCCTGATCTGCTGATACGCACAAGCGGTGAAATCAGATTAAGCAATTTTATGCTCTGGCAGCTTGCATACACAGAATTCTGGTTTACAGATGTCTTATGGCCGGATTTCAATGAAGAGCAAATGCTTGAAGCGATCGAAGTATTCCAAAGCCGCCAGAGGCGTTTTGGAGGAGTACAATAAAGGTGTTGAAAATTGAATGAAACAGCGTATTATCACAGCCATTATATTTGGAGCAATCCTCCTGCCGATCATTATATATGGAGGCATGCCAATCATCATCCTGGCATATTTACTGGCATCCATTGCACTATATGAACTATTGAAAATGAGGAACTTAAGTTTATTCTCGATTCCAGGTATTATTTCTTTACTTTTATTGTGGGTTTTCCTTTTGCCTAAAGAATTTCAGTCATTCCTGGATGATTTGAATTATACAAAAATTGAGGTAGCTCTTTTTGGAGTGCTTCTTTTCTTAACGTATACAGTCGCAACAAAAAACAAATTTACTTTTGATGATGTGGCTTTTTCGATAATGTCTACTTTATATGTTGGCATTGGATTTTACTATTTTATGGAGACACGCTTCGCAGATCAGGGCCTGACCTATCTCTTTTTTGCATTATTCCTTATTTGGGCAACAGATTCAGGTGCCTACTTTATTGGAAAGGCAATGGGAAAGAAAAAGCTTTGGCCTGAAATCAGCCCGAATAAGACTGTGGAAGGGTCACTTGGCGGTGTAGCCTGTGCGCTTGCTGTTTCGGTATTATTTATTATCTTTACAGATATTGATGAGTCCCTGCTGGGGCTATTAGTAATTACAGCCATCCTGTCAGTGTTTGGGCAAATAGGGGATTTAGTGGAGTCAGCATTAAAGCGTCATTATAATGTAAAAGACTCAGGAAATATTCTGCCTGGACATGGCGGAATCCTGGACCGTTTTGACAGTTTGTTATTCGTCCTGCCTTTGCTCCACTTTTTTCATCTGCTGTAACCTATTGGCTAGAGAGCAGTATTCATTTGGATACTAGATAAATGTCCAGCTCCAGCGCCTGCCACCTCGAGGTCTTAAGCCGTTCCTGCAGAAAGGCAAAAAACGCCTTTCTTGAAGGCTCGTCTTATGGTTGTTGGGGGTGGGCAAGGCGCTTCCGCTTTTCTTATTAGGAGGAGACTATGAAACATATCAGTTTGATGGGGGCAACAGGGTCTATTGGCACTCAGACCCTCGAAATTATTAAAGAGCACCCCGAGGAATTTAAGCTGGCAGCCATGTCTGCCGGCAGGAATATAGATCTTGCCAGGAAGATTATCTCTGACTTTCAGCCTGAACTTGTCTCACTTTCAGAAAAAAGTTCCGCAGATATTCTTAAAGCGGAGTTTCCCGGCATAACATTTACATATGGACATGAAGGTTTGATAGAGGTTGCCGTTTACAAAAAATCAGAAATACTGGTTAATGCTGTATTAGGCAGTGTAGGCCTAAGCCCTACCCTGCAGGCGATTGAGGAAAAGAAGACTATCGCTATCGCGAATAAGGAAACCCTTGTGACAGCCGGCCATCTGGTCATGGAAGCAGCAAACCGAAATGGTGTAACGCTCCTTCCAGTAGACAGTGAACACTCTGCTATTTTTCAATCTCTGCAGGGGGAAAAAGAAAAAAATATTGAAAGGCTCATTTTAACAGCTTCGGGAGGCAGTTTCAGAGACCGCTCCCGCAAGGAATTGGAAAATGTGACTGTTGAAGAGGCGCTTAATCATCCGAATTGGTCAATGGGAGCAAAAATCACCATCGATTCTGCCACTATGATGAATAAGGGACTTGAAGTTATTGAAGCGCATTGGCTTTTCTCAATGGATTACAGTAGAATAGATGTCCTTCTCCATAAAGAAAGCATTATCCATTCCATGGTGGAATATCATGACAGCAGTGTCATCGCACAGCTTGGCACCCCGGATATGAGAGTACCTATACAGTATGCATTAACTTATCCAGACAGGCTCCCGCTGCGAACAGCAAAACGTCTGAATCTTGCTGAAATCGGCAAGCTCCATTTTGCAGAAATGGACTTTAATCGTTTTCGCTGCCTGAAATTTGCCTATGAAGCCGGAAAAGTAGGCGGATCAATGCCAGCCGTATTGAATGCAGCAAATGAAGCTGCTGTTGCTGCATTTCTGGATGGAAAGATTACCTTCCTGCAAATAGAAGATTTCATCGAAAGAGCACTGGGCAGCCATGACGTTATCTCAAATCCAAGCCTGAATGAAATTCAGGAAACAGATTTGGAAACGAGAAAATATGTTAACTCGCTTCTATAAGCTTGTGTTCAAGTGCTGAAGAGTGCGTAACAGATGATAACTTAATGCACTTACCAGCGGCATTTGAACAACCTCTAAAAAAAGGTGGTTAAAACTTGAGTACAGTAATAGCCTTTATAGTTATTTTCGGGGCACTGGTTTTTTTTCATGAACTCGGACATTTAATATTCGCAAAAAGAGCAGGAATACTCTGCCGGGAATTTGCAATTGGATTCGGACCAAAGGTGTTTTCCTTTAAAAAAGATGAAACGGTATACACGATTCGTCTTCTGCCCATCGGCGGGTTTGTCCGCATGGCCGGTGAAGATCCTGAAATGGTGGAAATCAAACCAGGCTACCGCATTGGCTTAATCCTTGATAAAAACGAGGAAGTTAGCAAAATTATATTAAACAACAAAGATAAGTATCCTGATGCAAGAATCGTTGAAGTTGAAGATGCTGATATTGAGCATACCCTTGTAATAAAAGGATATGTTGAGGGAGAAGAGGATGAGTCAATCCAAATTTTCAAAGTCAGCCGTTCAGCGGTACTGGTTGAGGATGGGACCGAAACGCTCATTGCTCCGTATGACCGTCAATTTGCATCAAAGACCTTGGGCCAGAGAACAATGGCGATTTTCGCAGGCCCAATGATGAATTTTGTTCTGGCTTTTATCGTTTTTGTTCTAATAGCCTTATTGCAGGGCATTCCAACAAATGAACCTGCCCTTGGCAAGCTGACGCCTGATGGTGCAGCATATGAAGCTGGGCTTAAGGAAGGCGATATGGTTCAAAGTGTGGATGGAGCCGAAATTTCAAGCTGGTCAGATGTAGTGGAAATCATTAGAAAGAACCCAAGTGAAGAACTAGAATTTTTAGTGGAAAGAAACGGCCAGGAACATACAATATCGGTTACACCAAAGGTTCAGGATGTAGAAGGCGAAAAAATAGGGATCATTGGTGTTTATAGCCCGATGGAAAAGTCTCCATTAAAGGCTATTACCTACGGAGCCAAGGAAACTTATTTCTGGACGAAAGAAATTTTTGTCATGCTTGGCAAGCTTGTCACTGGACAGTTTTCTATTGATGCATTATCAGGCCCGGTAGGCATTTATGTTTCAACAGATACTGTAGCCAAATCCGGCATCTACTACCTGATGAAATGGGCAGGAATTCTTAGCATAAATCTGGGAATTATGAACCTGCTTCCAATTCCGGCTCTTGATGGCGGAAGATTAATGTTCTTTGCAGTTGAGGCTGTAAGAGGGAAGCCGATTGACCGCCACAAAGAGGGAATGGTACATTTTATTGGCTTTGCACTTTTAATGCTGCTAATGCTAGTGGTTACTTGGAACGATATTCAGAGATTTTTCCTTTAAAAAGTTAATGCAGCTGCAGTATTCCTGCATAAAAAATAGGTGCAATATCCTTTGGTTTAGACGAAAAAACGGGTTCCAAAATGGAATCCGTTTTTTTAAATCACTATCTGATACGATATGTTATAATTAAGTCCGTCTGTTTTTTTAAATACATTAAAAAATTCAACTTAAAATAGAAACCAAGATTATTGGATGGGAGAGAGAAAGATGAGCGAACCTTCTAGATTTCAGCTCTTGCTCCAGCAGATGCAGCTAACTGAAGATGCCTTTGTGCAGCACTTTCATGATGCCCAAATCGAAAGGGTCATAGTCGAAAGACAGTCACGGAAATGGCATTTTTACTTTGCCTTTCCAAAGATTTTGCCTTGCAGTGTATATAGCCGTTTTACAGATCAGCTGGAAAAAACATTTTCCCATATCGCAGAAATTTCATATAGCATCTCTGTTAGAAATCAGGATTTTACTGAACAGCTTGTACTTGAATACTGGCATAACTGCATTAAAGAAATGGATGGCATGGCGCCGCCGCTTTTAAAACTTCTGAATGAACAGGTTCCTTCTGTACAGGGCAACAAACTTATCATTAAAGTCCGTAATGAATTGGAAGGATTGTCTATCAAGAAGAAGTATGCTGGCACTATTTCAGATGTTTTTCAAGTGTTTGGCTTTCCGGCATTATCAGTTGATACAGAAGTATCTATTGATGGTTCCAATGAAGAATATGAAAAATTCATGGAAGCCAAACGCAAAGAAGACCAGGAGCGTGGTCTCCAGGCAGCAATCGAGATGCAGAAGAAAGAAGCGGAAGCTGAATCTGCAGATCACACAGCACCTAAGGGGCCGCTTACAATCGGACTTACCATTAAAGATGATGCAGATTACCGCAAATTGATTGATATAGTAGATGAAGAACGCCGGGTAGCCGTTGAAGGCTACGTTTTTGCTGCTGAGACCAGAGAGCTGCGCAGCGGCCGGACGCTCTTAACTTTTAAAATTACGGATTATACCAGTTCCATTCTAGTAAAAATGTTTTCTCGGGATAAAGAGGATGCCGCTTTATACCAGCATATTCAAAAAGGGATGTGGCTAAAGGTCCGCGGAAGCATTCAAAACGATACATTTGTCCGTGATCTGGTAATGATCGGGAATGATATTAATGAGATCAAACCTATCCAAAGGCAGGATACATCGCCTGCTGAAGAAAAAAGGGTTGAACTTCATCTTCATACACCGATGAGCCAAATGGATGCTGTTTCATCTGTCAGTGCACTGGTTTCCCAGGCGAAAAAATGGGGCCATAAAGCTGTAGCCATTACGGATCATGCTGTTGCTCAATCATTCCCTGAAGCTTATGGTGCCGGGAAAAAGAATGATATTAAGATTCTGTATGGAATTGAAGCGAACCTTGTGGATGATGGTGTACCGATTGCTTATAATGATTCGCATCGCAAGCTTACTGAAGATACCTATGTGGTATTTGATGTTGAGACAACCGGCTTATCAGCTGTATATGATACGATTATTGAGCTTGCCGCAGTTAAGATTCATGATGGTGAAATCATTGATCGTTTTGAATCCTTTGCAAACCCTCATCACCCTTTATCCGCAACAACCATTAATCTGACTGGAATAACAGATGATCTGGTGGAGAATGCACCGGAAGTGGAAGATGTTCTGAAGAAGTTCCATGAATGGACCGGAGATGCTGTTTTAGTAGCACATAATGCTTCATTCGACATGGGCTTCCTGAATGTTGGCTATAAAAAGATCGGTATTGGCAAGGCGCCTAATCCTGTAATAGATACTCTTGAACTCGCACGTTTTTTATATCCTGACATGAAAAATCACCGTCTGAATACCCTTGCCAAAAAATTCGATGTTGAACTCACCCAGCATCACCGTGCAATATATGATGCGGAAGCAACCGGCTATCTGCTTCTTAAAATGCTAAAAGGTGCAGAGGAAAAAGGAATCGAATATCATGATCAATTCAATGATAATATGGGACAGGGAAATGCTTATCAGCGTGCAAGGCCTGCCCATTGCACCCTGCTTGCACAAACAGAAACGGGTCTGAAAAACCTCTTTAAACTTGTATCCATCTCGCATATGGAATACTTTTACAGAGTGCCGCGCATTCCCAGGTCAGTCCTTCAAAAGCATCGGGAAGGAATACTGGTTGGTTCCGGGTGCGATAAAGGTGAAGTTTTTGAAGGCATGATGCAGAAATCTCCGGATGAAGTGGAAGATACAGCACAATTCTATGATTATCTTGAAGTGCATCCAAAAGCCGTTTATGCACACCTTTTAGAGCTTGAACTTGTGAGAGATGAAAAAGCGCTGGAAGAAATCATCACTAATATTGTAAAACTGGGAGATAAGCTTGGTCTGCCGGTAGTCGCAACAGGTAATGTCCATTACCTGAATCCAAATGATAAAATCTACCGGAAAATCCTTGTTAATTCACAGGGAGGAGCGAATCCGCTTAATCGCCATCAGCTTCCAGATGTTCATTTCAGGTCTACCAATGAAATGCTTGACGCTTTTTCATTTCTCGGCAAAGACAAAGCGAAGGAAATTGTAGTAGAGAATACGAACAAAATAGCAGATATGATTGAAGAAATAAAGCCGATTAAAGATGATTTGTATACGCCAAAAATTGAAGGCGCAGATGAAGAGATGCGCAGCATGAGTTACGGAATGGCAAGAAGGATCTATGGTGATCCGCTTCCTGAGATTGTTGAGGCGCGCCTTGAAAAAGAACTTAAGAGTATTATCGGACATGGTTTCGCGGTTATCTATCTGATCTCTCATAAGCTTGTAAAAAAATCACTGGATGATGGCTATCTGGTTGGTTCCCGTGGATCTGTCGGATCCTCTTTTGTTGCGACGATGACCGAAATAACGGAGGTAAATCCTCTGCCGCCGCATTACGTTTGCCCGGAATGCAAAACATCCGAGTTTTTCAATGACGGATCAGTGGGCTCCGGTTTCGACCTGCCTGATAAAGATTGCCCGAGCTGCGGAGCAAAATATAAAAAAGATGGACATGATATTCCGTTCGAAACGTTCCTTGGTTTCAAGGGAGATAAAGTTCCCGATATTGACTTGAACTTCTCCGGGGAATACCAGCCCAGAGCCCATAACTATACAAAGGTGCTATTCGGGGAGGATTATGTATACCGTGCTGGAACAATCGGTACTGTTGCCGATAAAACAGCTTATGGTTACGTCAAAGCATACCAGAACGATAATAATCTGCAAATAAGGGGTGCGGAAATTGACAGGCTGGCTTCCGGCTGTACAGGGGTAAAGCGGACAACCGGACAGCACCCGGGCGGCATCATTGTTGTGCCGGATTACATGGATATTTACGACTTTTCGCCTATTCAGTTCCCTGCAGACGACCGGACATCTGAATGGAAAACAACCCATTTTGACTTCCATTCCATTCATGATAATCTATTAAAACTTGATATACTTGGTCACGATGATCCGACTGTTATTAGGATGCTTCAGGACCTTAGCGGAATTGATCCAAAAACCATTCCAACAGATGACCCTGAAGTAATGAAGATTTTCAGCGGGCCGGAATCACTTGGTGTGACCGAAGAGCAAATCATGTGTAAAACCGGAACACTCGGCATACCCGAATTTGGTACACGATTTGTCCGCCAGATGCTCGAAGATACGAAGCCGACCACTTTCTCAGAGCTTGTGCAGATTTCAGGTCTTTCACATGGTACAGATGTTTGGCTCGGAAATGCCCAGGAATTAATCCATAATAATATTTGTAACCTAAGTGAAGTAATCGGCTGCCGTGATGATATAATGGTTTATTTAATCTATCAGGGCCTTGAGCCTGCTTTTGCTTTCAAAATTATGGAATCGGTCCGTAAGGGTAAAGGCCTAAGCGATGAGATGGAAGAGGAAATGAGAAAGAATGAAGTCCCTGAATGGTATATTGATTCCTGTAAAAAGATTAAATACATGTTCCCTAAAGCCCATGCAGCTGCTTACGTATTAATGGCTGTCCGGATTGCGTACTTTAAAGTGCACCATCCGCTTCTTTACTATGCAGCATATTTTACTGTCCGTGCAGAAGACTTTGACGTGGATGCAATGGTTAAAGGATCCCAGGCGATCCGTGCACGCATCGAAGAAATCAATGCAAAGGGTCTTGATGCTTCAACGAAAGAAAAGAACCTGCTGACTGTAATGGAATTGGCTCTGGAAATGAACGAAAGGGGCTTTAACTTCCAAAAGGTGGACTTATACCGCTCAAGCGCAAGTGAGTTTATCATAGATGGAAATTCCTTGATCCCGCCGTTTAATTCCATTCCGGGTTTGGGCACAAACGCAGCATTCAATATAGTTAAAGCAAGGGGAGAAGGGGAATTCCTTTCGAAGGAAGATCTGCAGCAGCGCGGAAAAGTGTCCAAGACGATTATCGAGTATCTTGATAACCATGGCTGCCTGGAATCCCTTCCGGAACAAAATCAGCTGTCTCTATTCTAAAAATAAGACCAGCGAATGGTCCAAACCCTTCTGCTGACAGCTATTCCATTTGCATAAAAAAATTGGTTATGGTATAGTTTTATTGGAAATACTAAGAATAACTCTCGCAAAAGGAAGAGTGGGGCAACCCACTCTTTCGTGTTGTGTACGGTTTTTTCTTAATATCGGATCTATGTTAAAACTATATGTTAATTAAGTTTAGCAGAGCCAATTTCTGAGTTATTGATTGAAAAACAGCGCTTTAGAATCCAGGAAAAAGGAGGGATATGAATGAGCAAAGTGACTGAAACGGTGGAACAACTGGTCACCCCTATTGTGGATGAACTTAATTTAGAATTAGTCGACATTGAATATGTAAAAGAAGGGAAAGACTGGTTCCTTCGCGTATTTATTGATAAAGAAACTGGTGTTGATATCGAGGAATGCGGAATGGTCAGTGAAAAGCTAAGCGAAAAGCTTGATGCTGAAGATCCGATTCCATACAACTATTTCTTGGAAGTTTCATCGCCGGGAGCTGAACGCCCTCTTAAGAAAGACAGTGATTTTATTAAAGCTGTCGGCAAGAATGTTTACATTAAAACATACGAGCCAATTGACGGTGAAAAAACGTTTGAAGGTGTGTTAACCCAATTTGACGGCGAGACCGTTACGGTAGAAGTGAAAATCAAAACAAGGAAGAAAAATATTGAAATTCCTTATGAGAAGGTAGCGAATGCCCGTTTAGCCGTTGTATTTTAATAACGGCTGATGGGGGCCTGCTTTTTAAGAAAAGCGGAAGCGCCTTGCGCTGGACAGTTATTGACATACAAAACTCAATACTTGTCTTAATAAGAAAAGCAAATTGCTGCTTTAGAGTTGATCATTTTTATAAGAGAAATAAAGGGGGATATAAATCTCATGAGCAGTGAACTTTTGGATGCTCTGACATTGCTTGAGAAAGAAAAAGGCATTTCTCGCGATGTGATTATCGAAGCCATTGAAGCTGCATTGGTGTCAGCCTACCGCAGAAACTTTAACCAGGCACAGAATGTGCGCATTGATTTAAACCTAGGGAACGGAACGATGAGAGTCTTTGCCCGCAAAGAGGTAGTGGATGAAGTATTTGATCCGCGTCTTGAGATCTCTGTTGAGGATGCTCAAAAAATCAACCCGAACTACCAGGTGGAAGATGTCGTAGAAATGGAAGTAACACCTAAGGATTTTGGGCGCATAGCTGCCCAGACGGCTAAACAGGTTGTTACACAGCGTGTCCGTGAAGCGGAAAGAGGCATCATTTATTCTGAATTTATCGACCGTGAAGAAGATATCATGACGGGAATAGTTCAGCGTACAGATCCTAAGTTCATCTATGTAAGCCTTGGAAAGATTGAAGCCATCCTTCCGGCAAACGAACAAATGCCAAATGAGCGTTATCAGCCCCATGACCGCATTAAAGTCTTTATTACAAAAGTAGAAAAGACAACAAAAGGACCACAGATCTTTGTAAGCAGAACCCATCCTGGCCTGCTGAAGAGATTATTTGAAATCGAAGTTCCTGAAATCTATGATGGAACAGTAGAAATCAAATCCGTTGCGCGTGAGGCAGGGGACCGTTCCAAGATCTCGGTTCATTCAGACAATGAAGAAGTTGATCCGGTAGGTTCATGTGTAGGGCCTAAGGGCACACGTGTACAGGCGGTAGTCAATGAGCTGAAGGGCGAAAAAATTGATATTGTAAAATGGTCTTCAGATCCAGTAGTATTCGTGGCAAATGCACTAAGTCCTTCAAAGGTGCTTGACGTAATCGTAAATGAAGATGACAAAGCAACAACTGTTGTAGTTCCTGATTATCAGCTTTCACTGGCAATCGGAAAGCGCGGACAGAATGCAAGACTAGCAGCAAAGCTTACAGGCTGGAAAATAGACATCAAATCGGAAACAGATGCCCGGGAAGCCGGAATTTATCCGAGGGATGAAAAACTGTTGAACTTTGATAATGATGATTATGAAAACGATGACTATGAAAATGATGCAGACTTCGATTTTCAGGATGAGCTTTTAGAGGAAAAAGAATAGGGAAGAGGTGAATGATCGTGAACAATCGCAAAAAAGTTCCTTTGCGAAAATGTGTCGCTACCGGTGAAATGAGGCCGAAAAAAGAACTCGTTCGCATCGTTCGCTCCAAAGAAGGCGAAGTATCTGTTGACCCGACCGGAAAAAAATCAGGGCGCGGGGCTTATCTTTCCAAAGAAAAGGAAGCAGTTTTGTTAGCAAAGAAGAAGAATATCTTAGCCAATCATTTAGAAGTTTCCATAGATGATGCTATCTATGAAGAACTCTTGGAGTTAATAGAGAAGGAGAAACGGCAATCCAAATGAACTCAAATCAATGGATGTCATTGCTTGGCTTAGCCAATCGGGCACGGAAAATTACTTCGGGAGAAGAGCTTGCTGTTAAAGAGATCAGAAACGGCAAAGCAAAGCTTGTTTTGCTGTCTGCAGATGCATCCGCAAATACGGCAAAAAAAGTTACAGATAAATGTAAATCATTTGGGGTTCCATATAAGCTGATACAAAACCGGGAAATGCTCGGCAAGGCTATAGGGAAGGAAGCCCGCGTTGTGGTGGCAGTGTTAGATGCCGGATTTGCAAAAAAGCTGTTAACGTTGCTCGATTAATACTAGCGGGGGTGAAAGTATGAGTAAAATGCGCGTTTATGAATATGCGAAAAAACATAACATTTCAAGCAAGGATGTTATTACAAAATTAAAAGACATGAATATTGAGGTTTCCAATCATATGACTACGATTGAGCCGGCGGCAGTCCAGAAGCTTGACGGTATTTTTATCAAGAATGACAGCCAGGCTCAAAAGCAGAGCAAACCTCAAAACCAGCAGAAGCCGCAGGGAAATCAAAAACCGGCTTCAAATAATAGTGCCGGCAATTCCACAGCTGCTAAAAGCAAGCCTCAGAATAAATCCGGTGAAAACAGAAGCCAGGGACAGGGCAGCCAGTCCGGCAAAAACTTCTCCGGCAATAACAGAGGCAATACCAACAACAGAAACAATAATAACAATAGAAACAATAACAATAACCGAAACAACAATAAGAATAAAAACAACAAAGGCAAACAGCAGCAGACGCATGTGGCCCCAGCTCCTAAAAAAGTGAAGGAGCTTCCTTCAAAAATTACTTTCAGCGAATCACTGACAGTAGCGGAACTTGCAAAGAAGCTTCACCGCGAGCCTTCTGAAATCATTAAAAAGCTATTTATGCTTGGTGTTATGGCAACCATTAACCAGGACCTAGACAAAGATGCGATTGAGCTGATTGCAGGTGAATACGGTGTCGAAGTAGAAGAAGAGATACTGGTTGATACAACCGATCTTGAAGTATACTTCGCTGAAGATGAAAATGCCGAACTGGTGGAACGTCCATCTGTTGTTACTATCATGGGACACGTTGACCATGGTAAAACAACATTGCTTGACTCCATCCGCAACACGAAAGTTACAGCGGGAGAAGCAGGCGGAATCACTCAGCATATTGGAGCTTATCAAGTTGAAGAAAACGGCAAAAAGATTACTTTCCTTGATACTCCCGGACACGCTGCATTCACAACTATGCGTGCCCGCGGTGCGAAAATTACCGATATAACAATTCTCGTTGTAGCAGCAGATGACGGTGTTATGCCGCAAACAGTAGAAGCAATTAACCATGCGAAAGCAGCAGAAGTGCCAATCATCGTTGCTGTTAATAAAATGGATAAGGAAGCAGCAAATCCTGACCGTGTTATGCAGGAATTGACTGAACATGGCCTGGTTCCAGAGGCATGGGGCGGAGACACAATCTTTGTTCCAATCTCAGCAATTAAAGGCGAGGGAATTGATGAATTGCTTGAAATGATTCTTCTTGTAGGTGAAGTGGAAGAATACAAAGCAAATCCTGACCGCAATGCCGTTGGTACAGTTATCGAAGCACAGCTTGACAAAGGACGCGGCTCAGTTGCGACTCTGCTTGTGCAAAACGGTACATTGAAGGTAGGAGATCCAATCGTTGTCGGTAACTCATTTGGACGTGTCCGTGCAATGGTTAATGACCTTGGCCGCCGTGTGAAAACTGCCGGACCTTCAACTCCTGTTGAGATTACAGGTCTTAACGATGTTCCTCAAGCCGGTGACCGATTCGCTGTTCTTGATGATGAAAAGACAGCCCGTCAGGTTGGTGAAGCTCGTGCCCAGCAGGCATTGCAGGCTCAAAGAAATGAAAAAACACGCGTAAGTCTGGATAACTTGTTTGAACATATGAAACAAGGGGAAATGAAAGACTTAAACATCGTTGTGAAAGCAGACGTTCAAGGTTCAGCGGAAGCATTGACAGCTGCTCTTCATAAAATTGATGTAGAAGGTGTTAATGTTCGCATCCTTCATACAGGTGTAGGTGCCATTAACGAGTCTGACATCACTTTAGCTGCTGCTTTCAACGCTATTGTGATCGGATTCAATGTACGTCCTGACAATAACGCGAAACGTGCTGCAGATGCAGAAAATGTTGACATCCGTCTGCACCGCATCATCTACAAAGTAATAGAGGAAATCGAATTGGCGATGCAAGGTATGCTGGATCCTGAGTTCCAGGAAAAAATTATCGGCCAGGCTGAAGTACGCCAGACATTCAAAGTTTCCAAAATCGGTACAATTGCAGGTTCTTATGTCACAGACGGAAAAATCACCCGTGACAGCGGCGTTCGTTTAATCCGCGATGGAGTAGTAATTTTTGAAGGCGAAGTTGATGCTCTTAAGCGATTCAAAGATGACGCTAAAGAAGTAGCCCAAGGCTATGAATGCGGTATTACCATCAAAAACTTCAATGACGTTAAAGAAGGCGACGTCATCGAAGCATATATAATGGAAGAAGTGGAACGTTAATGATAATTGGGCTTGCTGCCTGTGAATGTATCATTTATGACACACATTCTTTGAAAGAAAAACGGGCTGTTTTGCAGCGTATTCTAACCCGGCTGAAACAAAGATACAATGTTTCTGTATCTGAGGTGGACTATCAGGACCTATGGCAGCGGACCAAAATTGCCATTGTGGCCGTTTCGTCCACCCAGGTTTCAACTGAACACGAGCTGCAAAATGCGCTGAAAATGATTGATTCGTTCCCTGAAATTGAGCGGACAATTACAGATTTAGAGTGGCTTTAAGAAGAGGTGATATAGAATGAGCCTTAGAGCAAATCGAGTTGGAGAACAAATGAAAAAAGAACTGGGCGAAATCATCAGCCGAAAAATCAAGGACCCGCGGGTTGGTTTTGTAACTGTCACTGATGTTCAAGTTACCGGGGATCTCCAGCAGGCAACCGTGTTTATTTCCGTTCTGGGTGATGAGGAACAGCGGGAGAATACGCTTCGCGGGCTGGCTAAAGCAAAAGGCTTTATCCGATCTGAAATCGGCCAGCGAATCCGGCTGCGCAAAACACCGGAAATTCTATTCGAATTTGATGAATCAATCGACTACGGAAACCGTATTGAATCATTGCTTCATCAAATTCAGGACGAAGGCAGTTCCAAAGATGAGGAACGCTCCAAAGAAGAAGAATAATGGAATGGATAGACACTTTGTCTATCCATTTTTTTCTAAAGACAAATAGACAAGGTGGTACATAATATGGAAGGAATTTTGCCGCTTTTTAAACCTAAGGGCATGACATCCCATGATTGTGTTTTCAGGCTGCGGAAGATTTTGCGAATGAAAAAAATCGGCCACACCGGAACACTGGATCCTGACGTGACAGGAGTACTTCCAATTTGCCTTGGGAGGGCAACGAAGGTGGCTGAATACATAACAGATGCAGGGAAGTCTTATGAGGGAGAAGTCACAATAGGTTTTTCTACGACAACAGAAGATGCATCAGGTGAAATTGTGGAGAGGAAAGCTGTTGCAGCACCTATTACCAGAAATCAGGTGATGAAAGTACTTCAAAGCCTTACCGGGGAAATTACACAGACTCCCCCCATGTATTCAGCAGTAAAGGTAAATGGGAAGCGCCTCTATGAATATGCAAGACAGGGAATAGAAGTGGAGCGGCCATCCAGGAAAGTTACTATCTACTCAATCGAACTTCTCGATGACAGAGAGATGTTTGAGGGTGAGAATATTACCTTCCGTTTCCGTGTAGCCTGCAGCAAGGGTACATACATCCGTACACTTGCGGTCATGATTGGGTCTGAATTGGGATACCCAGCCCATATGTCTGATCTTGTAAGAATCCAGTCAGCCTCACTCACTCTTGATGATTGCCTGACATTTGAAGACATAGAAGACAGGGTCGAAAAGGGGACAATGGCTGAGGTTCTTCGACCTATGGAAGCTGCGCTTTCTCATTTGCCGAAATTTCAAATAAGTGATAAAGTAGCAGAGAAAGTAAAAAATGGGGCTGTATTAACTATCCCTGATCATTTACTCGACACTAAAGGCCCAATCGCAATTGAGGAAAAAGAAGGTCTTGTTCTGGCGATTTATGAGCATCACCCCCGCAAACCAGGGTTAATGAAGCCAGTAAAAGTGTTAAGGAATGATCAATAAGCACTTGTTAAAAAGCTGTGCATTTATATAGGTCCAGGCTCTGTAGAGAAAAGGTGAAATATTAATATGGAAGTTATTCATATACATCATCCCCATCGAATGGATAAAAGCGAAATGCCTGAATTGGCAATAGCACTTGGATATTTTGATGGTGTTCATCTGGGTCACCAGAAAGTCATCCGTGAAGCAAAATCAATAGCTGAACAAAAAGGATTAAAAAGTGCTGTCATGACATTTGATCCGCATCCCTCGGTTGTTTTGGGGAAAAGCGTTCAGCATGTGGAGTATATTACGTCCCTTGAGGATAAAATTGCTATCATAGCTGATCTCGGTATAGATTATTTGTTTGTTATCAATTTTACAAGGGAATTTGCTAATCTTCTGCCCCAGGAGTTTGTTGACCAATACCTGATTGGTCTTAATGCCAAGCATGTCGTGGCAGGCTTTGATTATTCCTACGGAAGAATGGGACGGGGCACAATGGAAACATTGCTGTTTCATTCAAGGGATCAATTTGATTACTCAGTCGTTGCAAAGCTGGCGAAAGAAGACGAAAAAATCAGCTCTACGCTAATAAGGAAATATATCCGTGAAGGGAATACGGCTGAGCTTCCCGGTCTTTTAGGAAGATATTATAAAACATCAGGAATCGTTATCCATGGTGATAAGAGAGGTCGTACAATCGGCTTTCCTACAGCGAATGTGGATGTTTCTGATGACTGCATTATTCCACCGCCTGGTGTGTATGCTGTAAGATTCTCAGTAGATGGCAGCTGGTATGAAGGTGTCTGCAATGTTGGCTACAAACCAACTTTTAATAAGGAAAAAGGGGACAGGCCATCTGTTGAAGTCCATATTTTTGATTTCTCTTCAAATATTTATGGCAGGAAAGTGACAGTTGAATGGCATAAACATCTTAGAAGCGAAAGGAAATTTGCTGGCGTTCAGGAGTTAATTGCGCAAATCGAAAAGGATAAACAGCAGACTGAGCAATATTTTGAGAAAAACAGGGTTTAGCCTTGCTTTTTGTCATAAAAAGTTGTATTCTAATTAACGTACCAAATGAACCTTTGCTTGGCAAGTCGAGTCACCGACGCTTGCTCAGTAACAGGGGATTGAAAATTTAGGAGGTGAACCGGATGGCAATCACTAAAGAACGTAAAAATGAGCTAATCAATGAGTTCAAAACTCATGAAAGCGACACTGGATCTCCAGAAGTTCAAATCGCTGTCCTTACTGAAGAAATCAACAATTTGAACGACCATTTACGTACTCACAAGAAAGACCACCATTCACGTCGCGGTCTTTTGAAAATGGTTGGTAAGCGCCGTAACCTATTAACTTACCTTCGCAACAAAGACGTTGCACGTTACCGTGAGTTAATCAATAAGCTTGGCTTACGTCGATAATCAACAGAAGCGGGATTTTTTCCCGCTTTTTTATTAGCTTTAAAAACTTGAATTTTGTTCCTGATCATGTACATACATAACTTATCCTATTTTAGCAAACGGGAAAATTGTGCATACTATAAGATGCCTAATTTTATTATGATTAACGAGCATTTCATGCTTTTATATAAAACTGGACTGCGGGTAATGCAAAGCTCATTAGGCTTTTGCTGTCTTCGCAGGAACGCCTGCGGAAATTGCAGGAAATCAACAATTAAACGGACCAGGCAGAATTGAAGCCTGTCCTTAAGTGAATGCAGAGAGGGGTACAATTATGGGACAAGATAAACATGTCTACAGCCTTGATTGGGCTGGGCGCAAATTGACTGTAGAGATTGGCCAGCTTGCTAAACAGGCTAATGGTGCAGTTTTAGTGCGCTATGGTGATACTGTAGTTTTAAGTACTGCTACAGCATCAAAAGAACCGAAAAATCTGGATTTCTTTCCGCTGACAGTTAACTATGAAGAACGTTTGTATGCTGTTGGTAAGATACCGGGCGGTTTTATTAAGAGAGAGGGCCGTCCAAGTGAAAAAGCGATTTTGGCCAGCCGTTTAATTGACAGGCCAATTCGTCCATTATTCGCTGACGGTTTCAGAAATGATGTACAGGTTGTAAGCATGGTGATGAGTGTGGATCAAAACTGCTCATCAGAAATGGCTGCAATGTTCGGTTCATCATTAGCCCTTTCTGTGTCGGATATTCCATTTGGCGGACCGATTGCGGGAGTCAGCGTAGGCCGCATCGATGGAGAGTTCATCATTAATCCATCTGTAGAACAGGCTGAAAAAAGCGATATCAGCCTTGTTGTAGCGGGTACAAAAGATGCTATTAACATGGTTGAAGCAGGTGCAGAGGAAGTGCCTGAGGAAACAATGCTTGAAGCAATTATGTTTGGTCATGAGGAAATTAAGCGCCTTATTGCCTTCCAGGAAGAAATTGCATCTGAAATCGGCAAAGAGAAAATGGAAATTGTTTTATACCAGGTTGACCAGGATTTAGAGGCTGAAGTACGCGGCATCTGTGAGAAGGATATGATTAAAGCCATCCAGGTACAGGAGAAACATGCCCGTGAAGCTGCCATTAAAGCAGTTAAAGAAGAAATCACAGCTAAATATGAAGGTGAAGAAGCAGGCGACGACAAGCTGAAGCAAATCAGGCAGATCCTTGATAAAATTGTTAAAGCTGAAGTACGCCGCTTAATTACAGAAGATAAAGTGCGCCCGGATGGACGAGGATTGGATGTCATCCGCCCACTGTCCTCAGAAGTAGACCTTCTGCCGCGCACACATGGTTCAGGTTTGTTTACACGCGGACAAACTCAGGCATTGAGCATTTGTACATTAGGAGCTCTTGGAGATGTACAGATTCTGGACGGGCTGGGAATTGAAGAAGAAAAAAGATTTATGCACCATTACAACTTCCCTAACTTCAGTGTAGGTGAAACCGGGCCAATCAGAGGGCCGGGCCGCCGTGAAATCGGGCATGGTGCTCTTGGAGAACGTGCTCTAGAGCCAATTATTCCATCTGAAAAGGATTTCCCGTATACAATTCGTCTTGTTTCTGAGGTGCTGGAATCAAATGGTTCAACATCACAGGCAAGTATTTGTGCAAGTACTTTGGCTATGATGGATGCAGGTGTGCCTATTAAAGCGCCAGTTGCCGGTATAGCAATGGGCCTAATTAAATCAGGCGAGCATTATTCAATCCTGACAGACATTCAGGGCATGGAAGATCACCTTGGCGACATGGACTTCAAAGTGGCGGGTACTTCCAAGGGTGTTACTGCTCTGCAAATGGATATTAAGATTGAAGGCTTGTCCCGTGAGATTCTGGAGGAAGCACTGCAGCAGGCGAAGAAAGGCCGCATGCAGATTCTTGATTCCATGCTGAGCACTATTGAACAGCCTAGAAAAGAGCTGTCTGAATATGCTCCTAAGATTCTGATGATGTCAATCAATCCAGATAAAATCCGTGATGTTATTGGACCGAGCGGAAAGCAGATCAATAAGATCATCGAAGAAACAGGCGTTAAGATCGATATTGAACAAGATGGAACAGTATTCATTTCATCTGTAAATGAAGAAATGAATCAAAAAGCGAAGAAGATTATTGAAGATATCGTACGTGAAGTGGAAGTTGGACAAATGTATCTTGGCAAGGTAAAACGGATTGAAAAATTCGGTGCATTTGTTGAAATCTTCTCAGGTAAAGATGGATTAGTTCACATTTCTGAACTTGCTGAAGAGCGTGTAGGAAAAGTGGAAGATGTTCTATCCATTGGTGACGAGCTTCTAGTAAAGGTTACTGAAATCGATAAGCAAGGCCGCGTAAATCTTTCCCGCAAAGCCGTATTGCGTGAACAGCGTGAGCAAAAGGAAAAAGCACAGCAATAATACTAACCTCTATTTAAAAGAGAAGCATTTTGCGGGCGAATTTTCCTAAAAGCCAGGGGAAACCCTGGCTTTTTACATATACGAATTTCCATGGGCTTTTGCCCTATATTGCATACCTTTGTTTTTCGGTTCCGTTCTACCTTGTCCCTTCAAATCATACTATGAATTGAAGGAGGCATGAAGAATGAGAAAGTTTATCCATATTATTATCATGTTTGTGATGGCACTTGTTTTTATCAATAATCCTTTTACTGATCAGTATGTATCAGGCCTTAAACAAGAAACAGATGCCGTAACTGTTTCCAAGCCTAAGGATTCACTATATGAAGAAATTACAGCGAAAAAAGAGGAATACAGCATTCCTGCACAGGACGCAAAAATAGACCCTGTATGGAAAGCCATTCCCGGTCTTAACGGCATTGAAGTAGATGTTGAGGCATCATATAAAAAAATGAAATCAGGCAAAAAGTTCAAAGATGATAAGCTTGTATTTAAACAAATTGAACCAAAGGTGAAGTTAAAGGACCTGCCGCCGTCACCTGTATATAAAGGCCATCCCGATAAACCGATGGTCAGCTTCATTATTAATGTGGCATGGGGAAATGAATATTTGTCCGGTATGCTTGCTACTTTAAAGGAACATAATGTGTCAGCAAGTTTTTTTCTTGAAGGAAGATGGGTAAAGAATAATCCGGAACTCGCAAGAATGATTATGGATGCAGGCCATGAAGTAGGCAACCATTCGTACACCCATCCTGATATGAAAGTGATCTCTTCTGCAAGGACAAGGGAAGAAATACAAAAAACAAATGATGTGATTGAAGCCACAATGGATGAAAAACTGAGTAAGCCTATTACATGGTTTGCACCTCCAAGCGGCAGCTATAGAGATGAAACAGTGAAGATTGCTGCCGAGAAAAACCTTGGCACCGTCATGTGGACTGTTGATACAGTGGATTGGAGGAAGCCCTCCCCGGATGTGCTGATAAACAGAGTGTTATCAAAGGTCCATAATGGAGCATTAATCCTGATGCATCCTACGGAATCCACCGAAAAATCACTTGATAGACTTATAACAGGGCTTAAGCAGAAGAACCTGGAGATAGGAACAGTATCCGAGATGTTAAGCGAGAAGAGAATCCAATATAGAGAAAATAATAATCAGGATTTTGGAAAAAATAACAATAATAATATAAACTAATGTAAGCGTATGTCTTTGGGTTTCAGAACAGGAGGAATTTATTTGATCAAGAAATATACATGCCAAAACGGGGTAAGAGTCGTACTAGAAAACATTCCAACCGTCCGTTCTGTAGCGATAGGAGTATGGATCGGAACAGGTTCAAGAAATGAGATTCCCGAGAATAACGGAATTTCTCATTTCCTTGAGCATATGTTCTTCAAAGGAACGAAAACGAGATCAGCCCGGGAAATTGCTGAGAGCTTTGATAGCATTGGCGGGCAGGTGAATGCCTTCACTTCAAAAGAATACACATGCTACTACGCAAAAGTACTGGATACCCATTCTGATTTTGCACTCGAAGTGCTCTCTGATATGTTTTTTAACTCTACATTTGTGGATGAGGAACTTAACAAAGAAAAGAATGTTGTATACGAAGAAATCAAAATGTATGAAGACACGCCTGATGATATCGTTCATGATCTTTTGAGCAAAGCAATCTACGAGAACCACTCACTTGGCTATCCGATTCTTGGCACTGAAGGAACGCTGGCCACTTTTAATGGTGAAACATTAAAACAGTATATGCATGAAACATACACGCCTGAAAATGTCGTAATTTCCATTGCCGGAAATATCGAGGAATCTTTCATCAAAGAAGTAGAAAAATACTTTGGATCCTACGAAGGCGGCAAGAGAGAACGCACAGAGCAGAAGCCGGAGTTTCATTCAAACCATCTTGCCCGTAAAAAGGATACAGAGCAGGCTCATCTTTGCTTAGGGTTCGAGGGTCTGCAGGTAGGGCATGAGGATATATACAATCTGATTGTTTTAAATAATATTTTGGGTGGAAGCATGAGCAGCCGCCTATTCCAGGATGTCAGGGAACAAAAAGGATTGGCTTATTCTGTTTTCTCATATCATTCTGCCTTCCAAGATAGCGGAATAGTGACGCTTTACGGCGGAACGGGAGCTAAGCAGCTGGATGTTCTTTTCGATACGATTCACGAAACCCTTGCCACTCTTAAAAAAGAAGGTATCACAGATAAAGAGCTGAATAACAGTAAAGAACAGCTCAAAGGAAGCTTAATGCTAAGCCTTGAAAGCACAAACAGCAGGATGAGCCGCAATGGCAAAAACGAACTGCTTCTGGGCCGACATCGGTCTATGGATGAAATTGTCGATGAAATCGATGCAGTTTCCATGCAGGGCGTTAATAATATGGCGAACTCCATTTTTACAGATCATTATTCTGTGGCTTTAATCAGCCCTGATGGAGAACTTCCAAAAAATCTTTAATATATTGGTCCGATAGCAAAATTGGAGAAACAGCCTGTATCCTGCAGGCTGTTTTCTTTTTTTAATAAGAAGGTATAAATTTTTTACTTCGATAACTGTCTAGCTCCAGCGCCTACCCCCTCTAGGTCACAAACCAAGCCTCCCAGAAATGCAAAGAACGCCTTTCCGAGAGGCTCATCTTGTGCTTGAGGCCCACAGGACAAGGAAAGCTTCGTCAGCATAAACATCGCACGACCGAAAAGCGACAGCTTTTGGGAGGATGGGGGATCATGCAGACGTTGCCACAGGACGTGGCGTTCCTGGTCCGAGTTCCTTCGTGGACAAGGCGCTTGCGCTTTTCTTTGTCCTGGACTTCTAAAACGCCAGGCTGAACGATAAAAATATAGAGAAAGAGAAAAGGAGGGCAGATGATGAGATTAAGTGAGCTGAGCGGAAAGGAAATTGTGGATGTGAAGCGTGCAGAACGGCTGGGAGTACTTGGGCAGACAGACCTTGAAATAAATGAAAAAAACGGGCAGATTCAGGCATTGCTCATCCCTTCATTAAAGTGGTTCGGCTTCAAGCGCCAGGGAGATGAAATCCGGGTTTCATGGCAGCATATCAGGAAGATAGGCAATGACATGATCATTATTGATATCCCGGAATCTGAAGATCAGCAGGATTAGTTTTGAACGAAGGGCCGATTAGGTCCTTTTTGTTTTTTACCGTTTGAAGCCAATCCCCTCAATCCTTTAAAATCCCTTTCACCTTTGACCCATTTTCTTTTAAGTGGAAAACTCACCTATTGCCCCGTTCATACATAAGATGTTGAAGTAGTTCATTACAACAATTCCCTTATGATTATTAATTGAATTGCCGGCCAAAATATAACGCCACATTTCGTTTAAAGATAAATCTGCTTGCAATTGCTGTCTTGTGCAGCTGCTTAGTATAGCGGCGTTGCCGGTGCGAGGATATTTTTTACCAGGAGTCATGCAGTTTTTGGCTTCAAAAATAAATGCTTTCTTAAAATGAAAGAAAAAAGAAGGTGAGTGTTGCATGCTGACAGGAACCCAAATAGCAGTCATCGGCGGTGATGCAAGGCAGCTCGAAATCATCCGTAAACTGACTGAGCTTGATGCAAAGCTCGCATTAATTGGTTTTGAGCAGCTCGATCATGCGTTCTCTGGTGCAGTAAAAGAAAAAATAGATGAAGTGGACTTTTCCAATATAGACGCGATTATCCTGCCTGTTCCCGGTACGGGTCTGGAGGGTCAGATTGAAACGATTTTCTCCAATGAAAAAGTGATTTTTGAAGAGGAAATTCTCGTCCAGACTCCAGCACACTGTACAGTCTATTCCGGCATAACCAATTCATATTTAACCGGAGTAACCAAATCGGCAGACCGCCGTCTTGTTCAATTATTTGAACGGGATGATGTAGCTATTTATAATTCTATCCCAACAGTTGAAGGAACCATCATGATGGCAATCCAGCATACAGATTTCACCATACATGGTTCTAATATTGCTGTAATCGGCCTTGGCAGAGTTGGAATGAGTGTAGCAAGAACCTTTCATGCACTGGGTGCAAAAGTAAAGGTGGGGGCTAGAAAAAGTGAGCATATCGCCAGGATAACGGAAATGGGCCTAACTCCATTTAACCTGAAAGAGATTGAGGATGCGGTAAAAGATGTTGATATTTGCATAAACACAGCTCCCCATCTAGTTGTAACAGCTTCCGTCATATCGAAGATGCCGACACATACGCTCATTATTGACCTGGCTTCAAAGCCTGGAGGAACCGATTTCCGCTACGCAGAAAAACGGGGAGTAAAAGCACTGCTCGCCCCTGGCCTGCCTGGAATCGTTGCTCCAAAAACAGCAGGACAGATACTGGCGAATGTTCTTTCTCAATTGATTAAGGAAGATTTGCAAAAGAGAAAGGGGAATACAATATGAGTTTGAAGGGAAAAAGAATCGGATTCGGATTAACTGGCTCGCATTGCACATATGATGCAGTGTTCCCGGAAATAGAAAGACTTGTTCTTGCAGGGGCTGAAGTCCTTCCCGTCGTCACCTTTACGGTAAAGAGCACTGAGACCAGATTCGGAAAAGGGGAAGACTGGATTCAGAGAATAGAAGATCTTACTGGACATAAAGTGATTGATTCAATTGTGAAAGCTGAGCCGCTGGGCCCTAAAATTCCTCTTGATTGCATGGTGATTGCCCCGCTTACCGGAAATACGATGAGCAAATTCGCCAATGCCATGACCGATTCGCCTGTGCTGATGGCAGCAAAGGCAACTTTAAGAAACGGGAAGCCAGTCGTGCTGGGAATATCTACAAATGATGCATTAGGTTTAAACGGAGTAAACTTAATGAGACTAATGGCTACGAAAAATATATATTTTATTCCATATGGCCAGGATGATCCAGTGAAGAAGCCGAATTCAATGGTGGCAAGGATGACAGCATTATCTGATACAGTGCTTCATGCAATGGAAGGCAAACAGCTTCAGCCGGTATTAGTGGAAAGATATAAAGACGACAATTAGCCCCCCTATTTTTTCTAGCAAAAATTTTAGTCCTTTAGTGAACGAATATGTTAGAATAAAAATTACTAAGATAACCAACCTTCAAGCTGTGTTTAAAATAATATTAACCTCTTGGAGTATTGACAATATGCTGATAATATAAATGGAAGCCTGCCATCTTTATACTCAGGCAGGAAAACGGCTGCCAATTTACTTTGGCTGCCGTTCTATTGAATTTTAGGCTATTGTTTTTCACTAAAAACTAACTTTGCTAGAAAAATATAATGGTACTGGAAGGGGAAAAGAAATTTGGAACAGAAAAAAGGATTTCATGTCGCGGTAGTTGGAGCAACTGGTGCAGTTGGCCAGCAAATGATTCAAACACTTGAAAATAGAGATTTTCCGATCTCTCAATTAACCCTGTTATCATCAGCCCGTTCTGCCGGATCAAAGGTAGCATTCAAGGGCCAGGAGTATACGGTTCAGGAAGCAAAGCCAGAGAGCTTTAAAGGCGTGGATATCGCACTATTCAGCGCGGGAGGAAGCGTTTCACAGGAACTGGCCCCTCATGCGGTCGAACATGGTGCCATTGTGGTAGACAACACAAGTGCTTTCCGTATGGATCCCAATGTGCCTCTTGTCGTACCTGAAGTGAATGAGGAAGACCTTCATAAGCATAATGGCATTATCGCCAATCCAAACTGTTCAACGATCCAAATGGTTGTTGCACTAAAGCCGGTAAAAGAGAAATTCGGCTTGAAAAAAGTAATTGTTTCTACTTACCAGGCTGTTTCAGGTTCTGGAGCAGCTGCAGTTCAAGAGCTGAATGAACAAACAAAAGCCATTTTAAATAACGAAGAGTATGAGCCGTCAATTCTTCCTGTGAAGAGCGATAAAAAACATTATCAAATTGCATTCAATGCGATTCCGCAAATTGATAAATTTCAGGATAATGGCTACACATATGAGGAAATGAAAATGATCAATGAAACAAAGAAAATCATGCATATGCCAGAGCTGCAAGTGGCTGCTACATGCGTGCGTCTCCCAGTGGCAACCGGACACTCAGAGTCCCTTTATTTTGAAGTGGAATCAGACAGCGTTACGGCAAATGAAGTAAAGAGCCTTCTTGAAAATGCACCTGGAGTTGTCCTGCAGGATGATCCGGATAATCAAATTTATCCGATGCCTGCTGATTGTGTCGGGAAAAACGATGTATTTGTCGGCCGTATCCGCAAAGATTTGGATGAGGATAAAGGCTTCCATATGTGGGTGGTTTCTGATAATCTTCTTAAAGGGGCAGCATGGAATTCTGTGCAGATCGCCGAAAGTTTAATTAATCTTGGAATAGTAAAATAGTTAACGTATTCTCTTCATGCTGAGAGGTTAGAGGTGTTTTAATGAATATCATCGTTCAAAAATATGGAGGTACATCAGTCCGCGACGAGAGTAGCCGCGAGCATGCAATTAAGCATATAAAAAAGGCTATGGCAGATGGATACAAGGTTGTTGTCGTTGTTTCGGCAATGGGCCGAAAAGGAGATTCATATGCAACTGACACACTGCTTTCACTGGTAGAAGGCAATAATGCCAAAATCAGCAAACGAGAAACGGATCTGCTTTTATCCTGCGGTGAAGTCATCTCAAGTGTTGTATTTTCAAACATGCTAAATGAACATGGAATCACTGCAGCAGCTCTGACTGGGGCACAGGCAGGATTTAGAACGAATAATGATCATACTAACGCAAAAATTATTGATATGAAATGCGACAGGCTTTTGAAAGAGCTTGAAAATCATGATGTTGTCGTAGTCGCAGGATTTCAGGGGTCTTCTAAAACAGGTGATGTCACAACGATCGGCAGGGGCGGCAGTGATACCTCTGCAGCGGCTCTTGGAGCAGCCCTTAATGCGGAGTGGATAGATATCTTTACTGATGTGGAAGGCATCATGACCGCTGATCCGCGCATTGCTGAAAATGCACGCCCATTATCAGTGGTCACTTACACAGAGGTCTGCAATATGGCTTATCAGGGTGCCAAGGTCATTCATCCCCGGGCAGTCGAAATTGCCATGCAGGCTAAAATTCCGATCAGAATCCGCTCAACATACTCCGACAGTCTCGGAACACTTGTCACAACATTGAATAAGAACAGACGCGGAACAGATATTAAAGAGCGTTCGGTAACTGGAATAGCCCATGTTTCCAATGTGACGCAAATAAAGGTCCTTGCTAAGAAAGACCAGTATGATCTTCAGTCCGAGGTCTTTAAAGCCATGGCAAACCAGGGGATCAGTGTTGACTTTATCAATATATATCCGAATGGCGTCAACTACACGGTTACGGAAGAAATGACCGATAAAGCGATTAGTATTCTAAAGGGCCTTGGACATGATCCCCTGGTTGAAAGAGAGTGTGCAAAAGTTTCGGTTGTCGGTGCTGGAATGCAGGGTGTACCCGGTGTGGCCTCGCGAATCGTTACGGCATTGTCCGAGCAGGGAATCCGCATCCTGCAATCAGCAGACAGCCATACAACAATTTGGGTTCTGGTGAAGCAGGCAGATTTGATAAAGTCTGTTAATGCATTGCACGATGCTTTCCGCCTGGAAGAAGATTTAGCGGAATATGAGAGAACAGACATTTAATTTTAGAAAATAACATGTTTAAAAAAGAGAAGAAAGCCATTCAGCGGTTAACGACGGATTTGTATCCTATTCGGCAGATCCGCCCGTTTCTTCCCGATCTTTTAAACATCTGCAAGGAGTGTAAACATGGTTCTATTTGGCCGAGTATCAACAGCTATGGTAACACCATTCGATAGCAAGGGACATATTGATTTCCCTAAGACGACACAGCTTATCAATCATCTTATAGAAAATGGTACAGATTCATTGGTCGTTGCCGGGACAACAGGCGAGTCGCCAACACTTACTAAAGAGGAAAAGCTGGCATTATTCAAACATGCAGTGAAAGCAGCTGACAAACGTGTGCCTGTCATTGCCGGCACCGGAAGCAATAATACGTATGAATCCATTGAATTAACGAAAAAAGCAGAGCAAATTGGTGTAGATGCGATCATGATCGTAGCACCATATTACAATAAGCCAAACCAGGAAGGGCTTTACCAGCATTTCAAGGCAATTGCGGAAAGCACAAGCCTCCCGGTAATGGTTTATAATATTCCCGGACGCTCTTCCGTGAATATTCTGCCTGAAACAATCATCCGCCTTTCGGAAATCTCTAACATTGCTGCAGTGAAAGAAGCAAGCGGAGATCTGAATGCAATGGCCAAAATTATTGCTAATACGGATGATGACTTCATGCTATACAGCGGCGATGACGGACTTACTCTTCCATGCATGGCAATAGGCGGGACTGGAATTGTTTCTGTTGCTTCCCATGTGATCGGCAATGAAATGCAGGAAATGATCACAGCTTACCTGAATGGTGAAATTGAAAAATCTGCAAAAATCCATCAAAAAATACTTCCGATCATGGAAGGGCTTTTTGCTGCCCCAAGCCCAGTGCCTGTAAAAACAGCGCTGCAGCTTAAAGGGCTGGATGTCGGATCCGTCCGTCTTCCAATGGTTCCGTTAACAGAACAGGAACGCAGTGCAGTTGCTGCCCTATTTAGATAATTGCAAAGCTTGCCAACCAGTGTTTTTGCTGGTTGGTTTTTATTATTTATAGGGGGAACTTATGATCCCATAATCATTAGCATTGAATGAACATGGTCGTCATGGAAGCGTCATGACGACAAAAGGCTAATCTTTAGGTGAAAATGGTCGCCATGAAGCTGTCATAAGACCCAAAAGGCTAATCCTTAGGTGAAAATGGTCGCCATGAAGCTGTCATAAGACCCAAAAGGCTAATCCTTAGGTGAAAATGGTCGCCACAGAGCTGTCATAAGGCCCCAAACGTTAAGCCTTAGGTGAAAATGGTCGCCATAGAGCCGTCATGACGTCCTATAACCTGAGACCATTATTTTAAAAAGCCTCAGGAATGCTTGAATAAAGCCCATGTATAAATTTGGTTGTAATGGTTTTACGACTTCAAGTATAATATGGATAACTGATCTTGATCGGCTGAACATGCATGGGAGGATAATACATTGAAAAAGAGACAGAATGAAAGCATCAAGCTGGCAGCACTCGGAGGAGTCGGAGAACTTGGTAAGAATATGTATTTGGCAGAGGTAGACGAGGATATATTTGTCATCGATGCCGGATTAATGTTCCCTGAAAATGAAATGCTCGGAATTGACATCGTCATACCGGATGTTACATATTTAGTTCAAAATAAGGAAAGAGTAAAGGGGATTTTTCTGACACATGGACACGAGGATCACATTGGGGGACTGTCTTATGTGCTTGCAAAGGTCAATGTACCTGTTTACGGAACAAAGCTGACTCTGGCACTGGCCAAAGCAAAAATGAAGGAACAGGAATACAAAGGCAAAGCACAGTTTGTTGAAATTAATTCAGATACCAAGGTTGAATTTGATTCGGCAGATGTAACTTTTTTTAGAACGAGCCATAGCATACCGGACAGTGTGGGTGTGGCTATACATACATCAGAGGGTGCAATTGTGTATACCGGCGACTTTAAATTCGATCAGGCAGCGACTGACTTATACAAACCTGAAATCGGCAAAATGGCGCGCTTAGGGGAAGAGGGAGTTCTTTGCCTTCTATCTGACAGTACAGAGGCTGAAAAGCCAGGCTACACCAGCTCAGAATCGAAAGTGGCCAGAGAGATGACAGCTGCATTCTATGCTGCTAAGGGGAGAGTCATAGCGGCTTCATTTGCATCTGACTTAATTCGAATACAGCATATTTTTGATGCAGCGATCGAAACAGGCAGGAAAGTGGCTGTGGTCGGCAAAAGTCTGCAGAGAATCTATGATATTGCTATGCAGCTCGGATATTTACAGGTAGGAGAAGATGTGATTATTCCTGTCACTGAGATCGGCAAATATGGTGATGACCAAATCGTTGTTCTTACCACGGGTACACAGGGAGAGCCGATAGAAGCCCTTCAAAAAATGGCGAAGCAGTCCCACAGACAGGTCAATATTAAACAGGGTGATACCGTTCTGCTTGCTGCATCACCATTAAGAGGAACAGAGGTATTTATTTTCAAAACGATTGATATGCTGTTTAGAGCGGGTGCTGAGGTAATCCCAGGAAAGGGAACCTTTAATACCTCGAGCCATGGCAGCCAGGAAGAACTTAAATTTATGATTAATCTGATGAGTCCCAAATTCTTCATCCCGGTTCATGGGGAGTATCGAATGCTGAAAGCTCATGCTAAAGTTGCTTTGGAGTGCGGATTATCAAGCGGACAAATTTTTATCCCGGATAAAGGCGATGTAGCAGAAATCAAGGATGGCGCAATCGTTCCCGGAGGAAAAATCCCATCTGGTAATGTGCTGATTGACGGAATTGGTGTCGGCGATGTCGGGAATATTGTCTTAAGAGACCGGAAGCTGCTATCTCAGGATGGCGTTTTATTAGTGGTGGTTACTCTTAATAAAAAGGAAAAGAAGATCTCCGCTGGTCCTGAAATCATTACAAGAGGATTTGTATATGTCAGGGAATCAGAAAAGCTTCTCGAGGAAGCTGTAAAAATAGTTAGGGAAGCGGTAGAACAGAACCTTGCCAGAGAAGCATTTGACTGGTCAGGTATTAAACAGGATATGCGTGACAGCCTGAATCAGTATCTTTATGAAAAAACAAAACGCAGACCAATGATCCTTCCGATTCTTATGGAGGGATAACAGTTAGAACACAGCCCGCATCGATTGCCGGGCTGTGTTTTTTGATCTTGCCCCTCAGGCAATAATGCGCATGAAAAATGATCACGCGTTCATACTAACAATATATTGCTTGAAGGGAGAAATAAGGATGGAAAACGATTTGAAAAATACCCGCAATGAGGGAGGAGAAGGGCAAGAACAGCCGAAAGAGGATAAACCATCTGCCCTTATGGAGAAAATTCAGCAGCTTGGACAAACAAATGTACCCCAGCTGTCTCAGGATTCCAAAATTCACTGTTTGACCATTGTTGGACAGGTGGAAGGGCATCTTCAGCTTCCGCCGCAAAATAAAACAACAAAATATGAGCATTTAATCCCTCAGATCGTCGCGATTGAGCAAAACCCGAAAATAGAAGGTCTTTTGGTTATCTTGAATACTGTAGGCGGCGATGTGGAAGCTGGGCTGGCAATATCAGAAATGCTTGCCTCATTGTCTAAGCCAACAGTCTCTATCGTCCTTGGAGGCGGCCATTCCATTGGTGTTCCTATTGCGGTATCATGCGATTATTCTTTTATTGCAGAGACAGCTACGATGACCATCCATCCTATCAGATTGACCGGCCTGGTAATCGGTGTGCCGCAAACGTTTGAGTATATGGATAAAATGCAGGATCGGGTAATTAATTTTGTAACGAAGCATTCCAATATATCCGAACAGAAATTTAAAGACCTTATGTTTGATAAAGGCAACCTGACCAGGGATATTGGGACCAATGTGGTCGGCAGGGATGCTGTTGAATATGGACTGATTGATGAAGTAGGCGGGGTCGGGCCTGCGCTCGCAAAGCTGAACGAGCTGATTGATATGAATAAACCAAAAGAAGAAGTGATGGTTCAATGATCCTTTATACAATGATGCCGCAAGAACTCATTTACCAAAATGAGCAGGACGATTTCGGTAAGCAGAAAATTGTCTCATATGAAGGAATCCCACTCCTGGTTGAAATGAATGCAGGACAGGAATGCCGCATTTTAAGAATCATGAGCAGCGATCCTACTCATTATATGAATGAAAGATACACTCCCGGGTCCATGATCACTTTAACGCAGTTAAGCTGATAAATCCTTTCAAAAAACACCTTAACTAGGAATCGTTATGATATAATTAAAGTAACTTTAGAAGCAGCCAAAAAATGGCTGCTTCTTCTTTCGATAACAGACGTGATGTATTACATAATGGAATTTTGATGATGCTGTTAATAAGAACAATGATAAGGTGATAATATGGCCAAAAGAAAGAAAAGAAAGTCTAAAAAGAACGAAACATTGAAACGGACGATGAAATTTGAATTAATTGCCCTGATTCTGCTGGCACTTGCGGTAATATCAATTGCAAGGCTCGGAGCGGTCGGGAATGCAACGGTGCTTTTTTTCCGTTTCTTTATGGGAGAATGGTACATGCTCAGCCTGATTGGACTCGTTATCTTTTCAGGTTATCTGATGTGGAAGAGGGCACTTCCCTACCTGTTCCACACTAAATTAATCGGTATTTATCTCATCATCAGCTCCCTGCTGCTGTTGAGTCATGTAACATTATTTCAGCTTCTCTCAAATGGAGGGAAGTTTGATGATCCGAGTGTAATAGCCAATACATGGGAACTATTCCGGATGGAAGTCCGGGGAGAAACAAGCACAACCGATTTAGGCGGCGGAATGCTTGGGGCTATTTTTTTCGCCCTCTTTTATTATCTTTTTGATGAAGCAGGTTCAAAAATTGTAGCCTTTTTATTAATTATTATCGGTTTTGTACTAATAACAGGAAAAACATTCGGAGATGCTGCAGGGAAAATGATGGCCGCAATTCTGAATTTCTGCAAGAAACAATGGGCTGCTTTTATAGATGACATGAAAGAATGGAAACAAAAAGGCAGAGAAAGACGGGAGGAAAGACACTCAAGAAGAGAAGAAGAACAGCACGCTCTTCAGCAGGAAGAAGAACCTGAAACGGTAATAACGATTAATAATTCTTCTGAACAGGTATCTGAACCAACTCCCGAACCAATTATATCAAGCTTTGCCGAAAGAGCTTATCAGGATGATCCCGGGGAAGCAGCTTCTGATCTGCCTCATGAAATGGCAGTCGCAGAGCCGGAGGATGAGAATGCGCCGCCAATCACGTTTACAGAAGTGGAAAACAAAGACTACGAGCTGCCTCCTATCAGACTTTTAAAACTGCCAAGACAAACTGACCAAAGTGGTGAATATGAGCTTATCCACGCGAATGCTGCTAAGCTCGAAAGAACATTTCAGAGTTTTGGAGTAAAAGCAAGGGTGACACAGGTTCATTTAGGACCGGCAGTTACTAAATATGAGGTGCATCCTGATGTTGGTGTAAAGGTAAGCAAAATCGTTAGTCTTAATGATGATTTGGCACTGGCATTGGCAGCTAAGGATATCCGGATCGAAGCACCTATCCCGGGTAAATCAGCTATTGGTATAGAAGTCCCTAACTCTGAAGTGGCGATGGTTTCTCTAAGAGAAGTAATTGAATCCAAACAAAATGACAAGCCGGACTCCAAGCTTATGATCGGGCTCGGCCGTGATATCACCGGAGAAGCTGTCCTCGCAGAACTCAACAAAATGCCCCATCTTCTTGTTGCCGGCGCGACAGGAAGCGGGAAGAGTGTTTGTATTAACGGAATCATTACCAGCATTTTGATGAGGGCAAAACCACATGAAGTAAAATTAATGATGATTGACCCTAAGATGGTGGAATTGAATGTTTACAATGGGGTTCCTCATTTACTGGCACCGGTAGTGACAAACCCGAAGAAAGCAGCTCAGGCTCTGCAGAAAGTTGTCAATGAGATGGAAAGGCGCTATGAACTTTTCTCCCATACTGGCACAAGAAATATCGAAGGCTATAATGAGTATGTAAAAAGACATAATGCCGAGGAGGAAGCACAGCAGCCCCTTCTGCCGTATATTGTTGTTATAGTGGACGAGCTTGCAGACTTAATGATGGTGGCATCCTCCGATGTCGAAGACGCAATCACGCGCCTTGCACAAATGGCACGGGCGGCAGGCATCCATTTGATCATCGCAACCCAGCGTCCGTCAGTGGATGTTATCACAGGTGTAATTAAAGCGAATATACCTTCCAGAATTGCGTTTGCTGTTTCTTCGATGACAGATTCAAGAACCATCCTGGATATGGGCGGAGCGGAAAAACTTCTGGGAAGAGGAGATATGCTTTTCCTTCCTGTAGGTGCTTCTAAACCAGTCCGTGTACAGGGAGCCTTTCTGTCAGACGAAGAAGTAGAAGAGATAGTGGACTTCGTCATCGGCCAGCAGAAGGCACAATATCAGGAAGAGATGATTCCAGAGGATATCCCGGAAGCAGCAGGAGAAGTGGATGATGATCTTTATGAAGAAGCGGTTGAATTGATATTGGAAATGCAGACTGCTTCTGTATCCATGCTTCAGAGGAGATTCAGGATCGGCTATACGAGAGCAGCAAGGCTGATTGATGAAATGGAAGCAAGGGGCATTGTCGGACCGTATGAAGGCAGCAAGCCAAGAGCTGTGCTGCAAGGCAAGCCTTCCGAAGAAGCAAGCTCTTAAAAATAATAAGCATGACATATTCAAAAATGGCCAGTCTTCGGACGGCCATTTTTTTTAATGTATTAGGAAGATATATGCTTAAAAATGAAGGCAATAAAAAAAATAAAGTTCAATATGCCATACTACTAAAAGCGCTTACATAAAATGAAAGAGGTATGGTACTTTCCGCTTATCACAAAATAGGTTTTTTGTCTGGCGCATTTTTAGCAGATACCTTAAATGTAATCGTTTTCAAAGTAGTATTATACCAGAAAAAAAGAATTGGTACAGAGGGATTCACAAACATTTTGTTCTTTTCACCTTTTTTCGACAAATTGATAAATTTCTATTTCTTTATTGGGTAAAAAGTGTTATAGTATTTTCGATTAGTAGGAATGATTGAACATCAGAGGTCTGATGTCTTGAGAACTGAAGTTGGAGGAACCCTGCATGTCTATTAAGTCAGATAACCGGCATTTATATTTGCAAGTCATCGATCGATTAAAACAAGACATTGAAGATGGAGTTTATAAAGAAAAAGAAAAGCTTCCGTCCGAATTTGATCTTGCCAAACAACTTGGTGTCAGCAGAGCCACACTGCGGGAGGCGCTGCGCATTCTTGAAGAAGAAAACGTCATCATCCGCCGTCACGGTGTAGGCACCTTTGTCAATGCAAAGCCGCTATTTACATCCGGCATCGAACAGCTTAATAGTGTCACAAACATGATTTTGCAGGCAGGGATGAAGCCGGGAACCGTTTTCTTAAGTTCTGTAACTTTGGGGCCGACTGAAGATGATATCCGCAGATTCTCATGTGCTTCAGACCAGGAAATTGCCGTGATTGAGCGGGTTAGAACAGCCAATGGTGAACCGGTCGTTTATTGTGTGGATAAAGTTCCTGAGAATATTCTTCCGGACACATTTTCCCACGAACAGGAGTCGATCCTCAAAATGCTTGAAGAGGAGGCAAACCGGAAAATCACTTATGCTGTTGCTCAAATCGAGCCTATTGGCTATCACGAGAAAATTTCCCCTATTCTGGAATGTGACCCGGAAACTGCACTGCTTGTATTAAAGCAGATGCATTTCGATGAAGCGGATACTCCGATTCTTTATTCGGTCAATTATTTCAGAGCTGATAAGTTCAGTTTCCATGTTCTCAGAAAGAGAATTTAGCTTTTTGGGATGCAAGAAAACACAATCATTCATTCCGCTAATGCAAAAACAATTTCTTAGGGGGTACCAACCTTGAAAAAGCGTAAATTTGGATTGGCGCTATCTTTAGTTCTTGCTGCTGGAACGATTCTGGGTGCTTGCGGCAAAAGTGAAGAAAAAGGCGGAGAAACAGCTGGCGGAGACGATAAAGAAAAAGCATTCTCTGTAGCGATGGTAACAGATGTCGGCGGTGTAGATGATAAATCATTTAACCAATCTGCTTGGGAAGGTTTAAAAGCATTTGGTGACGAAAATGGACTTGAAAAAGGAAAAGGCGGATTTGACTATCTTCAATCACAGTCAGATGCTGACTATTCTACAAACCTGAATACATTAGCACGTCAGGACTTTGATCTTGTTTTTGGAATCGGTTTCTTAATGGAAGGTGCAATCAATGAGATTGCTCAGCAGCAAAAAGATTCTCATTTCGGTATCGTTGACGCGGTCGTAGATCAGCCGAACGTAGCAAGCATCATGTTTAAAGAGCAGGAAGCTGCATTCCTTGCAGGTGTTGCTGCAGCAAATGCAACTAAAGAAAACAAAATTGGTTTCATCGGCGGTATGGAAATTCCGGTTATCGAGCGTTTTGAATCTGGATTCCTTGCTGGTGTTCAAGCGGTAAACCCTGATATTAAAGTAGAAGTTCAATATGCTGGTGCATTCGATAAAGCTGAATTGGGTCAGACAATTGCTTCTAAAATGTACTCTTCTGGCGTAGATGTAATCTTCCATGCTGCCGGCGGAACTGGAAACGGTCTTTTCAAGGAAGCTCGTGACCTGAAAAAGAAAGACCCGGCAAGAGAACTTTGGGCAATTGGTGTTGACTCAGATCAGACAGCTGAAGGTGTAGTAGAAATCGATGGCAAAGAGCACAATGTTATCCTTACATCTGCTCTTAAGCGTGTAGACAATGCTGTTAAGGACCTTTCTACAAAAGCTAAAGACGGCGGCTTCCCTGGCGGAGAAACAACTACTTACGGATTGGCTGAAGATGGTGTAGGCCTTGCTCCTATCAACCCGGAAGTATCTGCAAAAGCAGAAATCGAAGGTGCAGTTAAAGAATGGCAGGAAAAGATCAAGAATGGCGACCTGACTGTTCCATCTTCAAAAGATGAACTGGCTTCTTTCTCAGCTGAATAATTAATTTTAGGGAATAAGCAGGTTGCACTGCTGCCTCTTATTCCTGTTTTAAGATATTAAAAGTTTAAATGAAGGACAGAATAAATTCTGTATTTCACTTAGATTTTTAATGCACTAATGATTTTCATATTATTTAGGAGCTTGGCTTTTATGGCCAGGTTTTTCTAAGAAATTTCAAGGTCTGACCTCTTACTACTAATGATTTCCTTTATTTTGAGCAAGGAGTGAAACAAATGGATTATGTTATTGAAATGCTCAACATTCGCAAGGAGTTTCCTGGAATCGTTGCTAATGATAATATCACGCTTCAATTGAAACCAGGTGAAATTCATGCGCTGCTTGGCGAAAATGGTGCAGGCAAGTCAACGCTGATGAACGTCCTTTTTGGCCTATATCAGCCTGAAAAGGGTGAAATTAAAGTTAAAGGAAAACCGGTGCGCATCACCGATCCTAATATAGCAAACGACTTGGGCATCGGGATGGTCCACCAGCATTTCATGCTTGTAGACCGTTTCACTGTCACTGAAAATATTATTCTCGGAAAAGAAACAACCAAAGGCGGGAAAATAGATATTAAAAAGGCTGAGAAAGAAGTCAGGGAGATTTCGGAGCGATATGGACTTGCTGTTGATCCTCAGGCGAAAATTTCCGATATTTCAGTAGGAATGCAGCAGAGGGTGGAGATTTTAAAGACTCTATATCGGGGTGCTGAAATCCTTATTTTTGATGAGCCTACTGCTGTTCTGACTCCGCAGGAAATTAAAGAGTTAATTCAGATTATGAAAACTCTAATTCACGAAGGCAAATCTATTATTCTAATCACTCACAAGCTGAAGGAAATTATGGAAGTGTGTGATCGGGTAACGGTTATTCGTAAAGGGGTTGGAATCGGTACAGTTAATGTCACTGAAACAAATCCGAATGAACTTGCAAGCTTAATGGTGGGAAGGGAAGTTACTTTCAAAACGGATAAAACAGACTCAAAGCCGCAGGAACAGGTGCTTGAGATTCATGATTTAAATGTGAAAGATTCACGGGGGCTTGGTGTTGTTAATAATCTCAAGCTCAATGTACGGGCAGGTGAAATTGTCGGTATTGCCGGTGTAGACGGGAATGGACAGTCAGAGTTAATTGAAGCGATCACTGGTTTGAGGAAGTCTGAAAGCGGTTCAATTAAATTGAATGGCAAAGAAATTGTGAATATGTCTCCTCGTAAAGTTACGGAGACTGGTGTAGGGCATATCCCTCAGGACCGTCATAAGCATGGACTTGTCCTCGATTTTCCAATAGGAGAAAATATGGTTCTGCAAACCTATTACAAAGCTCCATTCTCTAAAAAAGGTGTTCTAAACTTTAAAGAAATCTACAGCAAAGCAAAAAAGCTTATTAAAGAATTTGACGTTAGAACCCCAAGTGAATATACACTTGCAAGGGCACTTTCCGGCGGTAACCAGCAGAAAGCCATAATCGGACGAGAAATTGACCGCAATCCGGATCTCCTGATCGCTGCTCAGCCGACACGTGGCCTGGATGTTGGTGCAATTGAGTACATTCACAGGCGTCTGATTGAACAGCGCGACCAGGGGAAAGCAGTGCTGCTTATTTCATTCGAATTGGATGAAATTATAAATGTCAGCGACCGGATCGCAGTTATTTATGAGGGGGAAATTGTAGCAGTAGTTGACCCGAAACAAACAACTGAACAAGAATTAGGTTTATTGATGGCCGGATCTAAACGGAAGGAAGCGGGTGGCGAAAACCATGTCTAATCGCATGAAGAATATTGTCGTACCTCTAGTTGCCGTTCTGCTCGGGGTGTTAGTAGGTACAATCATTATGATAGCAACAGGATATAATGCCGGATCTGCATTTATTGCACTATGGAACGGTGCTTTTGGCGAAATCTACTACACTGGTGAAGTAGTCAGACAGGTCACACCTTATATTCTTGCCGGTTTGGCAGTTGCATTTGCCTTTCGTACAGGCTTATTTAATATTGGTGTTGAAGGACAGCTGATCGTTGGATGGCTTGCAGCTGTTTGGGTAGGAGTTGCATTTGAACTTCCTAAAATCATCCATCTGCCTCTCGCGGTTCTCGCAGCTGCAGCTGCTGGTGCGCTGTGGGCATTCATACCGGGCCTTTTGAAAGCCAAGTTCAAAGTGCATGAAGTAATTGTCACGATCATGATGAACTATGTGGCCCTGCATGTAACCAACTATATAATCCGGACGGTTCTTTCAGAAAAAAGTGACCGGACCGAGATGATTGCAGAATCTGCATCATTGCGTTCCCCGTTTCTTGAGGGATTAACTGATTATTCTCGTCTGCATTGGGGAATTTTAATTGCTTTAGCATGTGTGTTTATTATGTGGTTCCTATTAGAAAAAACATCTAAGGGATACGAATTGCGCGCTGTAGGCTTTAACCAGCATGCATCTGAATATGCAGGCATGAGCGTCAGCAAAAATATCATTCTATCAATGGTCATCTCAGGAGCATTTGCAGGACTTGCGGGTGCGATGGAAGCGCTGGGTACATTCGGCTATGCAGCCATTAAGGGCGGCTTTACCGGAGTAGGTTTTGACGGAATTGCGGTAGCACTCTTAGGCGGGAATGGTCCAATTGGAATTATTTTTGCAGCATTGCTATTCGGAAGCTTGAAGGTCGGAGCCCTAAACATGCCGCTTGAAGCTGGAGTTCCAAATGAACTGGTTGATATTATCATTGCTCTTATCGTGTTCTTTGTTGCAGCAAGCTATATGATTCGCATCTTTATTGACCGTATCAGCAAAAAGGGGGTGAAGTAAGTGGGCTTAATGGAAATCTTATTAATTATTATTCCATCAACTTTGCTTTGGGCAGCCCCGCTTATTTTCACTGGATTAGGCGGAAACTTCTCAGAAAGCTCCGGTGTTGTAAATATTGGTTTAGAAGGCTTGATGGTAATTGGAGCATTTACTGCCATTGTTTTTAACCTTACGTTTGTTGATGTATTTGGCAGCATGACACCATGGGTTGCATTACTCGCAGCTATGGTTGTTGGAGCGCTATTATCCATCCTGCATGCTGTTGCTTCTATTACGTTTAGAGCTGACCAGGTTGTGTCAGGGGTTGCGATTAACCTTCTGGCAATTGGTGCAGCACTGTTCCTGGTTAAATTCATTTATGGAAAAGGCCAGACAGATATCATTCAAAAAGGATTCAGCAAAGTGGATATTCCATTTTTGAGTGACATACCTGTTATCGGTAAATTGTTCTTCTCAAACACTTATTATACTTCATTTGTTGCCATTGCCGTTGCATTCCTGGCCTGGTTTGTGATGTTTAAGACTCCATTCGGGCTAAGGCTTCGGGCGGTTGGTGAACATCCAATGGCTGCAGATACAATGGGTATTAATGTAACAAGAATGAGATACATTGGGGTATTAATCTCCGGAGCCCTTGCAGGAATAGGCGGCGGCGTGTACGCACAATCGATTTCTTCAGACTTCGGGCATGCAACCATCAGCGGCCAGGGCTTTATGGCTCTGGCGGCACTGATCTTTGGTAAGTGGCATCCGCTTGGAGTTATGGGCGCGGCTTTATTCTTTGGATTTGCGCAAAGCTTGAGCATCATCGGCTCCAGCCTTCCATTCCTTGAGAATATTCCAAATGTCTATCTTCTCATTGCACCATATGTTTTAACGATTCTGGCATTAACGGGTTTCATCGGACGCGCCGATGCTCCAAAAGCATCTGGTACTCCATATATAAAAGGAAAACGTTAAACAGCAAAGCCTCATTTCTTCTCGGAAATGGGGCTTTTTTTATTGCTCAGATTCTTATTGGGAAAGCATTTAGTCTTCGCTAATTCATCAGCAAACCGCTATCGCTTCTCATACAATAAAAACCTTCCAATCCAGCCAATAACTTGAAATAAAGAAATAGGGCAAGGTATAGTTAGAATATGATTTATTACAAAGGATATTATAGAAGATAGCAGCAAAGTGTTTACATACAGACGATGTTTTCTCTTTTTACTATTGACCGTACTTCGGACTCATCAATCTACTGACAGGAGGAAAAGACATGGCCGTAATCTCTGAATCCGTAAAAGCCATGAATGGCTATAAGCTTCATGTGGTTAAAACAGAGAAATATAAAACCAATACCCTGGTTTGGAAAATGAAAGCCCCGCTTGAAAAGAATACAGTTACATTAAGATCCCTATTGCCTCATGTATTGCAGAGCAGCAGTTCGTCCTACCCTTCAACCGGAAAGCTGCGGGCTTACCTTGATGAATTATATGGTGCAACGCTTTTCGTCGATTTGGCGAAAAAGGGCGAGTTTCATGTCATTACCATTTCAGTTGAAATCGCAAACGAAAAATTTCTTTCAGATCCAACTCCTCTTCTGAAAAAAGCGTTCCAATTTTTAGCAGAAATCCTGACGAAGCCAAATGTGCATGAAGGTGCTTTTGACCAGGATACAGTTGAAAAAGAAAAAAGGACGCTTAAACAGCGGATTCAATCAGTTTTCGATGATAAAATGCGCTATTCCAATTATCGGCTGGTTCAGGAAATGTGCAAAGATGAACCGTATGCACTGCATGTGCATGGCGAGAAAGAAGATGTGGACAATATCACTCCTCAAGGCCTTTATGAATATTATCAGCAGGCATTGGCGCAGGATGAGCTTGATTTATATGTTATAGGTGACGTGGAAGAGGCAGATGCCGAATCCTATGCAGGGGAGCTTTTAACTTTTGGGAAGAGAACACCTCAGACAGCGCCTGCATCCTCGGTTAGAACGAAGGAATCTGTAAACGAAGTCCGGGAAGAACAGGATGTGAAGCAGGGGAAACTTAATATCGGCTACCGGACAAATGTCGTTTACGGTGATCCGGCATATTATGCGCTTCAGGTGTTCAATGGAATCTTCGGAGGCTTTTCTCATTCAAAACTGTTCTTGAACGTCCGGGAAAAAGCCAGTCTGGCATACTACGTAGCCAGCCGCCTGGAAAGCCATAAAGGGTTAATGATGGTGATGTCAGGAATCGATAACAGCAACTATGACCAGGCAGTGAGTATTATTAAAGAACAGCTGGAAGCTATGAAAAACGGCGACTTTTCAGAACAGGAAATGGAACAGACCAAAGCAGTTATTAAAAATCAGCTTCTGGAGACTGTTGATACAGCACGCGGGATTGTCGAGGTCCTTTACCATAATGTTGTGTCAGGGAAAGAAATTTCGCTTCAAACCTGGATGGATGAAATGGATAAGGTAACAAAAGAGGAAATTGCCGCGACAGCCAAGAAGGTCAGTTTGGATACTGTGTATTTTCTGACAGGAAAGGAGGCGGGCAAGTAATGGAAAAAATCACTTTTGACCAGCTTCAGGAAGAGCTGTATTATGAAAAACTTGAAAATGGGCTGGATGTCTATATTTTGCCGAAAAAGGGATTTAACAAGACCTATGCCACCTTTACGACAAAGTATGGTTCAATCAATAATCATTTCCTGCCCCCCGGAAAAGAGGAGTTTGTAAAAGTTCCGGATGGAATTGCACATTTTTTGGAGCATAAGCTTTTTGAAAAAGAAGACGGGGATGTGTTCCAGCAATTCAGCAAGCAGGGAGCATCAGCTAATGCTTTTACATCTTTCACAAGGACAGCTTATCTATTTTCCAGTACATCCAATGTAGAGATGAACCTTGAAACGCTTATTGATTTTGTGCAGGACCCTTATTTTACAGAAAAGACTGTTGAAAAAGAGAAAGGCATCATCGGCCAGGAAATCACTATGTATGATGACAATCCTGACTGGCGCTTATATTTTGGCCTGATCGAAAATATGTTTAATAACCATCCAGTTAAAATCGATATTGCAGGTACGATTGAGTCCATTTCCCATATCACGAAAGATATGCTGTATGAATGCTATGAGACTTTCTATCACCCAAGCAACATGCTCCTGTTCATAGTCGGACCCGTTGATCCGGATCAGATTATGTCTCAGGTGAGGGATAACCAAAGCAAGAAGGATTATAATGAAATGCCGGAAATCAAACGCCAATTCGAAGAAGAGCCTTCTGAAGCGGCCAAAAAGAAAAAAGTTCTTGAGATGAATGTCCAGACCTCAAAGTGCCTGGTCGGGATAAAGAGCAGTACTGCAAATCAGTCCGGCAAAGAAATGCTTAAAAATGAGCTGAGTCTGAATGTGCTGCTGGATATCTTGTTCGGTAAAAGTTCTGAGCATTACAGCACACTGTATAGCGAAGGATTAATTGATGATACATTCTCCTTTGATTATACACAGGAGCAGGGCTTTGGGTTTGCCATGGTGGGCGGGGACACGAATGATCCTGACCGTTTGGCTGAAACACTGCAAAAGATGCTGCTGGATGCTAGGGAAAAGGGAGCTATTTCACAGGAAACACTTGATCGGACAAAAAAGAAGAAAATAGGTGCATTCCTGCGGGCTGTCAATTCACCGGAATATATCGCTAATCAATTTACCCGGTATGCTTTTAATGAAATGGATTTATTTGATGTTGTGCCGACCCTTGAAAGCATCACACTTGAAGATGTGGAAAACGCGGCTGGTAATTTGATAAGTGAAGAGCGGTTTACGGTTTGCCAGGTTGTCCCTAAGAAATAACAAGCAGTTTCAGCAGAGCGCCATTAAATGGCGCTTTGCTTTTTTCGGGAGGATATGAAATGAAGAAATTTGCATTAATAACTGGAGCGAGCGGAGGAATCGGCCAGGCAGTCAGCGTCAAACTGGCAGAAGAAGGCTATTCGCTTTATTTACATTACAATCATAATATGGAGGGGATTAACAGGCTTCTGGACCGCCTGCAAAGGTTCGGCGGAGAATATATTCCGATCCACGCAGACCTATCTGTACCAGGCGGGTATAAAAAAATTATTCCTAACATATTTTCGCTTGACGCCATTATCCATAATAGCGGAACAGCTCAATATGGACTTCTTACTGAAATACAGCAAACGGAAATGGAAGCTTTGATGAACCTTCATGTGACCTCGCCGCTTCTCCTGACGAAAGAGCTTCTGCCGAAACTTTTAACAAAGGGGAGCGCAAATATTATAGTGGTTTCTTCGATATGGGGCCAAACGGGTGCCGCTTGTGAAGTTGCCTACTCGGCTGCAAAGGGTGCACAAATTGCTTTTGCTAAAGCTTTAAGCAAGGAGGTTGCCCTGAATGGTGTAAGGGTTAATGCTATTGCCCCGGGTGCCGTTGAGACGGCCATGCTGAAGGATTTTTCTGAAGAAGAGCTTGATGCTGTAAAAAGTGAAATTCCTATGGGCAGGCTTGCCTTGCCTGCTGACATCGCAAACGCCATTTCCTTTCTTCTTTCAGAAAAGGCTTCGTATATTACCGGGCAGGTTATGGCTGTGAATGGCGGCTGGTATACGTAACTGCCATTCGTTCAAAGAAGTGTCACAATATTTTTGAGTCATGTCTATGTACATGCATATTTTATTCAGCCCCTAAGCACAATATAATTGTACAACATTTAAAGGAGGCAAAATTATGTCTGTACTAGAAAACTGGCAGCAATGGAAAGATTTCCTTGGCGATCGTCTTCATCAGGGAATGGATCAGGGAATGAATAAGGAAACAGTAAATGACCTTGCTTATCAAATCGGTGATTATTTAGCCAAGCAAGTGGAGCCAAAGAATGACCAGGAAAAAATCCTGGCTGATCTTTGGTCTGTAGCAAGTCCTGATGAGCAGCATGCCATTGCCAATATGATGGTAAAGCTTGTTCAGAACGACGGTACCCGCTAAGAAAATAATAGTAATCAGCGAAAAGAGAGGATTGCCTCTCTTTTCGCTTTTTCCCCAAAAACATTTCCTTCCCGGCCAAACGGGTTTTTCCTTTCATATTGGCATAAAATCATATATTATAGAACCTAGATGAAAATTTAGGATAAGTTTAATAAAATTTTACATACCAGAAATGAGTTACATATACATATAAAATGCGCAAATACGTGCGCATCATCCAGGAGGAGGTTTTCCGGTGGAGAAAACAGAATGGTATTTGGAATATGAAATCCAAAAGAATCGTCCCGGCTTGCTTGGTGACATTTCTTCCCTGCTGGGTATGCTTTCCATTAATATTGTCACGATCAATGGCGTCGATGAAGGCCGCAGGGGATTGCTGATTTTGGCTAAAGACCATGAACAGATTGAACGCCTGAAGTCCATTCTTAATACGATGGACACGATTAAAGTGATTAAGCTCCGTGAGCCTAAGCTGAGGGACCGGCTGGCCGTGCGTCATGGAAGATATATTCAAAGGGATGCCGACGATAAAAAAACGTTCAGGTTCGTAAGGGACGAGCTTGGGCTTTTGGTTGATTTCATGGCCGAATTATTTAAACAGGAAGGGCACAAGCTAATAGGGATCAGGGGAATGCCAAGGGTTGGAAAAACAGAATCCATAGTCGCTTCAAGTGTCTGTGCGAACAAACGCTGGCTATTTGTTTCATCCACGCTGCTAAAGCAGACGATACGAAATCAGCTGATCGAGGATGAATATAATGAAGACAATTTGTTCATCATTGACGGAATTGTCTCAACAAGACGTGCCAACGAACGGCACTGGCAGCTCGTACGGGAGATTATGCGCCTCCCGGCAGTTAAGGTAGTGGAGCATCCCGATATTTTCGTGCAAAACACTGAATACTCTCTTAACGATTTTGATTATATTATTGAGCTTCGTCACGACCCTGAGGAAGAGATTGCATATGATGTGGTAGAGAAGAACAATATGTTCTCTGAATCAGATTTTGGAGGCTTTGATTTTTAGTAAGTTGGAAGGTGTTGTAAATTGACAGAACTAGGCAATCGATTAAAAGAAGCGCGGCTGGCTAAAGATATGAGCCTTGAAGATCTGCAAAAGGTCACAAAAATACAAAAACGCTATTTGGTGGGAATTGAAGAGGGCGATTATAGCATGATGCCCGGAAAGTTTTATGTCAGGGCATTTATTAAACAGTATGCTGAAGCGGTTGGAATTGAGCCGGAAGAAATTTTCGAACAGTATAAAGATGATATTCCGGCACAGGTGAATGATGATATTCCAGAAAAGCTATCGCGTGTTCAATCCAGGAAAGATCTTTCTGGCAGGACTTCAAAAGTATTCGATATTCTTCCAAAGGTTCTCATTGGCGTCTTTATAGTTGGCCTCATTGCGGTCCTATACAATTTTCTTGGGGCCAAAGATCAGGCGGACAAGGAAGAGAAGCCATCTGATTTGACTGATGAACAGACAGTTATAGAAGAGTCTGAAAACCTTGCAGAAAATAAAAAAGATGATTCAGCTGGAAAGAAAGAAGAATCTGATGACAAAGATGCTGCTGAGGAAGATGGCAAGGACCAAGAAACCGAGGAAGAGCCAAAGCAGGAAGTTGCTGTGGTTCAATCCAGCGGAAATGGAACGGTTTATGAATTGAAGAATGCGGACAAGTTTGAACTGGAGGTTTTGTCTACAGGAGAAACTTGGGTGAATATCAAGAACGGCAAAGGGGATTCCCTCTTCCAGGGAATGCTCACTGCGGATGGCACGAAAAGCCAGAAGGTAGACTTTTCAAAGGAAACGGAAGCTTCCATTGTAGTCGGAAATTCGACTCAAACTGAAATCTATGTAAACGGCGAAAAAATTGAGTATAAGGTGCCGCCTTCACAATCCGTCAAGCAGGATATTACCATAAAGTATGCGCCGAAGACCGAATAGTCATCTTTAGATGACTATTTTCGCTTTTTATGTAAAAATTATCAGTAAAAGGATTGCAGCGAATGTCTTAGACTTTTTCTGCAAGAAGTTTCATTTATCGCAGTCTAACGGGCAGTAAGACCCCCGCTTCAAGACTCAGTGGAATCAAAGGGGGATAAATGGGGGTCAAACTGCCCGTAATGGCCCGACTGGCTCAACTAACAATCAGTGGGAGATAAAGCCTCCCCGCTGATTGAAGTTTCACTTTATTATACTTGGAGGTAAAACATGAATCTGCCAAATAAAATTACAGTGTCCCGTATCTTGCTGATACCAATATTTCTGCTCGTCATGCTCGTCCCTCTTTCATGGGGAAATGTGGAGTTGTTAGGAGCTGAAATGCCCGTTACCCATCTGATTGGAGCTCTTATTTTTATTATTGCTTCGGTTACCGATTGGGTCGACGGCTACTTTGCCCGCAAGTACAATCTGGTTACAAATCTGGGCAAGTTTCTTGATCCGCTTGCAGACAAACTTCTCGTTTCTGCAGCATTAATAGTTCTGGTTGATCTTGGTCTGGCTCCATCATGGATTGTCATTATTATAATCAGCCGGGAATTTGCTGTAACAGGTTTAAGGCTTGTACTGGCAGGGGAAGGAGAAGTAGTCGCAGCTAATCAGCTTGGCAAAATCAAAACCTGGGCTCAAATTGTAGCCATTTCTGCCCTGCTTTTACATAATATTATTTTTGAAATGGTTTCAATCCGGTTTGACCTGATTGCCTTATGGGTTGCGATGTTCTTTACGATCTGGTCCGGCTGGGACTACTTTGCAAAAAACAAGCAGGCCTTCATTAACTCAAAATAATTACTTTACCCGGAAGGGGGCTTTTGAATGAATGCTGAAATTATAGCTGTCGGGTCTGAGCTTTTACTTGGACAAATCGTTAATACAAATGCCCGCTTTCTTTCCCGGCAGCTTGCTGAACTGGGCATTAACGTTTTTTACCATACAGTGGTTGGAGATAACCCTGAGCGCCTGAAATCGGTGATCACAATTGCCGAAGGCCGTTCTGATCTGATCGTCTTCACGGGCGGATTGGGACCGACAAAGGATGATTTAACGAAAGAAACAATCGCCCGTCATCTTGGCAAAGAGCTCGTCATGGACGCACAGGCGCTTGAGTCTATCCAGCTTTATTTTAAACGCACCAACAGAGAGATGACCGAGAATAATAAAAAGCAGGCCCTGGTTCTTGAGGATGCACAAGTGCTTCCTAATGAGCATGGAATGGCACCCGGAATGATTGCCGATAATAGCCGGCATGTTTATATGCTTCTTCCTGGGCCTCCAAATGAGATGGAACCGATGTTCCTCAAACACGCATTTCCAGCCCTGCAATCCAAGCTGGGCACAGATGATGTGATTGTTTCCCGGGTGCTTCACTTCTTTGGGATTGGGGAAGCCATGCTTGAAACGGAGATTGAAGATATTATCGATGCGCAGAGTAATCCAACCATTGCTCCGCTTGCATCTGATGGGGAAGTTACTCTGAGGCTCACAGCAAAGCATAGTCAGCCTAACACGGCCATGATGCTGATTGATGAAGCGGAAACTAAAATCCTCGATCGTGTCGGCGAATACTTCTACGGATATGATGATACTTCATTGATGTACGAGCTAACCAAGCTGATTAAGGAGAGCAGCATGACTATTTCCGCAGCGGAGAGCTTAACAGGCGGCATGTTCCAGGAGGAGTTTACATCCATTCCGGGAGCTGGCGGACTTTTAAAGGGCGGAGTGGTCTGCTACACCAACGAAGTTAAGGCTGAAGTATTAAAAGTCCGCAAAGAAACGATTGATAACGACGGGGTCGTCAGTGCACAGTGTGCAGCCGAGCTTGCTGAGAATGTCGCAAGCCTGACAAATTCCGATATCGGAATCAGTTTTACAGGTGTTGCTGGTCCGGATGAATTGGAAGGAAACCCGGTCGGAACAGTATATATAGGCATCTGGATTAAAGGAAGGCCTGTCCAGACTGAAAAGCTGAACCTTGGAGGAACCAGGGCTGCCAATCGGGTTCGTACAGTAAAATACGGCTGCCATTTTCTTATTAAAGCATTAAAAGAAACTCAGACCGCCTGAAAATGCGTTCTGAGTTTTTAATAGCCATAATAATAGACAGACTTCTTGCCGAAATGCGATTTCATCTACTGATTGACCCCTGAAAAACCTCTCTTTCCCCAGCAGTCTTGATATTTTCGGGCAAAATGTCTCAATGAAAAAAATCGAATGGATGTTCGACTTTTTGCTCGACAAATGCATTGAAAAGGTTTATAGTAGAGTTAGGTTTTGAGATGAGACAAATCGAATCTAATCAAAAGACAGATTCGTCTATATAAAAGGAGGAACTATTAGTGAGTGATCGTCAAGCAGCTCTTGAAATGGCGCTAAAACAAATAGAAAAGCAATTTGGTAAAGGTTCTATCATGAAGCTCGGGGAACAGACTGACCGCAGAATTTCCACTGTACCAAGCGGGTCTCTTGCTCTTGATGCAGCTCTTGGGGTAGGCGGCTATCCAAGAGGACGTATTATTGAAGTCTATGGACCGGAGAGTTCCGGTAAAACAACAGTAGCCCTGCATGCTATTGCAGAAGTGCAGGCAAGCGGCGGACAAGCAGCGTTCATCGATGCCGAACACGCTTTGGACCCTGTTTATGCACAAAAGCTTGGTGTAAATATTGACGAGCTTCTTCTTTCCCAGCCGGATACTGGAGAGCAGGCGCTTGAAATAGCAGAAGCCCTTGTTCGAAGCGGTGCTATTGATATTCTCGTAGTTGACTCTGTGGCAGCCCTTGTTCCCAAGGCTGAAATTGAAGGAGAAATGGGTGACTCCCATGTGGGTCTGCAGGCCCGCCTAATGTCACAGGCACTTCGTAAGCTATCAGGCGCAATCAACAAATCAAAGACAATCGCGATTTTCATTAACCAAATCCGTGAAAAAATCGGAATTATGTTTGGAAACCCTGAGACGACTCCGGGGGGACGCGCATTGAAGTTCTACTCATCCATCCGCCTTGAAGTGCGCCGTGCAGAAACTCTTAAACAAGGCAATGAAATGGTTGGTAATAAGACAAAGATTAAAGTTGTCAAAAATAAAGTCGCTCCTCCATTCCGAGTGGCGGAAGTTGACATCATGTACGGTGAAGGAATTTCCAAGGAAGGTGAAATCATCGATCTTGGCTCTGAGCTGGATATTGTCCAAAAGAGCGGTTCTTGGTACTCATTCAACGAGGAGCGCCTGGGCCAAGGCCGTGAAAACGCCAAGGTATTCCTAAAAGAAAACCCTGAAATCCGTCTAACTATCCAAAAACAAATCCGCGAACATTATGGACTCGATGAAGAAAAAGTAGCCAGCGGAGACGAAGAGCAGGAAGAATTCGAGCTGATCGATTAATACTAAGGAAAAGCAAAGTCCTGAGTGGCTTTGCTTTTTTTTCTTCAAAAGTGTTCAAACCAATCGAAATATTAAGAAAAGCCCTTAAGACAAACCCTTGACAATAAAATTCCACAGCTTTACAATTAAAAATGTATATTTTACATTTTATATGTAAAGAAATTCTTATTGAGTCAGACTTTGTCCGGCTCCAGGCTCCATTGGCTTTTCATACGTTAATAAACTGCCAGCCGTCAGATGGATGCCCAGTGTTTTTTTAAGATTGAAACGTTTAAAAGCCTTAGTGCTGTATATTGAATTGGACAATGTACATGCCAACACTTTAAAAAACGTAACACAAACAAGTTCATAGCAAGAGGAGGTGAAATGATGGATCTAGTAACAGCAATCATCTCCATTTTGCTTGGCCTAATCGTCGGTGCTTTTGTTGGCTATTTTGTTCGCAAATCTATTGCCGAAGCTAAAATTGCAGGAGCTAAAGATGCTGCTGAGCAGATTTTGGAAGACGCAAAGCGAGAAGCTGAGGCTACGAAGAAGGAAGCCCTGCTTGAAGCGAAAGATGAAATTCACAAGCTCCGCACAGATGCGGAAGGTGAAGTTCGTGATCGAAGAAATGAACTGCAAAAACAAGAAAATCGCTTAATGCAAAAAGAAGAGAACCTTGATCGCAAAGATGAAACGTTAGATAAACGTGAAGCGCTTTTAGAAAAGAGGGACGATTCTCTTAGCAAAAGACAACAGCATATTGAAGAGATGGAAAGCAAAGTGGAAGTGATGATTAAAGAGCAGCAAGCTGAGCTGGAACGCATCTCAGGCTTGACTCGTGAAGAGGCAAAGTCCATCATTTTAGAGCGCACGGAGCAGGAAGTGGCTCACGATGTCGCCATTATGGTAAAAGAGAGCGAGACTAGAGCGAAAGAGGACGCGGATAAGAAAGCGAAGGAAATCCTGTCACTGGCTATCCAAAGATGTGCTGCTGATCATGTGGCAGAAACTACTGTATCAGTTGTCAACCTGCCAAATGATGAGATGAAAGGGCGCATTATTGGCCGTGAAGGCCGTAATATCCGTACTCTGGAAACACTGACCGGAATTGATCTTATTATCGATGATACGCCGGAAGCGGTAATTTTATCCGGCTTTGATCCAATTCGCCGTGAGACTGCACGCTTAGCTTTAGACAAATTGGTTCAGGACGGTCGCATCCATCCAGCTCGGATTGAGGAAATGGTCGATAAGGCCCGCCGTGAAGTGGATGAACATATTCGTGAAATCGGCGAACAAACCACTTTTGAGGTTGGTGTTCACGGCTTGCATCCAGACTTAATCAAAATTCTTGGCCGATTAAAATTCCGTACAAGCTACGGCCAGAATGTGTTAAAGCACTCAATGGAAGTGGCTCAGCTTTCAGGACTGCTGGCTGCCGAATTGGGACAGGACGAAACATTGGCACGCCGGGCAGGATTGCTTCATGATATCGGTAAAGCAATCGACCATGAGGTGGAAGGAAGCCATGTTGAAATCGGTGTGGAGCTTGCCACTAAGTATAAAGAGCATCCTGTTGTCATAAACAGTATCGCTTCCCACCATGGTGACACAGAGCCAACATCAATCATTGCCGTACTTGTCGCTGCAGCTGATGCTTTATCAGCAGCAAGACCTGGAGCAAGAAGAGAGACGCTTGAGAACTATATTCGCCGTCTTGAAAAGCTTGAAGAGATTTCCGAATCCTATGATGGTGTTGAAAAATCATTCGCCATTCAAGCTGGACGCGAAATCCGTATTATGGTTAAGCCTGAACAAATTGATGACCTTGAAGCTCATCGTTTGGCAAGGGATATCCGTAAGAAGATTGAAGAAGAACTTGATTATCCAGGCCACATCAAGGTCACGGTTATCCGTGAAACGAGGGCCGTTGAATATGCAAAATAAAGCGATGCACATGCATCGCTTTATTTCTTTTTCAGGGTGTGCTTTAAATTGAAGCAGGAAAACTGTGTTACACTAATAAAAAGAACTGAAAAAGCATACATATATCTTTAAAAACAGAAAGGGATATGACATGAATATATTGTTTGTCGGAGATGTAGTGGGATCCCAGGGGCGGGATATGATCACTGAATATGTACCGAAGCTTAAAGAAAAATACCGGCCGCATATCACGATTATTAATGGGGAAAATGCAGCAGGGGGAAAAGGAATTACGGAAAAGATTTATCGGGGATTTCTTGAGGCTGGTGCACAGGCGGTGACTCTCGGGAATCATACCTGGGATAATCGGGAAATTTTTGAATTTATTGACCGCGCGAAATATATGGTTCGTCCGGCTAATTTTCCTTCTAATAATCCTGGCAAAGGCATGGTTATTTTGAAGTTTAATACAGAGGAAGTAGCAGTTATCAGCCTTCAGGGCAGAACTTTTATGAATACAAGTGACTGCCCTTTCCAAAAGGCAGATGAACTGATAAAAGAAGCCCGGGAAAGGACTCCATTTATTTTTGTTGATTTTCATGCAGAAGCAACAAGTGAAAAACAGGCCATGGGCTGGTACTTGGATGGAAAAGTATCAGCAGTCGTAGGTACGCATACCCACGTGCAGACAGCCGATAACCGCATTTTGCCTGGCGGGACGGCCTTTATGTCTGATGTGGGGATGACAGGCCCTTATGACGGTATCCTTGGTGTGGAAAAAGAAGCAGTGATCAAAAGGTTTATCTCCGGGCTCCCGGTTCGATTTGAAGTTCCGAAAGAAGGCAGGAGCCAGTTAAGCGCAGCGGTCATTGAACTGAATCCTAAAACAGGATTGGCAAAAAAAATTGACCGGATCCTAATTAATGATGACCACCCTTTTTACTCATAAACTGATAAAAGACTGCATCCGGATGGCCGGATTGCAGTCTTTTTGAATTAGCAGAAACAAGACTTCAGATGCGTTTTCCTTGGACAAGCAGAAATCCTGAAGAAAATCTGCCTGAAACCCTGCTTTTTTTGTCCAAGCCGGAATATGTGAATTCCAAGCTGAATATAGTAGCAATGGAATGATATATAGACCTGGTGCTAAATTCCATCAAAGCGGCCTGTTTATGAACGGAAAGAAATTGCCTGTCTGATGGCATCCGGCCTTTCCAGAAGGTGAATCAACGCTTTGAGCAATGCATACAGGAGGGGTAAAACGAGGAGGAGCTAGGAATGGAAATATTAAAAGTTTCAGCAAAATCTAATCCTAATTCTGTAGCTGGTGCGCTTGCTGGAGTTCTTCGCGAAAGAGGAAATGCGGAAATCCAGGCAATTGGTGCGGGTGCATTGAACCAGGCTGTTAAGGCAGTAGCGATCGCAAGAGGATTCGTAGCGCCTAGCGGAGTGGATTTAATTTGTATCCCTGCATTCACGGATATCCTGATCGACGGCGAAGAACGGACTGCCATTAAGCTGATTGTGGAGCCGCGTTAGCCCAAAAGCTTCAGAATGGGAAATCATCCTTTGTCATATGCATAAGTCACAAAATATAGATTCTCACAAAAATAATAAAACCTGTTTGCGTCATAGGCAAACAGGTTCTTTTTTTAATAAGATAATGCTATGGAGAAAAAGAGGGAGGAAGAAAGCTTGAAAATATTTGATGCACATTGTGATGTTCTATATAAAATGTTTATGGACAGAAGGATTGACTTTCAAAATTCAGGCAGTCTTCAGGTAAATCTGGAAGCGCTTCAGGCATCAGGCTTAAAGGTTCAGTGCTTTGCCATATATGTTCCGGAATCCGTCCATACGGAAATGAAGTTCAACGCAGCCCTGTATATGGTCAATCTTTTTTACGAGAAAGTGCTTAAGCCCAATCCGCAATTAAAGCTCATTAGAAACCCCCGGGACATCGACATGCTGAAGGAGAATGAGACAGGAGCGATGCTGACCTTGGAGGGTTGCGATGCAGTTGGCTGCGATCTGCTTAAATTGAAGACACTTCTAAGGCTGGGAGTATCTTCAGTGGGATTAACATGGAATTATGCAAACTGTGCTGCTGATGGAGTGCTTGAGGAAAGAGGGGCAGGCCTTTCTTCATTTGGCAAAGGGGTTGTTTATGAATTAAATGCCAGCAAGGCATGGTGCGATGTTTCCCATCTTTCTGAACGGGGCTTCTGGGATGTTATGGAATGGGCCGACTACCCCGTTGCCACTCATTCAAACTGCTATTCGTTGTGCCCGCATCCACGCAATTTAACGAACGAACAGATTGAAGCGCTGATTGACAGGGACAGTGTGATGGGCATTACATTTGTGACTGAATTTTTATCAGGCAAACAAACAGCGGCAATTACTGATATTCTCAGGCACCTGGAATATGTATGTTCACTTGGGGGAGAGAATCACGTAGGATTCGGCTCGGATTTTGATGGTACAGATGGAAAAGTTACAGATTTGGAGGATGCAAGAAAATACGATAGCCTGATAAATGAACTGTTAAAATATTATTCTGATATACAAGCTGAAAAATTTTTATTTCGCAATTTTTATCGCAGGTTTCCAAGGTGAAAATGGTGAAAAAACTATATATCAAGGGGTGTAACTAACTTCAAAAATCCAATATTAAATGATCTTTTTACGATTTTTCAAAAAATAAAAAAATATTCATCTTTTAATCGATAAATATTCGGAAAGGGTTGCTTTTTTAGACACATAGGTCTAGAATTGAAAGCGTTTAGTACCCATCCATCTTCCAGAATATAGCCTTAAATGCATGTTGAAAATGGCCGGATTGACTGGACAAGTACTACACTGATATTTAAAAAGCGTTTTTACATAATTTCTTAACGTATCTAAAGGGGTGTAAGACATGATCAATCAACTTTCATGGAAAGTTGGAGGACAGCAAGGGGAAGGTATTGAAAGTACCGGAGAGATTTTTTCCATTGCGCTAAATCGTTTAGGCTACTACCTGTACGGTTACCGCCACTTTTCATCACGTATTAAAGGCGGGCACACGAACAACAAGATTCGCGTCAGCACGTCACAAATCCGTTCTATTTCAGACGATTTAGATATTCTGGTAGCTTTCGACCAGGAAACAATCGATTTAAACTACAAAGAACTTCACGATAAAGGGATCATGATTGCAGATGCGAAATTTGATCCTAAACAGCCAGAAGATACGAATGCAGCTTTGTTTGCAGTGCCTTTTACAGAGATTGCTACAGAGCTTGGAACATCCCTGATGAAAAACATGGTTGCTGTTGGTGCGACATGTGCAGTTCTAAATTTAGATATTAAAGTATTTGAAGAAGTAGTTCAAGAGATTTTTGGACGAAAAGGACAGCAGGTTGTCGATAAGAACATGGAAGCCATTCAGGCCGGCTTTGATTTCATGAAAGAAAAGCTTAGCGATGATGTGGAATTATTGGAGCTTGAAAAAGCTGACGGGCTGCAGCGTTTATTTATGATCGGGAACGATGCAATCGCTCTAGGTGCGCTCGCAGGCGGCTGCCGATTTATGGCCGCTTACCCAATCACACCTGCATCCGAAATCATGGAATACCTGATTAAAAAGCTTCCTGCGCTTGGCGGATCTGTTATCCAGACAGAAGATGAAATTGCTGCGGTTACAATGGCAATCGGTGCAAACTACGCAGGTGTCCGCTCACTGACAGCATCTGCCGGTCCTGGACTTTCCCTTAAGATGGAAGCGATCGGCCTTTCAGGGATAACTGAAACACCTTTGGTTATTGTGGATACACAGCGTGGAGGACCTTCTACAGGACTTCCGACAAAACAGGAGCAGTCTGATTTAATGGCAATGATTTACGGAACTCATGGCGAGATTCCAAAAATCGTTCTTGCCCCAAGCACTGTACAGGAAGCATTCTATGATACTGCTGAAGCTTTCAACCTGGCAGAAGAATACCAGTGCCCGGTTATAATCCTATCAGATTTACAGCTTTCTCTTGGAAAACAGACAGTGGAGCCGCTTGATTTCAGTAAGGTTGAAATCCGCCGCGGAAAGCTTGTTACAGAAGAACTTCCTGAAATTGAAAACAAAGGTTACTTTAAGCGCTTTGAGGTTACAGAGGATGGAGTTTCTCCACGTGTAATTCCTGGCATGAAGAACGGAATCCACCATGTTACAGGTGTTGAGCATGATGAAACTGGAAAGCCTTCAGAATCAGCTGCAAACCGCAACGCACAAATGGATAAGCGTTTCCGCAAGGTTGAAAATATTAAATTCAATACACCTGTTCACAAGAATGCACCACATGAAGAAGCGGACTTGCTGATCGTCGGCTTCAACTCAACAAGAGGTGCAATTGAGGAAGCTATGAGCAGGCTTGAACAGGACGGCATTAAAGTAAACCATGCACAAGTTCGTCTGATTCATCCTTTCCCAACTGACGAATTATTGCCGCTTGTAAAAACAGCTAAGAAAATCGCGGTGGTTGAAAACAATGCTACAGGACAATTAGCGAACATCATGAAGATGAACGTCGGACATGCTGAGAAAGTATATAAGCTATTAAAGTACGACGGAAATCCATTCTTGCCGCATGAAATTCACACAAAATGCAAGGAGTTGTTCTAAATGGCCACATTTAAAGACTTTCGAAATAATGTAAAACCAAACTGGTGCCCGGGCTGTGGAGACTTCTCCGTGCAGGCTGCGATTCAGCGTGCGGCAGCAAACGTTGGTTTAGAGCCTGAGAACTTAGCTGTCGTATCAGGCATCGGCTGTTCCGGACGTATTTCCGGTTATATCAATTCTTATGGTTTCCACGGCATTCATGGACGTTCACTTCCGATCGCCCAGGGTGTTAAAATGGCTAACCGCGATTTAACAGTTATCGCATCCGGCGGTGACGGAGATGGATTCGCGATCGGTATGGGCCATACGATCCATGCGATCCGCCGTAATGTGAACATCACTTATATCGTAATGGATAACCAAATTTATGGTTTAACAAAAGGACAGACTTCACCTCGTTCTGCGGCTGGCTTCAAAACTAAGTCCACTCCGCAAGGTTCAATTGAACAGGCGATTTCTCCAATGGAAATGGCATTAACAGCTGGTGCGACCTTCGTAGCACAGAGCTTCTCAACTGACCTTAAAGATCTGACTGCGTTAATCGAAGCAGGAATCAAGCATGATGGCTTCTCTTTAATTAACGTGTTCAGCCCATGTGTTACATACAACAAAGTAAACACATATGACTGGTTTAAAGAAAACCTGACAAAGCTTAGCGATGTGGAAGGCTATGATCATTCAAGCCGCGAAATGGCTATGCAGACTCTTATGAAGCACAGCGGTCTTGTAACTGGCCTAATCTATCAGGACACTGAGCGAAAGTCATATCAGGAGCTGCTTTCAGGTTACTCTGAAACTCCATTATCACAAGCGGATCTTCAACTTGATCAAGCTCACTTTGATAAACTTGCAGCTGAATTTATGTAATAGAACAGAAGCTCGGGGCACCCGGGCTTCTTTTTTTGAGTTTATTGTGACACTTGTCACACACAAAATACTAAATTTAGTCTAGTATTAGTGATTGTGCAGGACTAAAAATATCCCTGATCGTACATACAAGTAATAGCTGCTGATAAGTGGCAGAGTACGGTTTTCTATTGTTTTAACTATCAGAAAGCCTTATACTATAATAATGTGCACATGTATATTGCACAGCATGATATTAGCTGAAAATGAGTTTAAATGATAGATGCTGCTCAGGAGAAAGAGAAAGGGGATAAATGATGAACGAAAAACAACGATTAGAAAGCCAGCAAGTGCAAACAGCAAATCCTTCGGACAAAAAATCCGTAAAAGATTACAGCAAATACTTTGAAACTGTTTACACTGCACCTTCCTTAAAGGAAGCGAAAAAACGCGGTAAAGAAGAAGTAAAATATCATAAAGATTTTAACATCCCTGAAGAATTTCATGGCATGGGAAATGGCCGCAAATTCTATATCCGCACATACGGCTGCCAGATGAACGAGCATGATACCGAAGTAATGGCCGGCATTTTCCTTGGTCTTGGCTATGAGCCTACAGACTCAGTGGAAGATGCGAACGTCATTTTGCTTAATACATGTGCCATCCGGGAAAATGCCGAGAATAAAGTTTTTGGAGAACTTGGTCATCTTAAACATTTAAAAAAAGAAAAACCGGATCTTCTAATTGGGGTCTGCGGATGTATGTCCCAGGAAGAATCGGTTGTTAACAAGATTCTTAAAACATATAACCAGGTAGATATGATTTTTGGAACACACAACATCCACCGTCTTCCTAACATTCTTCAAGAAGCCTATATGTCAAAGGAAATGGTTATTGAAGTATGGTCTAAGGAAGGGGATGTAATTGAAAACCTTCCAAAAGTGCGCCGCGGGAATATTAAAGCATGGGTTAACATTATGTACGGCTGTGATAAATTCTGCACATACTGCATCGTTCCTTATACACGCGGAAAAGAGCGTAGCAGACGTCCTGAGGACATCATTCAGGAAGTTCGCCAGTTAGCGGCACAGGGCTATCAGGAAATTACCCTCCTAGGGCAAAACGTAAACGCATATGGAAAAGATTTTGAGGATATGAAATATGGCCTTGGCGACTTGATGGATGAAATGCGCAAAATCGATATTCCGCGCGTACGTTTTACAACCAGCCATCCGCGCGATTTTGATGATCATCTGATTGAAGTGCTTGCGAAGGGCGGAAATCTGGTAGAACACATTCATCTTCCGGTTCAATCCGGTTCTACGGATGTCCTGAAAATCATGGCACGTAAATATACAAGAGAACAATATTTGGAGCTGGTTCGCAAAATTAAAGCGGCTATTCCAGAGGCAACTTTCACAACTGATATCATTGTGGGCTATCCTAATGAGACAGAAGAACAATTTGAAGAAACAATTTCCCTATACAGGGAGGTAGGCTTCGAAGCCGCTTATACGTTCATTTACTCACCACGTGAAGGTACACCAGCCGCCAAAATGGTGGATAACGTTCCAATGGAAGTAAAGAAAGAGCGCCTTCAGCGCCTGAATGCAGTTGTAAATGAATTATCCGCAGAGGCAATGAAACAATATAAAGGCCAGACTGTCGAAGTTCTTGTGGAAGGGGAAAGCAAGAACAATCCTGAAATTCTTGCAGGATACACAAGAAAGAACAAGCTTGTAAACTTTAAGGGGCCAAAAACAGCGATCGGCAAAATTGTAAAAGTAAAAGTAACCGATGCAAAAACATGGTCCCTAAACGGAGAAATGGTTGAAGAACTAGATGCGGTTGAGGTGAATCAGTAATGGCTAAATACACAAAGAACGAGATTGTTGAACGTGCGAAGGATTTGGCACGTATGATTGCAGAGACAGAAGAAGTGGATTTCTTCAAACGTGCAGAAGCACAAATAAATGATAATGAAAAGGTTAGTGCTACCATTACAGCCATCAAAGGACTTCAAAAGCAGGCTGTCAATCTTCAGCATTATGGAAAAGCTGAAGCATTAAAGAAAACGGAAGAAAAAATAGCCAAATTGGAGCAGCAGCTGGACGAGATTCCTGTTGTACAGGAATTCAAGCAATCCCAGGTGGATGTTAATGAATTGCTTCAAATTGTAGCAAATACGATTTCCAACACAGTAACAGACGAAGTCATTACTACTACAGGCGGAGATTTGCTGAGCGGTGAAACGGGATCAAAGATCAAGAACAGCAGCTGTTCACATTAATTACAGAAACCGAAACACCCTGCACCAGTTAGTGCAGGGTGTTTTTTACGCTCTATATTTAAGGGAGGAATTGGTATTGGCCATGGGTTGTGGGGGGGGGGCCATTTATTGGTTTCGCAATAGTTCTACTGCCTTTAAAAATTCTTTTCTATACTCCTGCTGTTCAATAATCGCAGCATTTAATGTCGACAACAAGGATTGATTGAGCATTTTAGTTCCTGCATCATCAGACTTTTTGTCCAAAAAGTTAAGAAGAAAAGTATATACAAGGAGCAATGTCGAGTAATTATCCACATATGTGAGATTAATAGCCCGTCCGCCCTTTCCGCCGGCAGCATGGTTATTGATTGAAGGTATTCCGGCTTCTGCAGCCATATCAATAAACTCTTTTGGAATACCCAGCTGCTTGAGGACTTCCGGATCCAGATCCAGCTTTTGCATATTTTGACTTAGCATGGTACTCCCTCCCTTCTTTTTGGACATTGTAAGACTCTGCATAGAAAAATTGCTTTATTTATATTACGCTTTATTGCTTTGCTGCTGAGTTGTAGTGTTAACAGAAATAGCTGTGGAGTCTCCTCCATTTGCAATGTTGTATTGAGCTGAAAGAATCGGAATGTTGATCAGTGCAGCATTGACAGCAAATCCGCCTCCTGAAATCGGCAATTGGCCGTTCAGGTTTGTTTGCGGAAGGTTGGCTTGTGCAGCGAAAGTAAAAGCTTCAGCTTCGTTGCCGCTGTCTGCTCCATTTACTGCTCCTCCGCTTGGCAATACGCTATTGTCATTTTCGTAATCGTCATAGCATCTTGATAGCATGGTTTTCACCTCCTTCAATTGATTGAAGTGGCTGTTGTCCAGATTATGAATCTTTCTTCATCATGTCGGAAAGATCTAAATCCAGAAGCTTCTTACCGTTTACAGATAGTTTCACCTGTTTATAATCATCGGATGTTTCCACAACAGGCAGCAGATTTTTTAATGCAGGAATCATATTCCCGATCCCGGAGGAATTTTTTGCGAAGAGTCCTTCCAAGTTTTTCAATGGCTTAAGAGATTCCATTAGATTTCCTTTTAACTCTTCAGACTGAATTTTTTCTAATCCTTTTGTATAAATTCCGCCCAATGACTCAGTAAATTTGGCAACCATTTGTTCCGCGTATTGTTTTGCTTCTTCCCCTGTCAGCTCTTTTCCATTGATTGAAACTTTATAGCTGGAGTTCTCCTTGTCTGCCATTCCTGTTCACCTCCTTATCGATAGTTTATTATATTGATTCATTAGCCAAGCTGTCTCCGCTGGTGTAATAGGACAAACGTGCATTTTTCAATTACTTACCTATTGTGGAGTAGAGTAATCTGCTTAAGGCAGGCATTTTACATATATTATTCTCCTGAGGGATTTGATCAGACCGGAACATTCGCCCGCTTCCGGCATACTATAAATCATGCCAATACTTTTGCCTAACATTCATAAAAATTATCGCACACTAGTCTAATATCCCGCATAGGATGAATTGAAAATGAATGAGGAGGGTTCGCTCGCAATGGGAGATTACAGAGAGATTATAACGAAAGCGGTCGTTGCGAAAGGACGTAAATTCACACAGTCCAATCATACGATCTGCCCGTCACACCATCCGTCAAGCATACTTGGCTGCTGGATCATAAACCATACGTACGAGGCGAAAAAAGCCGGAAAAACAGTGGAAATCTGCGGCCATTATGACATTAACGTTTGGTACTCTTTTAACAATAATACAAAAACTGAAGTTGTTACCGAACGGGTTGAGTATAAAGATGTCATTAAATTGAAGTACCGTGATCCGGACTGTCTGGATGACCATGATGTCATCGCCCGTGTTCTGCAGCAGCCGAGCTGCTGTGAAGCTGTCATTTCTCCAAACGGCAACAAAATCATCGTCACAGTGGAAAGAGAGTTCATGGTCGAGGTGATCGGCGAAACAAAAGTTTGTGTAGCTGTTTACCCAGACAAATGCGAATGTGATGATGACGCTTGGGGACTTGATGTGGAAGATGAAGAATTCGAGGATTTAAATCCGGATTTTCTGGTGGGAACTGAAGAAGAGTAATGACAAACTAGGAGGTTTTGCTTCCTAGTTTTTCTTTTTATATTTTCATACGGTCAGCCAAAATCAAGCGAAATAACGACAGCACCTTCCATCTTTAGTCTGAATCCTTTAGAAGAGCATTTCCTTAGAATGGAATTATAGGATGTAAAGGGGAGAGGCGAGGATGAAAATATTTCAATTGAATTTAAAGTGCCATGATATGCACAGGATGAAAGAATTCTATACAAATGTGCTGGAAATGGAGCTGCTGGCGGAAACTGAGAGTTATTTTACGATTATCGCCGGCACAACAAAACTGCTTTTTGAAAAAAGTGATGCGATTCCTTATTACCATGTGTGTTTCCGGACCAATGCCGAATACTTTGATCATATGTTTCAGAAGTTAGGGGCTGAAAGTGTGCTGCTTCCAAATCAGAAAGGCGAGTACAGCATGTTTTGGAAAGGCAAGCAGGCATATTTTATCGATCCGGACGGAAATATTCTGGAGGTGCTGGAGCGTCCTTTAGAGGGAATAAAAAAGAAGGGGATCCAATGGCATGATGTCGGCGAAGTTGGTTTGCCTGTTAATGATGTTGCTGCAATGGAGCAGGAATTAGATCAGTACCTGAAAAATGAACAATTGGATTCCAGTGAGATGTTTGCCTTTTACGGGGACAGAAAAGGAGTTTTTGTCCTGGTGAAGGAGGGACGGAATTGGTATCCAACTGAAAAGGCTGCCGTTATTTCTCCTGTTAAAATATTTGCATCAGGAGAAAGGGATGCAAGGTTTAAGCATCAGGATTATCCATACGAAGTGATTGTGAGAAAGGAATGGGACGGGAGCATCCCGGCTGTGCAATTTCGCATTGCACGTCCGACAAATCAGCTTGATAAACTTATTGCCTTTTACGAAAAAGGATTGGGTCTGAAGAGAGTCGGCGAGTTTTGGAATCATGAAGGCTATGATGGGATCATGATCGGTCTGCCTGACAGCCAATACCATCTTGAATTTACTCAATCCAAGATAAGGATAGAGATTCCTCGGCCCACAAAAGAGCATCTATTAGTCTTTTATGTGGGAGATCGTCTGGAGAGAGATAACATTGCCGACAGGCTTGCTGCTTTTGGATATTTGGAAACAGAGCCGAATAACCCTTATTGGGGGAGAGGCGGATTGACGTTTGAAGATCCCGATGGATGGCCGATTGTATTGATGAATACCCCGGGTATATGAAGCTTCCGGTTTGCCGGGAGCTTTTCCGTATTATTTTTAAGATGATAAAGCCATGTTTTCCTGAATATGTTAAAATAGCAAAGTAGTAAAATGAATATAGAAAGGTTGAGTGTTTATGTTTAAAAAGGTTGCTTCTGATGTGCTGGGATTAAGTGATGTGGGAAGCGTCATTCACCCGGCTGATTATGACAAAGTCGATGCTGATGATTATGTCCTGCACGAAGATAATGAGAAAATCTATTTCCTGATCAAGTCCAAATCCGATGAATATTGCTTTACCAATAAGGCGCTTATTCATCTGGATGGAACCAGTGCAGTCAGCAAAAAACGCACTCTAAAGCGCTACAGCTACCGCGAATACACAATCTCAAATGTTATGCTGGAAACAGCCGGTACAGTTGATTTGGATGTGGAAATCAAATTCGTGATCGGATCTCAGGCCTTCTCAATCGACGTACATAAAAAGCATATCGAAGAATTGAAAGATTTATATAAAGCCCTGATCCGCATTTCCGAGATCTGCCGCGAAAATGAAGTTTCCATGGAATATGCTGAAAAAAGCCTAAGTTTGGCATCAAGCACCCTTGGACGGTCAGTATCCAATCAGGATGCCAACGTAGTGGACAATTTCCGCGTATTGAATGAAACAGCCTTCAACTGGCTGATGAACAGCCGCAAGAAATACAATGTGAAAGACTTCGGCTATGTGTTTGAAAAATATATTAATAACTAAGAATCCTGGCAGCTCTCCATTGGGAGCTGCTTTTGTATTTCTAAGCCTAATAACCAGTAAAGAAATAGCCAAGGCAAATATTGCACATCTGAGTCACCTAATAATCTATGATATAATGAAAAAGACGTTTTTAGAGGAATCCTCTAAAACAAAATTATAAAAATAATAGATTATGGATCGTTGGAGGAATTTATGGCAGCAGCATACACGCCTATGATACAGCAATATTTACGGGTAAAGGCAGAATATCAGGATGCCTTTTTATTTTTTCGCCTTGGCGACTTTTATGAAATGTTTTTTGACGATGCACTTAAAGCATCACAGGAGCTTGAAATCACTTTAACCAGCCGCGAGGGAGGCACGGAAGAACGTATTCCCATGTGCGGAGTGCCATATCATTCTGCACCGGTTTATATTGAACAATTGATTGAAAAAGGATACAAAGTCGCAATCTGCGAGCAAACAGAAGACCCAAAACAGGCAAAAGGCGTTGTGAAGCGGGAAGTCGTTCAGCTTATCACGCCTGGAACTATGATGGAGGGCAAAGGTCTTCAGGAAAAAGAAAACAACTACATTGCATCGATTACTGCTTTTGAAGATGAAACCTTTGGATTTGCCACCAATGATTTATCCACAGGTGAGACGAAGGTAACGATGTTAAGCAGCGGGTTTGATGAGGTTTTGAACGAGCTGTCCATGTCAGGAGCAAAGGAAGTGGTCATCTCTTCCGACTTTGATGGGGAATGGCAGAGGAGAATGAAAGAACGCTCTGTCATGGCGATTTCATTCGAGGATGATTGCGGAGTCCGGGACTCCTTTGAAGGACTTCTGGGTAATTTAAATCAGGACAAGCTAAGGAGAACATCTTCCAGATTAATTAATTACCTGTACCGCACGCAGAAGAGAAGTCTGGATCACCTGCAAACAGTGGCGACTTATCAAGTAAATCAATACATGAAAATCGATTATTTCTCAAAAAAGAATCTCGAGCTGACAGAGACCATCCGCAGCAAAGGCAAGAAAGGCTCGCTGTTGTGGCTCCTCGATGAAACAAAGACAGCCATGGGAGGACGTCTATTAAAGCAATGGATCGACAGGCCGCTTATAGATGAACAGGAAATCAAGCGACGTCATTCATTGGTTGAAACGCTGATAGGCTCTTTCTTTGAACGGGAAGAAATCCGGGAAAAGCTTAAAGAAGTCTATGATCTCGAACGACTTGCAGGAAGAGTCGCTTTTGGAAATGTAAATGCACGCGACCTTGTACAGCTGAAGAAATCTCTTCAACAGATACCTATTTTAAAAGAAATGGTCTCAAAGCTGCCGAATGAGGAAGCAGCGAGGCTTGCTGAGCGCCTGGATTCCTGTGAAGAAGTCACGGATACTTTGGAAAGCGCCATAATGGAAAATCCGCCGCTGTCTTTGAAGGATGGAAACATTATTCAGGACGGCTATCATGAAGAGCTTGATAATTATCGCGATGCCAGCCGAAACGGGAAGACCTGGATTGCCCAGCTAGAGAAGCAGGAACGTGAAAAAACGGGCATTAAATCTTTAAAAATCGGTTTTAATCGTGTGTTTGGCTATTATATCGAAGTAACCCGCGCCAATCTGCACCTTCTTCAGGAAGGGCAATATGAGCGCAAGCAGACCCTTACCAATGCGGAGCGATTTATTACGCCTGAATTGAAGGAAAAAGAGGCACTCATACTGGAAGCGCAGGAAAAGTGTGTGGAGCTCGAGTATGAATTATTTACGAATGTCCGCGAATATGTAAAAGAATATATTCCGAGATTGCAAAAGCTGGCGAAAACGGTTAGTGAGCTGGATGTTCTTCAGTGCTTCGCCGCTGTCAGCGAACAGAGACATTATACAAAGCCAAGTTTTTCAAATGAAAGACGAGTTTATATAAAAGACGGCCGCCATCCAGTCGTTGAAAAGGTGCTGAACGCACAGGAATATGTGCCAAATGACTGTTATATGGATGCGGACAGGGAAATGCTGCTGATTACCGGACCAAATATGTCCGGTAAAAGTACGTATATGCGTCAAATCGCATTGACTGCGATTTTAGGGCAAATCGGATGCTATGTGCCTGCTGCTGAAGCAGTGCTCCCTATTTTCGATCAGGTATTTACGAGAATTGGCGCCGCTGATGATCTTATTTCCGGCCAGAGTACGTTCATGGTCGAGATGCTTGAAGCGAGAAATGCGATTGTGAATGCCACGCAGAATAGTTTAATTTTATTTGATGAAATCGGGCGCGGAACATCTACTTATGATGGAATGGCTTTGGCGCAGGCAATCATCGAATATATACACAACCGGATTGGTGCGAAGACCTTGTTTTCCACCCACTACCATGAATTGACCGTGCTCGAAGAAGAACTGCAAAAAGTGAAAAACATCCATGTCAGCGCTGTTGAGCAAAATGGACGGGTTGTGTTCCTTCATAAAATTAAGGAAGGAGCAGCAGATAAGAGTTACGGAATCCATGTTGCCCAGCTTGCGGAGCTGCCGAATGAACTGATTGTCAGGGCCAATGAAATTTTAACAGGGCTGGAATCGAACGACCCTCATCCAGTGAAAAAAGAGATTCCTGCTACAGAAAAGATTGCAGAGCCTGCTGCGCAATTATCCTTCTTTGAGGAGCCTGAAGACGTGAAGAAACCTTCAATAGGCACTAAAGAAAAGAAGATCATTGATAAAGTCAGAGCGCTTGATATCCTGGATATGACGCCAATGCAGGCATTAAATTTATTATATGAGCTGCATAGGAAATTGAAGAATTAATAAACAGGGGGCGACGAGATGGGGAAAATCATTCAGCTGGATGATTCGCTTTCAAATAAGATTGCTGCCGGCGAAGTGGTGGAGCGGCCTGCATCAGTAGTAAAGGAATTGATGGAGAACTCGATTGATGCCGGAAGCACGATTATTGAAATTGAAGTGGAAGAGGCCGGCCTGGCTAAAATTCGCATCATTGATAATGGCGATGGCATTGAGGAAGATGATGTCCTGAATGCCTTTCATCGCCATGCTACCAGTAAAATAAAAGACGAAAATGACCTTTTCCGCATCCGCACGCTCGGATTCCGCGGCGAGGCATTGCCCAGTATTGCATCGGTTTCCAGAATTGAGATGAAGACTTCAACAGGCGATGCGGGCACGCGGGTTGTCATCGAAGGCGGAAAAGTGGACGTGATGGAAAAGGCACCCGGCAGGAAAGGGACTGACCTCACTGTAACGGATTTATTTTTCAACACCCCGGCACGGCTCAAGTATATGAAAACGATCCACACAGAGCTTGGCAATATAACAGATGTGGTTAATAGGCTGGCACTTGCCCATCCGGAGGTCGCCATCCGCCTGATTCATAATGAGCGGAAGCTCCTGCAGACGAACGGAAACGGGGATGTCCGGCAGGTGCTTGCAGCTATTTATGGGCTAAATATCGTGAAAAAGATGGTTCAGATTGAAGCGAGCTCACTCGATTTTAAAATCAGCGGCTATGCAGCATTGCCGGAGATTACAAGGGCATCAAGGAACTACATTTCTACTATGATCAACGGCCGCTTCATCAAGAATTACTCATTAGCCAAAGCCATTCAGGAGGGGTATCATACACTGCTGCCAATCGGCCGCTACCCGATTGTGCTCCTTAATATTGAGATGGACCCGCTTCTTGTCGATGTGAACGTCCATCCGTCGAAAATGGAGGTGCGCTTAAGCAAGGAGCATGAATTAAATGATCTGGTATCTGGAGCATTAAAAGCAGCATTTAAAAAAGAGGAACTGATTCCTTCCGGGTTTACACAGCCGAAAAGCCTGAAGCCTAAATCGGAACAGACAGCTCTTGAGCTGGATCATTTGCCGGAGCAACGCGAGCAGGTGCCTTCTTTTGTGCGTGAAACGAGGGAAGAGGCTGTTCTTCGGCAGTATCCGGACGGAGCAGTTCTTCATAGCTCGCAAAGTCCTCCTGCCGAGCTGCAAGCAGCGAAAGCTCCTGACTTGCAGGATGCACCTTCCATGGACTTTAGCCCTTCATCAGAAGAATTGCCTCAAGCGGATCCGCACATATTCCAGTCCGAAGAGCCGAGAGCTGCAGGACTGAAACAATTTTTCGCTGAGACTGCCACAGTAGAGGAGCCATCGCGTGTACCCCCGCTTTATCCGATCGGGCAAATGCATGGGACGTATATTTTTGCCCAGAATGACCGAGGCCTTTATATCATTGATCAGCATGCCGCACAGGAGCGTATTAAGTACGAGTATTTCAGGGAGAAAGTGGGCCAGGTTGAAAGCGAATTGCAGGAGATGCTCATTCCGCTTACCTTTGAATACTCAACAGATGATTATATCAAAATCGATGAATACAAAGCTGAGCTTGAAAAAGTGGGGGTATTTCTGGAGTCGTTCGGACATAACAGCTTTATCGTCCGTTCCCATCCTCAATGGCTTCCAAAAGGCGAGGAACAGGAAATCATTGAAGATATGATTGAACAGCTCTTAGCGATGAAGAGAGTCGATATAAAAAAACTGCGCGAGGAAGCAGCCATCATGATGAGCTGTAAAGCATCTATTAAAGCGAATCAGCACCTGCGCATTGATGAAATTCAGGCGCTCCTTGATGAATTGCGGAGGTCATCCGATCCATTCACATGCCCGCATGGACGGCCTATCATTATTCATTACTCCACTTATGAGATGGAGAAAATGTTTAAGAGGGTAATGTAGAAAGAAATGACGCTGAACCAGATTGGTTCGGCGTTTTTTAATTATAGACGATAATTATGTTATGTTAACTAAACTGAACTAAAAGACGTTTTGCCCATAAAATTGTTTTTCGCTCATAAGAAACCATAAGTCGTTCAAATCATCATTATACAAAACAAAAAAGCATCCATTCCGCAAAATGAATGCTCTTCTTATAGGTTATCTTACCGCTGTATGCAGCTTATCAATAAATTGCAGCGCTTTTCCTGTTCCGACTGCCACAGATTCAAGCGGGCTAGGGGCAAGGTGAACTGGCACAACAATCTCCTGAGAAAGCCATTCCTGCATGCCGTTTAAAAGGGCACCACCGCCGGAAAGGATCACACCGCGGTCTACAATGTCTCCGCTAAGTTCAGCCGGGCTGTCCTCTAAGGTTGCACGGATTGCTTCAAGAATATGAAGCAATGATTCTTTGATTGCATCGCGGATTTCATAGGAAGACAATGTAATAGTTTTAGGCAGGCCGGTAACAAGGTCGCGGCCGCGCACTTCCATTGTCAGTTCTTCATGGTCAATCAGCGCGTAGGCAATTTCCATTTTAATTTGCTCGGCTGTTCTTTCTCCAATCAGGACGTTGTATTCTTTACGCACATATTGAATGATATCATCGTCAAGTCTGTCCCCGCCAATGCGGATCGAATTGCAGGCTACAACACCTCCGAAAGAGATGATAGCCACTTCTGTTGAACCGCCGCCAATGTCAACGACTACGTTAGCAACAGGCTCATCGACAGGCATACCTGAACCAATTGCTGCTGCAACAGGTTCTTCGATCAGATGTACCTTCTTCGCTCCCGCATTGCGGACAGCATCATGGATGGCTCTTCTTTCAACACTTGTTGAACCAGAAGGGGTACATACAACGACATTCGGCTTTCTGATGGCGAATCCGACTTTTTTAGAAGCCTTTCGCATAACCTGGCGAAGCATTTCGGTTGTTGTGTCATAGTCTGCAATTACCCCGTCTTTTAGAGGACGGATGGCAACGATGCGGCCTGGTGTTTTCCCGATCATTTCCTTTGCTTCTTTACCAACAGCTAACACTTTTTTCGTTTCTGTATCAATTGCTACTACTGAAGGTTCATTGAGAATAATGCCTTTTGTTTTGCTGTATACAAGAATATTAGCAGTTCCTAAGTCTATTCCAATTTCAGATGTATTTAACATGAATTCTTCACCTATTTTCAAATTTATATTGTCACAATATAACCTTCTAATAAATTAACACGATTTTGTGGGTTAACCTTTGATTGTTATAGAATCGTTAATAAAATGTAATTTTATAAGAAAATTTTAGGAAACTTGTCGAATAAGAAACCTGAAAGTGGTTCATAATGCATAAATGTTCTGTTTTTATGAAAAGAATGGTAAGATGATACCTGAAAAATTTTCCTGTCCTATGGTAGGATAAAATTAGAATGGCAGTAAAGGCAGTGAACAGATGAGTGAAAAAGAAAAGCTTGCAGTGCTGATTGGCCCTACAGCTGTTGGGAAAACAAAATTAAGCATTCTTCTGGCAAAAAGATTTAATGCCGAAATCATCAGCGGAGATTCCATGCAAATTTATAAAAGAATGGATATTGGCACGGCAAAAATTAAAGAAGAAGAAATGGAAGGGATTCCGCATCATCTAATTGACATCAAAAATCCCGAAGAGTCCTTTTCAGCAGCTGAATTTCAGGAACTGGTCCGAAGCAAAATCACAGAGATCACTTCTAGAGGCAAACTTCCAATAATTGTTGGTGGTACGGGATTGTATATTCAATCTGTTATTTATGATTACCAATTTTCAGATGCGCCTTCAGATGAGGAATTCAGAAAAATCTTGGAGGAACGCGCCGAAAGGGAAGGGAACAATGTTATTTATGAGGAGCTTTTGGAGATAGACCCTGAAAGCGCAGAAAAAATACATCCCAATAACATTCGAAGAGTAATCAGGGCGTTGGAAATTTACCATTGTACAGGTAAAACGATGTCCCAGTATCAGGAAAAACAAAACCCGGAACTTCTATATGATATGGCACTGATTGGCTTAACTATGGATCGGGAAACCTTATATGACCGCATAAATCAGAGAGTCGATATCATGATGCAGGAGGGCTTGCTGGAAGAGGTTAGATCCCTTTTTGATAATGGATTAATGGATTGCCAGTCTATTCAGGCCATCGGGTATAAAGAGCTGTATGATTACTTTAATGGGCGTGTTTCATTCGAGGATGCTGTAGAAAATCTGAAGCAAAATTCAAGAAGATATGCAAAAAGGCAGCTGACATGGTTTCGAAACAAGATGAATGTGGAATGGTTTGATATGTCCGATTCAGTCGATCCTCATGAGTTTGAAAAAAAATTCGCTGAAATTTCTGCTCATATTGAAGGAAAGCTGAAAATAAAATCGAATACATAATGATAGAGATAAAAGAGGAGGATTATTATGAAATCAGCAATCAATATTCAAGATCAGGTACTCAACCAGCTACGCAAGGATAATACGAATTGTACCGTGTTCTTATTAAACGGATTCCAAATTAGAGGCTGTATTAAAGGCTTTGATAATTTTACTGTACTATTTGAATCAGAAGGAAAGCAGCAGCTTGTTTACAAGCATGCGATTTCAACATTCGTCCCCCAGCGCAATGTTCAGTTGGATTTAGAAAACCAGCAATAGAATATAACACAGTAAGGAAGAATAGCCCGCTTTGAATAAAGCGGGCTATTTTCTTATGCCAGAGCGATAAGAAAGGCAAAAACATTTAATGAAATGGACGCTATCTGAATACATATAGGTATGGGAATTTATTGTTTCTATGAGGGGAAGCTGACTGCGGGCTCCTTTCCCTTGTCCATTATGAGCGGCTTAATTACTCTGTGTCGTGCTGAAACGGAGTATAGCCATAGCTGATGGAAGTTTCACCTTATTTCTCGGGAAACCGCATGAACCGACACTTTTGCATCATTGATTGCCGAAATGGACGGGAACATGTCGTATTTTAGCCTAATAACCGTAATCTCGCGGATGCATATAGGCTTTTGTCACAACGATTACTTCTATGCGTATACTGTGCTAAGAATGTGAGGTGATAGCTTTTGGACCAGCCGATTCGTCTGAAAAATAACGGACAGATCAGCATCGTGCTCAATTCACAAAAGCGTAAAACATACCCAAAAGAGCTTCCCGAATCCCAAGCGGCTCCAAAAGTCATTCCGGCTGAGCATACAGCTCTCAAAGAAATTGAAGAAGAACTTGGCGCTCTTGTGGGAATGGAAGAAATGAAGAAAATGATCAAGGAGATTTATGCCTGGATTTATGTGAATAAAAAGCGGGAAGAAGCCGGTCTCAAAGCTGGAAAGCAAGCATTGCATATGATGTTCAAAGGAAATCCCGGCACAGGTAAAACAACGGTTGCCCGATTAATAGGAAAGCTTTTTCAAAAAATGAATGTGCTGTCAAAAGGGCATCTGATTGAAGCAGAGCGGGCCGACCTTGTTGGTGAATACATTGGCCATACTGCCCAAAAGACAAGGGATCTGGTAAAAAAAGCGATAGGCGGGATTCTCTTCATTGACGAAGCGTACTCATTAGGAAGAGGCGGAGAAAAAGACTTTGGCAAGGAAGCCATTGACACCCTCGTCAAGCATATGGAAGACCGGCAGCATGACTTTATCCTGATTCTGGCAGGCTATTCTAGAGAAATGAATCATTTCCTGACGCTGAATCCGGGTCTTCATTCCCGTTTTCCCCTTGTTGTTGACTTCCCTGATTACTCGATAGAGCAGCTGATGGAAATTGGGCAGAAGATGCTAAAGGAAAGGGAGTATACTTTAAGTCACGAATCCGAAAAGAAGCTGAGGGAGCACTTGCACTTCGTAAAAACCAATCTCAGCCCCAATAGCTTTTCAAACGGGCGCTACATCAGAAACATCCTTGAAAAATCAATAAGAGCTCAGGCCATGCGCCTGTTAATGCAAAACAGCTATGACAAACATGATCTGATGACCATCAGGAGCAATGATTTGGTGTTTGAAGAAGCTGATTAAGGGGATATTGTAATAAAAAAGACAGTGTCAAGGAACATTGACATTGTTTTTTACTGGAGGAGGAATGTAAAGTGAATGAAATTACAGTTTATACTACCGATACTTGTCCGTACTGTACTATGGTGAAGAACTTCCTTGAACAGCAGGGGCTGGAGTATAAAGAGGTTAATGTCCAGAATGACCAGAGAGAGGCACAAAAACTGGTTGAAACCACGGGCCAAATGGGAGTTCCTCAAATTAATGTGAATGGCAAATGGGTCATTGGCTTTGATCCGAATACGATTATGGCGAATGTAAAGCAATAATGTAGAGGGGCCTGCTCGTTATTGAGCAGGCCTTTTTAATGGAATTGTGAACTCTGCAAATAAAGTACCTGTATTTGCAAACAAATAGGGAATCTTGCAAAGAAAGTGCATGAACTTGCAAACAAACAGCTTAAACCTGCAAATAACATCTGAACTGTGATTCTGTTTTTCTTTAATATCAAAAATTGACATCAGATAATCTGATGTTTTTTATTTTAAAGAAAGAATTTTCAAAAAACATTGACCAGTTTCTCTGAGGGTGTTTTAATAATTATAACTGGTTGGGTCACCTAACCATTTTATTCTGGAAGGAGTTTGAGAAATGAAAATCCTAATTACTGAATTAATATGGAAAGAAGGAATTGAAGAGTTAATAAATAATGGCTATGAAGTTGATTATGACGAGAATCTATGGAGGAATCGTGAAGAATTATTAAGTAAAATCGGAAATTATGATGCTTTAATTGTAAGAAATCAAACAAATGCAGATCAGGAATTATTGGCAGCTGGTACACAATTAAAGGTTGTAGGCAGGCTTGGAGTCGGCCTTGATAATATAGACAGAGAATCAGCAAAAAAAATGGGAATTCCAGTTGTTTATGCTAAGAATGCTAATGCTACATCGGTGGCCGAGTATGTGATGATGGCCATGCTAAGTGCTTCCCGGCCTCTTCATCTTGCTGATTATGATGTCAGGAAAGGCAATTGGGATAGAAAAACATACACTGGATTGGAGCTTTATGGTAAAAAACTGGGCCTTATAGGATTAGGTGAGATTTCCCATCGCGTTGCCAAAAGAGCAATATCTTTTGGGATGAAAGTGATTGGTTATGATCCCTTTATTGCGGATTATGATCACATCCTTTTTGAAACTGGGGTTCAAATAAGAGAATCATTAGCAGCTCTCTTTGCTGAATCTGATTTTATTTCCTTACATGTTCCGCTTACACCTTCAACCAAGTATTTAATCTCCGAGTCAGAACTTCAAACAATGAAGGTTTCTTCCTATATTATTAATACATCCAGGGGCGGTATTATAAATGAACGTGATCTTGCAGCTGCTTTGACCAATGGTTCGATTGCAGGAGCGTTTCTGGATGTGCTTGAGACAGAACCAATCCTCCCATCGAACAAACTATTGGCTTGCCCGAATGCTGTCATTACTCCGCATATTGCTGGTCTAACTGAAGAATCACAAATGAGAACTTCCCTTTTGGTGGCAAAGGAAGTAGCAAAGGTTATGAAAAACCAGCCGTCATTATGTGTAATTTAAAAAAAAGTTTCCGAAAATTTAAATAAATAATTGACTTAACAATTTAGGAGTGGTTTAATTAACTTATAAACAGTGGTTGGGTCACCCAACCAAGTCTAAAAGGAGGCAATTGAATGAGTAATAACAGTCAATCTACAACTCTTGCAGATACGCATTCTCCTGAATCTAAAGAGGTTAGCACACATAAGTTTTTAATTCATCATAAGGGAGATCATGTAGGGGTAGCGACTAGTCCGATAAAAGAAGGAGAACAGGTTATCGGAATCTATATGGATGATAATTCTGAGGTGTCTGTAAAGTCCCGCGGGGATATTCCTTTAGGGCATAAAATTTCATTAGTGGACTTAAATAGTAATCAGCCAGTCTTAAAATACGGAATTCAAATTGGGTTAACTACAACAGAATGGACTGTAGGAGATTATGTCCATACTCATAATATTAAAACGGCGAGGTGGTAAAAATGAATAATACACTAATGGGTTTCCGCAGAGAAAATGGAAAAGTTGGAATACGCAATCACGTCATCATTTTGCCTGTTGATGATATTTCAAATGCTGCCTGTGAGGCTGTTGCAAGACAAGTCCAAGGAACGATGGCCCTTCCTCACGCATATGGAAGACTCCAGTATGGACCAGACCTTGATCTGCATTTCCGAACTATGATAGGAACTGGCTCAAATCCAAATGTGGCAGCGGTTATTGTCATCGGCATTGAAGAAAACTGGTCCAAGAAAATCGCGGAAGGTATTGCCGAAACTGGCAAACCAGTATCCTATTTTTCTATCGAGGGAAATGGTGATTTTGAAACAATCCGTCAAGCATCATGGAAAGCTAAAGAGTATGTTCAATGGGCATCTGAACTGCAGAGAGAGCCAATTGAACTAAAAGATTTAACGATCAGCATCAAGTGCGGGGAATCGGATACAACTACAGGGCTGGGATCATGCCCTACAGTATCCCAGGCAGTTGACCGCCTGGTTGATGCCGGTGCGACGGTATTCTTTGGAGAAACATCTGAATTGACTGGCGGGGAACACTTAATCGCAAAAAGAATGGCAACGCCTGAACTTCATGAAAAGTTTATGGCTATTTATAAAGATTATGTTGGTGAAATCGAATCCAAAGGAGTAGATTTGCTTGGATCCCAGCCAACTCAGGGAAATATTGCAGGAGGCCTATCAACTATAGAAGAAAAGGCTCTCGGTAATATAGCCAAAACGGGCACGAAGGAAGTTATCGGGGTACTTGATCCGGCAGAAAAGCCAGAGAATGGCAATGGCTTATATTTTATGGATACTTCTTCAGCAGCTGCAGAATGCATTACTTTAATGGCAGCAGGCGGAGCAGTACTGCACCTTTTCCCAACAGGGCAGGGTAATATTATCGGAAATCCAATTGAGCCTGTTGTGAAAATTACCGCAAACCCCATAACAGCTGGAACAATGAGCGAGCATATTGATGTAGATGTACAGGGATTATTGTCCCGTCAGATTTCCCTGGAAGAAGCAGGCGACAAATTAATGGAAGTTATCTGCCGTACAGTAAATGGCCGCTTGACCAGTGCTGAGGCATTAGGACATCGTGAATTTGTCATGACAAAACTATACCGAAGCGCCTGATTCAATTTCTCCCTGCACATTTTTGAGCAGGGAGAATCCTTTTTTAAAGAAAGTACAAAAAGGAGTTTAGACATGAACACATATAATGAATCGGATTTAAAGGGATTCTGTGAAAAAGTTCTTGGGAAAATGGGAATGCGCAAAGATTATTCCGAAGTTGTCGCGGATTCACTAGTAAAAGCAAACTTAGAAGGAACGGATAGCCACGGGATCAGCAGGCTCCCCATTTATGCCAAACGATTCATGGATAAAAGAATAAATGTCAATCCGGATATTAAAGTCACTAAAAAAGCCCCATCCGTGCTGCTGGTTGATGGTGATAATGGTCTGGGCCATGTAGTCAGCTGGAAGGCAATTAGAGAAGGCGTAGAAGCTGCAAAAGAAAATGGCACTGCAGCAATTGCAATTCGTAATAGCAATCATTTTGGGACTGCTTCGTATTTTTGCCAAATGGCTTGCGAGCAGAATCTTGCATGCCTAGGCTTTACTAATTCCCCGCCAGGGATTGCACCCTGGGGAGGGAAGGAAGCTTTTTTTGGTACCAACCCAATCGCGTTTGGCTTTCCAACTGGCAATGATCAGCCTGTAATCATTGATCTATCAACTAGTATCGTGGCCAGAGGAAAAATCATACTGGCCGCAAAACAGGGGACTGAAATACCAGATGACTGGGCAATTGATGAAGAAGGTTATCCAACCAGGGATCCAGCGGCTGCTTTAAAAGGGTCAGTATTGCCTCTGGGAGGAGCAAAAGGAGCTGCACTTGCACTCGCGGTTGAGATATTAACTGGTGTGCTTTCAGGAGGGGCATTTGGCCCTCATGTAAAAAATCTTTATGATGACAGTGAAACAGAGAATGCAAATGTTGGGCATTTCTTTTTATTATTAGATATTGAGAAATTTATGGATTTATCAATATTCTTTACTTCCATTCAACACTTGCTGCAGGAAATGAAAGAAGTTCCCAAAAAACCGGATGTAAGTGAAATACGTTATCCGGGAGAAAGAAGAAAAAGAGATAGTGCCAGCAGGCGATTAACAGGAATTGAATTATCAGGCAATGTTGAACAGGAATTAAAAGAATTGGGGGAGAATTTCAATACTCCCTTTCCTGAGGCAATGTCACTTAATCATTCCAGTAAAAGTCTTTCTCTTTAAAAAAAGCTGTATGGTGATTATTCCCCCATCCAATTGGATGAAGGATATAAACACCATAACAGCTTTTTTAGTTGGATAATGTATTCTGAGTAATCGAACATTCAACACTTTTAATATGGTCTATCATACGTTCTTGAGCCAACTCAATGTTGTTCTGCTTTATGGCTTCAAGAATCCTTTCGTGCTCCTGGACAGATTTTAAAGCACGTCCCGGAATGTTAATGGATTTTGTACGTGACTCTGACAGAAGATCGATTAAAAAGTGCATGATTCGTACTAAAACCACATTATTTGAATGATCTGCAAGTGTCATATGGAATTTATGGTCCAACTCAGCCAGACGGTCAAAATCCTGGTCACCGCTTACAATATCGTTTGCTTCCTTTAGGATTACTTCTAATTGCTGAATAAGATCCGGGCTTGAATTCTCTATGGACCATTTTACTGTCCATTCCTCGAGAATTTTTCTGACGGAGAAGAAATCCTTAAATTGATCAGAAGAGACAAAAAAAGCTTCAGTCATTTTTTGTATCTGCTGCTCAGGAGAAGCTACAAAGACCCCTGTTCCGTGTTTGGCTGTTAAATACCCATATGCTTCGAGTATTTTATAGGCTTCCCTTACTGTATTTCTGCTGACAGAAAGCTCCATTCCCATTTCTCTTTCACCTGGAATTTTTTCACCGGCTCTGTATATGCCATTTTGGATTTTTTTCTTTATACTATCGGCTACCTGCTCCGAAATCCCTTTTCTATTAATGTCCAAATAAACCCCTCCAAGCAAATTTACTGATGGGCTTCTTTTATAGGAAGAATGGTTCAATGGCCCAACCTATTTTATTAAATCATTAACGAGTCAAGTAATCAACACCGCTGTCTTAATTTTCTTAAAAAGGTAAATAGAGCTGCCTTCATAGGCAGCTTTAAATGATATAAACGATTAAAAATCCCAATGCTGCTAAAGTGGCAGCTCCGAAAGTTCCGGTAAAAATCACCTTGCTGTTTAACTTTTTAAATTCAGAATAATTAACTCCCAAACCTAAGCCTGCCATGGCCATAGATAATAAAAAGATACTTAGTGCAATCAGCATTTGGGTCATTCTATCAGATAATATTCCAGCAGTATTAACCAGGCACATAAACAGAAAGCCGAAGATGAACCAGGGAATCGGCAAATCTCTGAATCTGGTTTTCTGTTTCTTAAAGCTGTTCTTATTAAATATCAATCCAAGTATAATTGCTGCAGGAATTAATAATGCTACACGTCCCAGTTTTACGAGAAGGGCAGTATCACTGCTCACAGCTCCTCCTGGGGCTGAAGCTGCAATGACATGCGCAAGCTCATGCAAGGTTGCCCCTGTTAAAACTCCATAATCATATGGGTTTAACCCCAGTACAGGGAACAAAAAAGTATAAATGATAGTCACAATAGTACCCATAATGGCAATAAATGCAACGGAGATAGCAGTAAACTCATTCTTAGCCCGAATTAGCGGGGCAACAGCAACAATGGCAGCTGCACCGCATATTGCTGTTCCAACTGCGATAAGTGCTGATAAATGGCGGTCGACCGAAAGAAGTTTTCCGATATACATCATAAGGACAAGAGTGAAAACGATTACAATGATATCGACAATAATAAGAGAAAAGCCAGCAGCAAAGATTTGTTCAACATTGAGTCTTAATCCCATCAGAATAATTCCTGCCCGCAGAAGAGTCTTGCTGCTGAAAGTAATCCCGGCAGATGCTTCATCTGGCACATCCATTATTCCTTTCCAGATCATGCCAAGCAGTATGGACACAATCATAATTCCCATTACTGAAAAAACAGGCAATTTCGCTATTGAACCAGCTAATACAGCAAGGATTGAAGTTAGAAAAACTCCTTTTAACCAGCCCTTCTGCAGCTTTAAGGTTTTTATTTTTTTTCTGGAGTGAAAGGGAACTGTTTTTGTTTTATGCATTTTTGTTGCTCCAGCATTACTCAATAATCTGCCTCCTTTTCATAGAATTGGTCTAGTGGTTAGGAGACCCAACCAATGTAATTTAATTTAAGCATTTTTAAAAAGGGTTATCAAGAAAAATATAAAAATTAAAGAAAAAAATTTAGAAAGTATTGATTTTTTAGAAAATTATAAATAGAATATGAATAGTGGTTGGGTGACTGTACCATAAATAGAGTAATCTCCTTGAAGAATAGTCATTCCATAATAAAATTTTAATAGATCAGCAGGATAGTGAATAAAAAGGAGGAATTTTAAGGGGAAAATCAATTTAGTCTATTCATTTAACAATATTAACAACTTATTAATGTTGCCTTTGCGGCAGTAAATCAGGGGAATCCTAGCAGTTTTTATTCATGTATTTGTAAGGGCTTACAATAATGTGCGGGAGGCGTATTATATGAGGGTATATCTGTCCATCTTATCAATCCTATTGTTATTATTTGTGAGCGGCTGCTCCAGCAATGTTAATGGAAAAGAGCCGGATGCAGAATATGTCTTGAGACTGGGCCATCTTCAAACGGAAACTCATCCTTATCACAAAGGAGCATTGAAGTTTAAAGAGCTGGTGGAAGAAAAATCTAATGGGCGGATAAGAATCGATATATTTCCAAGCAGCCAATTAGGAAATGGAAGAGACCAAATTGAAGGTGCGCAAATTGGCTCCATTCATTTTCATATAGGGTCAGTAGCACCGGTAACAAATTTCGCCCCTAAATTTAATTTGCTTAATCTTCCATATTTATTTGAAAGCAGGGAGCATGCTTTTCGGGTCCTGGATGGGGAGATAGGCAAAGAGATCGCTTCTGATTTAGAGAACAGGGGCCTCATCAACCTCGGGTATATGGAGAATGGCTGGAGGCATATGACAAATAATAAGAAACCTATTAAGACAAGTGCCGATGCATCGAATTTAAAGTTGAGGGTTCAGGAGTCACCTCCATACATCTCATTCATCAAAGCCCTTGGTTCAACACCAGTTCCTGTCCCTTTCGGTGAACTATATACTGCTCTGGAACAGAAAGTGGTCGACGGCCAGGAAAATCCGCTTGCGCAAATCTACTTAAATAAATTTCAAGAGGTGCAGAGCTATTTGACATTAACTGCCCACAACTATGATGCTGCAGTTTTTCTTATGAGTAAAACAACATATGACACATTGCCTGAAGAACTGCAAAAGGCAGTATCTGAAGCTTCTGAAGAAGCAGTTGATTATGAACGCAAAATAGCATCGGAGGATGAGAGTAAACTGCTGGAGGACCTTAAAAAAACGGAGATAGAAATTGAAGAGAATCCGGATTTAGACTCGTTTAGAGAAGCAGTAAAGCCAGTTTATGATGAATATGAAGAAACGATAGGAAAAGATCTGTTTGATAAGATAGAAAGCTTAAAATAAAGGACGGAGGTGTTGGAAATGAGTGAATTTTTCGCAAAATTGAGTGACAAAGCGGATAAGTTATCCAGAAATATTGTTATCTTGTTTTTTGTCATTGCCTTTATCTCCACAGTGTATCAGGTATTTTCAAGATACATTCTCCAAAGTGCGATTGCAAAAAGTATACTCCCTTTTGTAGACTTCAGTATTTTTAACTTAACCTGGATTGAAGAACTTATCAGGTACATGTTTGTTTGGATCGTTTTTTTAGGAATCGGAATCGTATATAAAAGCAAAGGGCATGCCCAAGTAGAAATTCTCCATCATTATTTATCTGAAAAATGGAAAAGTATAGTAATGCTGCTGGTCGAATGTATTAACAGTGCATTATTTCTGTTTCTCATTGTTTATGGATCAAAAATATTGAAGTTTTCTGTTCAGCAGATTTCTCCTTCGCTTGGACTGAATATGACTTTTATTTACGGAGCAGTCCTGGTCAGTTCAATTGTTTGTTTTGTTCACTCATCGGTCAATATTTTGGAACTGCGCACTGCAAAAAGAGATGAAAGAGTAGTTGTTCAAGCAGAACCCCAAAATACAAATATGGGTTAGTTGAAAGGGAGGGAAATTGATGACAGTAGCAATAATTGTATTGGCTGTATTGTTTTTATTAATGATTCTGGGTGTGCCAATTGCAATTTCTTTAATTATAGCTTCCATTTCCGGATTTATATCAAGCATATATTACATTCCTCTTGAAGTGGTTCCACAGCGTTTGATAACATCAGTTGATTCTTTTCCGCTGCTGGCAATTCCATTCTTCATGCTTACAGGGGAATTTATGATGTCAGGGAGCATGGGCAAAAGAATAGCGGCATTTGCTTTTGCCGCTGTGGGCTGGGTAAGGGCAGGTCTTGCCCAGGTTTCAACCTTAACAAGTATGTTTTTTGCAGGTATATCCGGTTCAGGAGCTGCAGATACAGCAGCTGTAGGTAAAATGATGATACCTATGATGGAGTCAAAGGGATATGATAAAGGATTTGCAGCTGCCACTGTTGCAAGTGCGGGTACAATCGCTGTAGTAATACCTCCGTCCATTCCGATGATTGTATATGGTGTAACTGCGGGAGTTTCCATAGGGGACCTGTTCACAGCAGGCATCATTCCCGGGATATTAATAGGGTTGTCTTTAATGATGTTAAATTACTGGTTAACCAGGAAAAACAATTATTCTGAGGAAAAAAGAACATTCGAATTCACAACATTCCGGAAAACTTTATATGAAGGGATACTGGCTTTGCTCTTGCCGCTAATCATTATTTTCGGCATAAGGGGAGGGATCTTTACTCCTACTGAAGCTGGTGCAGTAGCAGCTGCATATGCTTTCATCATTAATAAGTTTGTTTATAAAGATATGGATTGGAAGGATATACCGGAAGCGTTTATTAACGCAGGAAAAATGTCTGCCATGGTTGTCTTTATTATAGCTGGGGCAAATTTATTCGGATGGTTATTAACGGCTGAACAAATTCCACAGCAGCTTGCACAGCTTGTAATGAACGCAACAGAAAATAAATATCTGATACTATTTATCTTCAATATTATCTTCTTTATTGCAGGGTGCTTCCTGAATGCATCTGCAGCGATTACAATCCTTACGCCATTGCTTCTACCGATAGCTCTAGGAGCAGGAATTGACCCGGTCTTCTTCGGATTAATTATGGTTGTAAACTTATCAATCGGTTTAATTACTCCTCCAGTTGGATTGGATTTGTTTATTGTGAAGGGAATTGCCGATGTTTCCTACGATAAATTAATCAAGGCTGTAATTCCTTTTATTGCAGTAATGGTTTTTGATTTATTTATTATTACTTATTTCCCTGCGATATCAATGTTTTTAACAACCCTATAAATATTAAAAAAGCATCGGCTAGCCGATGCTTTTGCTTGTCCCCAGACTCTTAACGGGAAGCTTCCAATTATATGTGTAAGATAAAACCCTCAAAGCGGTAATGATGATAAACAAAGCATAAAGTTCAAACGGTGCTGAGGCGATTCCGAGTCCGACTGCGAAGCCGCAAAGGATAGCCCAGACAGCATAAATTTCAGATCGTAATACAAGCGGTTTTCTTCTTGCAAGAAGGTCGCGGACTATTCCACCGCCGCTTCCTGTCAATACTGCTGCCACAATTACAGCGCTTAAAGGATGATTCATTTCAGTTGCGTACAATGCTCCTTGGATGGCAAATGCGGATAATCCGATTGCGTCAGTGAAATTGCCCCACTTTTGCCAGTGTTTGAGCAGGTTGTTCGGGAACAGCATTACTGCTGTGATGGATAAAAGGGCAATCTGAAAAAATAACCCCTGTTCCCAGAGGGCAGAGACTGGAACGCCTATTAGCAGGTTTCGGATGGCCCCGCCGCCAAAAGCAGTAACAATCCCGAGGATATATACACCTAAAATATCATATTCTTCTTCCATGGCAACAATTGCACCGCTGACAGCGAAGGCAATAGTGCCAATCATACTTAAAACTTCCCATGTCATATGCCATTTCTCCTCATGATGCAAATCTCTATATCTATTTTTGTCCAATTTAAGAACAAACGTAAATTCTTTCCAAACAATATGATTTTAACACGGAAAAATAGAAATACAACCTTTTTTTATGTATTGGTGCAAAAGCCTATGATTAGCGGTGAGATTAGTATTTGACCAGGTTTTTTGTTATGATCAATTAAAATAAGACTATGAAAGAGGGATGCTGGTTGGAACAAAAGCCAGATTATGAAAAAGTCATTCTTGTCGGCTGCCATACTGAAGAAGATGATCAGCGGTTTGAATATTCAATGGAAGAATTGGAATCCTTAACGGAAACTGCCAACGGGAAAGTTTTAGCTTCGGTGACACAAAAAAGGGACCGGGTTCATCCGTCTACATATATAGGAAAAGGAAAAGTGGAGGAACTGGCTGCTCTTCAGGAAGAAATGGAATCAGATATTATCATTTTTAACGATGAGCTTTCACCAAGCCAGGTTCGAAACCTATCTGCAGAATTGGATGCGCGAATCATTGACCGCACACAGCTGATATTAGATATCTTCGCTCAAAGAGCACGCTCTAAAGAAGGGAAACTGCAGGTTGAATTGGCTCAATTGCAGTATTTGCTGCCGCGCCTGTCAGGCCAGGGTGTCCAGCTTTCAAGACTTGGAGGGGGAATCGGCACAAGGGGGCCGGGTGAGACCAAGCTTGAATCAGACCGCCGGCATATTCGCCGCCGTATTGATGATATTAAGGCCCAGCTTTCCGTCATTGTACAGCACCGGGACAGATATCGTGAACGGAGGAAGAAAAACAAAGCATTCCAAATTGCGCTTGTCGGCTATACAAACGCAGGGAAGTCCACGATTTTTAACAGGCTGTCTGAAGCAGATTCTTATGAAGAGAACCAGCTGTTCGCCACACTTGACCCAATGACCCGCAAGCTGATTTTGCCAAGCGGATTCATTACACTTGTAACAGATACAGTCGGATTTATCCAGGATTTGCCGACTACGCTGATTGCGGCATTCCGTTCCACCCTGGAAGAAGTAAAGGAAGCAGATCTCCTTCTTCATGTAGTCGATATGTCGAATCCAGATTATTACCAGCATGAGCAGACAGTCAATAAACTAATAGAAGATTTGGAAAATGATAAAATACCACAGCTGACGGTATATAATAAAAGAGATCTAAGGCATCCTGATTTTGTCCCGACCGCCAGGACAGAAACGATTCAAATCAGTGCCTTTGAAGAAGATGACCGCAATGAGCTGAAACGGAAAATCGAGCAGATGATCCTGGGGATGATGAAGCATTATCATGTTGAGGTGCCGTCGACAGAAGGGAAACTGCTGTCACAGCTCAAGAATGAAACCATCCTGAGGGAATTGTCATTTAATGAAGACAAAGAACTCTATGTCTGCAAGGGCTATTACCTCGAAGACCATCAGATCTCAGGACCTTTAACGAAATATACAGTATAGTTAGGAGAACATCATGTTTCAACAGTTATCGCAAGGAGAAAAGCTGCAGCCGATTGTAAAAGAAGTGGAGCAGCAAATTTCAGAAGTATTAAAGAACATTGATGAGCGGATTGATGAGAACCAATTCCGTGTATTAAAGAGTTTTCAAAATTTCAAAGTCAGCGACTCTCATTTCATTCCATCAACCGGTTACGGATACGATGATATCGGCAGGGATACATTGGAGGAAATATATGCAGAAGTATTCGGCGGGGAAGCCGGATTGGTGCGTCCTCAGATTATTTCAGGCACCCATGCCATTTCCATTGCACTCTTTGGCATATTGCGGCCGGGTGATGAATTGCTGTACATAACAGGCAAGCCCTATGACACACTGGAAGAAATCGTTGGAATCCGGGGATCTGGCAACGGCTCGCTGAAAGAGTTCGGCATTGGATACAATAGCATCCCGCTGAATGAAGATGGAAGCATCAATTACCCTGCGATTGAAAAAGCCATCAGGCCGAACACGAAAATGATTGGCATTCAGCGTTCTAAAGGATACGCAACAAGACCATCTTTCACAATTGAACTAATAGAAGAAATGATTCAGTTTGTAAAAGAAATTAAACCGGATGTGATTGTTTTTGTTGATAATTGTTATGGGGAGTTTGTAGAGGACAGGGAGCCTTGCCATGTTGGGGCAGACTTGATGGCCGGGTCGCTCATCAAGAACCCTGGCGGCGGGATTGCCAAGACAGGCGGTTATATTGTCGGGAAGAAGGAATGGGTGGAAGCCTGCTCCTACCGAATGACTTCACCGGGAATTGGTGCAGAAGCGGGTGCTTCCCTGTACAGCCTTCAGGAAATGTATCAGGGTTTTTTCCTTGCTCCACACGTTGTCGGCCAGGCGCTGAAAGGGGCTGTTTTTACAGCAGCACTGCTTGAGCGGCTCGGAATGAACTCCAACCCAAAGTGGGACAGTAATAGAACTGATTTAATTCAATCTGTTCAATTTGATGATAAAGAGAAAATGGTGGGGTTTTGCCAGGCGATTCAATTTGCATCACCTGTTAATTCCCACGTAACAGCCTACCCTGCTTATATGCCGGGGTATGAAGATGATGTCATTATGGCAGCTGGTACTTTTATCCAGGGTGCAAGCATTGAGCTGACTGCAGACGGACCGATAAGACCTCCATACGTTGCTTATGTCCAGGGCGGCCTTACCTATTCGCATGTGAAAATGGCTGTATGCATCGCATTGAACCAATTGCTGGAAAAGGGTTTAGTCCAAATAAATTAGGTGAATATAAGAGGGACAGCTACATAGTTAGTTGTCCCTCTCTTTTGCTTTACTGAGAATTATATGAAAATATGAAAGGAAAAAATTTTTTGAAAAAATCATGTTATAAAAACTAACATATTGTTGACAGATTATCTGACATTACATATAATAAATTCAAGAAGTAATTGAAAAGGGGGAGAAATAGTTGACTGGAAGCGAAATTCGCCGTTCCATGCCGCTTTTCCCAATTGGTACTGTTATGCAGCTGACTGACCTTACTGCCAGGCAGATTCGCTACTATGAAGAACACCAATTGATTTCTCCAGCTAGAACTGACGGAAATAGAAGGCTTTTTTCCTTAAATGACATCGATGTCCTTCTGGAAATCAAAGATTTAATTGATCAAGGCGTGAATATGGCCGGGATCAAGCAGCTATTTTTCGTTAAAGAACAGCAAGCGCTAACTGAAACCATGAATAAACAAGCTGAAAAAGCGAGACGCGATCTATCGGATGAAGAAATCCGGAAACTTCTACGCAAAGAAATTGTGCAGGCAGGGCGTTTTAATCGCTCTTCATCCCGGCAGGGCAACATCCACCGCTTTTTTCATTAACAAAGCCGTTTTTAAGCTCGTTGATAATGTCTTGGATTTCCGAGCGCGCATTAACAGAGCAAAAAATAAATTACTCATGTAAATTTAAGGGAGGAACTACCAGTGGCAAAGTTTACTAAAGAAGATATTAAACGTATTGCAGAAGAGGAAAATGTGAAATTTGTCCGTTTACAGTTTACGGATATCCTTGGGACAATTAAGAATGTGGAAATTCCAATCAGTCAGCTTGAAAAAGCGCTTGATAACAAAATGATGTTTGATGGATCTTCAATCGAAGGTTTCGTGCGCATTGAAGAGTCAGACATGAATCTATATCCAGACCTTGATACTTGGGTAGTATTTCCTTGGACTGCGGAAAAAGGCAAAGTGGCACGTCTGATTTGTGATATCTATAATCCGGATGGAACTCCATTCCTTGGCGATCCGCGCAGCAACCTTAAACGCATCCTTAAAGAAATGGAAGATCTTGGATACACTGATTTTAACTTAGGACCTGAACCGGAATTTTTCTTATTTAAGCTTGATCATGCAGGAGAGCCGACTCTGGAGCTGAACGACAATGGCGGATACTTCGATCTTGCTCCAACTGATCTTGGCGAAAACTGCCGCCGTGATATCGTACTTGAGCTTGAAGAAATGGGCTTTGAAATTGAAGCTTCCCACCATGAGGTTGCACCTGGCCAGCATGAAATCGACTTCAAGTATGCGGATGCTTTAACAGCTTGTGACCAAATTCAGACATTCAAGCTAGTGGTTAAAACGATTGCCCGCAAGCACGGCTTGCATGCGACCTTCATGCCGAAGCCATTATTCGGTGTCAGCGGATCAGGAATGCACTGCAATGTTTCACTATTCAAGGAGGGCAAAAATGCATTCTTCAATGAAACCGGCGATCTTCAATTAAGTGATGACGCCCGCCACTTTATTGCTGGTATCGTAAACCATGCAACTGCATTTACAGCTGTGACAAACCCTATCGTTAACTCATACAAGCGTCTGGTTCCTGGTTATGAAGCACCTTGCTATGTTGCGTGGTCTGCTCAAAACCGTTCACCTCTCATCCGTATCCCTGCTTCCCGCGGAGTAAGTACACGTGTTGAGGTGCGGAGCGTTGACCCTGCTGCAAACCCATACCTTGCTATGGCCGTATTATTAAAAGCAGGCCTGGACGGAATCAAAAATAAAATGACTCCTCCTGCTCCAGTGGACCGCAATATTTATGTCATGACAAAAGAAGAGCGTGAGGAAGAGGGAATCAAGGATCTGCCTCCTACATTGGCAGCAGCCCTTGAAGAGCTTAAGAGAGATGAGGTAATTGTTTCTGCTCTTGGCGACCACATTTTCGAACATTTCATTGAAGCGAAAGAAATCGAGTGGGATATGTTCCGTACGCAAGTGCATCCATGGGAGCGCGAGCAGTACCTGAGCATGTACTAAAAAAATATGAAAAACCCCTGGCTGATAAAGCCAGGGGTTTTTTATTATGAAAAATGCAAAAACCCCGTTTTCAATTGAACGAGGTTTTAACTAATTTCTATCTCTGCATCTCTCTATTCTTTATGTCTTATTTTTAAGAAATCGAGACATGTCAGCAATGCATCTCCTCCAAATCCTGCAATCACCGCCAGAAGAACTACCTTTAAGGCAGAGTCAGGATCTGAAGATACGACCAAAAAAACAGCCGCTAAAGCCCCCATAATTACCTCTTCAAAGACCCCCAGATAGATGAATTTCTTTGTCCTTCTGGGTTTAACCATTTTGCCTTCTTTCCGAATATGTCCAACGACACCAACCAGCCCACCAATCAACAAAGCGAAGGTAATGTTCAAAAACATCTTTACTTCACACTCCTAAAGTCGAGATTTTGGACAAGCGACCTTAGGTTGATTCTCGGTGTATTACCATTATATAGAAAGTGGCTATAAAATAATATGCATAAAAATACCGAATTTTCTGAACAATAAATTAGTCATACATGACTGTAACATTATGCTAAAAGAAAGGTATCAGTTACTTTTGTAGGATTTAACTGATAGTACCAGGTAATAGGAACTGATAACCTTCTTAAAATTGGAAAAAACAAAAAGCAGGCAGAGATGCCTGCTTTTAATCCATCTATTAATGCATATGACGGTATACGCCTATAACCTTGCCAAGAATAGAAACATTGCGGAGGATAATTGGTTCCATTGTCGAGTTTTCCGGCTGCAGACGGATAAAGTCTTTTTCTTTAAAGAATCTCTTGACAGTTGCTTCATCTTCCTCTGTCATGGCAACCACGATATCCCCATTATTGGCAGTGCTCTGCTGTTTGACGATTACATAGTCTCCATCAAGGATTCCTGCTTCAATCATACTTTCGCCCATGATTTCAAGCATGAATACATGCTCGTCAGCAGGTGCCATTCTTTCCGGAAGAGGGAAATATTCTTCAACATTCTCAATTGCCGTTATCGGCTGCCCTGCAGTTACTTTACCGACGATCGGAACATTGACTGCGCTGACCTTGGGGATGTTAGAAGCCTCGTCCAAATCTAGAATCTCAATGGCGCGTGGTTTAGTAGGATCTCTCCGGATCAGTCCTTTGCTCTCAAGCCTAGCCAGATGACCGTGAACGGTCGAGCTTGAAGCCAGGCCGACTGCTTCACCGATTTCCCTTACTGAAGGGGGATATCCCCTCAATTTAACTTCTTCTTTTATAAACTCTAATATATCTTGCTGTCTTTTTGATAATTTCACCATCTATACGCACCTCGTATGTGTTTTTTATTGTCTCAATTATAGCATCAATTACCATATGATACAAACATAAGTTCGAATTTATGTTGACACAAAACAAATGTTCGGTCTATAATGAAATCGATAAATACGAACATATATTCTTTCGAGGTGGTATATTTTGCTGAACAAATTGTGGAAATCATATTCTTATGCTATTATTCTCTTCGTTTTAAGCTTGGCAGCATCTTTTATATTGCTCGTGCTCATAGAAACACCTGATACGGAAAAGTTTGTGAAAGTCACTGTTGCAGAAGGTGATACTTTATGGAAGATTGCTGAAAATTTTTCTTCTGAGCATTCTCTGTCTACAGATCAATTTATAAATTGGGTAGAACAAAATAATGGGATAGCAGCTGGAAGGATTTTTCCGGGTGATGAAATTGTTATTCCAGTAAAAGCCCTGCATGACCAGCCATATAAAGAGCTTGCCAGTTCAGACCTTAACGAATAAGGAGAAGTTATGAAAGCAATAATTTACTGCAGAGTTAGTACAACAAAGGATACTCAGGAAACGTCCCTTTCAAGACAGGAAGAAGAGCTTTTGAACCTGGCAGAAAAGCATAGCTTTGAAGTAGTCAAGGTCATACGCGAACAGGCCAGCGGATACGACCTTGAGAGAGACGGTATATTGGAACTTTTAGACTTAATTAAAAAAAAGGATATTAAGGTTGTTCTCATCCAGGATGAAACCAGGCTGGGGAGGGGGAATGCCAAGATTGCGATTCTCCATTGCATCTTTAAAGAAGAAGTCCAGTTATACAGCATCTCGAATAACGGAAAGCTGGAGCTTTCGGAATCAGATTCGATGGTGCTGAGCATCGTAGGAATGGTAGAGGAGTATCAGAGAAAGCTGCATAACATCAAAATCAGACGCGGCATGCAGCGCGCTGTTGATAAAGGATACAGGCCCGAGAAAAACCTAAGTAATCAGGGAGCAAATGGCGGCAGGGAAAGAATAGAGGTGCCAATAGAGGAAATTGTCCGGCTGAGGAAAAACGAGTTAACGTTTGCTGAAATTGCTGCTACGCTTAGGGGGTTTGGCTATAATATTTCCAAAGCAACTGTTCATAGAAGGTATAAAGAACATATTGATTCACTTGCTGAGTAGGGCACTTTTCTTGTCAAAAGTGCTCATTTTTAGTATGATGGCATTTGAGTTTCAGTATTGTTCCATGTCTGAAGCTGATGTATAATAAAAACTTCCATCGGAATTATTCAAAGGTAAACTTTTGATATAAAGGAGTTTTAATAAATGCTGCCTAAACAAAAACTTGCCCGAATTAATGAACTGGCAAAGAAGGCCAAGGAATCCGGACTAACAGAAGCAGAAGCGAAGGAACAGACGTCGCTGCGCAAAGAGTATTTGGAGACTTTCCGCTCTGGTATGTTAAACACGCTGAAAGGCGTTACAATCGTTGACCCGAAAGGAAACGATGTAACTCCGAAAAAGCTGAAAGAATTCCAAAATAAAAACCGCCTTCACTAATACTATAATTGCAAGGGATACACTGTGCTGTATTCCTTCTTTTAATAGAGGAGATGGCATTACTGTTCTATCTCCGCTTTTTTTACATATGCCGGGTCTTTTTGTGTCAATATAGTAACAAACCGGCTTTTTTTGTCCTTTACCTGACCCTATTGGTTGTGAAAAAAAGGGACACCCGATAATATTAAAAGAGTGAAGAATTACTACTCGAAAGGATGTATTGAATGTTTAATCACACAGATGAACTATCCATCAGTTCCATTCGTACTTTATCAATCGACGCCATTGAAAAGGCGAACTCCGGCCATCCGGGCATGCCAATGGGAGCTGCTCCAATGGCATATACACTTTGGACACGCTTCATGAACCACAATCCGAAAAATCCAGAATGGTTCAATCGTGACCGTTTTGTCCTTTCTGCCGGACATGGCTCTATGCTTTTATACAGCCTTCTTCATCTTTCCGGCTATGATGTTTCCATGAATGATATTAAAGAGTTTAGACAGTGGGGAAGCAAGACGCCCGGCCACCCTGAATTCGGCCATACACCTGGTGTTGACGCAACAACAGGCCCATTAGGACAAGGTATTGCTATGGCTGTAGGTATGGCGATGGCTGAACGCCACCTGGCTGCAACATACAATAAAGACAACTTCAATGTTGTTGATCATTATACATACAGCATCTGCGGAGACGGAGACCTTATGGAAGGCGTATCGGCTGAAGCTGCTTCCCTTGCTGGGCACTTGAAGCTGGGCAGATTGGTTGTTCTTTATGATTCAAATGATATCTCACTTGATGGAGACCTTGATAAGTCTTTCTCTGAAAGTGTTGAACAGCGCTTCAAGTCATACGGCTGGCAGTACATCCGTGTAGAAGACGGCAATGATCTTCACGATATCGCAAAAGCAATTGAAGAAGCGAAACAGGATGAAAGCCGCCCGACAATGATCGAAGTGAAAACAGTCATTGGCTACGGTTCTCCAAACAAATCAGGCAAATCTGATGTTCACGGCGCCCCTCTTGGTGCTGATGAATTGAAATTAACAAAAGAAGCTTATAAATGGACATTTGAAGAAGACTTCCATGTTCCACAGGAAGTATATGATCACTTTAAGCAGCAAGTTGTTGAAAATGGTACGAAAAAGCAGCAGGAATGGGAAGACCTTTTTGCTCAATACAAAGAATTTCATCCTGAGTTAGGGAAACAGCTGGAGCAGGCGATCAATGGTGAGCTTACTGAAGGCTGGGATAAAGACATCCCAGTTTATGAAGAAGGAAAGAGCCTTGCAAGCCGCGCTTCTTCCGGAGAAGTGCTAAATGCTATCGCTCAGAACCTGCCTTCATTCTTTGGCGGTTCTGCTGACCTTGCAGGCTCCAACAAAACAATGATAAAAGGAACGGGTGACTTTACGGCTGAATCATTTGATGGCCGCAACATCTGGTTCGGTGTACGTGAATTTGCAATGGGCGCTGCTTTGAATGGAATGGCGCTTCACGGCGGATTAAAAGTATTCGGCGGAACATTCTTCGTGTTCTCTGATTACCTTCGCCCGGCAATTCGTCTGGCTGCTCTTATGAACCTGCCTGTAACGTATGTATTCACACATGACAGTATCGCTGTCGGTGAAGACGGCCCAACGCATGAGCCTGTAGAACAGCTTGCTGCATTGCGTGCAATGCCAAACCTATCTGTTGTCCGCCCTGCTGACGGAAACGAAACAGCAGCTGCCTGGAAAACAGCAATTGAATCAACAAACAAGCCAACTGCATTAGTATTGACCCGTCAAAACCTTCCTACCTTAAAAGGAACGGATTCAGAGGCATACGAAGGTGTACAAAAAGGTGCTTATGTTGTTTCACCAGCCTCCAACAGCAATGCGGATGTATTATTGCTTGCTGCAGGATCAGAAGTCAGCCTCGCAGTTGAAGCTCAAAAAGCGCTTGAGGGCGAAGGCATCCATGCATCTGTAGTAAGCATGCCTGCCTGGGACCGCTTTGAAGCACAAACAAAAGAGTACAAAGAAAGCGTGATTCCTAAGACAGTCAAGAAACGTCTTGCCATTGAAATGGGATCTTCACTTGGCTGGCACCGCTATGCGGGAGACGAAGGCGATGTTCTTGCCATCGATACCTTCGGCGCATCTGCACCAGGTGAAAAAATTATGGAAGAATACGGATTCACAGTAGACAACGTTGTAGCACGCGTGAAAGCATTGCTGCAGGGATAATGATAACCGGGAAGGGAGAGCTGAGAAGCTCTCCCTTTTTTTATACCATTAAAGATAGGGGTGAGCTTAGAAGGACTATGCAGCCCAAAAGGAAGCGGAAGGAAAAGAAAAGGTCGCCACAAAGCAAGCCGTCATCAAAAAACAAGATTACGATTAATCAAATCGGGGAATATGCAATAGTGAATATTTGTAAAAGAATCAAACAACAGATGTTCTTCCACCAAGAATCCTCATAATCAACTGAATTCTTCGCTTTCGACAAAATTAGTGAAAGTTTTTAACATCTTCAGACACATTCCTTAAAATCGTTTACTTATAATTGAAAGAAATGGATTGTCCCGGAAGGAGGGGCCAGATGAGAGCTTATCAATTGTATTTAATAGAAGATGAATTTGCGTCCCATTATTTTGGCAGAGAGCGGATGTTTTTTCAGTTGTTTGAAGAGTATGAGCGTTCGTCAGGTGAAATGAAGTCTATTCTATCGAAGCAAATTGATTTTGTGACTAAGCCAATCCCGGGTTTGAAAGTGCATAAATATATCCACCAGCAGCTGCAGCGAAAAAAGGACTTTATCATAGAAAAAAGTGCATACTATATAGAGATGAGCAAGAGAAGCAGAGCAAAGCTTGAAGTTTTTGAACGGAGCCTGGTTTTAGAAGCGGCCGGCAGCTATGAGGCAGAGACAGTTTTTTTCGAAGTGCTGCGAAAAAGCGAGTCTTCCTTTCTGGCTGTTGACCTCCAGCATAAGCGCTATGGGTGGCTAAAACCGATAAAAGAGAGAAAATTCGTCTAAAATTAAGAGAAAAACTGAAGCAAATATTGTATAATAACCTTTGGTCTAGTACACTGTATGATAGACAACATGAAGGAGGAAGTTAGTATGGGTATGTACATTCTAGTTGGTGTACTGGCGCTTCTTGCCGGTGTAGCACTAGGATTTTTCATTGCTCGAAAATATATGATGAGCTACCTTGAGAAAAATCCGCCAATTAATGAACAAATGCTTAAAATGATGATGATGCAAATGGGCATGAAGCCATCTCAAAAGAAGATCAACCAAATGATGAATGCCATGAACAAGCAGACTGGCAAGTAATCAGGGACAAGAATCCCATCGGAAACCACTTTTCTGTTACAATAACAGAAAGGTGGTTTTTTTATTTTCAAAATGAAACCTTCTTTGAAACAGACCGTATATATACTATGACAAATCATGAAAGGAACGAGCAAATGAAAAAAGTAATTCTAATAGGGTTCCTTACCGTTTCCATGTTTTTAAGCGGCTGTTCCGTTCTGGGTGAAGTGAATAATTCCATTGACTATGTTAATGTAGCGACTGAGCATATCAATACATTAAGCGACTTTGCCGAAGAGGCGCCTCAAATGATTCAGGATGCGGCAGCAGATCCGGCAATGGAGCAGGAACTTGAAGACAGATTGTTGACACTTAAGCAGGAAGTTGAAGAATTTATCGCCATTCAGGACATCCCAACCTTGGCAGAGGATATTCATCAGGAACTTGTGATCCAGAATGAAGCACTTCTGGCAGAGATCAATAAAGTATTAGAGAGAGGCAGCCTTGCATTGGATCAGCTGGAAAATTCAGAGCTGTTCACTACGATTAATGAGGCCACAAGCCTGATAAACCGCATAGAAGCATTAGGGCAATAAAGCATCCATCCGGGTGCTTTTTTATTGTGGGAAAAATCTTCCTTATTTTCTCAATATTTGATAAACTATTTAAGCTATTATGGATTTCGGAGGATGGGGTATGAAGGTCTTTTTGGATTTAATGTGGTTTTTTAAACAGGAGAAGAAGGCTTATGTAAACGGAATTATTCTGCTGTTATTTGTGGCGCTGCTGCAGCTGGTACCTCCAAAGGTAGTTGGAATGGTTGTTGATTCGATTAAAAATGGCGAGCTGACTGCAAAAGCATTATTAATGTGGATTGGACTTCTTGCTGTTGTTGCCCTCATGATGTATGTGCTCCGCTATTACTGGCGGATTATGATTTTCGGTTCAGCAGTAAAGCTGTCCAAACTCCTGCGCAACAGACTTTATCAGCATTTTACGAATATGTCACAGTCCTTCTACCAGAAAAAGCGGGTGGGGGATTTAATGGCCCATGCGACAAATGATCTGCAGGCAATTCAGCAGACAGCAGGAGCCGGGGTCCTCACTTTTGTCGATTCGATGGCAACAGGCGGCTTCGTTATCATTGCCATGGCGGCAACTATCAGCTGGAAGCTGACGCTAATCTGTTTGATTCCTATGCCCTTCATGGCACTTCTCACGAGCTGGTACGGAACACTCCTTCATAAGCGGTTCCACAAAGCACAGGAGGCTTTTTCTTCACTGAATGACAAAACTCAGGAAAGTGTTTCAGGAATTAAAGTGATTAAAACATTCGGCCAGGAAAAAGAAGATATTGAAGATTTTCGCAGGCAGTCTGAAGATGTAGTGCAAAAGAACATTTCTGTTGCTAAGGTTGATTCTTTGTTTGATCCGACGATCAGCATTATTGTAGGGATTTCTTTCTTCCTGTCTATTGCATTTGGATCAAGATATGTTATTGCAGGAGAGCTGACAATCGGGCAGCTGGTTTCATTTACAACATACTTGGGTCTCCTGATTTGGCCAATGCTGGCTTTTGGCTGGCTGTTCAACATTGTCGAGAGAGGCCGGGCCTCTTTTGATCGAGTTTCTGCTCTTCTTGCAGAAGAAATCGATATAAAGGATGATGAGACTGGCATCAATGAAGTTCCAAGCGGTGATATTGAGTACAAGATTGAGGAGTTCGCCTATCCGGGTGAACAGGAAAGGCTGCTAAAGGATATTCATTTTAGACTGGAAAGAGGAGAGACTCTCGGCATAGCAGGTAAAACTGGTGCGGGCAAAACCACACTTCTGAAGCTTTTGTTTCGAGAGTTTGAAGGCTATAAAGGGGAAATTCTTTTTGCAGGACATCCTATCAGCCGCTATAAAATCGGAAAGCTGAGAGAAGCGATTGGATATGTCCCGCAGGAGCACTTCCTGTTCTCTGCCGCTGTTGCTGAAAATATAGCTTTCACGAGGCCGGATGCAGACATTGAAGATATTTATGCGGCTGCGAAACTGGCCAATATCCATGGTGATATTCTCGAATTTACAGAAGGTTATAATACTGTTGCAGGCGAGAGAGGGGTCTCCCTTTCCGGAGGGCAGAAGCAGCGTATTTCCATTGCGCGAGCACTTATGATGAATCCGGAAGTATTGATTTTAGATGACTCCCTTTCTGCTGTTGATGCCAAAACTGAGGAAGCGATTCTTACTTCATTACGGGCTGAGCGGGCTGGCAAGACAACGATTATTACTGCTCACCGGCTGAGTGCCATTCAGCATGCGAATCTCATATTGGTGCTGGATGAAGGAAGAATTGTTCAGAGAGGAACACATGATGAACTAATGGCTGAAGAAGGCTGGTATAAGAATATGTATCTGCGGCAGCAGCTGGAAGAGCTTGTAGAGCATGGGGGATAAGACAATGGAAAAGTCACCGATTATGAAGGGAAAAGAGCAGCGGAAGGTCCTTTTCCGGTTGCTTTCCTATACAAAACCGCATAAGAAAACAATCACACTTGCCTTCAGTCTGCTTCTGTTAACAACGATTGGAGACATACTGGGTCCGATTCTTGTCAAAATTTTTATCGATGATTATTTAACAACTGGAAATCTGGTTTTTGAGCCATTATTTGTCCTCGGTGCAGCCTATCTGGGCATTCAGATCATGAATGTGCTGGTATCCTATTTTCAGCTGCTCAAATTTCAGGAAATCGCGCTGAAAATCATTCAGCAGCTGCGTGTGGATGTTTTTTCAAAGGTACAGTCACTGGGCTTGAAGTACTTTGATAAAACACCTGCGGGAAGTATTGTTTCTCGGGTTACCAATGATACAGAGGCGATTAAAGATATGTTTGTCAGTGTCCTGGTTACCTTCATTCAGGGTGCCTTCCTGCTGACGGGAATCTTTGTGGCAATGTTTATCCTGAATGTAAAGCTTGCCCTGTTTTGTCTGGTAATTCTCCCGATTCTTTTTATGATCATCCGAACTTACCGCAAATACAGCTCTGTTTTCTATAAGGACCTAAGGGAGAGGCTGAGTGAGCTGAATGCAAAACTGAGTGAATCACTTCAGGGAATGTCGATCATCCAGGTATTCAGACAGGAAAAAAGGCTGCGTAAGGAATTTGGCGATATCAATGAACAGCATTACCAAGCGGGTATGCGCAATATCAAAATGGATGGGCTGCTGTTAAGGCCGGCCATTGACCTTGTGTATGTTCTTGCACTTATTATTGTATTGAGCTTCTTTGGCATTTCTTCTTTTAACAGTCCGATCGAAATCGGTGTGCTGTATGCCTTTGTCAGCTATCTGGACCGCTTTTTTGAGCCTGTGAATCAGATCATGATGAGGCTTTCCATGTATCAGCAGGCAATTATTGCCGCTTCAAGAGCGTTTGCTCTGCTGGACGAAAAGGAACTTGCTCCGGCACAGGAGGATAAACTGTCTGATGGAATCAAGGAGGGAGAGATTGAGTTCAGGAACCTCAGCTTCTCCTATGACGGCAAACGGGATGTATTGAAAAATATTTCTTTTACAGCCAAACCGGGCGAAACCGTTGCCCTGGTTGGCCATACCGGCAGCGGAAAGAGCTCAATCATTAATTTAATGATGCGATTCTATGAATATGAGCGCGGCGATATTCTGATTGACGGAAAAAGCATTAAGTCTTATCCAGCGGAAGAATTGCGCAAGAAGATGGGGCTCGTCCTTCAGGATCCTTTCCTTTTTTACGGGACAATTGAGGATAACATCAGACTTCATAGTAATGAATTGACAGATGAAGAGATTAAAGCTGCGGCACAGTTTGTTCAGGCTCATACATTCATAGATAAGCTGGAAGACGGATATGAGCATGCAGTGGTTGAGCGTGGTTCGACTTTTTCCAGCGGGCAAAGACAGCTTATTGCCTTTGCAAGGACGATTGCTGCCAATCCTAAAATTCTTGTGCTGGATGAAGCAACAGCCAATATAGATACAGAAACAGAGGAAGCGATTCAAACCGCACTGGAAAAAATGCGGAAGGGCCGCACGACGATTGCGATTGCTCATCGATTGTCTACGATACAGGATGCTGAACTGATTCTCGTTCTTCATCAGGGGGAAATAGTAGAAAGAGGAACGCACCAGGAATTGCTTGCAATGCGGGGATTGTATCATAAAATGTATCTGCTGCAGAATGGAACTCCTGAAAAAGTGGAGGATGCTGTAGGGTAATAGAAAAGACGTGTGAATGGCCACACGTCTTTTCGTCTCTTAAAAGGAGTAGGTTTCTCCGTCTTCAGGCACTAACAGTTGATCGGAAAAGCCTTTATCTTTACTATAGCTTTTTAACTCTTCCTTTGATAGTGTCCAATGGTTGACCGCCTCCATATGGACAGAAATAATCCTGGCATCCGGGGCAGCTTTGGAAACTTCATAGATATCCTCTTTCCCCATAACAAGCGAGCCGCCTTCAAGAAACTGGTTATCTCCGCCATTCACAACAATGACTTCAGGGCTGTGAGTTTCAATGACCTCCTGTACAGAATCATACCAAACTGTATCTCCTGCAACATAAAGTGTTTTTTCACTGTGATGGTTGAAGACCACTCCACAAACCAGACCGGCCAGTTTTAAAATTTCGCCCCTGCCATGGTTGCCCTTTGTTTTTATTAGTTGGATATCTTCAAAGACAGTATTCTCATGGAGGACTTCAATATTATTAAAACCTGCATTTTTTACTTCAGCAGCATCTTCTTCATTTTGCACAAACATTTTAGTGTCCTTTGGTAATGATTTTTTGGCTGCATCATCAAAGTGGTCTAAATGCAGGTGGGTAACTATCACTGCATCTACATTGTGAATAATTTCATCAATGGAAACTGGAAGCTCTGTTAAAGGATTGTTTTGATCTTGCCTTAATGAATTTGGAAAAGGCGGGTAAGTCTCTTTTTCGGCTAAAAAAGGGTCAATTAAAAATTTCTTCCCTGCATAATGGACAACTAGTGTAGCGTTGCGGATTTGCTGTATATTCATAAAAATGTACTCCTTTTCTTTGATTTATGTATAGTTTATACTAAGACCCATTGGCACTAACATAGATAAAATCAAGTCTTTTTGCCGTTTAACTTGAAAAGTGAAAGGAGTTGAAAAAATGCTGGATCACACGGATCAGCGTATTTTGGAAGAGCTCTCCAAAAACAGCCGGATCACCATGAAGGAGCTAGGGGAGAAAGTCCATTTAACTGGCCAGGCAGCCGCAACAAGAGTGGCAAAATTAGAAGATCAGGGCGTTATTGAAGGATACACAATCAAGGTGAACCAGGAGAAATTAGGGTATTCCATCCATACTTTTATTACGGTTATTACTCAAAGTATGAATCATCAGCCGTATCTGACATTTGTTAAAACACAGAAGGAAATCATACATAATTATAAAATCAGCGGAGACGGCTGTTATCTGATTGAATGCAAATTCCCGTCTAATGAACGGTTAGATCAATTTTTAACAGACTTGAATAAGCATGCAAATTATAAATTAACGATAGTCATTAATAAATAACTGCCTAGTACCAGATGGACGAAATGTAAAAAACAGCCTGCAATTACTGCATGGCTGTTTCTTAATGTGTCTGCACTTTTTTAATGAAGCTTCGGTTATATTCATTTAATAGGGCATCCAATTCCTGGCTGTATCGAATTGCTGCGGCAGAACTTAAGCCGCTTTTCATGGCCACTTGAATTAACTCTGTTCTTTTTTGTTCGATTAATGTAAGCAGTTCCTGTTTACACATGGCCAATAGTTCCTCTCTGATCATTTCTTATATGTAGGATGTAGGGTATACTCTGCCAATTGAATCCTTGTCAAAAGCTGAAAGATAATAACAGAATTTGTTAAGATCTATACTAGTATATCGAATTATGGTAATAAATTCAAAAGAAACTTGTTTTAAACTTTAGTAACATTTACATTAAAATTACATGTTTTAGATTGAAAATTAATATAAATTTTAGTAACAGTTGGTGACACAAAATGTTCACATACTATCCATTATCTTTTCTAGATGGGATTTGTTAGAATGAAATTGGAATGAATGAGTATCAGGAGTTGTGACTATGACAGATTTGAATGTATTTATTGCATTAGGGGCAGGGTTTTTAAGCTTTGTTTCACCTTGCTGCCTGCCATTATATCCGGCTTTTTTATCATATATCACCGGAATGTCTGTAGGGGAGATTAAAGAAGAAAATGCGATGATGCAGAGAAGGAGCATGCTTCATACACTATTCTTCCTGATTGGGTTTTCGGCCATTTTTATCGCAATTGGTTTTGGAACAACCTTGCTTGGTCAATTCTTTCAGCAATACCAGGATTTAATCAGGCAAATTGGCGCTATCTTTGTATTTATCTTTGGTTTATTAATTGTAGGCATTATTAAGCCCGAATTTCTCATGAAAGAAAGGCGGTTTGAATTTAAGAACCGTCCATCAGGCCTTCTGGGATCTGTTCTGATCGGAATGGCATTCGCAGCAGGCTGGACCCCATGCACAGGTCCAATATTAGGGGCGGTGTGGTCATTAGCAGTCACAAATCCTAATTCTGCAATGGTTTACATGATCGCTTATATTCTTGGCTTTGCAATTCCATTCTTTGTTCTTTCCTTCTTCATCGGAAAAATGCAATGGATTAGGCGAAACAGCGTCAAGATTATGAAAATCGGCGGTGTATTGATGATGATCATGGGTGTAGTTTTATTCTTTGACTGGATGACAAAAATCATTATTTTCCTTTCACCGTTATTTGGCGGATTTACTGGTTTCTAAAGGCAGGGGCACATTCAAGTTGGGAATGTGCCTCTTTTTCTGTTATAAGGAAAAAGGGCTATGACTGGTGGTCGAAATTTGTCATATTCTTTCAATTGAAATTTATCTGATAGTTCGATATATTGAAATATGTGTTCTTTGAAGTGGATTGATGTATCTCACTAAAGGACTGATTTTTTTTTTAGCCTGATGTTTAATTGAAGTTATTATGGGTATTTTTTACTATATATGTAGTATAATAGATATATAGCTTCCAATGCAGGGGGGAACAGCGGTGGCGAGAATTTTGATAGTTGATGATGCGAAGTTTATGAGGGTTACACTGAGCAGCATTCTGAAAAAAGCCGAGCATGAAATTGTGGGAGAAGGGGAAAACGGAAAGGAAGCCGTGGACCTATTCGTAAATCTAAAGCCAGATTTGGTGATGATGGACATCACGATGCCTGAAATGAGCGGGCTTGAAGCTGTCAGGGAAATAAAGAGGAACAACCCTAATGCAAAAGTTATCATGTGTTCAGCCATGGGCCAGCAGAAGGTAGTGGTTGAATCCATTGAAGCCGGGGCGAAGGATTTTATTATAAAACCATTTGATGAAGGCCGTGTACTAGAAGCGGTAAATCGGGTATTAAGTTAAGAGCTGACTCAGGGTACCCTGGACATACGGATATGTCCGGGTATCAGCTGGAGGGCTTTTTTTGATGAACTTTTATCGTTCTGAGTACCTTAATCAGACCTATTAAGATATAATATGGTTAGTAATCAAATGAAATAGAGGATGAAATCAAATGGACTTTGTATTAATTTCATCAATCGGTGCCGTATTTATGGCAATCTTCGCGATGGTCATCCGCATGAAGGCTGCAAAAAAGCCGGCTTCCGCCAAGAAAATCATCTTGCCGCCGATTTTTATGAGCACAGGTGCTCTTATGTTTACCGTTCCTTATTTTCGCGTTACTCCAATGGAGATCCTGGAAGCAGCCACAGTTGGATTGCTGTTTTCCATCCTTCTAATTAAAACATCCTCCTTTGAAATCAAGGACAGCGAAATTTATCTGAAGCGCTCCAAAGCCTTTGCTTTTATATTAATAGGATTGCTTGTAACCCGCATAATAGGAAAAATAGTTCTTAGCTCAACAATCGACTATGGTCAGCTGAGCGGCATGTTCTGGATTCTTGCATTTTCGATGATAGTACCGTGGAGAATTGCGATGTATATGAATTATCGGAAGCTTCATCACAAGCTGAATGGAACGGGGAATCCAAAAACAACTTAATTGAATGAAAGCCGCCGGTATTGCGCTCGGCGGCTTTTGCATTGTTATTTAATGGACTCCATTTTTGGGGTCCCATAGTCCATACATTTTCCGGATTTCTACGATTTGGCCAATGTGATAGGCGTTGTGGATGGTTAAGTTTGAAATGACAGACGACCAGGATTCGATCGGTTCCTTATAGGCGGAGGAGAGAAGCTTTTCTTCACTGCATTCTTCCAGGGCTTTGATCCACTCAGTCAATACTTTTTGAAGAGCTTTTATGGCAGATTGCCAATCCTCTTCAGTAACGGATTCATTGGTGCGGAAAGTTTCGTCATTGGCGATATGGGTTTGGGTGAGCGGTAATTCTTTTAATCTATTTAGATAGCGGTCATTCCAGAAGGTAAGGTGGGTGACGATCTGCCAGATTGAATTACCGGTTCCTGACTTGTAGGATGCTTCTTTTGCTGATAATCCTCCGATGGCAGCTGATAACGGGACAAACCAATTGGGCTGGTCAAGACAGGCGGATAGCTGTTTTAATAACACTTCTTTTGTGGTCATTGGATTACTCCTTTTTGGATAGAGTTACTCTCCATTTCTATTCAATAAAGGTGGTGAGTATCCTTCTTATAGGCGGAAAAAATAAAAAACCATTCCGGCGTTCCGAAATGGCTTAGAATAAATGTTCATATGGCGTGATACTTATCTGTTTTTCTGTCAATTTCTTGCGCAGAAATTTGTGGTCCCGTTTTGGCGTGGCTAGAATATAACCTCGAATCAGAAGGTCCTGATCAATTTGATCTGCCTTTTCATTTACAGCAAGTTCTCCAATTTTACCGGCAATCTTCATTCTTGCTACATCCCTGAACAGTTCAGGCACCGGACTTACGAGATCCTCCAGCAGCTCTTTTTCCCGCTGCTGCCATAGATGGCGCGTTTCATTGACATAGTGCTCTTCCCAATCCAAATCCGATTTGCCATCTTCTTTCGGCATGCGCTTTAAAAACTTGCGGAACATAAAAAAGCCGCCAATCGCAAAGAACGAAATCAGAATGACAACCCAGAACAATATAAAATACATAAACCAGCCTTCTAGCATTTTCTTCACCTACACACATATTTTCCTGTCCTTATTATAAGCCTTGTCCCGCGAAACGACAAGAAAGGAAGCATAAGTCTTGAAAGCAGTCCCGTTTGCCCTTATAATAGGAAGAGTCTTTACGGGGCTGATTGGGGTGCTGGTGCCCTCCACGGTCTTCAAAACCGCTTGTGACCTGCGTGCCAGGTCAGCTGGGTTCGATTCCCAGGCGGTCCCGCCAACTATAAATATGATTTCCGCATAGTGGGATGCTGTGCGGTTTTTTTGTGCCGCACATATTATCTCTTTAGGTAATCAAACATAATTGTTTCCATTTACTATGTATTGTGAGGCTGGAGAGATGATAGACTGAAGATAGTTAAGCCAGTCTGCTGAAGCGAAGAGCATTAAAATAGGAGGAAAATTAAATCATGGATAATAATGATATATTAATTCGATTGAGGTATGCGTTAGAAATCAAAAATAGTGAAATGGCAGAGATCTTTAAACTTGGAGGCGCGGAAGTGTCCGTACCAGAGGTGGTAAGGATCCTCAAAAAGTCTGATGATGAAGAAGAAAATGACACTCAAATAAAATTGACGAATAGTATGTTAAATTCTTTTTTAAATGGCTTTATTGTCTATAAAAGAGGAAAACAGAAGCCAAAACCCGGCCAGACTAATTTGCCGGAACCTTCCAGTGAAAACATTACAAACATAAACAATATCCTTTTAAAGAAAATCAAAATCGCCTTGTCCTTAACAACAGAGGACATGATTGATGTTTTCAAAAAAGCTGGATTAAACGTATCAAAAGGAGAACTCGGAGCTTTTTTAAGAAAAGAAGGGCATAAAAATTATAAAGTTTGCTTAGACAATTTTGCCAGAAACTTTTTAAAAGGACTAACGATCAAGTATAGGGGATAAGGTAAGCCAAGATTGTAATAAGGATATAAAGTACTTAAAGTACTTAAATGTACCCTGGTCCATTAACAAAACCGAGCCTTATAAAAGATTGAGGTCCGGTTTTGGAATAATGGCCCCGGTCTGCGGGAACTGCGCAGGTCATCTGGTGAAACCTTTTCTCCGCTATTCCTTATTTTCTTTATATAACTTAACAACACCTTCAGCCATCTCCCTCACATTTTTCTTAAGGAAAACAGGATGTACAATTTTAATCTGATCCCCAAACCCAAGAATATACTCTCTTGCCTCTTGTTCGGTATCAAAGCTAAGGCTTACAGGAATCCATCCATTTTCCTTAGGCGAATCCGTGTGAAGTACCTGAACAAATCGGCCAGTAAAATTAATCCTCTGAAGAATGGCTGGTGAAATCTCCACTTTAACCTCAAATTTAGGCAGGCTGCTAATGAATGTCTGCTTCGATTCCTGCCAATAGTCAGAGAGATCAAAGTGATTCGGCCTGCTGAAATTCTCATTAATCACCACGGCATCAACTATTCTTGAAACACGGTAGGTTTTTATCTTTGCCTCAGAAGCAGCTATAAGATACCAAGTGTTCCCTTTGGCGACCAGTCCTAACGGCTCAACTATTCTCTCGCTTGTCTGATTATCTGCTTTTTCGTATTGAATCTGAAGTCTTTTCTCCTCCCATACCGCCTGCTGAAGTTTTCCAAAAGACTTCATTTCCCGTGGTGTTTGCCTCCACGTGCCGGTATCGATATGAATCCGGTTGGAAATGTCTTTCACATCCTCTTTCAGTGAAGCAGGAATGGCCGCCAGGAGTTTCTGGCGTGCTTCTTTCCAATCATTGCTGATGCCAAGGTCTGCAAGGTGCTCAAAGGAGGGGGAGAGAAGCAGTGTTTTGATTTCAGCTGCTTTTAACCCGGTAAGATTTGTTCTGTAATTCTCAAGCAGTTTCCAGCCGCCGTATTTTCCTCGTTCAGCCAGGACAGGGATCCCTGCGGCGCTTAAGGCTTCCATATCCCGGTGTATGGTCCGCTCCGTTACCTCTAACTCTCTTGCCAATTCCCTTGAGGTCATTCTTTCATTATTTTGAAGCAATAATACGATAGCAATGAGTCTGTCTGCGCGCAATCTGTTCACCTCTGGTAAAAAGTTTTAAATATGACATTAGATGTCGACATTAATGATTATAGTATAGATATAACACAAAAGGAGGCAGATCGGAATGAATTCATTAAAAGGGAAGGTGGCGCTGGTAGCCGGCGGAACCCGGGGGGCTGGCCGCGGAATCGCCATGGAACTTGGTGCAGCCGGGGCGACCGTGTATGTTACAGGACGTACAACGCGAAGTCAGATATCGGAATATGGGCGCAAGGAAACCATTGAAGAAACAGCTGAGTTAGTCACCGAGCTGGGGGGAACTGGAATAGCTGTCCAAGTGGATCATCTTATACCCGATCAGGTGCAGTCATTGATAGAAAGGATTGAGAGAGAACAGGGCAGGCTGGATATTCTCGTTAATGATATATGGGGAAGTGAAAATTTGATGGAATGGGACATTCCTGTCTGGGAGCATTCACTGGAAAAAGGGATGAGAATGCTTCGGCTGGCGATTGATACTCATATTATCACAAGTCATTATGCCCTTCAGCTTCTGATCAAAAACAAAGGGGGATTAGTGGTCGAAGTAACAGACGGAACAGAAGAGTATAATCAAAATCGCTACCGGGTGTCTCTGTATTATGACTTGGCCAAAAGCTCTGTCATCCGTATGGCCAAAGCGTTGGGCCACGAGCTTTCGCCTTATGATTGCACTGCGGTTGCTGTTTCACCCGGCTGGATGCGTTCAGAAATTATGCTCGAGGTGTTTGGAGTAACAGAATATAACTGGAAGGATGCCGCCGAAAAGGAGCCTCATTTTGTGATATCTGAAACACCAAGGTATATAGGACGAGCAATTAGTGCCATTGCAAAAGATCCTGATAAAAAACGATTGAACGGCGGGTCCTTTTCAAGCGGTGAGCTGGCGAAAATGTATCATTTTCGTGATTTGGATGGTTCTCAGCCGGAGGCATTCAGATATTTAGTTGAGGTCCAGGAGGCGGGGAAGCCGGCCAATCCTGAGGGATATAGATAGCTTTTCAGTGGAAAAACTCCTTTGCAGAGGACTTAACTTTTTAAGTCAAAGTACTTCTGCAACAGGAGTTTTTTTCTTAAATGTATGAATCATAGGGAATCATTTATTGAATATAAAGTAAATAGTGACGTCTTCTTTAAAAGTTTAAAGATAGGGAGGTAGAACTATGGGAGAAGGAAAAGAGATAAAAATTGGAGCCGTTTATCCATTTACAGGTTCTTTGGCTGCTGTTGGGGAAGATATTCGCCAAGCCATTGATTTGGCTGTTGAGATAGTAAATAATCGATACGATTTGCCATTACCGTTAGCTCGTACTAATGGCCTTCCCTTATTAGAGAATCAGAAAATCAAGGTGATTTATGGAGATTCTCAGGGTATTCCGGCAATTGGTCGCGAAGAGGCTGAACGATTAATTGTAAAAGAGAAAGTAGTAGCACTGATGGGTTCTTATCAAAGTAGTGTGACTTTACAAGCTTCTGCTATCTCTGAAGCGGAAAAAGTTCCTTTTTTAGCCCCGGAAGCATCTGCACCTTCACTTACAGAGAGGGATTATCAGTATTTTTTTAGAACAGCACCTAATGATCTTTTGTATACGAATCTTTTCTTTGAATTATTTCATTTTCTAAGAAACAGAGGCAGAGATATCAAAAATTTTGCTATTCTGACGGAAGATTCTATTTTTGGGTTAGAGGCAGCTGCAATTGAAAAAAGTCTGATTCGAAAGTTCTCAGGCGAGCTTGTAGAACTTGAAATGTATACCCCGCCTGTTACGTCGCTATTGGATGAACTCGATAGGATTCGAAAAAGTAAGGCACAAGTTGTATTTGGTCACCAATTCCTATCTGATGCAACACAAGTAGTTCAAGATCTTAATAGGTTAAATTGGTTTCCTGAAGGGCTAGTTGTCCAAAATGCAGGTTACACCATTCCTGAATTTCTAAAAGCGGCAGGAGAAGATGGTAAATACATTATTAGTCGTGTTGCCTGGGCACTGGGTTTGGGAAGAGTCAAACCAATTGTAACGGAAGTCAATAACCTATACCGTTCTAAATATAATGAAGATATGAATGAAACCAATGCACGCAGCTTTACAGGATTTTTTGTTCTGGCTGATGCAATTAATCGGGCTGGAAGTAATAATAGATATGAAATAAAAAAAGCTCTTCTTGGTACCAACATTCCAGGAAAACGTTTAATTATGCCTTGGAAAGGCGTTCGCTTTGATTCAAATGGGCAGAACATATTAGCTGATGCATTACTGGCTCAAATTATCAATCAGGAATATAAAATAATATGGCCATTATCTGTTGCTGAAACAAGGGTTGTATGGCCAGCACCACCATGGAATGAGAAATAGCATAGGTATTTTACATGACATAAAAAGTCGGCTTTTTAATTCTCAAAAAGCCGTCTCGTTTGTATGGAGTTAATATTTACTTTTTCTCCAGACTCTTTTTAAAATCTCAACCTGATTAAATAAAATTTAATATTTTTGTGATCTGAAATTTTGATTATGCTTTTTCTTCCCACCAGCCAAAGGCGACTCTTGCATTTACCTGCCTTTTTCCCGGTGACAATAAGAATAGGGAAAAGGAACTTCCTGGAGGCATGATAAACATACCTTGAAAATCGTGTTTTGTAAGGGTGACTATGGGTTCAACCCTTCTTACAAAGGCGTAAGTACCGCCTCTGGGTTTTCCTGATACGAAGCTTGCATTTTTTATTTCAACCTTTGGCCTTGGCGGCGGAGTAATGGCTTGGTTTCCGGCTGCAAGAAACGGTGATGTTTTTCCGCCAGCAGGAAGTATACCGCTTAGCCAAGCTTCAGCTGTTAATGGTTCATTGGAATAGTTGGAAATGGTATAGGCATTTAAAAATAAATTTACATTAGAGTCCGCCGGGTTGACTAGTCCTCCCCATCCATGGTATCCATCTCCTAAGGATATGATATCAGTTTGACCCAGAAAGTACTCCCCAAGATAAGAGTGATATACATTTTCTGGCAATACAGTGACCTCTTTGGGGTGTTTTTCCTTATCCTTTAACTCAAGGCCCATATCTGCCGTTTCATATTCATGCATCGACCGACGACTCATTTATTTTCCTCCCACCAGGTCAAAACGATTGTCCCTGAGATATAATGAAATCCCGGTGGTCTTAGAAGTATGGAGAAAGAGCCTCCGGGACCAATAATTATGGAGCCATTGTGTGAATCACTTACAAGGGTGGAATTTTGAGTAACAATTCTATCAAAAATATTCACACCTTTAGTCATGGGTTCAGTAGAATAACCAGCATTCTTCATTACCGCCTTTGGTGTTGGAGGTGGTGAAACAGTCTGATTTGTTGGAGTTACATTGAAGGAGTCAACTGCATTTTTAGGCGTATCCGCATTTAACCAAATTTCACTGATAAAATTTTGAGCTGAAAAGTTTGTAATGGTAAAAAGATCGATATATAGATTGACTCCAGAATTAATGGGGTTTACTATGCCGCCCCAGGCGTAATATCCTCCGCCAAAATTCAATAATTCTGTTTTTCCTATAAAATATCTCCCAAGCTTTGAATTCAAGCTTGGACTGGGGATATTCACCACTTGAATTGGCTGTTTATTTTCTTTTGGCATACCATTTCTCCTATCTGTACGTATTCAGTTTATATAATATGAAACAGTATAGGCAGTTGTTCATTTTCATGATTTGGATGGTTCTCAGCCGGAGGCTTTCAGATACCTGGTTGAGGTCCAGGAGCCGGAGAAACCGGTCAATGCTGAGGGATATAGATAGCTTTTCATTGGGAAAACTCCTTTGCAGGACTCTGCAAAAGGAGTTTTTTTATTTGTTTCAGGGAATATGACTTTCTTATCCAAATTTTGGTGAATAATATAACTTTAATCGCTATAATAAAATCAAGTATACAAATAATTAGGCACATAGAGGGGAGAATGTTCTTGATCATTCCAGCAAAAAATAAACCCGCTTTACCCGTGACGATAAGTGTAAAAGAAATAGAATCCATCGTTGAATGGTTTGATCAGCATCAGCGATCCCTCTATATACTCGGCTGGTCATATCTGGGGAACCAACTCAAGATTGAGGAGCTTTTTTATCGTGCCATTTTACAGGTGCATAAGGAGCTGTCAAAGTTTACAAGAAGCACATCTTTTGAAATGCGGGTTTTATCTATTTTTATACCTATCTGCCGGGAGCTTTCAATAGATAAAAGTTTAAAAGCTTCAGAGGAAAGTATTTTTGATGCAATCCAACAGTTAAAAGAGCAGGAAAGAGAAGTGCTGGTTCTAACATATATAATAGGGATCTCAAGGGAGGAAACAGCACAGCTTCTCCAAGTGTCACCTGAACGGATAAAGGAGCTTTTATTTTCAGGATTCCAATTACTCAGAGTAAGATTGGGTAATGGAGAGCATTATCAGGGCTGTAATGAATATCAAAAGCTTTATCTGGATTACCTGGAAAGAAAACTGGAGCGGCCGAAGAAAATTGATTTTGAAATGCATATCTATCATTGCCATAACTGCCAGGATGATTTAGCATCTCTGCAGGAAGTAATCTTGAGTTCCTCTGAAACCATTGAGACATTCAGTGTACCTGCAGGTTTCATGGAAAACGTAAAAGAACGAATCTCACAAAGAGAACATTTCATTAAGCAGAAGAAGAAGAAACGTAAAAGAATTGGACTAATTTCAGCAAGTGTCTTCGCCTTAATCATGTGCACAGGTTTTTTTACCGGGATTTTTTCAAAAATCTTTTACTCATTGACAGAAGAAAATCAGGAGCTGCGCGTGTTTCTTCAGGAGGATTTGGGTGAAAGCCTCGGGCTCGAAGCGGAAAGCGATGGGGTTAAAATAAAGATTAAGAGTGTGATTGCTGATGAGATTCAAACTCTTATTTTTTATGAGATAGAAGATACCAATGACAACAATCAATATATGATTAACATAGATGATGGTATTTTTATTGAAGACGAAATGAAAATAATGGTGGCAAATACCTATCCGAGGTACATTCCGCCAGATATGGAATCAGACCTTAATAAAAAGGAAAAGAACATTTATCATGGGAAAATGATTCTGAGGCCGCTGAAAGAAAATAAAGCCACCATTCAGCTCAATATAAATAAAGTTTTGAAATTAAAACGAAACTCCTCAGATTCATATGTGAATATGGTGCCCGAAGAAGGAAATTGGAAATTTGACATTCCTGTAACAAAAAAACCCTCTGTCGAGTATGCATTGGATGAAGAAGTTGAAATTGAGGGAGCAGCAGTTCTGATTGATAAGCTAATCCTTGCTCCAACAGGGACAATTCTGCAATATGGACTCAAAAATGAACAGCCGGAGAACCGGATCGATATGATTAATTTTAAAAATTTGGAAATTAACAATAAAATTGCGGAAGCTGATCTATATGGAAATTCATACGTTCATGCGCAGTCTGATTTAAGATGGAGCAAGTTCCAGGCGTATTTCGAGCCTCTGTTTGAAAAGAAAACAAGTAAGGTTAAGGTTCGATTCGCCAGTGCATATTTGTCAGTCCAAGCCAATAAAACAATAGCCCTTGATGCTGCCGATGAATTTCCGCAAACCTTTGAATATGCAGGAAGTACCATCTCAATAGATAAGGTGGAAATGGGTCAGCATGCTACTGTTATTTTCAGCAATCACGACATTAAGAATCGGGCGTATGAATCACTTCATTACAATATAGTGACTGAAGAAGGTGATGATTTCTCAATGGAGATGGATCATGAAGGAATTATTGTTGATAAAAATGGAAAAGAATACGATATGAAAAAGATTACGCCAAAAATATACGAAGTAATGGAACAGCCCCGTCACTTCTTTACTGTTCAAAGTACAAAGATACATGGCAAGAAAATAACACCTAAATCACTGGAAATTTATGGGTATAGCACTACGAAATATTTAGATGATGAAGTAAAGTTAGATACTGAGCTGATCGTAAAAGATGAAGCAGGTGCCTGAAGGGTGCCTGCTTCTTATTAATTAAATCATCGACTCCACCAGTTCCGCCCTGACTTTCGTAATATGCGACTCCATCAATTCCTTTGCTTTATCTCCATTTCCAGAAGCAATAGCCAGATAAATTTCCTTATGTTCTTCCATGGTATCCTCATAACGGGACGGATCCTTAAAGCGATGATTCTGTGTAGCTCTAATGGTATCTTCCATATGTCCCTTGAGGGTATGTATCAATTCAATAAAAATCGAATTATGGGTGGCTTCCGCAATTCCAATGTGAAAGTCAAGGTCAGCTTTTAACCCTAACTCCGGGTCTGGTTTGGCCAGAGCCATTTGATTTAATGCTATTCGCAGCTTCTCCAGGTCTGCAGAAGTGGCTCTTTTGGCAGCAAGGAAGGAGGATTCGACCTCCAGTGCACGCCTGAGCTCAAGCATTTCATAAACTAGCTGATTTTCTGCTTTGACAGCTGTGATGATTTCTTCTTTTCTTGAATGGATATCAGAGACTTTAACGTAGCTGCCGCCCCCTTGGCGGATATTGATAAGTCCGTTCAATTCCAGGGTTCTGAGGGCCTCTCTGATGGTTGTGCGGCTGACGTTGAATTGGCCTGCCAATTCCCTTTCTGAAGGCAGCCGTTCACCTGGTTTAAGATTTCCTCCCAAATAGCATTCTATCAATTTATCTGCTAAAACCAGATAGGTCTTTTTTTTCTCCGCCATTCCCCTTAACCTCTTTTCAAAAATAGGCCTCTCTTACTTTCCTAAATGTAACAGACCTTAAATCTATTAATCAATATCTTAAAAATAATAAAATTAATAATTGAATTTTTCTGATAAGTTAGTATAATTAATCTAACTTGTTGGACCAATTATAACATTGGTTTGACCAAATTTACCGGAAAAGAAAGAAGGAGTTTAGGATGGAAACAGCGAGTATGAACCTCCTGCATGCTTTAAAAGAGGTTCTTTCTGAGCAGCAAGTAACTGAAAATCAGACCGTAAGAGAATTGCATGGCAGGGATGAATCATACCATACGGAGAGTCTTCCTGACCTGGTTGTTTTTCCGGAAACGGCACAGCAGGTCAGTGAAATTGTGAAGCTGGCAAACGAATATAAAGTTCCAATTGTTCCTTTTGGGCTGGGATCCAGTCTTGAGGGGCATGTGATACCATACGAACATGGAATTACAATTGATTTTTCATTGATGAATAAAATCCTCGAAGTGCGTGAACATGATTTTATTGTCCGTGTACAGCCTGGCGTGACTCGCACTCAGCTCAACAAGGAATTGAAAAAGTATGGACTGTTCTTCTCTGTTGATCCTGGAGCGGATGCTACGCTTGGCGGAATGGCGGCAACGAATGCCAGCGGAACAACATCGGTTAAATATGGAGTCATGCGTGATCAGGTACGTGATCTTGAAGTGGTTCTGGCTGATGGGTCGATCATACATACAGGCAATTTAGCTGCTAAATCCTCATCAGGATACCATTTGAATGGTTTATTCGTTGGTTCTGAGGGGACGCTTGGCTGCTTTACGGAACTGACATTAAGAGTTTATGGAATTCCGGAGCATGTGATGGCGGCAAGAGCTTCTTTTCCTTCATTAAACGATGCGGTTGAAGCGGTTGTTTCCATTTTACAGGCAGGCGTTCCGATTGCCAGGGTTGAGCTTGTCGATGAACCATCCATGAAGCAGGTGAACCTGTTCAGTGAAACGAACTATACCGATAGTCCAACACTCTTTTTAGAGTTTCACGGCAATGAAGCCGGTTTGAAGCAGGATGTCGCCTTCACAAGAGAAATAGTCGAAGACCATCACTGTCTCGATATTGAATTTGAAACCGATAATGCAGCAAGAAATCGCTTGTGGGAGGCCAGGCATAACCTTGCTTATGCCTATATCCATGGCTATCCCGGAAAGAAAATGATGGTTACTGATGTCTGTCTGCCGATTTCAGAACTTTCTGGCGCTATCAGTCATGCAAGGGAAGCTGTCGATTCACTCGGACTTCCTGGGGGAATCGTCGGACATGTGGGGGACGGAAATTACCATACACTCCTGATGATTGATATGAGTAATCCCGAAGAGGTGGCAAAGGCAGAAAAGTTCAATGAACAAATTGTTCTCTATGCTCTGGAGCGGGGCGGTACCTGCACGGGTGAGCATGGTGTAGGGGTTGGCAAGCAGAAATATCAGCAAAAAGAACATGGTCAGGCGCTTCAGGTTATGGAAAAAATCAAACATGCCCTGGATCCGGATAACCTTTTTAATCCAAATAAAATCTTAAAGACAAAAGAAGGAGCGTGATGATATGAAGGTATTAGAAGCGGTCAGTACCATTGCAGGAAAGTATTTTGCGGTGTGGGTTATTTTAACATCGGTTATTGCTTTTATGTTTCCAGACCCCTTTTTAGGGTTGGGAGGCTATATCACCATCCTTCTCGGTGTCGTCATGTTTGGAATGGGGCTTACACTGAAGGCAGTCGATTTTAAAATCATCTTTACTAAACCTCTGCCTGTGTTAATCGGTGTTTGTGCACAGTTCATTATAATGCCGCTTGTCGCTTTCGTCATTGCAAAACTGTTGAATTTGCCGGCAGAATTAGCAGCAGGCCTGGTATTGCTCGGATGTGTACCTGGGGGAACTGCCTCTAACGTTATGGTGTATCTGGCCAAGGGAAATGTACCATTGTCCATCGCCATGACTTCCGTTTCAACTTTATTGGCGCCAATCATGACACCTCTGCTGCTCCTGCTGCTTGCTGGCCAGTGGATGCCGGTTGATGCTGTTGCCATGTTTATGTCTATTGTCCAGGTCATCATCTTACCGATTGTTCTCGGATTGGCTATCAAGAAATTTTTCCCTGTCGCTGTTGAAAAGAGCTTAACTGTTTTACCGCTTATTTCGGTAGCGGCGATTATTTCCATTGTGGCTGCAGTCGTTTCAGGCAATTCAGCAACCATTGCTGCATCAGGGCTTCTAATCTTTACAGCCGTCATGCTCCACAATGGATTCGGACTCCTGCTTGGCTACTTTGCAGGAAAAGTGCTGGGTCAGGATGAAGTAAACCGAAGAGCGATTGCTATTGAAGTTGGCATGCAGAACTCTGGTTTAGGTGTTGCACTTGCGACTGCACACTTTGGTCCACTGGCGGCTCTTCCAAGCGTGCTGGCTGCTGCCTGGCATAACATTTCAGGGCCGATTCTGGCAACTTATTGGTCAAAGAAACCTGCTGTTCAAAGAGAAGAGGATAAGTCAGTTCGTCCTGTTGAAGTGAAGTTGTAAATAGGAATATAGGTGTTTTTTCCCTTCAGTGTTTCCGCTCATGACTGTGGGGGAAGAGCACCTTTTTCTTTCATACACAACATCTCGCTTTTTAAGCTGCTCAATTAAATGGGCAGCTTATTTTTGCATATGAATGAAAAACGATCTTGACTAACAGCAAAAAATGGAATATATTTTAATTAATAATTAACAAATTGTTAATTAAAAAAGAGGTGAACCGAATTTGAAGAATCAATTTATTACACCAGACGGATATACAAGTGATATTGCGGTTTTTACAATCACATCTGAACAAGTTGGAGAGTATAAACCTCCCAAAAAAGAGCTGAAAATCATGCTGATTAAAAGAAGTGAGTTGGACCATGAAGGAAATCCAAATATGGAAGCAGGGAAGTGGGGGCTGCCTGGTGGGTTTGTCCGTCCCGAAGAGACAGCATTTCAGGCTGCAGAGCGCAGGTTAGCAGAGGAAACCGGAGTGGAAGGGCTGAAAATAAAGCATTTTGGTGTTTATGATACTCCTGGCCGTGATCAACGGGGATGGATTATTTCTAATGCACATTATGTTATCGCAAATGAAGGGGCATTATGGAGCCGGAAAAAGACTTATGATGCTTCTGAAATTGGGCTGTTTACGCTTGAAGCGGCACTTGAACTTGATCTTGCATTTGATCATGGGACTATTATCGATGATGCACTTTGGTTTATTAAAAAAGATATGGCGCTGACAACACTGGCCAAGCATTTTCTTCCTGATGAATTTGTGCTTTCTGAACTGCAGGGGGTCTTATTAACCGTGTTGGATGATCCTTCAATCTCGACTGATGCTGCCTTTTTCAGAAAAGCACCGACACTTCCCTTTATTAAAGCGGTATCGGAAAACGGAAAGCCTAAGAAATCAAGCCGTTATTCCAAGACGCCGGCTCAGCTTTATCGATTTAATGACTTCCAGCCGATTGTGTCCGTATATAGAAATAAGCTGCAAGGGTGATAATCCAAATTATAGAAGGGGAGAGATTCACATGAGGATTTTTAAGAACTGGACACGGTTTGAAATAATATGGCTAATAACATTTACATTGGTCAACATTTATCTTTTCTTTGCCTGGTCTGATTCACTGCTTGGCCTGATTTCATCCATAAGCGGGATGTTATGTGTGGTGCTGGTGGCGAAGGGGAAAATTGCAAACTATTACTTTGGCATCGTTCAGACCTTAACTTATGCTTATATTGCTTACGGTTATGGTCTTTATGGAGAAGCCATGCTCAATGCCCTGTTTTATTTTCCGGTGCAATTTATCGGAATTTATCTGTGGAAGCAGCATAAAACAAATCGGGATGTCAAAGGGGAAGATGTGAAAGTTAAAAGCCTGACTAAAACAGGCTGGATCTATACATTAGTATCTATCGCCGTCCTTACAATTGGATATGGGTTTTTCCTTAGATATTTAGAGGGCAATTTTGTCTGGACGGACTCAGCTACAAACGTTCTTTCAATAACTGCACAAATCCTGATGCTGAAAAGATTTGCAGAGCAATGGCTCCTGTGGATTTCCGTTAATGTGTTATCCATTATCCTTTGGGCGGGTGCTCTCATCACACAGGGCGGCAATGACTTTTCGATGTTAGTCATGTGGACGGCTTTCCTGGTCAACAGTATTTATGGTTATATCAACTGGCGGAAGCTATATGTGAAACAGAATAAGGAGGGGGTTTAAATGACAGTCGGGTTTATTGGAGGCAAGTTTCTTCCTCTGCATCTTGGCCATGTCTATGCCATAGTTCAGGCCACATCCATCGTTGACGAGCTGTACGTTGTGCTGTCCCATAGCGAACTGCGACAGGCAATTGTGCGACCAATCTAAAATGGCTTATATTCCGCCGCATATCCGTTTGCGCTGGCTCAGTCAATTAATAAAAGATATGCCGCATGTAAAGGTCATTTCAATTAAAGACGATCAAGGAAATGAGAATTACAATTGGGCTGAAGGTGCTAGGGATATAAAAGAAGCAATTGGAAAGAGCATTGATTATGTATTTAGTTCAGAATATGAATATAACGATATTTTTAATGAACTATATCCAGAAGCCAAACACGAATTGATTGATCCCAATCGGGGACATGTGAATATTTCGGCAACAGCAATCCGGAATGAAGGTGTTTTTCATCATTGGGAGTACATCCCTGACTTTGTTAAACCTTATTTCGTTAAAAAGGTTGTTGTGGTAGGAACCGAGAGCTGCGGTAAATCTACCCTGGCTAGAAATCTTGCTAAAATCTACAACACTTCCTATGTGGAGGAATATGGACGAACCGTATGTGAAGAATTAGGCGGCTGCGATGGGATTATGGTTCAGGAAGATTACCACAAAATTGCCTATGGCCATAAGCTTGAAGAAATCAAGGCGATTGAAAAAGCGAACAGAGTTGTTTTTATTGATACGGAGGTAAACGTGACTCAATTCTATTCCAACCTTTACAACCATGAACATCAAGCAGTACTGGATGAAATTGCAAAGCTTCAGGATTATGATCTCTGGCTATACCTTGAGCCGGATGTAAAATGGGTGGATGATGGACTTCGGGTTCATGGAGAGAATGAGATAAGACTTCAAAACAACGAGGCTTTAAAAAAACTGCTGAGAAAGCATAATATTGATTATAAAATCCTGAGCGGCGATTACAAGAATCGGCTTCAGCGGGCTATAGGGCATATTGAAGAGCTGTTAAAAAATTGAGTAAGTGATTGACAAAAAAGATAATATTATTTATCCTTTTAAAAAACCTAATGAAATACTTTCATTCGTATAACTCCAATAATATGGTTTGGAGGTCTCTACCAGGAACCTATAATTCCTGATTACGAAGAAGATACATGTGATGTATTTTCTTCGTAATCAGGAATTTTTTTTTGCCAAAAAATCTAGGAGGTCCAGCTATGAATTTTACTATTATGCCTAAAATTGAACTTCACTGTCATTTGGACGGGAGTGTTAGACCAGAAACCATCATTGATATCGCAAAGAGAGAAGGCATCAGCCTGCCTTCTTTTGATAAAGAAAAAATCAAAGAAGAACTAATTGCCCCATTGGATTGCGAATCCCTGGATGAATATTTAAACAGATTCTCCATCCCTAACTTAGTCATGCAGTCAAAAGAAAATTTAAAAAGAATATCCTATGAGCTTTTTGAAGGTGCAGCAAAGGAAAATGTGAAATACATGGAGGTCCGCTTTGCCCCTCTGCTTCATACTCGAAAGGGATTATCCGTAGAAGAAATCATCCAAAGTGTGATTGAAGGGGTGAGAGAAGCAGAAGAAGAATTTGATATTATAGGAAATATCATTTTGTCATGCATGAGAACGATGAGTGTGGAAAGTGCATTTGAGGTCGTCGAAAAGGGAAAGGAATTCCTTGGAAGAGGGGTTGTCGCCATTGATTTATGTGCTTCCGAGGGGGAAGGCTTCTGCGAAAAATTCATTGAACCAATTGCGCTGGCCAGAGAATATGGCTACAGAGTCACCATTCACGCCGGGGAAACGGGAATCGGTAAAAATGTGCTGGAGGCCGTTGAATGGCTGGGAGCTGAAAGAATCGGACACGGTGTATTCATTAAAGACTGTGAAGAGGCATATAAGCTTGTAAAGGAAAAACAGGTAGTGCTTGAAATGTGCCCAACCAGCAATATCCAAACAAAAGCGGTAAACCAATTTAGCGAACACCCCATTTCTGACTTCCATCGGGATGGAATAAAAGTAACTGTTAATACGGACAACAGAACGGTATCAGATACAACAATGACAAAGGAATGTGATATAGTTTCGAAAGAATTCGCTATGAGTGCTGAGGATTATAAACAAATATACACAAATAGTGTGGAAGCTTCCTTTGCAGATGAAGGGACAAAGGAAAAACTGATGGAATATTTAATGGATATTTAAGTTTGTAAAGAAGGTGTCTGCCCCGGTTTAATAATGTGGGGGAGACACCTTTTTAAAGAATAGAAAAAATACTCTAAGAACTTATTTTTCGGATGCAAACAATTTAAGCTCTTCCTTATCCAAAATAATCGTCCCTTCATATTTCATACCAATTTTTTCAAGTAGTCTGGAGGAAGCATGATTTTCCAAGGATGTGATGGCAAGGATCCGTTTCAGATCCAGCTGCTCATGACCATATTTCAATGTAGCAGAAGCTGACTCGAACCCATAACCTTGCGTTTGATATCTGGATAAAAAAGCAAAACCAATATCAACGTTGTCTAAAGTATCTCGTTTTATCAATCCGCACATGCCAATAGGAGAGCTTCCTTCTTTTCGCTCAACGAGAAAAAGGCCAAAGCCAAACTGAGAATACATTTTCATTGGTCCGGTCACAATATAATTCTTAGCATCCTCAAGCGTACGTACCCCTTTATCGCCAATATAACGAATCCATGCAGGTTCATTTAAAAGTTCGAGAATGAATGCTGCATCATCTGTTGTTAACCAGCGAAGAATTAATCTGTCAGTTTCAAGTACTTTCAATTATTTTTACACCTCAATCAATTTCCAGGCTATTAACCTTATTTTTTAAAGCATGGCTATAACAAATATACATCTTAAAATAATAATGGAGCAAATTGAATTTTCATATTTCTTGACTGGTAATTCTCCCATTGATTCACTAATGAGTTATCCTTGTAAACCTGTTAGCCTTGTAAGTGGCCTGTTTTGCCTAAAAACTACAAACAGGAGGTTTACAAATGAAAAATTTAGTAACATATGTTGCTGCCATTTCACTCATTATGGGTTCATATAGTGTGTTTCCTGCTGATCATTTCGATGCTGAGACAGTGGATCAGAAAGCTGCAGAAACATTAACATATAAACATGTTGAGGTTGACGTGAAAGAGTCATCATCAACAGATCATCGCTTTATCAAAGAGGAAGAAAAAAAGCTGCTTGCACGTCTTGTACAAGCTGAAGCAAAAGGGGAGCCGTTTGAAGGAAAAGTAGCGGTTGCTGACGTGGTTCTGAATCGTGTCGAGCATGAACAATTCCCGGATACTGTCAAAGATGTTATTTATCAGAAGAATGCTTTTGAACCTGTTCAAAATGGTTCCATCAATGAACCGGCAAGTAATGAAGCAGTTCAGGCCGTTGAGACAGCTCTTGTTGATAAGGAGCAAAATGAAGAGCTTCTTTATTTTTATAACCCTGACACAGCTACAAGCCAGTGGATTTTTTCACGTGAAGTTGTGAAAAAAATCGGCAACCATGCATTTGCTATATAAAGGCGCGTCCAGCATAAAAGCTGGCGCGCTTTTTTGTTGGGAAAAAAGGTGATGCAGAAGGAAATTAAATAGAGATGGCGAAATTTTCTTTAGAAACATTCTTTTATAAATTCGTTAAGATGAAATTCACTGGTATGCTCCATCTATTGTAAGTTATTTATTAATTCACACATTTTTGTGTTGTTTTTGAATATGTAAATAGGGGATAATGGGGCCTTTTTGTGTTCTAAACCAGGAGAACAAAACATGAAGGGAGCGGTTGATATGTCTGAAAAAATTACTTTTCCTCGGGTTAGCTTTACTGGATGGGATTCGCTATCTCACCTTGTCGACCAAGTGAATAGCCTAAAGGTCAATAAGATTCTTATCATTACGGATCCGTTAATACACAATATTGGCTTGACAAATGAAGTGGTTGCCCCTCTAATTAATGCAGGTTATTCTCCTGAAATTTATACGGATATTGTTCCTGAGCCTCCTCTTTCCGTTGGAGAAAAACTAGTTTCCTATACTCGTGATAAGCGATTTGATTTGGTTATCGGTTTTGGCGGCGGCAGTGCGCTGGATTTGACGAAACTGGTAGGTGTATTGGCTGGAAACGAGGGCAAGGTGGAGGATTATTTAAACCTAACAGGAACAAAAAAAATAAAGAAAAAAGGTCTCCCCAAAATCTTAATTCCTACAACTTCAGGAACCGGATCAGAGGTGACGAATATTTCTGTGTTATCTCTTGAGACTACGAAAGATGTTGTAACTCATGATTATTTACTGCCGGATGTTTCGATTGTCGACCCTGCTTTAACGGTGTCTTTGCCAGCAAAGATCACGGCAGCTACAGGGGTTGATGCACTTACTCATGCGATTGAAGCTTATGTTTCTAAAAGCGCAAGTCCCGTTTCGGATGCGCTGGCGCTACAAGCTATCAGGCTAATAAGCCGATCGATTCGTACGGCAGTGGAGAACGGTGAAGATAGGCAGGCCCGCACCGATATGAGCTATGGGAGTTATTTGGCAGGTATGGCATTTTTCAATGCAGGAGTGGCGGGTGTTCATGCTTTAGCTTATCCGCTAGGCGGTCTATTCCATATTGCCCATGGGAATGCAAATGCGGTATTACTCCCATATGTCATGGGCTATATTCGAAAGAGCTGTGAAAAGCGAATGAAGGATATATACGAGGCAATGGGTTTTAGTTCTATGAAATTATCCCAAGTTGAGGCATCTCTCAAATGTATAGAGGAGCTCGAACGCTTGGTAAAGGATGTAAATATACCTCAGGCACTAAGGAGCTTTAACATCCCTGAGGAGGCACTTGATGAATTAACAAATGATGCTATTAAGCAAAAGCGTCTGTTAGCCCGCAGTCCGATGTTATTGCAAAAAGAGGATATTTATAAAATTTATAAAATGGCATGGTAACAGTGCCTAACACCACCCGAGGTTTCAATTTTATTCGATTAACCACCAGTAAATAACTTATTAAAAAGTGGCCGGTTTCCTAATGAAGCCGGCTTTTTACTGCTAATTTGACTGATTTTCATTATTAAAGGCTTTAATTAAATAATTCAGATTTTTTAGAAAAAAAAGGTTGAATTTTCAGAATTATGGTATTATTATATGTATAGTTGTATATACAATAACTAAAGGTGGAGGGACGAATGAAGTTATTAGGAAGGGTTGCCATCGTAACAGGCGGGGCCAAAGGAATAGGAAAATCAGTTTGCCAACTATTCGCTGAAGAAGGAGCTATTGTCGTTGTTGGGGATCTTGATGTTGAAAAAGGTCAAATTGCTGCGGATGAACTTACTGCTAAAGGACATAAAGCTGTGTTTGTAAAAGTGGATGTCACCAAGGAAGAGTCTGTTAAGGGTCTAGTTAAAGCAGCATTAGATACTTTTGGAAAGCTTGATATTATGATTGCAAATGCCGGTATTGCAGAAACCATACCTATACATAATCTTTCTCTCGAAACCTGGAATCGCACCATTGATGTCAATTTGACCGGTGTATTTTTAACAAATAAATATGCCATCGAAAAAATGCTGATTCAAGGATACGGTGTCATTGTAAATACAGCATCCATGCTTGGCCATATTGGCAGGAATGAGGTCACTTCCTATTCCGCTTCAAAAGGCGGGGTGGCCAATTTAACTAGAACCTTGGGAGTAACGTATGCAAGTAAAGGAATACGTGTTAATGCCGTTTGTCCAGGTTACATTGATACCGACTTAATTCGAAACAAATCTCCTGAAGCGATAGAGGAACTTATCCGATTACATCCAATTGCCCGCTTAGGTCAACCGGAGGAGATAGCCAAAGCAATTTTATTTTTAGCAAGTGATGATTCTTCTTTTGTTTGTGGAGCAAATTTAATGGTGGATGGAGGATTTACTGCTCAGTAAGAAGTAATAACGCCTTACAATAACCAAAATGAAAGGGTTTACGATGTGGAAAAAATGAAAACCTTTGCTAAAACTCAAATGCCAATTTATATTCAAATATCACAGGACATTCGAAGCCAAATCGTCAGCGGCCATTATAAACAGGATGAAAAAATTCCAACCGAGGATGAAATTGTAGTCAAGTATGGTGTCTCACGTATGACAGCCAGAAATGCTGTAACCGAGTTAGTGAATGATGGGTTAGTTTACCGCGTTCAAGGAAAAGGAGCGTTTGTTGGAAATGTTAAATTAAAACGCAGCCTAAATAAAATTACTGGGTTTCATCAGGATATGCTCGAAATTGGCCTTCATCCCAGATCAAAACTATTGGAATTCCAAAAAAGACCCCCAACCGATAAAGAGTGCCAAAAGTTAGCCATCCGGAAAATAAACAGAGTCTTCTCCATCAAGCGGATCAGGTATATTGATGATATTCCTTATGGGTTTCAAGAGTTAGTCATACCTGAATATCTGGTTCCAGATTTAGCCTCAGTTGATCTAGAACATCAATCGTTTTACTCCTACTTAGAAAATATCAACAAGCCCATTAAAAAAGCCGAACAACATATGGAAGCTGTCATGAATGACCAGGTAGCAGTCACGTTGGGTATATCAGATAGTATTCCCTACTTTTCTTTTGAAAGAATTTCCTACCTTCATGATGGAAATCCAGTTGAACTTTTACACTCCTATTTTCGAGGAGATAAATTCTCCTATACAATCAATCTTTCCAGTGAATAATCCAGTCTTGATTATAGAATCATATTTTCGAGAAAGTACCGGTAAATCCGTCGAACCAATACAAAAAGGTAAATAGAAAGGGGAAATTATTTTGAACTTAAAAGGGTATGCTCAGGAGATGTTCCGGTCAGAGCTTGAGGATGCAGTAGGTCCGGAAAATGTGTTAGACGTGGTGAATGATGCCCAAAAGGATTTGGCAATCGACCAATATTGGCTGACCTATATGTGGAAACAAAAGAATGAAGAACTGCCGATGCCTTACTATATTATAAGGCCGGAAACGACCGAAGAAGTCTCAAGGGTGATGAGAATCTGTAACACCTATAAGGTGCCGGTTGTCCCAAGAGGTGGAGGATCAGGAACCCAGGGCGGCGCAGCCACTATGTATGGAGGAATCGTGCTTGACGTTACTCGGATGGACAAAATTATCAACATTGACGAAGAGTCGTTAGTTTTAACGGCCCAGCCAGGAATCAATGGACGTGTCTTAGAAAATAAACTTAATAAACATGGATTCATGCTTGCCCATTACCCATCCTCGGTGGATATGGCTACATTGGGAGGGTATCTTGCCGCAAGAGGTTCTGGGGTTATGTCCACTAAATATGGTAAAGCGGAGGACATGGTTCTATCTGTGGAAGTTGTCCTGCCAGATGGAAAAATAGTTGAAACCCTGCCTGTTCCCAATCATGCCTCCGGCCCGGGCTTACTGCAGCTATTTGTGGGTTCAGAAGGGACACTAGGGGTGATTACCAAGATACGCATCCGCTTGGATCCATTACCGGAAGCACGTTTATTCCGGATGATTAAATTTAATGAAATTCACGATGGAATTGAAGCAGGACGGCAAATCATGATCAACCGATTAAACCCTGCTGTCATCAGGCTGTATGATCCAGGATCCACACAAAAATCGTTGAAGGGAACCGGATTGGATGTAGACGGTGTCAATATGGTACTCATGGTGGATGGATTTAAAGGCATCGCTAATGAACAGATGAATAAGGTGTTAGAAATCTGCCTCGAAAATGGAGGGACTGATTTAGGGGAAGAGCCGGGATTATACTGGTGGAATACCCGTTATGATTTCTACCGCCCACCGCTTCAGCCGTCATATCCGCTTTTATATGGAACAGTAGAAACCATCACGACCTATGACAAAATCCACAAGCTTTACGATGAGAAAAAACAGCTGGTGGAGGAAAAGTATAAGGAATATAACGCAGAATATATGGCCCATTTTTCTCATTGGTATCCATGGGGAACGATGATTTATGACCGATTTTATATTGCCAAGCCTCCAGAAGACTCTAGGGAATTATTCCGGTTGCATAACCAAATTTGGGCGGATTGTTCACGGGTCAATCTAGAAAATGGAGCACTATTAAATGAGCATCATGGAATAGGCTTTAAGCTTGGATATCTCATGCCGGAGCTTTATGGAGATATGTTTGATGTTTTATTAAATATTAAAAAAGGCATCGACCCTAAAGGAATCATGAACCCAGGGAAGTTAGGATTTGGCATTTGGTAAACTAGTTGATTAATAGTTTAGTAGAAGGAGTGGAGTTATGAAAGCCTTATGCTATGTTGGCCCCAATGAATTAGCCGTTAAAGAACGAAGCATACCTGAAATCGGGCCGGGGGAAGTGCTTATTAAAGTAAACTATGCAGGGATTTGCGGGACCGATATGCTTGCCTATCACGGCGGGATGACCAAACGGACAAAGCCTTCTGTTATTTTAGGCCATGAATTTTCAGGAACTGTTTACGAAGCTGGAGCTTCTTCCAGCTATCAAAAAGGGGACAGAGTAACGGTTGAGCCGATTACCTCCTGCGGCGAATGCGACAGCTGCCAAAGAGGAGATTATAACCTTTGCACGATTGCTTTTAACCTAATTGGCATTGATAGCGATGGGGCATTTGCCGAATATATTAAAGTTCCGGAGTCAAAGGTTTACCGGCTGGGAGATACCATTTCGATGCAGGACGGAGCCTTAATCGAACCGCTTGCGGTGTGTGTCCATGCCGTGGAAAAAGGAAAAATAGCAGCCGGCCAAACGGTATTAGTGGTTGGCGGCGGTCCAATTGGAATTATTACCGCACTGACCGCCCAACAAAGAGGGGCAAAAGTACTCATCTCAGAAATTAGTCCGTATCGAATTCAGGTTGCCAATCAATTGGGGTTTGAAGTGTTGAACCCAACAGAGGAGAATTTCTTTGAACAAATTAATGAAATAACCCATGGCCGGGGTGTGGATGTTTCCATCGAAGCAACTGGTACCAACAATGGGATGGTTGCCTGTATTGAAGCCGCCCGCACAAAGGGGATCGTTGTGATAACCGGTCTTCCTAAGAAGAATGCCGATTTTGATGTGTATCGCATTATCGCAAAAGAATTGCAGCTTGTCGGAACAAGGGTCTATATGAAAGAAGATTATGATCAAGCCATTGAATTGCTTTCGTCCGGAGGGCTGGATCTGAGCAGCCTCATTAGCAAGGTAGTTCCGCTAGATGGGGCAATTCAGCAAGGGTTTGAAGCGATTGACAACGGCGAGAATGTTATCAAGATTCTCATTTCAATTTCAGATGAGGATGAGAAGGTATGAGTGAACAATACGTTTTAGGAATTGACCATGGATCAGGCGGATGTAAGGTCACCTGTCTTAAGTCTGATGGAACCATTTTTTCAGAAGCTTATGTCCCATATCCCTCTCTTTATCCCCATCCTAAGTGGGTGGAGCAGGAACCTGAAACGTGGATCAAGGCTGCCTTTGAGGCGATATCCAAAGCAACGGAGAAATTAGGCCCGTATGGAAGGAAGAATATTAAGGCGCTTAGCTTTACTGCCCCACATCATGTGGCGGTTTTACTTGATAAGGATCGTCAGGTAATCCGTCCGGCCATTATGTGGAATGACCAGCGTTCCGGGGAACAGTCGCAACAACTGAGAGAGCTATATGGAAAGAAAATATTTGAACTTACTTATAATGCACCAAATCCGACCTGGACACTCAGCCATCTATTATGGCTGAAACAGTATGAGCCTTACCAGTATGGAAAGATCGACAAAATCCTCTTTATGAAGGATTATGTCCGTTACCGTTTTTCTAGCCAGATGGCTACAGATTATATCGAGGCGGAAGGTACGCTTTTATATGATATTCAAAAACAGGAATGGTCTGATTTTTTACTTTCACTAGTTGACCTAAATGAAAGCGTATTCCCATCGGTTTTATCGCCGACGGATGAATGTGGAACCATTTCGTCTGATATCGCTAAATTGCTTGGACTTTCGGAAAAGACAAGAATCATTGTCGGCACGGCGGATACCGCTGCTGAAGTTTATGGTTGCGGCACCATCAAGGATGGTGATGGTGTTGTCAAGCTGGCAACAGCCGGAAACTTTTGTCTGGTTACTGATACGGTTACCAAGAATGAAAAACTAACTACCTATCATCATCTTGTCGATAATTTATTCTACCAAAATAGCGCGACCAATTTCGCTGCCGCTTCTTTCCGCTGGTTTAAAGAAAGCTTTTTTCAAGAGTTTGAGGAGATCATGAAGACTCCATCGATTTATCCTGAGATTATGAAACAGGTTAAATTAATCACGCCGGGGTCAGAGGGGTTAATTTTCCACCCTTACTTAAATGGCGAGCGTTCTCCGCATTGGGATCCATACTTAAGAGGAAGCTTTTTTGGCTGTACAGCCCGCCATTCCAGAAGCCATTTTGCAAGAGCTGTCTTGGAGGGAGTTGGTTTTTCTCTGAAGGATTGCAGTTTGCAATTTCCTAATAAAAACTTGAAAAAAATACGGATTATTGGGGGAGGAAGTAAAGGTAGGGAATGGGTGCAGATTATCGCAGATATCTTAAACGTGGAATTAGAGGTTCCGGCCAGCAGTGATGCTTCCTTTGGAGCCGCCTTGGTTGCAGCCACAGGAATTGGCTGGTTTGCTGGTTTGAAAGAAGCAGCTCAGGCTACTGAAAGTGTAATATATAGCCTGGCGCCTAACGAGAAAAATATAGGGGGTTATGAGGAGTTATTTTCCATCTACCAAGAATTACATTTACGGACATATGAATTGTCACACAGACTCTCACAATTTAGTTCCTAGCTATTTATCGGGATAGAAGTTGTAAAATTAGGAGTTAGCCTTTCCTAAGGCATTCTATATAAAGGGAGTGGAAAATTGATGAGAAAAAAATGGTTTCTATTATTCTTAGTAAGTAGTTTAGTAGCGGGGATCCTTTCAGGGTGTTTAGGCAGCTCGGCGAAGCCAACGGAAACAAAAGAGGAAACAAAGAAGGAAGGTGACACCATTATTCGGATTGCTTCTGTAGAAACAGGACCAGAAACAATGGAAGTTCTGCAAAAAGCAGGAGAAGAGTACGGGAAGCAATTTGGAGTCAAAGTGGAAGTAGAAGCAGTTCCACTAGCAGATATTTTTACAAAAATAAATGCCAGCTACGGAACTTCAGCCCAATATAGTGCGTTTTTGACCGGTTTTATTGGACATATATCTATTCTAGAGGAACAAGGAAAGTTAGCTGAAGTGGACGATATCATTGAAAACCTTGGCGGTAAGGAAGACTTCTACAACGGGCATATCTTGTTTCCAATTAAAGGGAAAACGTACTGGATTCCATATGATTATAACTTAGCGTATGGATACGTTCGAACAGACTGGTTAAAGGAAAAGGGATTATCCGTTCCAAAAACATGGGATGAATTTGTTAACGTCGCGAAAGCATTAACGGATAAAGAGAATAATAAATATGGTTTGATTATGCCATTATCCTCTGATGGGGCGACAAACTGGATTACTAGCAGCTTATTGTGGGCCAATAACGTCCGAATTTTTGATGACAATTGGAAGGTCATTCTTGATTCAGATGATATGAAGCCAAAGGTGGTTGAATCTCTTAACCTTTTGAAGGAACTTCACCCGTACATGCCGGCAGAGGCGACAAGCGCTTCCTATGCCGAGATGACAGAAGCCTTTATTTCTGAACAGGTAGGCATGACCTTTTACTCTGGAAGATTAGTTGATATTTTGGAAACTAAAAATCCAAGCCTAGCAGATAAATTTCAAGTGTTTGGGATCCCAATGAAGGATGGTAACAGTGTAGCGGCTTCTCTAGGCTATGATTCCATGGCAGTGTTGAAGACCGATCATACAGATGAAACAAAGAATTTTGTGGAATGGTTCTATAAAGAAAAGCTGAATGATTTCTTGCATACCGATGGGGTTCATTACTTCCCGGCTCAAGAGTCTATTTATAACAGTGAAGAATGGCGTTCCGACCCAATTATTACGAAATATTGGGAAACGGGTGTGGAGCCGCAATATGAAATTTTGAAAAATGCAGAATTGCACTCCATCGACTCAGATGGACCTGAAACGGATGCACGTCCAGGTAAAGTATTTGAAGCATTCTTAATTCCAAAGTTATTCCAAAAAGTCACGTTAAATAACGAGGGCCCTGAAAAGGCTGTGGAAGAAATTGCAGATGAGATAAGAAAGATAGTTGGAGAGAAATAGAGTTTAAGTCAGGCAGATTCTAGAGATCTGCCTGGCTCCTCTACGAATAGGAGGCGATTAAGATCGAAAGGAAGCTTTCCAAACGAGATATTACCCTGGTACTCCTTTTTTTGATACCCGGTCTACTAATATTCACATTCGTGATTATTATTCCTACAGGCTTTGCCATCAGCTATAGTCTTTACGAAGCCTCCAGCTTTGTGGGACTCCCAACGTTTGTCGGTTTGGAGAATTATCTGAATCTCTTGCAGGATACAAGGTTTTGGCGGGATTTATGGCAAACATTAGTCTATGCACTTGGTTCGATATTTTTGCAAATTATTTTTGGTATTGTAATTGCCTTAATCCTTAATCAGCAATTTAAGGGAAGGGATTTTGTCAGAGGGGTTTCTGTTGTCCCTTATATCATTCCAGTCATTGTCGTCACTATGGGCTGGGAATGGATTCTTGATACGAACTTTGGAATTATCAACAAAGCATTGGCATCCCTGGGGTTAGGTAATATTAATTTCTTATCTATGGATCTTGCCATGTTCACTTCCATCCTTTTATCTGTATGGACATGGACTCCCTTTGTCACTCTTGTTTTCCTTTCAGGCTTACAGACGATATCGCATGATTTGTATGAGAGTGCGACACTGGACGGGGCCAACAGCTGGCAGCAATTTTGGAGAATTACGATTCCTATGATGAAAGACTTGTTAATTACGATTGTTCTTCTTCGCGGACTTTGGATGTTTAATAAATTTGACTTGGTGTGGTTGTTAACGGGCGGCGGTCCGCTTGAAAAAACAGAAACATTGCCAATCTATATTTATTTAAATACGTTCAAGCTTAATGAAGTGGGCTATGGAGCGACAGTGGCAGTCACTTCCGCTTTTTTCATGATGGTTATTATGTATGTTTACTTAAAAATTACTAACTATTCACCAGAGAAAAAGCGTTTGAAAAAAAGGAAAGCGGCGGCGAAGATGGAGCAAGTGTCAAGTCAAGGAATCTCTATTAAAGGAGACGGCAGCCTATGAAAAGGAGCATAAGGTCTCAGGCCACAATCTATATCCTGGCAGCTTTTGTATTTCTCTATTCTTTTTTTCCGATCTATTGGATTACGATCTCACCATTACGCGGGGTCAAAGGCTTTTTTGAAGATAGTACCTCCTTATTGCCTACATCATTTGATTTAACCTTCTTCATTAATATATGGAACGAGACGAATTTCCCATTATATTACAAGAATAGTTTCATTGTAGCGGTAGCTACGACGGTTGTTACTGTTATTTTTTCAAGTCTCATTGCCTACGTGCTGACTCGTTTTCAGTTTCGTGGAAAAAATTTACTGTTAAATGGTATGTTAATTGGCTACATGCTGCCGCCGATGTTATTAGCGATTCCACTTTTAGGAATGTTCATTTCCTTTGGTATTGAGGATTCGTTATTTGGGTTAACGATTTCCCATATTGCGATGACGTTGCCGTTTGGAGTGTGGATGCTTAATAGCTTTTTCAAGACGATCCCTTTTGAGCTGGAGGAAAGTGCCTGGATGGATGGAGCAAGCCGGTTTCAGGCATTGTATCGAGTGATTTTGCCTTTGCTTATTCCTGGGGTTATCAGTGTAGGGGTCTTTTCGTTCATAGTATCCTTTACGGACTATACGTTTGGGCTTATGATGGTTTCTTCGGAAGTGAATAAAACGATTCCTATCGGGTTAGCGGGAATTAAAGAATCGACATCCCTTCAGCGCGGAGAATTGCTCGCTGGTGCAGCGATGATTATTGTTCCAATGGTCATCCTATTTTCCTTCGTTACTAGATACTTTATTAAAGGGCTGACTGCGGGAGCAGTGAAGGGTTAAACCAGGGAGACGGCTCTACAGGGTTTTTTTGCATAACAATGAACACAATGCGGACGGTTACCTGGCCCTAGGCCGGAAGAGCGTCACCGTGGCAGTTGGGAGATGAACGGCTATGTTTGAATTGGATGTTAAAGAGCGAAACGTTGTTGTTACAGGCGGAAGCAGTGGAATCGGGTTAGCTATTTGTCAGGCATTTTTACAAAAAGGAGCGAACGTGAGTAATTGGGATATTCAACAAACGGATGCAGTGAAGCAATTGTTGGCAGAATACCCTTCTAGTTTTCAGTATCTCGAATTGGATGTTACTGAAGAAAGTGCAATCTTAAATGCGGTGGGGAACACGTGGGGAACGGTCGATGTTCTGATCAACAATGCAGGCATTATTAGTAAATCAAAGCTTGAGAATATTTGTGTGGAAGGCTGGAATCGGATCTATGATATTAATGTCCGGGGCACAATGCTGGTGACAAAAAATCTTTTGAGGAAATTGAAGGTGTCAGGGAGAGGGCGGATCATTAATCTTTCTTCCATGACTGCAAAAGTTGGATTGGAGACTTACAGCCTTTATTCCTCTACGAAGGCAGCTGTTTCTAATTTGACAAAGGTGTGGGCGCTGGAATTGGCCAAGGATGGTATAACCGTTAATGCTCTATGTCCCGGATGGGCTGACACAGCAATGAAGGAGAAGCTTGTTCAAGGGATTGCCGAGATTCATGATATTCCTTATGAAGAGGCGGAGGAGCTTATTTTGGGACATGTTCCGCAAAAAAGGTTTATTCAAACCGAAGAAATAGCCTTCAGCTGTCTCTTTCTAGCCAGTACACTGGCACAAGGAATCAGTGGGCAGGAGCTATTTATTGATACTGGATTAACGAACTTGTTTAAACCAGGGCTGCATGTATCTAATAAGTAAGGAGGTCCTGTTACCATATGATTAATTCCTGTTTCCAAATCTGGTTTTTTATATGTAGCTTGTCAATTAGGGATATTACAGAGGATGCAGTTCTTATATTAAAGCAACTATTTGAGAGGAAGAGGTTAAGAATTTAATCCTCGAGATTATTAGGCAAAAGATGCCTATTGAGAATTCAACATAAATCGTCTTTCATGTCGTGAACTAACCAAGGTGCATGCCCTCTGTTAACATATAAAGTTAACAGAGGGCATGCACCTTTTTAAACCTGCTATTAAAAAATCCAATTACCATCCCTTCCTCAACTAGTTTATAATAAAATTGACCAATCTAATGGGAAAACTCTATTCAGATTACTCACGAAGTTTAAGAAGGTGAACAAAATCAACATCATCGAAACAAGGGTGAGAAGTTTCATTGAAGATATTCAGCACCCTAAGCAAAAGAAGAAGTTAAACATAAATGATTTGGAATTTCAGCTGCGCAAATTGCTGGATGATTATTATGAAATGGACGGTTATTCGCTATTTTATGAAGCCATTCAATCATTGCAGGACGAAGGGCAGCTGGCACCTATACATAATCATCAATACAACGGGAAAACCCCGTCTATGCCTTTATATTTCTGGGTGAACGTGAAAGCTCACACCGGCAAATGGGATCGTCTCGAGATGATGAAGTTAAATGATCGGTTCGATTTTTCGTTTTATGAACGGCACCCTGAATGGCAGACGAAAGAGGAATGGAGCCGCGTCAAGAATTTATATGCTTTTCTCCAATCCAGCGGCGAACGGGAAACCGTTTCACTTGAGGAAAGAAGCCTGGAGCTGTTCGGCCATGAAAAATTCCTGCAGGATGTGATCAGTTTTCCTGATGGAAAAGGTTTTTTAGCACGAATTGGTGTATCTGAAGAGCAGCTGAAAGTGGTTAGATACGGGGAGCCTTTTGTGTTTTGGATGAAACAGGGAAAAGAAATTAAAGATATTCAGCGAGTGCTGATTGTTGAGAATCTATCATTCTTCCATACTTCCATTCAATTATTGGAAAGCGATCTGCTGGATTACGAGCCGGAACTGATCATTTATGGAGAAGGCACGAAAATTGAACGGAGCTTTTCGTTTTTCTTTAAAATTTTCCCGGCTAAATCGTATCTCTTCTATTATGCAGGAGATCTTGATGCTGCGGGCTGCGGAATCATGACCCGGCTGATTGAAAAATATCCGGAATGCTGCATTCAGCCTGCATTGAAAATTTATCGTAAAATGCTTGATTGTATGGAACAAAGAAATGAACAGAAATCTGGCCAGCTTCAATATCTTAAATACCGTGATGCTTTCTTCAAGTGGTTTACGGAAGAAGAGCAAAAACTCTTATTGCAATTATGGCAGGAAAATAAACGGATTCCTCAGGAAGTGCTGACAATTGAAACATGGAGGAGATGGATGTGAACGAGTCATGGGAAGGATTCGCCCAGCGGATGCAGCGTTTAAACCCGCTGTTTGAGCTTGGAAGAGGAATGGAAGTCGGAGAGCTGAAGCCTCATATCCAGACGATTCTGATGCACGTGCTCCTCACCATTTTCTATCGGGAATTGAATGATGATGATCATCGGAGAAAATCGGATATCAAATATATGGTGGAAGATTCGATTAAACAAATGAAGCTTTTGGCTGATGAAAAGCAGATTGAACGAATCACAAGCGGGCTTCTGTATCAGGGAAAAGAAGAATACAGCAGGCCGTTTGAAGCCCTTTATTACGATGAAATCAGACAGTCATGGGAGACGCAGGTATTCCGCTATGTGACAATGGATGAATTATATACAAACCTGGAGATGGGCGGATCAATCGTCTATAAGCTCACAGATGTCTCACAGGAAATGATTTTCATGAGCAGGGAAATGGCGGAGGAATTCTCGATCACCATTGAACAGCTCTACAGTATGCAGCTGATTAAAAACGGTAATTTCCGCAAAGCTACCCGAAACCTCGATCACCTCATTTCACGGGTCAACCGCTTAATGGCAAGAGAATTCTCCTTTCAAAAAGAAATGATCAATAATCCCAAAATCTTATTGATGGAAGAAGAAATGCAAAGGGCTGATAACCGTGCGGAAATTGAGAAGCAATTTGAAGAAGAGAAAAATCACTTCCGTACCATCAGCAGTATGATTGAGAAGACAAAACGCAGAAACGAGGAAGATGATCACATTCAAAGAGAATTGATCCTCCTGCAGGAAAAGATCGGCCATACAAGGCAATTGCATGACCGTTTTGCCAAGCTTGTGATTCAGAATATCTCCTATGAAATGAAATTAAAAGCGGAAAACCCTTCACTGTTTTGGGAAACAAGCCTGGTTTCGTTTCGGGAGCACATTTATGAAAATTGGTTCATGAAGGAGGGGGCATCTTCCTTCGATCAAGTTGAGAAGGTACTGGGTCCTTTATTCTCGCCAAAGAATGAATTTATTTTGCCCATGGATTGGATCTGGGGCGAACAGGAATTTGATGAAAAGCAGCTGACAGAGACAATGGAGGAAGAAACGGAAGAGGAAAGTATTACCCATCAGCGGGTAACGAACTGGGATTCTGTTATCAAGGCCTGGAGCTATGTGTTTCAATATTTGCAGTCATACGGAGAGTTTTCCCTGGCTGATTTAACGACATTGCCGCTTGAGGTGCAGGATTTATGGTTTGAAGAATCGGAAACGATTGATTTATGGATGATGTTTGATAAAAAGCCGCTGAAGGTTCAGGTGCTGCATCGGAGGGAAGAGACGCTGAGCGATGAGAGGGAGATTCTCCTCTATAAACTGATGCAAGAGTATCCGCAATTCCAGGTGTTTGAAGGATTGAAACTTTATACCGAGTTTGATCATCGGGCGGAACCTTTCATCTGGTATCAAATGAAAATCACTCCGTTTAAAATTTGTGTTCAGGAGGAGAAATGATGAGTGCAGATAGTATTAAGACTGCATCAGCAGTTTATTTCACGCTATTAAAAGATAAGGTCATCGATGAAAACAGCGAGCACTTTCAGGCGTATTTCGATCCTGATGTAAGACAGACGGTGCTTTTAATGGCAGATGAATCCGGGACCTTTATAATTGAATCGCCGAAACGGATTCAGCTCGTTGTACAGCCGACCGGCTCTGTTTTTGCGACGAATTTTACACATATGAAGGACAGGCATAAACAGGTTGAAACAAAAAAACACTTTCACCTGATGAGCGTTGTCATTATGGCATTCCTGGCGGGCATCGACCGCAATCAGGCGGCTAAGATCCGCACGAAGCGCGAAGGGATCAGCTTTTATACATTGGAACGGCAAGTGAATGATGTCATCATGAATTGGGATAGCCTGCTTAAAGCAAAGCAGGATTTCGGAGAAGAAGTAAAAATTGATATGAGAGACGTTGTGACGACATGGAAATACATGGAGGTCGACACAGATGATTATGGAGCCAGGAAAGCCAATCGCAGAACGCGGATTGGTTTGATTGCAAGTGCCATGCGTCTTTTGGAAACAGAAGGACTCATCGTCATTCTGGATCGGGAGGATATACCGAAGGCGATTCCAAAGCAGGAGTTATTTGAACGGATTGAATACCTGTATCATGACTATGACCGTTATGAGATGTTCAAGGAATTGATGAAAACAGAGGAGGATCAGCATGCCGAAAATACATCGAATTAGAATTGCCGGCCTGAAATATGATGGCATGCAAAAGCAGTATAGGGACACCACATTTAACTTTCATAATGAGGAAACCTCCACAAATGGCCTCATTTCGATGATGAATGGAGGAGGGAAAGGTGTTTTCCTGCAGACCATATTTCAGATCCTTAAGCCGGGTACCGCATGGGGAAAGCAGAATAATCGCTTTTATCAGCAATTCTTTTTTAATAATAAAGAGCAGTTTATTCCTTATACCTTTCATGTTCTCATACAGTGGGAGCTCGACGGGGCTGACCGCAGGCATTTGGTGACGGGCGGAATGTTTTCAGCAGACCAGCGTATTTCAATGAATGAAGAGAGCGGAGAAAGTAAACCTCTTGAACAGGAAGCGAAAATTGTCCCGAATATTACCTTTTATACAAGGGAGTTTGAACGAAAAGAAGAAGCATCTCTTGAACATATTCCGCTTTATGAAGATGGAGAACTGGCTGAAACAGAAGGCCTGAAGGATTATTTAAAATGGAATGGGTACGATGTTTACCGGGATACAAAGAAACACTACCGAATTCTGGATACATATGGGATTAACCGAAAAGATTGGGATATTATGAAGGACATTAATAAGGATGAAGGCGGCGTCGGAAAATTTTTTGAAGGTGCTGAAGATGATCATTCCCTGTTCCAAAAGCGGATCATTCCTACAGTCAGTCAGGTTCTGCACCGGACGGAGCATCATAAGAACGATCTGGTGGAAATTTTTAAGAGTCAGGCAAGCATCGCGAAGGACCTCCCTGTTCTGCTGAAAAGAGAGCAGGCACATAAAGAATTCCTGGAAGATATTCTTCCTTTTGAAGAGAGTCTGGCAAAGGGTGTCGGGCATAAGGGAATTGTGGAGGACAGTATTAAAGCTGGAAGACAGCTGCTTGGCGCTTTGGAGCATTTGAAGAAAACGGAAGAAGAAACACTCATTGAGCTGGAAAAAGAAATCGAAAAATTAACAGGCAGGCAAGTGGATCTGCGTTTTCAGAAAGATAATCTTGAGTATGCAAAAGCTCACCGGGAAGTGCTGGATTGGGAGAAGAAATTAGCGGAAGAGCAGAAGAAGCATATAGTTCTGCAGGAAGCGGTGAAGGAAAAGCAGGAGCGAAAAGACGAGCTGGCTTTTCAGCTGTTACTAAAAGAATGGCATGAAGGGGAACAAAGCATTCGCGCGCTTTCCCAGCAAATTGCGAAGCTTGAGCAGAACAGCGGCCTGGAGCAAGTGAATCAAAGAATGGATGAAATCAAAAAAGAGGCGGCACAGCAATGGGAGAAATCCTCCGCTGCCATTAGGGAAGCCGTTCAGCAATATTCCGGATATCAAAGGTTTTTAAAGAAAAAAGCAAACGACCTGTCAAAGCAGGATAAACAAAAGACCCAGGAGATTGCTCAGCTTCGTACAGAAATTGATTTTCTTTATACCCAAATTCATGAATTTGAATCAAAAGAAGAACAGCTTATCGAGGAATTCGGTGACCGCATCACCTATGATTTAACGGGTTTTATTGAAAATCTGAATAAACAGATAGAAACCAAAGAAGCGGCACTCAAAGATATACAGGCAAAAGAGCATAGATCAAATGAAAAGCAGAATCAGCTTGCTTCTTCCCATGGTACACTCGCACAATCCATTCAGTTCTCAGAAGAAAAGTGTGAAGAGCTAAAAAAGAAAAGTGAAGGGCAGCAGCAAAAAGAAAAAAAGCTGTTCGATCAGCTGCAAGGTGTTCTGCAAGGTGTAACAGCACCATTCACGAATGCCCTTATATCAAAATATGCCCTGGAAGTGGAAGAGCTCCTCGTTCAAAATCGCGAGCATGGGGAAGAAATAAAGAAAGCGCTCTGGGAAACGCAGCTGGATTATGCCTTGAATGATGAGCATTTCTGGATTGCCAATAATGATGTTAAGGAACTGAAGGAATGGATTGATGAAAAGACGGGAATTGACGTATTTTACGGATCCCAATTTCTCCAATCCTTAAAGAAGGATGAAATGTCGAGCCACAAGCTTTCTCATCCTCTTCTGCCGTACGGCTTAGTAGTCAGCAGGCCGCAATGGGAAAAAATCAATAAGCAGGTCCTTGGCGGAAGGATGTTTAAAAGTCCGGTCCCGATTTTTATGCGGGAAGAAATGGCGGGCGAAAATCAGCAGAATGCCTTTGTGATGATCACCGGGACGGAGAAGGAGCTGCTGGCGGATAAAAATCAGTTCACAAACTGGAAAATCCAGATTGTGAAACAAATAGAAGAAAAGAAAGATACACTTGCAGAGTTAGAAAAAACAGAAACTGCACTGCGCCGTATTATAAAAGAAATCGACCGGTTCCTTTCCCATGACCTTGCCTGTGATATTGAAAAAGTACTTCTTCAGGAAAAGGAAGCCCTGCTTTCAAGGAGAACGGAATTACAGGCTATCATCGTGCAGGAGGATAAAGAAAAAGAACTGCAGCTGGGACTTAGAGAACAGCTGGAAAAAACGAAGAAAAAGATTGAAAAATTATCTAAAGATGCCGAATCCTTAACGGAATTTAAACGTGAAAAGTCGATGCAACAGGAAAATAAACGGGTAAAGCAGGAAAAAGAGAAACAAAAGGAAGCTTTCGAGAAGCTGCAGAGTGTGCTGGGAAACGAGCTTCAGACCATTGCTGATCTTCAGGAAAAGTGGAGTCAGACCTATCTGGAATGGAAGCTGTCAGCCGAGCAAAATATTAAGAAGATCGGCTTCTTTATTGACGGTGCTGCTTTTCCAGCAAGTGAGAAAGCAGAAGCATCTGAGGAGGTTCCTCGATTATCACCCTATATTTTAGAAGAAATCAATGGCAGTATTGAGGAGCTTAAACAGCTTCAAAAATCAAAAGAAGAACAAGCCAGTGAACTGCTCGCGATTCAGGCGACTAGAGAATCCGAACAGAAACAGCAAAGGAAGCTGGAGAAAAAACTTCATGCTCTTAATGAAGAGTGGAAGGATGCTTCTGTACCTGATGAACCAATAAGTATTTTGGAAAATATGGTTCAGACAGCTGCGAAGGAAACAAAGGCAGCAGAAAAAGAAGAGCGTGAGCAGGAAAAGGCCGTAACCATTGCGGAAACCTCCTTAAAGCATGGAATGGATCAGCGTAAAAAATCCTCTAAAAAAGTGGCCAAGCATGATCAGCAGCCTGAAGAATGGGAAGAGCTTGATCTGGAAGTGAAGACGGTTGAAATCACTGACCAGACCAAACAGACAAATGCTGAAATAAAGAAAACGGAAGAGCGCAAAAAAGAGGCAGAACATAACATAACTGAGTTTGAAAAAGATCAATTGCATTTATCCGTCATTCTTAAAGAGGAAGCGGCAGCTTTTTCGGATGAGGATATAGAAAAAATAAAGAGTCAAGGAAAGCAAAGCATCCTATCCTGGAGTGAAAAACATCAGGCTATTCAGGATGAAGGGCAAGAAAAGCATGCGAAGATTGAACAATCACTAAGAAATTTAAAGCTTGCCATTGAAGGAAAGGATTGGGAAATCCGCTTTAAGAATGAAGTCTTAACTACGCTTGATCATATGGATACAAGGCATTATGCACATATTCAAAGTGTCGTCCAGAACATGAAGCGCTTTTCACAGAGCGGCCTGGAACAGCTGGAGCGCGACAAAGAAAGGGCGGAAAAAGCACAAAACTTCTGGGCAAGCCGGGCAAGCATGAAGGTAATGAGCATTTCAGAGGCAATTCGCTCGATGATTGCAAAAATGAAGCTTAAGAATGAAAGGGGTTCTTTCCCGCTCGTCCAGCTTAAAGAAGATATACTGCCTAAAAAAGCGGAAGATGTTGAACCTTTACTGAAACAGCATTTCGTTTCAGCCATTAATAAAATAACGAAGCGATTTGAGATGATAGATGATAATAATCAGATGCTGGATCAGGAAATCAAACAACTTATCAGTGATGAGCAAATTTTATTTGTTTCCCTCAGAAATCGCTATCCGGAGCTCCTGGTATATAACATGCGTACAGACAATGCCTTTATGTACGGTAAACCGCAGCGTGAGCATTATTCGACCTGGCAGACGATCAACCAGGGTTCAAGGACAAAATCCGATGGCAGCGGAGGTCAAAAGCTATCTGCCCGCATGGTCATGATGATGATGCTTCTTTCGGTCAAGAGTGAAACCGATCAAAGCTGGGTTCCGTTAGTCTGTGATAATCCATTCGGCCAAGCAGCTTCTGCCCATGTGCTTGATCCTATTTTCGCTGTAGCCGATAAGCTGAAGTTCCAATTCATCGTCGTCACTCCGCCTGAATTGGTGAAAACAGAGATCAGCCAGAGATTCGACGCGTATTATAAATTGGACTTCATCCGTGAAAAGGGTAAAGAGATTGTGTCGGATACGATTGTACCGGCTTTTCGGATTTATCAGGGGGAGGGAGCTGTTCATTAAAAATTGCAGAATGATAATGTTAAGTGTTGTGTATATATCCTACTTTCTCCTTGGGACATTCTATTACGAGGTTAAAAAGTAATTGGGGAGGCGTTAGCAAAAGCTAGCGTCTTTTTTGCAATTTTAAAATAGCTGGAATTTGAAAAAATGAAACAGCCGAAAAATAGATGAAAGCAGGTAAGGTAGAAGAAAATGGTCGACATGACAGCTTTTCCCCTTTCTAATCAATTTCTAATCTGCTTTTCAGAGAATTTTAGTTTTCGGCAGGTACATTACAAGTATATAAATTTTAGGAGGAAAACAAAATGAAGATTGTAATTGTACCATCGGGGTTTAAAGAATGCATGGATGCAGAGGATGTTGCTTTGGCGATGGAAAGGGGAGCAATGCGGTATAATGAGTCAGCAGAAATCGAAGTATTACCCATGATTGATGGGGGTGAAGGGTTTGCCAAAACCATTACACGAATAAAAGGGGGTGAATTAATTTACGTGGAAGCTACCGGGCCTGTAGGCAAAAAAATACATACCTACTTTGGCATGTTTGAAGAGAACGGGGAGCAGACTGCTGTAATTGAGATGGCAGCTGTTGCTGGGCTGAAGCATGTTCCGTTGCTGGAACGCAATCCTTTGTTAACGACAACTTATGGAGTAGGCGAGTTGATTCTTGCTGCACTTAACCATGGGGCAGATCGAATTTTAATCGGTTGCGGCGACTCTGGAACATCAGATGGAGGAGCTGGAATGGCTCAGGCACTTGGAGTAAAGTTTATGGATACCAATGGGGAAATTATTGATATTAATGGCGGAGCTGATTTATTAAAGGTTAAGCATATTAATGCCTCTGGTACCGATAAGCGTATTAGTGAAGTGGAAATTGATGTAGCCTGCAACTGGGAGAATGTTTTATGCGGGGAAAGGGGCGTGGCAAGAGTATTTGGACCACAAAAAGGTGCAACGCTGAAACAGGTAGGCATATTATCTGATGCTATGGACCATTATGCTAGCTTAATAGGAGATACCTGCGCAATGGATATAAGAATGATGCCGGGAAGCGGGGCCTCAGGCGGGCTCGGGGCAGGTTTGATAGCTTTTGCAGGTGCATCTCTCCATCCGCGCTTTAGCCTTATTAAACAGTATATTAACATAGAAGAAAAAATTGCAACCGCTGACATTGTGCTAACCGCAGAAGGCAGTATTGATTTCCAGACTCCCCATGGAAAAATACCAACAGAAGTAGCGCGAATTGCCAAAAAATATGGAATTCCCGTTATTGCCATTACCGGAACCATTGGAAAGGGAGCCGAATTAAGTTATGAAGCAGGCATTGATGCTTTCTTAAGTATTATTCAAAAGCCAACTTCACTTGAGAAAGCTATTCTCTATGCACCTGAATGGATTGAAGACAGTACAGAATCTGTGATGAGACAGATAGCCATTGGGCTGAGGATTGCCAAAAGAAACAGGGTCAAAGAAAGGGCAGTCTGATATGCAGACAAGAATAGAAAAGCATAAACATAGCGGACATCAAATGGTACTAACTGATCGTATTTTAATGCGGACGCTCGCCATTATCCTCGTGCATGTCCTTTTTCTACTAGTGACTTTCTTTCTGGATGGGCTGGACTACAAGGCAAAGGTATCTTTATTTGCTTTTTTCTCCGCCATGACCCTTTGGGTCACAACGAAGTTTCCAGCAGGATATGTCGCACTTGCTATTGTTTGCTTCATTGTTTTAATGAAGGGCGGCAGCCAGGAGTTGTTATTCCATTCCCTCTCGGAAGAAGTAGTATGGCTGATGTTTGGGGCATTTATAATCGGAGAGGCTGTTACACAATCAGGTTTAGCTGCCCGATTCGTTGAATTTATATTAAGGAAAAGCCGGACTGCAGGAAGAATGAAGTTAGGGATTATATCATTTATTTTCTCTACAGCTTTTTTTATCCCCTCCACTTCCGGACGTGCCGCAATGGCAAAACCCATAATCACCCATGTTGGAAGCAGGTTATCTGCAGGAGAGAAAAGGGTTCTGGCGGTCACAGTGCCAATCGTCATATTAATGAGTACATCTGCTGTTTTAATAGGAGCTGGATCTCATATAATTGGCATTGGCCTCCTAGAAAGTGCTACGGGTCAGTACATCTCCTATTTACAGTGGCTGGTGTGGGGTATGCCGTTTGCTCTAGTGGTTACAATTTTGTCTGTTTTGGTCATTAAATGCTTGATGGGACGGGAAGAAGAATCAGCAGATTCAGCCCGCCGGGAGACTAAAACAAACATAGAAGTAACAAAACCTTTAACTAAGGCGGAGAAAAAAACTTTATTAATAGTTGCCTTCCTATTAGCAGGATGGATGACTGAAAACGTACATGGGTACGATCTTGCTTTTGTAACAGTCCTTGGAGCAATCGTCATGACGCTCCCCAACATAGGTGTAATCAGTTGGAAGCAAGGAATTAAATCAGTATCGTGGAATCTTATTCTGTTCGTGGCAGCAGCGACAGCACTTGGAAGGATACTTGTTGAAACCGGTTTGGTTCAATGGCTGGAAGGAAAATTAACCGGCTTTCTCTTTTTGTTAAGTCAGGCCCCTGGCTGGATTATGGTACTGGGAATTTTGCTGATTACTTCAACGAGCCATTTATATATTACTTCCCATACTACTAGGGCAATCGTTCTGATGCCAGGAATTATTCTGTTTAGCCAGTCAACAGGAATTAGTCCTTCTGCAGCCGTCTTTTTAAGTTTAATAGGAATGAATTATTGTATTACTTTTCCTGTAAGTTCAAAAGCACTGCTTCTCTTTTATGAGGATGGGGATTTAAGTTATGATGCAGGGTTTTTGACTAAGTTAAGTGCTATACTTTTGCCGGTTTACATTACGGTTGCTGTTGTTTTTTATTGTACTTATTGGCAGTGGACAGGAATGAGTCTCCATTAGGTCAAATAACGAAATTAGTATTTTTTCTCTGCATGGCTATTCACCTTCCTCAATAAACTCATATTGGATCAGCTTGCAAAATAAGAATTAAAGTATTGCCATTTGGCAGAAAGTATGCAATACTTGGTTGAAAATATAAATTTTATACAAATTCTTATCCAGAGAGGTGGAGGGACTGGCCCTGCGAAGCCTCAGCAACCCCTGATTATGTCAGGAAGGTGCTAATTCCAACAGAGTTGACGCTCTGGGAGATAAGAGGTCGTTTTGATAAGTAAAGGCCTCTTATAAAGAGGCCTTTTTTTGATGCTCTTTTATAGTATGAACTTGGTTTAGATTAGAACGAAGAAAGAGGAGGAATGGCAAAATGGAAAACGGCGTTATACAGGTACCGGAAGCATATTCGAGGATATTACAGGAATCAGATGTGCTCGGCTTCGGGCAGTCATGTGATATAAAAACAGGATTTTTACTGAAGGGGCTGGCAGCCTCTAAATCTGGAGGAAGCTTTTTAGAGCTGGGAACAGGTACGGGAGCGTCTGCTTCATGGATCATGGATGGGATGGATGAAGGCAGTAAGCTTACGACCGTTGACATAGATCCGACAGTGCAATCGATCGCGAGAAAGTATCTCGGTAATGACAGCAGAATCACATTTTGCTGTGAGGACGGAGCAGCTTTTATTCAAAATCTGTCGGAAGGGTTCGATTTTATTTTTGCAGATACATGGCCGGGGAAATTCGAGCTTCTGGACAAAACCCTGGATCATTTAAATATCGGCGGTTTTTATGTGATTCATGATGTGTTTCCGCAGCAGAAATTGCCTGAAGAATTTCAGATCAAAGCAACTAAACTTCTAAAAACTCTGCAGGACAGACCTGACCTGGACATAACAGAATTGGATTGGTCTACTGGGCTGATACTGGCAGTTAAGACAGCGGTTTGACAGATGAAATATGAGGGGGAGTTCCATGGAAAACATTAAAAATCAGGTTAAAAATGTATTGCATGAAGGTGAAAACATTATTGAATGTTTAAGCTGTTCATTAGTTGCACATTACTGTTTAGCACCGCAGGCAGGCTTATTTGCAGCAACGAACAAAAGACTGCTATTCTATGGAATCCCGGTATCAGAAACAAACAAGGAATTAGTTGAAGAATTTGCGTATAGCCATATAACTTCCATTGAAGAAAAAAGGGGGATCACCGGGAAGCATATTCATATTTACTATAAGCAAGACTTGTACAAATTCCAGCAAATCCAGGGGATGAATTTGTTTGATTTTATGGTGGCTGTTAAGGAAAAGATGAGCCTGTTTACCACTTCACTAAAAGAGCGTTATCCTGTAAGATAAGAGCTCTTTTAGTTGAATATTTGACTTAGTCTAAAGGCTAAGATAACTTTTCCATGCATTAGCGATTAATTGGACTCCTCTCTCAATCTCGTCCATCGAGGGGGCGCCATATCCAATCATCACTTGATTGTCTGGCTTGTGAAGATGATACATAGGTAAAACAGCATCGATTTCAACTCCCGCCGACTTTGCCAGTTCAATTGCTTTAGATTCATTCAATCCTTCTGGTAATGTCACGATGATATGCAAACCTGCTGTATCTCCAATTATGTCAAAGTGTTCTCCTAAATGTTTTGACAGGCTATCTATTAAACAGCTCCTTTTAGCTCTATATAAAGTTCTCATTTTTGCTATATGGGATAAATAAAATCCTTCTTCCATAAACTTTGCAGCAGCTCTCTGATCGATTCTTGAAACAGTCGACTTTTGATAAGCATTAAATTTTTCAAAGTCTTGCTTCAGGGCTGCTGGCATAACCAGATAGCTGATCCGAAGTGATGGCAGCAATGTTTTTGAAAAGGTGCCGAAGTACAGTATCCGCCCGGTTGAATCCAGATGGGATAATGATGGGATTGGTGCCCCTTTGTAACGAAATTCAGAATCATAGTCATCTTCGATAATGTAAGCAGACTGTTTAATTGCCCAATTTAACAGTTCAACCCTTCTGGCAATAGACATAATTGTACCGGTAGGATATTGATGAGCAGGTGTGGTGTATAATAATTTTACAGGCTCATCAGCATCAGGCACACCGCATCCTCCCTCATCCACAGAAATCGGATAACATGGCAGCTGTAATTGCTCAAAAATAGATTTAGCCCGAATAAAACCTGGATCTTCTATTCCGATGGCGCTCCGTTTAAAAAACAAACATACATTTAGCAGCTGCTGTTGAAATCCGCTGAAGATATACACTTGCTCCGGCTGGCAGGCCAGCCCTCTAGCTTGCTGTAAGTATAGTGCAATTTGGGCACGCAAAGAATATTCGCCCTGCCACGGTGCATTGCCGGCATTGGATTCATTAAGCTCTTTTCTGTATAATCGGCTCCAATGTTTATAGGGGAAGGCTGAGGCATCGACCTGCCCATTTTTAAAATTAATATGAAACTCGTTCTGAACTCTTTTCTCCAATTCCATTGTATTAATCTGACTATAGTGCCATTCATCCTGAATTTCAGAAACAAAATAGCCTCTGCGTTCTGCTGAATAACAGTACCCTTCACTCAGCAACTGTTCATAAGCCATCTGAACAGTTAGGATGCTCACGTTCAATTGTTCAGCCAGCCGCCGCTTTGCAGGAAGTCTTGAATGTGCTGACAATTTTCTATCTAAAATCGCAAGCCGGATTTGTTCATAAATTTCTTTATACTTTATTCCATTTTCCGTAAGCAGAATTTGAAATTCCATCGAATCATTCCCTGGTATTATATTAAAATTCGTTTTTGGTTATTTTTATCATACCAGAATTCGGTTTTAATTGATTCAAGGAGAGTGATAGCATGCAAATTTTAGTAAACAATGTTGTGAAATTAATTCCCATGGAACTTGAGCATATTGAAGGAATTTATGAAGCAGCTCAGGATAAACGCATATGGGAGCATATGTCTGTTGATTTAACGGATAAAAGCCGGGTCATTCAATATGTAAAAGATGCGATACAAAAACGTGAGCAGGGCACCGATTTTGCTTTTGTCATTGTCCATAAAAAAACAGGGAGTATCATCGGGGCTACCTGGTTTCTCGATATCTCAATCCCGCATAAACGGCTCGAAATCGGCTCAACATGGATAAACCCTCTTTACTGGCGCACGAATATTAATTCAAACTGTAAATATTTATTATTAACATACTGTTTTGAAGAACTGTCCGTGAATCGCGTACAAATTAAAACTGGACATGAAAACTTCCGCTCACAAAAAGCGATCGAACGGACCGGTGCGGTAAAAGAAGGCGTACTTCGAAATCATATGATACGAAAAGAAGGGACCATTCGCCATACTGTCCTTTATAGTGTTATAAAGGAGGATTGGGGAAAAGTAAAAAGACATTTCGAAGAAAACTTGCTTTTCTAGGTTTTGTGGAGCATCTCAGGCAAGAAGTTTATAATGAATAATAAAACTGCTGGAAGGGTGTAGATTGAAGTGAATGCTGGTTCTTTTTTAACTGATAAAATCAAAAAGGCGCTTCAAAATACTCCCCCAGGGGAGTGGATTCCGGAGATTCCGGATGATTGTATACGCCTGCATTGCGGCTACCCGGCACCTGACCTTGTGCCGGATGAAGAGGTAAAGGCAGCTGTTAACAGTCTATTAGAAGAAGAACATGATTTGCCGCTCCATTATTTAGGCAGTCCAAAAATAGCAAAATTAAAGGAGCAGATTTTAAAAAGATTGAAAGAGCGGGGGATATCTGTAAAGGAAAATGAGCTTTTGATAACTTCGGGCGCCTGTCAGGCAATCGATTTGATTGCCCGCATTCTCCTTGATGAGGAGACAATTATTGCAATAGAGTCCCCCACCTATATGGAGGCTTTAGAGATTTTCCAAAATTACACAAAACATATAATTAGTATTCCTGTAGACAAGAACGGACTTCAAACAGATGTATTGGAAGAGGTTCTAGAGGAAAGAAAGCAAAAAGGGCTCGCTCAGCCGCGTTTTCTCTATACGATCCCAACATTTCAAAATCCTACAGGGACGACGATGACAGGAGAGCGCCGGCAGCATGTATTGGAGCTTGCAAACAAATATAATTTCCTATTAGTAGAGGATGATGCTTATGGGGAATTATCATTTAATAAAAGTCTCCCCACTCTAAAAGCAATGGATCAAAACTCCAGAGTTCTGCATGTCGGCTCGCTATCCAAGATAGTGGCCCCGGGCATGCGTATAGGATGGATAGCCGGAGCAAGTGAAATGATCCATGCATGCGCCTGGGTTAAAAAAGATCTGAACCATCCGTTTGCTCAATCTGTCATGGCTGTTTATTTAGCAAACACTGATTTTAATAATAAACTAGTAACAATGAGAGATACATACCGGGCCAAATGCAATGTTCTGACCTCCGCACTGGAACAGCACTTTCCTAAAACAGCTTCCTGGTATGTGCCCGAAGGGGGGTACTTCGTGTGGATGAAAATTCCTGGTGCCGATACATTAGAACTGCTGACATATGCCCTGGCAGAAGGGATATCTTTTATTCCTGGCAAGTACTTTTTCAAAGATCAGACAGCTGGAACGGAATTTCTGCGCCTTTCCTTCAGTTATGCGGATGAGAAGGAAATAGCAGAGGGGATTCGCAGGCTGGGAAAAGTTGCAGAGGCCTATCTTTAAATGAAAATATTTCTATGGAATTTTTAAAAGTGAGAGGAATAAAGGAAACAAGCCTAATTATCTTGGTATTGTAAGCCAGAAATTAGGCTTTTTCTTTTAATGCCGGTCAGTAATAGATGTAAATAAGTTATAGTTTTACCTTAACCTCAGAACCGGATGAAACAATTTTGAACAAAAAATTGAAATAGCCATGTTTAAAATTGTATTTGGAATTGGGATGGTTAACCGAACGTCTTTTGCTTTCACTTTTACATGCATCATAAGCAACTCACTAATCAATGATGACCGAAACGGTATCCCCGTTTGCCGATTTAATATCAACAATTTGGCCATCTAATTCGTTTTCGATTGCTTCTATAATAAGGCTTATGTCTATATCTTTAGCGTATTTTTCTGATTGAGGGATACTCGCTGCGATGCTGTGTCCAGCCATTAATACTGCCTTAACAAGTTTTATTGGCAAATTGACCGTGACGTTATCATTTTCAGCGGATACAACACGGATTTTTAAAGTCTTATCTAAATACTTAGTCGTTTTTACTGCTGGCTTATTACCTGTTTCTTCTTGTTCTTTTAGTACTTGGATCAGTACTGATCCCTTATCTGCATCAATTTTCCCTTCTTGAACCATTGTTATCACTCTCGTAATTTCTTCTTTCATGATAAATCCTCCCTATTCCTCTTTTAATAGCTTAATGGCTTCTTCTGCTGTGATTTCGCCATTTTCCAACAAAGTGACAATTTTTTTCTCATCTGCTTCATTTTTTTTTCTTCTGTACATATCCAAGGAGATGATATGATGTCTGTTAGCTTGCCTCGAACCGTTGGATACGATATCCCAAGTTCCTTTTCAACTTCTTTGGTATTCCCTCTGCATGTTAAAAATACTTTCACAAAATGAAGCTGATCCTTTGATAAAGGTGCAATTTCAGAGGTTTCATGATAATAGCCTAATAAAAGGGAAAATAAAATATTAATAGAAAGTAATCAGTGATGCACTTAAATATTCCCGTGCTGAAGGAGTGATTTTTAATGCATTTTCGAAAAGCAAATGAAGAAGATTTACAAGCTATTGTCCGCTTGCTTGCCGATGATGAATTAGGAGCAAAGCGTGAGAGATATGAAGAACCTCTGCCGGATTGTTATTATAAAGCATTTAAGGCAATAGAAGCACAGGAGGGAAATCAGATTATTTTGGCGATAGAAGGTCAGACGGTGATTGGCTGCCTTCAGTTAACGATCATTCCTGGTTTAGCACGACAAGGGATGAATCGCGCACAAATTGAAGGGGTCCGGGTCCTTCAGCGCTTCCGCGGAAATGGGGTAGGGGAAGCCTTGTTTAAAGAAGCAATTGCAATAGCAAGGTTTGAGGGGTGTGGTCTTGTTCAATTGACGACTGATAAGCGGCGTGAAGATGCACATCGTTTTTATAACAGGCTGGGATTTTTAGCGAGTCATGAAGGGATGAAATTAATCTTTTAATTTGATCTCTTTATTCCGCTGGCACGATTTATGAGCCAGATAGAATACCAGCTAAATACTGAATAATTTTTCGTAAAATGAATTTATATAGGTGAATTCATAAAAGTGAAATGATGTGGAAACAAGTATGAGTGTTTGAAGAAGTAATTACCGAGATTTCTAAATTGTTGGAGAACCTCAAAGAGTACATAACATACCTTTTATAAAAAATTGGAGTGTCTTCGTATGTGTTTGTCCATTCTAAAAGGAAATACTGAAACCACAGAAGATGCCTGCCTGATGGAAAAGTGCAGGCATCTTCTGTGGTTTTATATAGATAATGAATTTTTCATTAGATGGGGTGTTAAAATACCCTGTCGCCATTAAAGATCGAATTCTTTACAATAACATAATCAACATGACGGATGGCATCCAGCTTGTTGCCGCCAGCGTAAGAAATGGAGGACTGGAGATCCTGCTCCATTTCTTTCAGCGTATCTGCTAATGATCCTTTGTGCTCTACTAAAATTCTCTTGCCTTCAACATTTTTCTTTTCGCCTTTTTGAAATTCAGAGGCTGAGCCAAAGTATTCTTTATAGAGCTTTCCGTCTTTCTCATTCTCAATGGTTTTTCCAGGTGACTCCTCATGTCCTGCAAACAAGGAACCAATCATCACCATTGTTGCACCAAATCGAATCGATTTGGCAATGTCACCATTGGTGCGAAGACCTCCATCTGCTATGATCGGTTTGCTTGCTGCCTTTGCACACCAGCGAAGTGCAGCTAATTGCCAGCCGCCCGTTCCGAATCCTGTTTTAATTTTTGTGATGCATACCTTGCCAGGTCCAATGCCAACCTTTGTTGCATCAGCTCCAGCATTCTCTAATTCTCTGACTGCTTCCGGGGTTCCGACATTGCCAGCAATCACAAAGCTTTGAGGAAGGTATTTCTTAATATGCTGAATCATTTGGATGACAGCATTGGAATGGCCATGGGCTATATCAATGGTAATGTATTCCGGTGACAGCTTTTCATCAGCTATTTGCTGTATAAACGCATACTCGCCTTCTTTGACGCCAACACTGATCGAAGAGTATAATCCCCGTGCCTTCATATCTTCCATAAAAGAAATTCGCTTCTCCGGTTCGAATCGATGCATGATATAAAAATATCCGTTCTCTGCTAAGTATACGGCAATTTTCTCATCTACAATCGTCTGCATGTTAGCAGGCACCACAGGCAGTTTAAACGCACGGTCCCCCAGGAAGACCGTTGTATCACATTCAGATCGGCTATTGACGATACTTTTTGCGGGAATTAATTGAATATCTTCATAATCGAATACATTTTCCATTTTAATCCTCCTATTGAACGAAGCTGAATACATACGGACATTGCAAGGATATGTTTTTCAGTTTCAATCGATCTTATACAGACTGACAGGGAACAATCATTAAAAAAGAGCTTAGAAAATTCCTAAGCTCAATGGATAATAGGGGGTCGAATTGTGAGGGTTCGACCACTTTAATTTTATACAATTCTGTTTATTGTTTCAACTTATTAAAGTAAAAACGCATAAAAGTGATAGTGTTTTAAAAACTTTTCCTCGGACTAACAATTATAAGACATATTTTGCTTTGGCTATTCCACCCAGTATTTCAACCGTAGGGGCCATGATATAGCGGTAGCGAGACAAATGGAGGATCCTTCATACATTGCTGCAGTTGGCATTTTTTGAATTGTGATTAAGATATCCCATTCTCATTAGTTTGTGATATATTTTAGAAAAAAGGGGTAAAGGAGGCAGTTAGCCTTAGTATTCAATTTGAAATGAAAAGATCCATTCAGGTATCTGCACAAATTGCCTACAAAGCTTTAATAGATCTTGATTCGGCAAAGGACTGGACGATTGGTCTAGTTGGAATAGAGCGGGAGGACAGCGGGCCATTAAAAGTGGGGAGTCAGTGGAAAGAGACAAGGAAAATGTTTGGAAAAGAAGCTTCCGAACATTTTGAAGTTATCGAACTCGATGAGCCAAATAAAATTGTGATGCGCTGTGATGAAACCAAAGGAACAACAGGCAAAGGAGAATTTATATTTACATACATAATCGTTTCACCAGGTGATACTTCAGATGTTACATTACTTGGTGAGATTAAGGGACTCACAGGCTTTTCAAAATGGTTTGGATAGATGATGGCTGGAGCCTTTAAGAGAGCATGTGTAGAAGATTTGGATGCTTTAATAAACTATTTAGAAAAGTAAAAGTATAAAGGCGCAGTATGTTATGTCAATCATTGATAAATTAAAGCTTAACAAATATAATAATTTGGCTGTTCTCAACCAGCCAAGTGACTATGCTGTATTTAAAAAGGATATTTATTTTTCGTTTATCCTAAAAAAGGTAATAAACGGTATGATACATACGTTCATAGGGATGATATTTCCAGTAATGAAAGTGGGAGAAGATGGGCATGTGGAAGATAGCGAAGTGAAATTCGCTGCATCTTTTCAGTTAAGCAGCAGAAAACCCGTGAGAAACGAGAATTGCAAATGGTCGATATTTTATCACATGGTTATAAATCTGTTGATTTGTTTAGACAAAAGAAGAAGTAAAAAAGTTCCTGCCCCAGGTTATTTTTGTCTTGTGGGTCAGGAACCTTTTTTAGAATCTAAAGAGTATTTAACTCACTAAGGAATGCATCTAATTCATCCACAGATAAAAATTTATATGCGTATCCATAGGAAATTGGTTCATTTCCTGTATGTTCCCGTTTAGGGAATTCCCGCAGGACTGTACTATGGCGCAGACCTGTGGATTTTTCCTCCAGCTTTTTATTGCTTTCAACGGTTTTTGGATTTAAGACAATCGTAATTTCTTTATTCGGAAGCAGATAAATGACTTCGCCGTTTCCAACATGTTTAAATTCAACACCCTTTAATGTTTCCTTCATCGTTTTGAATTTGTTTAACCCAAACGTATTATGTATGTATCTCATTGGATCATTCACCTCATTTATAATGCCATCTCATATTATAAGACAGATTGTTTATTCTGTACTATAGAAACTTAAGCATAAGAAAAAGGAGTTTGATATTCCTCCTTTTTCTCAAGCATAATACCCTTCAAAACACTTACCTTTTTTGGATAGTAGTTTGATATTGTTTGCTGTTGCGCTCAGTCTGAACCAGCATATGTCCATTTTTTTCACACCATGAAGCAATATCTTTAACAAAATTGCAATCAGTTGTGGTGATCTGAAGATATTCACCTGGCTGTAGGGACTTTATATTTTTATGAACCTCCATAATAGGCCCGGGACAAGATAACCCGGCTGCATCAATGGAGATAGATGGATGAATGTGCTCCTTGTAATCTGGATTGATGGCTCTCTTTTTCTGATGATTAACAGCTGAATATGTTTTCCAGCCCCCATCCAGATTTTTCACAACAAAACCATTTTCTTTAAGAATGCGGGAAGCTAAATAGCCTCTTAACCCAACCTGGCATGAAACATAAACCGTTTTGTCCTTAGGGATTTCATTCAGGCGATCTCGTATTTCACTCAGCGGTATGTTAATAGAGCCTGCAATATAGCCCATTTCCCTTTCGATTGGCTCCCGGACGTCTATCAGGAGGCCGCCATTTTCAACGATTTCATCGATTTCATTCCACTGGACGGTAACCGTATTGCCATTTATGATGTTTTCCGCCACATATCCTGCCATATTGACAGGATCCTTCGCAGATGAAAATGGCGGAGCGTAGGACAGCTCAATTTCAGTCAAATCCAACACAGTCAAATTGCCTTTAATGGCTGTGGAAATTACATCAATTCGTTTGTCTGCTCCATCTTCCCCAACTGCCTGTGCACCATAGATTTTCCCTGTATCGGGACTAAAGAGCAGCTTTAAACTGATTGGAGCGGCTCCAGGATAATATCCTGCATGGGAGCCTGGATGAATATGGACAGCCTGATATTTCATGCCCAGCTGTGACAGCTGTTTTTCATTGATGCCTGTGGATGCGACGGTTAAATCAAATACTTTGGCAATGGATGTACCGAGTGTCCCTTTATACTTTTCCTGCTTCCCGTAAATATTATTGGCTGCAATTCTGCCCTGGCGGTTAGCCGGGCCTGCTAAGGGAATCATGGCTGCATTTCCATTGATAAAATCCTTCACTTCAATAGCATCGCCAATGGCAAAGATATCTGGATCTTCCGTTTGCAGATAATCGTTTACCAGAATTCCCCCGCGCTGACCTACATCCAGCCCTGCCATAAGGGCCAGCTTATTTTCAGGTTTTACCCCTATGGATAAAATAGCCATGTCGGTGCAAAGCTGTGTCCCGCTGGCCAGTTCAATGGTTTTCCCATTCTGCTTAAACGCCTTGACTCCATCCTCTAATATCAAATCGACTCCTTTGTCAATGAGATGGGAATGAACAATAGAGGCCATTTCATAATCGATAGGGGCCATCACCTGCTTGCCTAATTCCACCACTGTAACTTGAATCCCGCGCTTAGCCAAATTCTCTGCCATTTCTAGCCCGATAAATCCTCCTCCAATCACAACAGCCCTTTTCGGATGGTGCTCGTCAACAAACGCCTTTATTTTATCTGTATCCGGAATATTCCTGAGTGTGAAAACATTTTGCGCATCTGAAAGTCCTTCAATAGGCGGCACGATTGGTTTTGCTCCCGGTGATAAAAGTAGAGTGTCGTATGATTCCTCATAGATTTCACCGGTTCGGAGGTTTTTGACTTCCACTGTTTTTTGTTCACGGCTTATTCCGATAACTTCTGAAAGATTGCGGATATCCAGATTGAATTTTTTGCTCATACCTTCTGGGGTTTGTACCAAAAGCTTATTCCGGTCCTTAATGGTTTCACCGATATAATAGGGAAGGCCGCAATTGGCGAACGAGATATGTTCCCCCCGTTCAAACAGGACGATTGTTGACTTTTCATCTAATCTTCTTAATCGTGCAGCAGCAGTAGCACCGCCGGCAACTCCGCCTACAATGACAATTTTTTTTGACATGACATATTCCTCCTGATTATTTTTTAAATATGCTTAAAATGATTTATTACCATTTAAATCGCGTAATTGTTCACTCCTTCACAAGTGCAGTCATTCCCTTTAATGCTTCTGTGTCTAAAAGATAATGTTTATATTAATATACTATATGGGGTATATGACATTGCGCAATAAAATCCTTGTTTATTGTTTTGTGACAATATTATGGCGTACACAGAATAGACAAAAAAGCTTCGTTAAATATAAAAATGATAGATTCGGCCTGTGTTTAAATTATATTTTGTATTCGGGAAGAAATTTGGTAATTTTTAACTATTAATTCGACATTTTATTCAATATAAAAATAATTCTTATTGTTCATTCGATTAATAGTCTACTATTCTATAATTTAGAGTATCTAAATAATAGGAGGTCAAAATAATGAAAAAAAAGCTCCTTGCACCTGTATTGCTGTCATCGGCGTTATTGGCAGGTTCCATTCCTGTAAATGTTTTTGCCCAGCCTGCAGATTCAGCGAAGGTTCAGCCTGTACAAGCTTCCAAGGAATGGGATGAAAAAGCAAATGTTCCTTTATTTGTGAAAGAGCGATTTGCAGAGAAATTCTCTGCGAGCACTTCTGCGAATGCATTAAATTATTTAAAAAAGCATCAGGATCAAACAGGGATTAAAAGTCCCGAAAAAAACCTGAAAGTGAAAAATGTTCAAAAAGATGAGCTTGGCATGACCCACGTCAGGTTAAGTCAGACAGTCAATGGTGTGACAGTAGAAGGATCCGAAGTAATTGTTCATTTTAATGAAAATAATGAAGTAGTATCCGTGAACGGAAGAGTAAATCAGGCAATTGCCGATGAAGCAGTGGACACATCGGTGTCCTTAAAACATGATGCTGCAGTAAAAACAGCATTATCCGCTGTCAGTGCTCCAAAAGAACTTACATATGAGCCGACTTCTGAACTTGTTATTTATCCGTTTGAAGGGGAAAATCATACAGCCTATAAAGTAAATGTAAACTTTATGGGAGATGAACCTGGAAACTGGTTTGTGTTTGTAGATGCCAAATCAGGTGAAATCATTGATCAATACAATGGAATCCTGCATGCTGAAGAGAATAAAACCCAGAAAGGATTCGGAAAAGGGGTAAATGGAGATCATAGGGAGCTTCATATTACCCAAACGAAAGAAGGTGCCTCCGGGACTAAGTTTGCGTTAGCCGATTACTCTCATGAGAATTTGGACGGGATTTTTACTTTTGATTCTAAAAATGATTGGGATTCAAATAATGATGCCCTGTATGTCGGGAATTCGGCTGCGTTTATAGGGGATTATGACCGTGCTGCAGTAGATGCCCATTATAATTCCGAGAGGGTATATGAGTATTTCCTGAATGAACACAACCGCAATTCTCTCGACGGGGAAGGGATGGCTATCAATTCTTATGTACACATGGGCACAGATTACAATAATGCATTCTGGAACGGCCGTTATATGGGTTATGGCGATGGAGACGGTGAGTTTTTCATTTCATTATCTGCGGGACTTGATGTTGCTGCCCATGAGATGACCCATGGTGTAATCTCTCATACTGCAAACCTAGCATACCGGAATCAATCTGGAGCCCTGAATGAATCCTTCGCTGATGTCTTTGGGGTTCTGGTTGACGATGATGACTGGGAAATGGGCGAGGACATTATGGCGCCTGCTGCTAAAGCTGACGGAGTAACGAGATTGCGCAGCTTAAGTGATCCTAACAGTGTTGTCGTAAGCAATCCGCAAAGAGCAGCATATGGCAGCGGAGTCTATCCGGCACATATGGATGAATATTACGACATGCCTTTAAATGTCGACAATGGCGGAGTCCATGTGAATTCTTCTATAACAAACCATGCAGCCTACCTGATCGGGCAGGAAATTGGCAAGGAGAAGCTGGGGAAAATTTATTACCGTGCATTAACTGTTTATTTGACCTCTAATTCTGATTTTAGTGATGCACGCCAGGCAATTGTTCAGTCTGCCATTGATCTATACGGAGAAGGCAGCACCGAACATACCGCAACTGCAGCTGGATTTGATGCCGTGGGGATTTACTAGGTTAATATAAGGTGAAAGGCATTATTCATCCGGGTAATGCCTCTTCACCGATTTTAATCAACCTGTAACTAGGCCGTCGCTCATTTTTATTATACGATCAGCAAATGAAAGCATTTCTTCATCATGGGTAACGATCAGGGTAGTAATGTTTAGAGTTTTCGTTAAATCCCTGATTAGCAGCATAACATCTTTAGATCTTTTTGAATCCAAACTTGCAGTGGGTTCATCTGCGAAGAGCACTTTAGGTTTATGGATGATTGCACGGGCAATTGCAACCCGCTGCTTTTCCCCGCCAGACAATGAAGACGGGTAAGCTTTTTTCCGATGGTCCATTCCAACTAGTTTTAGTACTTTGTCAATTTCTGCTTTTTGTTCATCCTTCTTTAATTTCAACTCAGAAACATCCAGCATTAACATGAGCTGTTCTTCTACTGTGAGAAACGGAACAAGATGAGCAAATTGAAACACGAAACCGAATTTACATGCACGTATTTTTCGGACTTGCTCTGGACTCATGGTAATCATATTTTTCTCTTCAAATAATACTTTTCCACCTGATGCGGGCTGAAGACCAGCTGCGATTGTAAGAAGTGTACTTTTACCAGAACCTGAAGCACCCACTAGCGCCGTTATCTCACCTTCTCTCAGAGAAAGGTTAACTCCTTTTAGTATCTCTTCCTTCACTTCACCATTAGAAAATGTTTTCCTCACTTCATCAATTGTAAATACAGTCATATTAAACCTCTCCTTGCTGAATCGCCTGTAATGGTTCTACTTTTTTTATTTGTATACCTGATAAAGTAGCTCCAATAAAACCTATAATCAAGAAGACCAAAGATAATAACCCTGTTGTAGCAGGGGTTAGACTAAAAGGCATTCCTTTAGGGGCAATCATATTAAAAACTTGACTAAATGTAATAGAGAGTAACAGTGCAATGATTGTAATAAAAAGCATCTGTGTCCACATCATCTTAAACAATGAACTTGTTTTTACTCCAATAGCTTTTAAGATACCGTATAATCCAATTTTTTGAACGTTCATCATGTAGAAAAAGATAGCAAACAGCATTCCGCTAATTACAACTAAAAACCACACAATCATATTTAAAGACATCTGTTCTGCACTATAACTCGGAATGGTATTGAGAAAATCTTTCTTTGAGAATGATTGTAAATCAGGAAAATTTAGTGTCAGATCTCCTCCGGGTATGAAAATTAATTGCATTTCTTCTACTCGGTAAATTTCCTTGAAATCTTTCAAATTTATATAAGCAACAGGCGCATGGCTATATTTCTTTTGATCCACAAACCCTTTTACAACAAACTTGCTGCTATATTGATTATTCGTTAAGGTATCTCCAACCTTGATGCCTTCTTCCTCCAATGAACGATCAAGCACTATTTCCCCGCTCTTAACATTTTTAAATAACGTTGACTCTGTGGATGCAACAAAGGCGACGCTTCGCTGCTTATCGTTTTCATCATTCAAAAAGCCCATTTGTATGGAAAGCGCTGCAGCATCCTTATGTTTGCTTAATATTTCATCCTGGATACTTCTGTCTATTCTTGACAAATTATAGGTTTCCTCAGCTTCTTCATCCATATAGAATACACCGTTTGGCAAGTCTTTAATTAATGCAGCATTATCTTGTGATAATCCATTTGCCAAACCTGAAATAATAAAAGTTAATAAACTGACTAGAAAAATGATTGAACCTAATATTAAAAAACGGATTTTATTTCTTTTGATTTCTTTCCATGCAATGTTCATTAAATCTCCTCCAATCTCCTTTGACATCCTTAGTCTATAATTCTTATATGAACAGAAAATGAACAACAAGTTACAAATTTGCTGGGAGTCTTTTCTGAAATGAACACCTATATTCGAGCAAAAGTTTACAAAAAAGTGTCAGGCATTTTCCGCGGAAAATGCCTGACACAATTGAAAGCCCAATATTAACCAACAGGCAATTCAACAACAAATGAAGTGCCTTCTTTTTCTTTACTATTCACATGTATTTGTCCACCATGCAGTTTAACAATGGTGGCAGCGATTGATAGGCCAAGTCCTGTCCCCTCAACTGAACGCGTGCGCGCGATATCTGCCCGGTAAAAGCGGTCAAATATTCTATCTATTTCTTGCACGTTCAAGCCTATTCCTGTATCTGCAAAAGTGATAAAAACCGATTCTCTGCTTTCTTCAATCGATATTTCAATACTGCCAGCGGGATTATTATACTTAATAGCATTCGTTAATAAATTATCCCAAACCGTATTCAGTAAAGAGGGGTCACCCGTAATTTCTGTATCTGGCAAGGAGCAGTCAAGCATAATGTCTTTTTCATTTACAGCCCATTGATAATTACGAATCAATTCCTTAATTTGCTGGGCAACATTGAATATTTTTTTCTTCATAATTTCTTCATTGCGATCTAATGAGGCAAGAAGCAATAATTGTTTTGTTAAAGTAGATAGCCTGTTAATTTCCCCATTTATGACAGAAATGTATTTTGTTTTTTCTTTATACTCAAGTGATTCTTTCTCCAATAAATTGGTATACCCTTTTATATTAGATAAGGGGGATTGGATATCATGAGAAATGTTTGAGATGAATTCTTTTCTCATCTCATCCAATTGTTCTAATTTACGCGACATTTGCAAAAAACTTTGTGATAATTCCCCTAATTCATCACTGCGATTAATATCAAGCTCAACATGAAAGTTTCCTTTCGCAAGTGACTTTGTGGCCGCTGTTAATTTAGATATCGGCTTCACTAAATATTTTGTACTGACAACTACCATCAAGATGCTAATCACAATCATTAAAACGAGAAGCCAGCCAAATAAAATATGCATCTCATTAAAAAGAAGCTTAATATCAGGTCTAATAAAAAGAGCATAGTTAATGCCATTATGCTTTAAAGGGACACCTATTGTATTCTTTAGTTCATTTGCAAAAAAGCCTGTCACAAAGGTTTTTTGTGGGAAATGGATAATACCATGATAAATATCACCGTTTAATACTTGCTCTTTAGTGGAAGGAGAAAGGGTATTATCCCTGAACTTTGCGCCAAAATAGGATTCCTTTCCTGAATCGTCTGCCAGATAAATTTGATATCCTATGGCAGAAAGGTTCTCTAGGTACTCCTTCAGACTGATATTCGGATGTTCTTCAGCAAATGCAGTTATATCCAGGGCAATTTTTGTGATTTTTTGATCATTATAGGGTTTTAATGTTTGCTGATAATAAGCATTTGAGATTAAAAAAGCTAAGATTCCACTTAAAATCATGATTCCGGTGGTAATCACAACAAATTTCACATAAAGAGACTTCATCCACGTTTTGCCTCCAATAAATAACCAATCCCGCGTACTGTCTTAATTTGAAAATCATCCGTCAATTTAGAAAAACGTTCCCTCAATCTTTTTACATGGACATCTACAGTCCGTTCATCCCCTTCATAATCCAAACCCCAGATATGTTCGATAAGATGACCCCGGGAAAACACCTGCATAGGGTTTGAAATGAAAAAATACAATAGTTCGAACTCCTTTAAGGGTAAAAATATCGTTCGGTCTCCAATTTGAACTTCATAGCTTTTTTTGTTTATAGTCGTATGTCCAACACGAATAATTGATTCATCAGGCTGTTTATCATATCGTCGAAGCAATGCTTTGATTCGAAAGAGTAACTCCTTTGGTTCAAATGGCTTGACCACATAATCATCAGTCCCGGATTGAAAACCTTTTTCCTTATCCTCAATTTGATTCTTAGCCGTTAACAGGATGATTGGAATGTCATGTACATCCCGAATCTTTCTCGTTAAGGCATAACCGTCCATATAAGGCATCATCACATCCACAACTGCTAAATCACATTTTTTATTACCTAAGATGCTTAAAGCTTGTATACCATCCTGAGCCTCGTATACCTTATACCCTGCTGCAGATAAATGAACATCTACCAGCTTTAAAATATGGATGTCATCATCGACAATTAGAATATTCGTCATCTAAGATACTCCCTATGCAAAAAATAGAAATCACTAATAGAATATCCGGTAATAAGCTGCACATCAAGTATCAAAGGTTAATCGATCCTTCTGTTCACTTTATTTCCAGGCTCAATTATTTTCTAATCAACTCTAAAAAATTTCAAAATAAAAAAGTATTTGACAAATGATTGTTAAGCTGATAATTTTAAAATTAATAAATTTCGGAAAATAAAATCGATGACGAGAAGAGTAAGATAAGTGCCCTGTTCCACAGAGAGTCGGTGTATGGTGCAAGCCGATGTTCAGAACCTATCCGAAAATCATCTCCGAGATGCAATGCTGAACTCTTTCAGTAAGTATTGCCGGGTGGTCCCCCGTTACGAAGGAACACGTATGATTGTACGTTGATCGAGGTGCCGTAAGTGGATTTTTCTATCCGCAAACGGAACTAGGGTGGTATCGCGAGCTAACTCGTCCCTATATTAGGGGCGGGTTTTTTTATTTTCCTGAAAAGAGGGAGATGTACATGGAATCAAAACAGGCGATGTTAAATTTGGAATCAGAAGAGTTGAAGCTGAACGGGGCAGACGTTCTCATCCAGGCGTTAAAACAGGAAGGTACAGAAATTTTGTTTGGTTATCCTGGCGGGGCGGTTTTGGGTATTTACGATGCTTTGTACAGGTCACCGATTAAGCATGTTCTTGCCCGTCATGAACAGGGAGCCATCCACGCGGCTGAAGGCTATGCCCGTGTTTCAGGAAAGCCGGGTGTTGTGGTGGCTACTTCAGGGCCAGGTGCAACAAATATCGTGACAGGGATTGCGGATGCCATGATGGATTCATTGCCGCTAGTTATTTTCACAGGTCAGGTTGCTTCTCAGGTTATTGGAACGGATGCATTTCAGGAAGCAGATGTGGTCGGGATTACGACACCTATCACAAAGCATAATTATCAGGTGAAAAGGGTAGAGGATTTTCCTCGAATTGTGAAAGAAGCCTTTCATATTGCCACAACCGGAAGACCTGGCCCTGTATTGGTAGATATCCCCAAGGATTTGGCAGCTCAACATACTGCTGCATCCCTGCAGGCTGAGATCAATCTGCCAGGGTATCGCCCAACAGCAAGTCCTAATCCCTTACAGATAAAAAGATTGCTTGCCGCACTCAGCGAATCCAAAAAGCCTCTCATTTTAGGAGGAGCAGGAGTCCTGCATGCAAGAGCTTCACATGAACTGCTTACATTTTCAGAGCGTTATCAAATCCCTGTAGTCCACACACTTTTAGGACTTGGCGGATTTCCGGCACAGCATCCTCTATTTTTAGGGATGGCCGGTATGCATGGTTGTTACACCTCGAACATGGCTATTTATGAATGTGATTTATTAATCAATATAGGTGCACGCTTCGATGATCGGTTAACAGGTAATTTAGATTCATTTGCACCAAAAGCAAAGATTGCACATATTGACATTGATCCGTCTGAAATCGGAAAAAATGTCGAGACTCATTTTCCGATTGCAGGAGATGCAAAAGCAGTCTTACAGATGATGATGAGTCAAAAAGTTAAAGGGCCAGATTCAATACAATGGTTAAACCATTTAGAACAATATGAAAAAAGTCATCCCTATTGGTATAACGATACCCATGAATTACTTCCACCCCAGCATTTAATAGAATTAGTACACAAACATACGAAAGGTAATGCGATTGTGACTACGGATGTCGGCCAGCATCAAATGTGGGCAGCGCAATATTACTCTTTTTCTCTTCCAAACCGCTGGGTTACCTCCGGCGGATTAGGGACAATGGGATTTGGATTCCCGGCAGCCATTGGTGCACAGCTGGCAGATCCTGGTGCAACGGTAGTTTCGTTAGTTGGGGATGGGGGCTTTCAAATGACACTCCAAGAACTAATCTTATTAAAAGAATGGGGGCTGCCGGTAAAAGTCATAATCGTCAATAACGGATCTCTCGGAATGGTCCGCCAGTGGCAGGAAACATTTTATGATAAGCGATTTTCACATTCTATCTTATCCCAGCAGCCAGATTTCCTAAAGCTGGCTGAATCCTATGGGATAAAAGCTTATAGAGTGAGCACAAGTGAGGAAGCAGAGAGGATATTTCCGGAAGTTTTGGCAGACCGGGAGCCGGTACTGCTGGATTGCCGCGTGAATCCTGCTGAAAATGTCTATCCTATGGTAGCACCAGGGAAAGGATTACATGAGATGATTGGGGTGAAACCATGAAAAAGCGGATGGTCTCGGTAATAGTCCATAATCAAAATGGAATTTTAACCCGTCTGATGGGTTTGTTTACAAAGCATCATTACCAAATCGAAAGTCTTGCAGCAGCAGTCTACACTGAGGCAAAAGAATTTTCAAAAATTTCAGTAGTAACAGAGGCAGAGGATGATCATAAATTCCTGCAGCTGGTGAAGCAAATAGATAAACAGATTGATGTCATTTCTGTAGAAGATATAACTGACCAATATGTCATTGCCAGAGAACTGTCATCGATTAAGAAGGTACTGATATAAGCACAAACTTTCCAGTAAATTACCGAGGAAAAGGAGAGATTTGATATGGTAAAGGTTTATTATAATGGGGATGTAAATGAGGAAGTTTTAAAAGGGAAGACAGTTGCCGTCATTGGTTATGGCTCACAAGGTCATGCACATGCATTAAATTTGCGTAATAGCGGACATAAAGTAGTCGTGGGATTACGGTCAGGAAAATCATGGGTACAGGCAGAGGAGGACGGCTTCCTTGTGCTGCCTGTCAAGGGAGCCTGTGAGGCTGCAGAGGTCATCATGGTATTATTGCCGGATGAGATGCAGCCGACCGTTTATGAGAAGGATATTAAGCCTTCTTTATCTGCAGGAAAGGCACTTGCTTTTGCCCACGGGTTTAATATTCACTTTCATCAGGTCGTTCCACCTGAAAATGTGGATGTGTTTTTAGTGGCACCAAAGGGTCCAGGGCACTTAGTCCGGAGAACCTATGAAGAGGGAGCGGGTGTTCCCGCATTAATCGGTGTTCACCAAAATGTAACGGGCCTGGCAAAAGAGCTTGCATTAGCTTATGCAAAAGGGATCGGGGCGGCTAGAGCTGGTGTATTAGAAACGAATTTTCAGGAAGAAACCGAAACCGATTTATTCGGTGAACAGGCGGTTCTTTGCGGCGGCTTGACATCTCTTGTAAAAGCGGGGTTTGAAACCCTTGTGGAGGCTGGATATCAAAAGGAAGTTGCCTATTTTGAGTGTATGCACGAGCTTAAGTTGATTGTTGATCTTATGTATGAGCAAGGTCTGGAAGGAATGAGATATTCCATTTCGGACACAGCCCAATGGGGTGATTTTATATCCGGACCAAGAGTGATTAACGCCGAAACAAAGGCACGAATGAAGGAAGTATTAGAGGATATACAAACGGGAAAATTTTCAAAGAGCTGGATTTTAGAAAATCAGGCAAACCGGGCAGTGTTTAATGCGATTAATAACCGCGAAAAGAAGCATCCGATTGAAGTTGTTGGTATAAACTTGAGAAAAATGATGCCGTTTGTTAAGCAAGAGCCAAAAAGGGAAGTATCTGAGCGTTTGACTGAATAATAAGATCATAAAAATTAAATTCGAGGTGAGAAAATTGGGGATTTAGTTAAAAGTGTGAAAATTGGTGAAGCAATGGAAACATTAATGGATAAAGTGCATCAGACTCCTTTAAAGCAAAGTACAACATTAAATTACTTAACGAATGCCAACGTCTATTTAAAACTGGAAAATTTGCAAAAAACAGGATCCTTTAAACTAAGAGGAGCCATGAATAAAATTTTATCTCTATCAGATCAGGAAGTGAAAAGAGGGGTTCTAGCCGCATCTGCCGGAAATCATGCTCAAGGAGTAGCGCTGGCCGCATCGTTAAGAGGAATCAAATCGACAATTTATATGCCCAGGCATACTCCGCTTGCTAAGGTAGCTGCCACTAGGGGATATGGTGCTGAAGCCGTATTGGCCGGAGAAACGTATCATGAATCCTATCATTTAGCGACAGAAGAAATGCACCAAAGTGGCAGTACCTTTGTTCATGCATTTGATGATGATAGGGTTATAGCAGGGCAAGGAACCATTGCATTAGAAATGCTGCAGCAAAATAGTCAATTAAACGTTATTTTTGTACCCATTGGCGGGGGCGGGCTGATATCGGGAATTGCACTTGGAGTCAAAGCTAATAATCCTTCAATAAAAGTGATCGGTGTGCAGGCATCAGGGGCATCTGCAGCCTATCAGAGATTTAAAGGGCAAAAAATGAAGTCTCTTCTTCCTATTAGCACAATAGCGGATGGGATATTGGTTAAGGAGCCAGGGATTAAAACCTTTCCAATCATAGAAAAGTATGTGGATGATATCGTAACAGTAACTGAAGAAGAAATTGCCCATGCAATCCTGTTCATGCTTGAAAGAGAAAAAATGCTGGTTGAAGGAGCGGGTGCCGCTGCATTGGCTGCTATTTTATACAAAAAGGCACCGATTGAACAAAAGAAAGTGGGCTGTATCATAAGCGGAGGAAATGTAGACCCCGTTAAAATGCAAACCTATCAGGAAATATCTCAGTCTAAGAGAGTATCCAATTTATAAGATTCTAATGACAAATATATATTACCTAAAATTATGGGGAAGGAAAACAGTGGATATTGAATAGTATTCACTGTTTTTTAAAATTAGGTTCACTTATTATCCGGTTCTTTGGTTTTTAAAAGTAATATTCAGTTGACAGCCTAGTTCAATTATACTAACTTTAAAATGCTGGTAACATTTTACTTTTTATTAGTAGCAGAACGCGGGGTTGAATGGATAATATCGGAAAAAATTAGCGAGCATTTAAAACCAAGGGAGTATCATATGGATAAATACAAAATTATCTTATTTGATTTAGACGGTACACTTTCAGACCCAAAAGCAGGAATAACCAAATCGGTTCAATATGCATTACAGAAAATGAACATTGTAGAACCTGATATAGGCAAGCTTGAATGTTTCATAGGTCCGCCAATACAAGTTTCATTTGCTGAATATTACGACTTTGATGAGGAAGCTTCTCAAAAAGCAATTAGTTATTATAGGGAAAGGTTTAAGGCAAAGGGGATGTTTGAGAATGAGTTATATTCAAGTATTCCATTCCTGTTAAAATCGCTAAAAGAACAACAATTTATTTTAGTAGTTGCAACTTCAAAACCTACGGTATTTTCGGAACAAATACTAAAGCACTTTAATATTGACCACTATTTTGAACTTGTTGTTGGAAGTAATCTTGATGGAACAAGAACATCAAAAACAGAGATTATTCAATTTATACTAGAAAAGTACAATAAAAATAAGCTAGAAGACTTTATTATGATTGGCGACAGAATGCACGATATTATAGGTGCGAATAATACTGGTATTGACTCTATTGGAGTAACTTATGGATATGGTTCATTTGAGGAACTAAATAATGTTAACCCTAATTATATTGTAAATAGTGTTGTCGAATTAAAAAATATTTTATTGGGGAGTCAAGTCAAACAAATACATTATTGTTCTTCAACAAACAGATGATGATTTATAAGGCATCGTTTTTTTTTGAGTTTGATTCACCGTTGCTTAAAACTTTATTGATGTCCATTTATAAACTTCAAGATAGTCAATTATTCTATTCATCATAATACCATCCATTAATATATGTAAAATACGAAAGGATGGTCCTAAAAAGTCATTGTTTTAACTTTCCAGGATCATCCAATTTTTATAATTATTTAACGCCTACTGCATCAAACGATTTATTGACTGAAGCTACTTCAGCAGCCCCAGCACCATACAGGTCTGCTGCAGACTGTACTAATGCAGCGCGAGCCTGGCTGAATGTAGAAGAAGCCGTTAAGTAAACCGTATTGGCACGATAGTAGATTTGGCCGACTTTTTCATTACCGATACCCGAAACGGTCACACCGTAATGAGTGCCGCCTTTCGCTAATAGATACGCAGCTTTATTGATGATCCCGCTATTTATGTGAACTCCTCCATTGTCCTCAGAACCCGTATAACGTTTTGAGTAATGATCAGGATCTCCACTCTTTGTTGGATCGCTCATAGATCGAAGGGCATCGTTAGCGATATTTGGTGTATAGATGTCTTCTCCAATTTCATAATCCGGATTATTATTATCGAAAAATTCTACAAGAGTACCAAAAACATCGGACATAGCTTCATTTAATGCACCAGATTCGTTTTGATAGATTAAGTCTGAACTGGTGTCTGTTACCGCATGTGTAAGTTCATGCGCAACTACATCTAGACCAGCGGATAACGGACGGAATGTAGTACCGTCTCCATCCCCATATACCATTTGGCTTCCGTTCCAGAATGCATTATTGTACCTGCTGCCATAGTGGACAGTCGATTTTAAAGCTGAACCTCTGTTGTCATATGAGTTGCGATTAAATACGTTCTTATAATAATCAAACGTCTTGCCTGCATAATAATGGGCATCAACGGCAGCAGCATCATATGTGCTATTTAATAGATTGTCAGGACTTGTCCAAAGTGTACCAGGTAATCTTGAACGATTTACAGCATCGTATGTAAAAACTCCCGCAGCCCTTGTTCTATCTTGTAAGAAATATGAAGTTCCGTCGAAAGTCATATTTAACGACCTGGTATCCCCTAAAACGCCTTTGCCGGAACCTGTAGCATCACTAAGAGCCACCGGTTTTCCAGTCTTTTTAAAAGAAGGCTTAGCGTGTGCTTCATGAAGATCATTGTATTTGTCTAGAATCTTGCCTGTCGAGGCCTCGATAAAATAATTATAGTTTCCTGGTTTTGGAGAAAGGAAGTTTAAGTTTACTTGATATGCGTAAGTCGCTTCCTCCCCTTTAGTATAAACCACAAGCTCAGCTGATGGGTTTTTCTCATAGTCTGGTGTAAATCCAAGGTCGCCTTCTGCAATATTGATGGCTTTATTAGCATTGACTTTCTTTTCTGATTTAAGGCCTTTCTTTGTTTCCAAATCAGGAGTGACAGTGCCCGAGAACACAGTTAAAACCCCTTCATCCGTAACAACAGCAGCCTGAGTGGATCCCCAAACAGGCACTCCGTTGTACATTTGCTGTAATCGAAGAGCAGAACCCAGCTTGTCCTTCTTGTTAGATGTTACCTTAAACGATTCTTGTGCCGTTTTTGAACCTAACTTGAACTTCTTCTTATTGGCTTTCACATACTCGAATACAATGTCTTCAACATTTTTCTTCGATGGATTTGTCAGCTTTCCTGAGATGAATTCCGGGGAACCAACTGCTTCATTGTACTTGGATACGGATAAGACGTTGTTTGGTGCAGCGAGTGATGTGGCAGGAGAGAAGGCACTGGCAGTCAGACCGAGTGACAACCCTAGAGCTAAAATTTTCTTGTTCACTTAATTTTCCTCCTTGGTTACCATAAAGTGTGTTGCGAGACTAATAATATCAGCTAAAACTGAGTTTTTAAATAATTTTAAAAACTTTGAATAAATAAGCCTATCAAAAATAGGTATAGAGGAAAAAAGAGTATTAGAAGGTCTATAACCTAAGTTATAATATAAGTTATAACTATAGTAGAATTTTCATGTAAGAATTTGTAAGCTATAATTAATGGTAACTTTGCATGTATATGCAGTTAGGAACCGGTATTGGCTAGTAGATTTCTATTCGTCCAGTCCCGGTTTTTTATTATAAGTTGTCAGGAGAGGTGCATATGACAGATAAAGTAATTCAATATCGAAAAATGTTTGCTGACTACTATATGAAGCTCATTGATCTACTCGGATGGATAATTATATTTTACTCTATCCCTTTTGTATCTTTAACAGAAAAGCCTATAATACTAATCCTTCTGATAGTACTCATGCTGCTGTCAGAGTATTTTCAAATTCCCTTATTCTGTTTAAGAATGTTCAGTACAATGACGTTTCCAATCCTTTATGTCATGAATTTATATTTCAATATTTATACGACAATTGTAATCTTTGCATTTATTCTTATTTTTGAATCTTTTCATCATAAAAGATCCCTTCCCTCAACCATTTACAATATTGCCCAATATTCGATTTCTCTGATGGGGGCTGAATGGTTTCTAAATAAAATACAGATAGGGATGGAAAATTATCATATAGATTATCTGCTAGAAAGTCTTATATTCATTTTGATTTTTACTCTTCTATATTTTTTCATTAATAATTTAATTAATGATATTCTATTTTCCATCAGGCCATTGCCATATACCTGGGAAGAGTGGAGAAGTAAAACTTTACAGGAAATGATTATCGGCATTATGTCCATGATTCTAATATTTTTTATAGAGGTTTATACAAATTACCTTCCAAGAGACATAATAGATTTTACAACTATACTATTCTTATCCATTTGGATATTGTTAGCAATGACCATTTCGATTCTTTTAAAAGCAGTGATAGAAAAAAAGAAGTTGAATGCATTGTCCGTCCTTACTACTGAATTAAACCGTATCAATACAAATGACCTTCATGAAAAGAAAAGCCTTCTAGCGGAGACCTTTAATGCTAATGCTTTCGTTTTATTAGCAAAAGAAAATGATACATGGAAGCTTCTATTTAAGGAAGGACAGGTAAAAAGCGAAGTAGCATTCAGTGATGAACTTTCATTATTCTTAGAAGGAGTTTCAGACATATCCATTTTGACAGGAAACGATTCCAAGGAGTTGCCATGCAATCAAATTTTTAATAATATGATTCTCTCGCAGGCATTTTCCCCTCTTATTGTCGACAATGAAAAAATAGGTATGTTAATGGTCGGCAGAGTAAGTGAGATTGGTTTTAGTTTTGGTGAAATTCGCTCACTAACCGTATTATCCAATGTGCTGGCTAGCACATTGAAAACACGGTCCTTAATACTAGAAAATGAGAGACTGATGATTTTGGAAGAACGCAGCCGCATTGCACGTGATATTCACGATGGTATTGGTCAGTCTTTGGCAGGTATAGTTTTTCAGATGGAATCCTCGCTTGCGCTGCGAAAGAAAAATGAATATAAAGGGGACAACCTTAATCTTAATTATTCAATTGAACAGTGGATTGACAAACTAAGAGACAGTATAAAAGAGCTTCGTGAATCGATATATTCTTTAAGGACGTGCCCTTTGGAACAAAATGGATTAGAACGGGCGATACAAGAAAAAATCCAGAAGATGGCCGAGGGAAAAGCGAGTATTATTTTCACTCAGAAAGGGGAGCCATACCCTTTAGGAAGTCAAGTAGAAAAACTAGTCTATGATATATTCCAGGAGAGTCTGCAAAACTCAGTAAAACATGCAAAGGCTGAAAAGATTCAAGTCACTCTCAAATATGGACGAGAGCAGACTATGATAAAAATTAAAGATGACGGTATAGGATTTTCTTTATTTGAAAAATTGATAAAATGCCAAACAGAACCTCATTTTGGAATCCTCACCATGAACGAGCTCGCACATAAATTTGGAGCCAAATTTGAGATAGACAGCGCAGAAGGCAAGGGCACGGAAATCCGTCTTGCCATACGGCACAATAATTAAAGGGAGTGAGATCATGATTAATATAATGTTAGTGGATGATCATACTGTATTAAGAGACGGAATTCGAAGTATCTTGGAAATAGAAGAGGACTTGCTCCTGGTAGGTGAGGCAGATTCAGGAGATGGATTGCTAAAGCAATTGGATACTATTGCGCCGGATGTAATCGTGTTGGATATTAATCTGCCTAATAAGAATGGAATTGAACTTATTTCCATTATCAAGGCCAGGTATCCTGCCTGTAAAATACTAATCTTAACTATGTTTGATCATGATGAATACTTTAAATCTGCCCTGAGAGAAGGGGCTGACGGATATTTGTTAAAGGATGCTTCTTCCATGGAAGTTATCGACGCAATACGAAAAATATATCAAGGAAATTCTATTATACATCCTAAAATGGCAAGTAAATTAATTTCTTATCATCGTATCCATAACGACTTTGCCACTCAAAATAATGAATTGACCAACAGGGAAAAGGAAGTGCTCAATCAGTTGGTCAGAGGAAAGTCCAACAAGGAAATCGCCGCACAACTATCAATAAGCGATAAAACTGTAAAAATTCATGTCAATAAAATATATAAAAAACTAAACGTGAATAGTCGTTCACAAGCCATTATTTATGCTGTGCAGAATAAATTGGTGCCCTATTTAAATTAAAATCTCCCTGCCGTTAAAGGCAGGTTTTTTGGTTATTAATTTTAAAAATGACCAGTCCAGTATTATATTCAATCTAAATCCTTTGTACTATTTCGACCTAAAATATTGTGTCTATAAAAATAGAACAAACACTCAATATTCAAAATTGATTAATTCTACCATAATAGTTACATAAAGATGAATGTAAATATTATTACAGAAATGTTAATTTCTTATGGGTAGAGGGGTGTGCTGAATCATGTGTAAGGAGGATCTAATTGAAATAGCTCGAAGTAAAATGATTAATAGTATAAGGAAAAATGGATTCTTGAGTAAAAAGACCATTCAACTCAGCCAGGAATTGGACGTGTATATATGGGAGCAGCAAAAACAAAAGATAAATACGAAATTTCTGAAGAAAAAGTAATTTTTGTGTAGATGTAAGGGCAGTGCAAAGCGTATCATTTATAAGATTATTATATCGAGAGTTTTAATATATCAAAAACAAACATCATAAATCACCCTTTTGAAGAGGAAATTGATTCTTTGTTAAAGGAAGAAGAAATAATTGTTAACTGCACAATGGGGAAATTTGGATCACAGGTGTGCAGCCAACCTCTCTGAAAAAATAAAATGCTACTGTTTTATAGGGTGAAAATCCAGACTGGAAGGAGTTTATATAAACGAAATAAATATCAAATACTCTTGACTTAAAATAAATTCAGGTGATATAGTCTACTTAAATTCAAAAAATTCCGGCGATTACTGCAGGAAGTTACAGCCTAGAGGTGTGTTTTGTGGTTAGATTAAAGGATATTGCGGAGTATGTTGGCGTTTCTATTTCTACTGTTTCCAGAGTCATTCAGAATGACCAGACACGGAATGTTAACCAGGAAACGAGAAATAAAATCTGGCAGGCTGTCAAAGAGCTGGGATATACACCCAATCAGCATGCAAGAAATCTGGTCAGCAACAGACAAAATAAAAGTGATGCCAGGACAATGAAAATCGGCTGGGTTGCCAACCCTACACAGGCAGAATTAAATCCATACTTTTCTAATATCTATACTGGTATTCGTGATACTTTAACAGAAAATGATTATACATTAATAAGTATTACAAAGGATGAAATTGAAAATGAAGCACTTCTTCTTAAGACCATTCACGAACTCGGGATTGAAGGACTGCTGCTGATCGACAGTATCGATGAGAGCTTAATTGACTACATACAGCAAACAATTCCTGTTGTGGGACTTGACTTCTACTATTCCGATAAAGATATTGCCATTATAGATTATAACCGTGTGGCAGCATTGGAAAAAGTTGTCCAGCATTTAGTGAGTCTGGGTCATCGTGATATTGGTTTTATCGGAGGGGGAATTAATGAAGCCTTCCATAACTTGAATGAAGAATTAAGATTTAAGGGTTATCAATCTGCTATGAAAGAAGCAGGCCTTTCAATTCGAGATGAATGGGTTATTAATACCAGATGGAAAATGGAAAACAGCTATGAGGGAATGAATCAGCTCCTTAAAAGCAGTCCGGGAGACTTGCCGACAGCTATGGTTTGTGCAAGTGATTTAATGGCATTGGCTGCAATGAGAGCAGTTATAGAAAACAAGTTAAGAATCCCCGAAGATATTGCCTTCTTTGGAGTGGATAATATAGAAATGGGGAAATATTCATCACCGCCTCTTTCAACTGTAGAAATCCCTAAATATGAAATGGGAAAAATGGCAGCTAAAACGATTATGGAAATGGTAGAAGAAAAAGTAGTTTTGCCAATCAAAATTATTTTACCATTTGAGTTAGTTACTCGTGAATCATCTTCAAAAAAACGGACCTAATCGGTTCTTTTTTTAAAAACGTCTGGAAAACGTTTGGATAAAATGAGGAAAATTTTCCGAATTTATTTGGCTAATAGAGAGGAGAAATTTACATGAAGACAATGACAGCGATCTTAATAGGAGCTGGGGACAGAGGGGCGAGAGCATATGCACCATATGCTCTCGATTATCCGCATGAATTAAAGATTGTTGCTGTTGCAGAACCCAATAAGGATAGGAGAGGGAGAATCCAGCAAGAACATCAGATTTCAAATGAAAATTGCTATGAATCATGGGAAGAGATCTCTCAGCTGGACAAACAAATTGCCGATATTGCCATTATCTGCACCCTGGATAGAAATCATTTCAAAGTTACCATGAGAGCTTTAGAGCAAGGGTATCATGTACTCTTGGAAAAACCAATGTCACCAGATCCGATGGAATGTATATTAATGGAACAGCAAGCTAAAACATATGGCCGGCAGCTGACGATCTGTCATGTGCTCAGGTATACCGACTTTTGGAAAGCTATTAAAAAGGTAATTTCCAGAGGGGAGATTGGTGAAGTTGTATCTCTTCAATTAAATGAAAATGTTGAAGTTATGCATATGTCACACAGTTTTATAAGAGGCAATTGGAATAACAAAGAAAAATCAAGTCCGATGATCCTCCAGAAGTCCTGTCACGACATGGATATCATTTCATATGTACTGGGAAAACCATGTAAACTATTAAGTTCATATGGATCCCTGATGCATTTTAAAGCGGAAAATGCCCCGGAAGGAGCCCCATTGCGATGCTTGGATGGATGTCCTGCCGAGCTGGAGTGCCCATTCCATGCAGGACGGTATTACCTCGGAGAAGGAAGAGGCTGGGCAAAAAAATTTACAGAAGATTATACAAATGAAGGCATAATTGAAGCCTTGAATAGAACGCCTTATGGAAAGTGTGTATATCGCTCAGATAATAATGTCGTCGACCATCAAGTTGTCAATATGGAATTTGAGGGAGGAGCAACCGCTTCCTTCAGCATGTGCGGATTTACAAGAGAACAAACTCGAATCGTTCAAATAATGGGAACCAAAGGTGAAATCCGCGGAAACATGGAAGAAAATAAAATCTCAATTTTTGATTTCCTAACTAGGCAGGAAACAGTGATTCATTTTGATCAGCCAGTCGGCGGGCATGGCGGTGGAGACCGTGGAATAATGAGACTATTCCTGGAAGAAGTCCGGAATGGCAATAAGGAGGACAGTGTTTCTTCTGTTTCCGCATCTGTAAGAAGTCATCTAATGGCATTTGCAGCGGAAGAGTCACGGTTAAACCAGGGTCAATCTATTAATATAGATGAATATTATCATGGTTTAGTGGGGAATATTCAAGTTTAAAAGTTTGTAAACACAGCTTTTTAAGCAGTGCTGCAATATATTTTGACCCGTTAAGATTATATCTTAATGCAGAAAACTGAGAATTTGGAAAACGTTATCCAAGGAGGTGGTAAACGTTATAAATAATTTACGTTCATAACATTTTTATTCATCTAGAGATAAACCCTTATGTTTTGAGTTAGGCAAACAAAAAACTTTAGGAAAGAAGGGAAATGGGATGAAGAAATGGATCATCATGCTATTAACCGTTGTATTAGGTGTGATTGGCCTATCAGGCTGCAGTGATAATGATGCAGCATCCGGCGGAGGAAAAGATGGCAAGGTTGAGATTACGTATGGATTCTGGGATAAAAAGCAGGTTCCGGCGATTGAAGAAATTATAAAGTTATTTAATGAAAAATATCCGGACATTCAAGTGAAAACAGAAATCACACCTTATGGCCAATACTTTCAAAAGCTTGAAACAGCGGCAACGGGCGGTGCTTTGCCAGATGTTTTATGGATGAATGGTGCACATGTTGTGCAGTATGCAGAAGGGAAGGTCATTCTTCCATTAAGTGAAATGGCGGAAAAGGACAACTATAGCTTAGAAAATTACCCGGAATCACTGATTGATCTTTACACGGTAGGTGGAGATATTTATGGGATTCCAAAGGATTACGATACAACCGGGCTATGGTATAACAAGAAAATCTTTGATGAAGCCGGAGTATCCTACCCGGATGAAACATGGGATTGGGAAAAATTGAAGGAAGCTGCGAAACAGCTGACTGACAAAGAAAAAGGAATTTGGGGCTATGCGGCATTAATGGGCAATCAGGGAGGATATTACGATTTCATCTGGCAAAATGGCGGCTATATCATTTCTGAGGATGGCAAGTCCGCAGGTTTTGATCAGCCTGAGGCAATCGAGGCATTAGGATACAATGTCAGCTTTATTAAAGAAGGACTCTCTCCTACTCAAGCACAGATGACCGAAACGGCGGCTTCTGAATTATTCTCATCTGGAAAAATAGCGATGATGTTTGATGGTCCTTGGATGGTTCCTGAATATAAGAAAAATCCTGATTTAGATGTAGCGGTGGTTCCACAAGGCAAAAAGCGTGCCGTTTCTATCCACGGGCTTTCCAATGTAATATCTTCGAATACAAAACATAAAGAAGAAGCCTGGAAGTTTGTTCAATTCCTTGGCTCCAAAGAAGCAGCAGAAGTTTATGCCAAAACAGGAACCGTTATTCCAGCATTTAATGGTACACAGGATGCATGGAAAGAATCGGTCCCTAATTTAAACCTTCAAGCATTTATTGATGGAGCAGAATATTCAGTGCCTTTGCCAAGTGTGGAAAAAACGGGGGAAATCTGGCAGTACGAAACAGATGTACTTAAAAAGGCCTGGAGTGAGGAAATAAGTATTGAAGAAGCAGCAGAAGAGCTGACAAAGAAAGCAAATGAGGCATTGTCCAAGTAATTACTAAATTGAAGAGAAGGATTTTGCTATTCTTCTCTTCCATTCATATAAGGAGGGATGACTTTGAGGGAAGTACCTCTTCAGACAGATGTAAAATCAGCCAAAAAGATAAAGGTTTCTAACCTTGCTAAAACGAGGAAGCGTTCAGACTATTTTTGGGCTTATCTTATGATTGCACCTACAATGCTGGGTCTGTTTATTTTTTATCTCTGGCCCATTGCTCAGAATTTTTACTTTAGCTTTACCGAATGGGGTGCATTTGGACAGTATGAATGGACAGGCTTAGACAATTATAAGAGATTGCTTGAGGATGCAGCTCTCCTGCAAGCATTTAAAAACACAAGCATCTATATCATTTTTACCGTGCCGATTGGAATTTTCCTGTCTATTGTTGTGGCTGTTCTCTTAAATCAGAATATTAAAGGTAAATCTATTTACCGTACTTTATACTTTTTGCCAGTCATCACTATGCCAGCTGCCATTGCGATGGTCTGGAAATGGCTGTATAACGCAGACTATGGGATGTTTAATTATTTATTATCCTTGGTCGGAATTGAAGGGCCGCAGTGGGTAAGTGATCCTAAAATTGCTTTATATTCGATTATTGCGGTAGCGATTTGGAGCGGCATTGGCTATAATATGGTCATTTTTCTTTCAGGGCTGCAAGGTATTCCAAAGATGTATTATGAGGCAGCAGAAATAGATGGTGCAGGTCCTGTCACTGTATTTTTTAAAATTACACTGCCGCTGCTTTCACCAGTTATTTTCTTTGTGTCCATTATGTCACTGATTGGTGCCTTTCAAGTATTCGACTTGATTTTCATGATGATTGGAAAAAGCAGCACGGCGCTTGAAAGTACACAGTCCATTGTTTATTTGTTCTATCAGCATGCATTTGTACTAAACGATAAAGGGTATGCTGCGGCTATTGCAGTTCTTTTATTAGCGGTCATTTTAATAATTACAGCCATCCAGATGGTTCTTCAGAAAAAATGGGTTCATTATGATTAAAGGGAGAGATGCCGATGGACAGAGCACTTAAGCTTATTACAAGTAGAACATTCCTTTTCCATTTCATCCTGATTATTGGGGCTGCAGCAATGGTTCTGCCTTTCTTATGGATGATCCTTACCTCGTTAAAGACGTATGCTGAATCGATTCAAGTACCCCCGGTTTTGATTCCCGAAGATTTTCAGTGGGGAAATTATAAAGAGGTATTTGGACTCCTGCCCTTTTTCAAATTTATGTACAATACTGTAATTATTACAGTTCTTCGGACAGCCGGCCAATTGTTCCTATGTTCATTAGCTGCATATGCCTTTGCCAGAATTGAATTTCCGGGGAGAAACATTCTATTTTTGTTAGCGCTTACTGTGTTAATGGTGCCTGGGCAAGTTTTCCTGTTGCCGCAATATATGATTATGGTGAAATTAGGCTGGCTCAATTCCCTGCAGGCAGTCATTGTACCAGGGTTGTTCAGCGCGTTTGGCACGTTTCTATTGCGGCAGTTTTTCATGGGACTGCCTAAAGAATTGGAGGAGGCGGCCAGACTTGATGGCTGCAACCATTTTCAAATTTATTGGAAGGTGATGCTCCCGCTTGCAAAGCCGGGTTTAATCGCTCTTGGGATCTTTACAACACTCTGGAGCTGGAATGAATTGATGTGGCCGATGATTGTCAATAGTTCTCCTGAGTCTATGACTCTATCAGTGGGATTATCCTCACTTCAGGGGCAATTTTTGACCAATTACCCAATTCTAATGGCTGGATCTTTTCTAGCCATCCTGCCAATGCTGATCTTGTTTGTCTTCCTGCAAAAACAGTTTATTGAAGGGATTGCTGTTACGGGAGGGAAATAACAATTTGGTTTAACACTATTCTTCACAGCTGGAGCTTAAAGTTTGAAGGAAAATAACATTTTAAATGTCGGGTTGACCCAACAAGTTTTAGTGTTATAATAAAATTATTAATTAAATGAACTCATAGTTTTCTATCTATGAGTTTTTTTAATGATCATCTTGTACCAACAACCCATCCTTACAAAGATTGAGTTCATATAGAAATTTTACTGTCGAGGTGAATGTTATGAGAAAAGCCATTGGTATTGATATTGGCGGGACGAAGATTGCGGCGGGAATTGTTTCTGAAACCGGGGAATTGCTATATCGGGCAGAAGTAAAAAGTGATCCATCGAGCAGAGAAAAAATGTTTATCAGAGTCGTAGAATCGGTAGAAGAAGTTTTAAAAAATACCGCTTATTCTATAGGTGACATGGAAGGTATTGGTGTTGGTGTACCAGGAAAGGTCGATCGGGGGCAGGGGATTGCAGTTTTTCAAAATAACCTGCCGTGGGCACAATTCCCTGTTGCTGGACGGCTGCGTAAACATTTCCAACTCGAGAGGATTGTTACTGACAATGACGTCTATACCGCTGCATATGCTGAGTGGAAGGCTACACGTGGAAAAATAGATGAAACGTTTGTCTATATTACGATAAGCACGGGCATCTCCTGCGCTATCATTCATAATGGATCCTTTTATAGAGGGGCGGGATTCGCAGGAGAAGTAGGCTTGATTCCTATTTTTACAAGAGCAGCTGATAGGAAGCTCGAAAGGCTGGAAAAAGCGGCTGCAGGACCCTCGATTGCCAAAATAGCTGAAAGAGAATTGCAAGTAGCGGATTTGTCGGCAAAGGATGTCTTTGAACGCTATCGAGCCGGTGCGCTGGAATTTCAGCCGGTCATTGACGAGGTGACTGATAGTTGGGCTCAGGGTATCTACTCTATTTCATGTTTATTAGACCCGCACCAAGTCGTTTTTGGCGGCAGCGTAATCGCAAATAATTCTTACCTGCTTGAAATGATTAAGGAAAAACTAAAAATCTACCAGATCCCTGAACAACAGCATCTATTAAGCCGTATGTCAATCAGTACAATCAAGCAGGATAATGGTGTGATCGGTGCGGGATTGCAAGTATTTGGATGCATTTAATTTTTAATAGAGGAGTGTCAAAGATGTTTAATTTAAACAAGGAAAAATTAATTTCGTTAGGTGCGGAGCATACAACTGCCGAAATTAAGCAGCAGCCTGATTTATGGGGTGAAGCATTACATTCATTTCTGCAAAAAAGCGGGGATATAAAAGCTTTTTTACGCAATATACAGAAAAAGCACGAGAAGATTCGCGTCATTTTTACAGGTGCCGGTACCTCTGCATACGTAGGTGACACTGTTACCCCGTATTTAAAGGGGAAAGTTGATGAACAACAGTGGGGTCTGCAGAGTGTGCCGACAACAGCGATTGTTTCAAATCCATATCAATTTCTCAAAAGTGATATTCCAACCGTGCTTGTATCCTTTGCCCGCAGCGGAAACAGTCCTGAAAGCGTTGCAGCTGTTGAGCTGGCAGAGCAAATTGTAACGGATCTCTATCAATTAACGATTACATGCTCAAAGGATGGCAAGCTGGCAAAGCGTGCAATCGGGGATGAGGACAATCTGCTATTGATAATGCCTGAAAAGTCCAATGACCAAGGCTTCGCTATGACCGGTAGCTACACATGTATGGCGTTAACAGCCTTGCTTATTTTTGATTCCTCTTCAGATGGAGAAAAGGAGAAAATTGTTAATAAAATCCGGCTTATGGGTGAAAGTGTCATCTGGAGAGAAAAGGATATTAAAAAAATAGCGGCGGTTGACTTTGAACGGATCATATATCTTGGATCTGGCGGATTTGAGGGCTTGGCGAGAGAAGCGCAATTGAAAATTCTGGAATTAACAGCGGGAAAAGTTGCGACAGCCTTTGACTCATCACTTGGCTTCCGCCATGGTCCGAAATCATTTGTGAATGAAAAGACGGCTGTGTTCGTTTTCGTTTCAAACAACCCGTATACCCGCCAATACGATTTGGATATTTTAAATGAACTAAAACAGGATCAGATCTCTCCATTAGTTTGTGCGATCGCGTCAGAAGCGGACCCGCTTTTTTCGGGAGATGCCTTTTTATTTGACGGAATAGCAGGAGAAGTTCCAGATGCGTATATGTCTCTTCCGTTTATTATGATCGGACAAACGATGGCGCTGCTTGCTGCCATTAAAGTCGGGAATAAACCTGATACCCCCTCGCCAAACGGAACTGTCAACCGTGTGGTAAAAGGAGTCACTATACACAAATATAAAGAAGAAAAAGAAAAGGGAACCAAGCTCTTTTTGTAACTCGCGAAAGAATAAATAATAAATGAAATAAAGTGAAACGGGTTTCTGGTTCTTTAATTCAGAATGCTGGTACATCAACGTTTCAGAAAACAGCCTTTCGAAAAAAGAGGTGCAATGTATGGAACAATATATATATGCAGATAAATTTTTTCTCGAAGACGGGGCAGCGGGTCCTGGCTTCCTAAAAATAAAAGAGGGAAGGTTTGCCTCTTTTATTGATGAATTGCCAACCGAAACAGCTAAGGTTATCGATTATGCCGGGCAATGGATTGCTCCAGGGTTAGTTGATACTCATATCCATGGATTTCAAAATCATGATGTGATGGACAATGATCTTGACGGATTAAAAGCGATTTCTGAGGGGCTGCTCTCATGCGGTGTGACTTCTTTTTTGCCAACAACATTAACCTCTTCAACTAAATTATTGAATGAAGTGGCGGCAATGATTGGCGAACATTATACAGAGGTTAAGGGTGCGAAAATAAAAGGAATCTTTTTAGAGGGTCCCTTTTTTACTGAAAAACATAAAGGGGCGCAGAACAAAAGCTATTTTTGTGATCCTTCCATAGAAATGCTGGATACGTGGCAACAGCAGTCGAGTAATTTAATAAAAAAAATCGCTCTTGCACCGGAGAGGCAGGGGGCAGCAGAATTTATCGAGTATGCAGTGAACAATGGCATAGCTGTTGGGTTAGCCCATAGCAATGCTACATATGAAGAAGCAAAGCATGCGGTGGAAAAAGGGGCCACGATTTTTATTCACACTTTCAATGGCATGAGTGGGCTGCATCATCGTGAGCCTGGCATGGCAGGTGCTGCCCTGTCTCTATCTCATGTGTTTGCCGAAATTATTTGTGATGGGCACCATGTCCATCCGGCCGCTGCAAAGGTGTTAATGAATGCCAGGAGCAGAAAAGAAACGGTCCTTATCTCTGATTGCATGATGGCTGGCGGCATGCCTGATGGCCGCTATCAGCTAGGCGAATTTCCAGTCGAAGTGAAGGATGGGGCTGCCCGTTTAGAGTCAGAAAGTTTAGCAGGAAGTATTTTGCGGCTGATCGATGCGGTCAGAAATATCGTGGAATGGGGAATTGCAACTCCTGAAGAAGCAATCTATATGGCCAGCAAGGCACCCGCTGCAAGTATTCATCTTGATGGGGAGTGCGGCAATATAGCAGCCGGACTTGATGCCGACTTTATTGTGTTAACGCCAAAACTGGAGCTAGTGGCAACGTTTCTTGATGGCGTGTGCCGTTATCAAGCTGAAAAATTCATGCAAAAGGAGGAAGTGTGATGATTTTAACTGTCACAATGAATCCATCGGTCGATATCTCCTATCTAATTTCCGATTTCAAGCTTGATAGTGTGAACCGTGTTAAAGATGCTGTGAAAACCGCTGGCGGCAAGGGATTAAATGTTGCACGCGTCATCAGGCAGCTAGGTGAAGAGGTTCTGGCAACAGGTTTACTTGGCGGAACGATTGGCGGCTATATTGTTCAGGAATTGACAAAGGACAAGATTGGAAATGAGTTCATAAACATTAACCAGGAATCTAGAAATTGTATTGCCATTCTTCATGATGGAAAGCAGACAGAGATTTTGGAGTCTGGTCCGGTGGTGACAGCAGGGGACGGTACCGCCTTTCTTGCCGAATACGAAAGGTTATTGTCAAGCGTTTCCCTTGTGACAATATCCGGAAGCTTGCCGCATGGGCTGCCTTCCGATTTTTATACACGAATGGCCGAGATAGGCCGGGAGAAAGGAATCCCTGTCATCGTTGATACATCTGGGGAGCCACTGCGCCAGGTTTTGCTTCATAAGGTAAAGCCATTTGCCATTAAACCGAATGCGACAGAGCTTTCCCAGCTCCTTGGAATGGAACTAAATCACAGCATCAGAGGATATAAGGAGGCACTAACAGGTGAAATGTTTCAAGGAATTGAATGGATTATAGTATCGATGGGGAAGGATGGAGCCTTTGTTAAACATGGACCAGACTTTTACCGTGTGATTATCCCTGAGATTAATGCTGTAAATCCGGTTGGCTCAGGTGATGCTACAGTAGCCGGCCTTGCTGTTGCCCTGAAACACAACCAGACTGTTCCTAATGTACTGAGAACGGCCATGGCCGCAGGGATGCTTAATACCATGGAAGAAAAGACAGGCTATATTAACCCAGACAAGTTCAAATCTATTTTTGAGCTAGTTCAGGTGAAAAAAATAGATTAATAGAGGTGATTACAATGTTAACACTTACAAACACAAAGCGAGAAGCCCTTAACCGTTTATCAGATAAAGATGGAATTATTGGAGCTCTCGCGATTGATCAGCGCGGTTCACTGAAGAAAATGATTGCCGCCGGAAACACAAGTGATGTCGGGGATGAGGGCATCATTCGCTTTAAGGAATTAGTTTCTGAGGGGCTGACACCTTTCGCAACTTCCATTCTATTAGATCCAGAATATGGCCTTCCTGCTGCCAAAGTCCGGCATCCAGACGCAGGGTTATTAGTGGCCTATGAAAAAACAGGCTATGATGCAACGGCTGTGGGCAGATTGCCTGATTTGCTGGATGAATGGTCTGTTAAACGCCTGAAGGATGCTGGAGCCGATGCCATCAAATTTCTACTGTATTATGATGTGGATGAAGGTGAAAAAATTAATGACTACAAGCATGTTTTTATGGAGCGCGTGGGATCTGAATGTGCGGCCGAGGATATCCCATTTTTCCTTGAGATTGTCACCTATGATTCCCGCATAGATGATGTAAAAAGCCTGGAATATGCAAAGGTAAAACCGCATAAGGTGATTGATGCCATGAGGGAATTCTCCAATCCGCGTTATCAAGTGGATGTCTTAAAGGTTGAAGTTCCGGTTGATATGAATTTTACAGAAGGATACACAGAAGGTGAAACCGCCTATAGCAAGGAAAAAGCGTCCGCCTATTTCAAAGAGCAAAGCGAGGCAACCGGGCTGCCATTTATCTTTTTAAGTGCGGGTGTAAGCGCGGAGTTGTTTCAGGAAACATTAAAATTCGCAAAGGAATCCGGCTCCACCTTTAACGGCGTTTTATGTGGACGTGCAACCTGGAAAAATGGCGTCGCCCCATTTGCTGAAAGAGGTGTGGAAGCTGCACGTGCATGGCTGCAGGATACAGGGAGAAAGAATATTAAGGAGCTGAATAAGGTCTTGAAAGAAACGGCCAGTTCTTGGTTTGGGAAGGTTTCTGGATAGGTGCTTGTTTGCTGTAAAGAGATGATTCTTTATCTTTGGAGAAAGAATCATCTCTTTTTTATTTTTTATGAAAAGGAAGAGAAACAGCAACAATGGCAACCTTATTTATCACAGCAGCGGCAGTTAATTTCATTTCTCTTAATGGCTCCTGCTCCGCAATATTATCGCGATAAAGTAATGGGGGTAAAAAGTTTTCACCTTACCTAAGCAGCAATTTGCCCTAAAATTAATATTGTAAGCGTTTCCCCTTATTGCTTGCTAAATGAGAAAGGAGAAGGAGAGCAGAATGAAAGAATTAAAGGACAGGCATAAAAAAAAGATCAAAGGTTATAGAAAACAATTTGCCGTTTTACCTATAATCGCCTCATTGACGGCCACCATTACGGCCGCTCCACTTGAAACTGCTGCCAAAGATCTTACAGATCCTGCAGCCGATACGGCAGCAGGCGAGTATGATTTATCATCCGGTGCCTTACAATTGGAGAAGGAGGCAAAAGATATAGGAATTCCGCTCTTTTTGTTTGAAAATGGTGTACCCAATTCGTTTAAAACAAAAAGTGACAGCGACCTTGAGATTGACAGTCTTCACTCAAAGGACGGACAGCAATCATTAAAATGGAACTTTACAGGAGGCTCAGAACTGACAATAAAAGAAAATATTGAATTTACTCCTTTTATTCCAAATAGTCAGGATCAAGCAATCCAATCATTTGTTGTCTGGGTTTATAATGAAGAGCCAATTGATGATACAGCCACTTTTCAGTTTGGCAGAGGAAACCATGTTGATAGCTGGTTTGAAATGAACTTAAACTTTAAAGGATGGAGGACGGCATGGGTTTCGTTTGAGCGTGATATGGAGGGGAAACCACACCCGCATATGAACCGCATGACAATTGTTGCACCAGAATCTCAATCAGGTACATTACATTTTGACTCCATGATGTTGTCGACCCCTATTGATCCTCGTCACCACACACCTGACAAACAAGTTCCATTTGTTAACCCGAAAGTTATGGAAGCTGCAAACGCCCATTGGCTAGGTCTCTTGCACTATTCGAATCTCACGCCGCCAGTAGCTGAATCGGAAATAACAGAAGAGCACTTAGCAGGAATAAGAAAAGTTGAAACCAAGTTTAAAGATTTAGTCTTTAAGAAGCAGAAAGTGACAGACGCATTAATGGCAGAGATCCGCTCCCGTTTTGCCTCCTTTGGAATAACTCGAGATGATGGAGTAATTCATGGCAATCCTTTGTATATGCCTCATTTCGATCAATTTCCTTCGATTTTAAAAGAAGCATATAAGGATTTAAGTCAAACAGAAGATTTAAGAACTTTTACCGATTTTATGAATTTAGTTGCTAATACGTACCACTCCACTGAAGATGAGTCTATAAAAAATGAATTAAAATTTATATATATTGACTTAGCAGATCATTTGGCAGACCAGGGCTGGATGGATGGAAGCGGACAAGGAACAATGCATCATCTGGGTTACAATATTCGCGGATTTTATACTTCGTCCTTCCTTATGCACGGTGTTTTGAAAGAGGCTGGGCTGCTAGATCGTACCCAAAAAACGTTATTCTGGTTAAGTGGAGCCGGCAAGATTTATACTCCTAAAGAAATGGTTGTCGGCAATATCGACATTTTAAATACTACTCTAAATGGGATGCTTGCCAGTATTCTTGTACAAGAGGATACAAAAGAAAAAATTAGAGATATGGAGAGCTTTTCAACTTGGCTGTCACGGGTACTTTTGCCGGCTAAGGGTCTGGATCCCGCCTTTAAGAAGGACGGGTCTGCCTATCATCATGCTAACCATTATCCAGCTTATGCCAAAGATGCATTTAATGGGGTTACTCCTATCATGTATGTTTTATCAAACAGCCCTTTTAGTGTTAATCAAGAAGCCCATGAAACATTGAAAAAAGCATTACTGGCCATGCGCCTGTACTCAAACAAAACTCAATGGCTGATTAGTGTGGCTGGCCGCCATCCAGATGGTAAAGGAGCTTTGGTGCTGCCTCCATACCGGTACATGGCTTTGGCTGGATCCCCAGATGGAAATGAGGCAATTGACCGTGAATTGGCTGCTGCTTATTTAAGATTGGCAGATAAAGAAGATGAAACCGTCCGTTATTTTAAACAGCTTGGTATTGGTTCTGAAGCGGATCCACATGGCCATTGGTCTATGAACTACGCCAACCTTGGTATTCATAGGCGTGACAACTGGCTTGTTGGTGTAAGAGGCTATAGCCGTTATTTATGGGGAAATGAAACCTATCAAAATGCCAATCTATATGGCCGCTATATGTCGTATGGCCATATGCAAATTATGGGCTCTTATAATCATCGGGATAGCGGATACGCACAGGAGGGCTGGGATTGGAATCGTTGGCCTGGTACAACCACTATTCATTTGCCATTCGAAAAATTGCGTTCAGATGTGCGAAATGTTGACCATTTCAGCGGTTTTGAGGAAATGCTGATTTCTGATGAAACCTACTCGGGAAGTTTGAGCCTTCAAGGGCAAAATGGTATGTTTGCTATGAAACTTCATGAACATCCAAAATATGATGGTACCCACCGAGCCCGTAAGTCGTATTTCTTTTTTGATAATCGAATTGTAGCCCTTGGTTCAAATATTGAAAATTCAAACAGTGAATATCCTACTGAAACAACTTTGTTCCAAAATTACATGGAAGCTGAAACGGATCCTGTGTGGATGTCAAAAACGGGAGGCATAACAGATTTTCCTTATCAAAATCAGCAAAGTCTTGTCAAGGATGCCTGGATTATAGATAATAAGGCAAATGGTTATTATGTACCGGCAGGACAAACCGTTTCAATATCACGCTCAGAGCAGTGGTCTAAGCATCAAAAGGATGGCTCTAATACATCCGGCAATTTTTCGACAGCTTGGCTTGACCACGGGAAAGCTCCAAAAGATGGCAAATATCAATATGCAGTTTTAGTAGATACAACTGAAAATCAAATGAGAAAGTTTGCAGAATCAATGGAAAATAAGGATAATTCGCCATATATTGTACTGCAGCAAAATCAAATGGCTCATATTGTAGAAGACCGTGCTACTGGTATTACAGGATACGCTTTCTTTGAAGCCAGTGAAACTATTAATCAAGGTCCTATACATGCAATTGATACTCCTTCCATGGTTATGACCCGTACAGATGGAGAAAAGCTAGTCCTGAGTGCTGTAGACCCTGACTTAAGGTTATATGAAGGGATTGAACACGATCAATATGATGAAAATGGTGTACAAAAAGAAGTGAGTATTTATTCACGAAAATGGCGCCATGCTGAAAGCATAATGCGCCCAATAAAACTAACGTTAAAGGGGGAGTGGGATCTACTTTCAAAAGATAGCCGAATCAGAGTAGTTTCAGCTGAGAATAATCGCACAACTATACAATTTGATTGCAAGGATGCAGAACCATTGGAAGCTGTACTGCAGCCTAAATAAATAGGAAAACAAAAAAAGAGGTAAAAAACCCTTTCAGGTTTTTTTACCTCTTTTTGATTTAAGATATATCCTTAATAAACTCAAAAAGTCGTAGTTCGTTAACTTCGGTGATGATTTCCCTTGTGCTATTTTTATTAAACTTTTTCAATAGGCTGGTGATTTGTTTTTTTATTGTTTCTACTTCAACTGTGCGGATCTCGGCAATTTCCTTTCGTTTTAATCCGCTGCACAACAGCTTTAGCACCTCTAGTTCAGACTGAGTCAGATTGGCGATAATTTTAAAGAAATAGGTAAGCTGATCTTCTGATTTTTTAATTCTGGCAAATTCCTGCCTGATTTTTTCAGCAATAATCGGGCGGATCGGTGATTGGTTGTTGGCTGCAGAATAGATGGCTTCGATAATTTCTTCTTTTGGTGCTGATTTCATTAAGTAATCGACAATACCCGTCTGAAAGGCTGCAAACACAATATTATTATCCTGGTGCACTGTCAGCATTATAATTTTCGCATCGGGTAGAATTTTATGAATCTCTGAAGCTGCTTTAATACCTGCCATCTGACTTTCCATTTCAATATCCATTAAAACAATTTCAGGTTTTTTAATCGCCGCATAAGCAATAGCTTCGTAACCGCTTTTTGCAGAAGCTGATAAAGAAAGGTTCTCCACACTGCTGATGATCCTTTCAAGCCTTCTGCGATGCGCCTCCATATCGTCTGCTATTAAAATATGTATATTTTCCACTAGAATACCTCCCCGAAAGTGTAAGGGGTATATTTTATACCCTCTTGACCAGTGGCAATAATATGTCAAATTGCGTGTATTTTCCCAATTCACTTGTTACGTCAATTTTACCTCCATGGCCTGTTATAACTTTATGGCAAAAAGATAAACCAATACCCCAATTAGTAATACTGGGCTTTGTTGAGAAAAATGGAGTAAATACTTCTTCCACGTCTTCCGCGTCAATGCCGGGGCCGTTATCTCTAATCGTGATCGTCCCCCATTGATCTACCTGGTTTAGATGCACTGAAATTCTCCCGCCGGTGCTTCCTAGCGCTTCTATTGAGTTTTTCAGGATGTTATAAACTGCCTCGTTTATTTGGGTTTCATCCATGTAGACAACAATTGTTGAATCTGGCTTTTTATACTGAAATTCTATATTCGAGAGATTAGACGGAAATCGCTGGATGGCTTTTTCAATTGGATCCAATAACGGAACAGCCTTGATGTTTAAGGTGATCTGCCGAAGCTTTTCGTTTGCTTGATTAATGCTGTGAAAAGCCTGCTCACACGAATCAGTAATCAATTTAAGGCTATAGAGAGCATCCTCATCATGCGCGAGTTTTTCATGTAAGTATTCGGTTTCCGAACGAATTGCCAGCAGATGATTCTTGATGGCATGGGTAAATGCCCGGATTCCCAGAGAGGCGGTATCAATTTTTTTCTTTGTAATAACATTGATATTTGAATAGCGTGCCTCATTTGCTTTGTATTTGTAGATGTTGTAGATCATGATGCCGATCGCTGAAATCGCTATCAGAGGAAAAAAACGATATTCAATTAAAAATAGATTAATAGGCGGCTGCTGATAGTTGACAAAACTTTCACTAAATGTAGTTCTAACAAAATTGGAAGGGGCCCAGTAAAAAATAAACAGGTGTAGAAAGGTAATCGGCAGCAAGCTAATTAACGTATAAAAGGTATGATTGCGAATCGATCTCAGTTTGTAATAGCGAATGTAATAGTATGTAAATAACGCTAGGCCGAGAAGGAGATGAGCATAATTTATCGATTGAAACACAATATCTCCGGTGCTGATATATTGCTTATAGATCTTGGTCAGCTTCTCTGTTCCAAATGATACGTCCTGAAGGTACAGGTTGATACCCGGTTCATAATAAAGAAATTGCATCATGCCGAGAACAGCCAGTGCAAAATAAAAGGATCGCAAATTCGGATTGATTCTTAGGCTGCTTGTAAATGAAATGGAAAAGCTTAAAAAGGAAAAATAAAACAATATAATTCCTAAGTTGAAAAGCCGAATTAAGGTATGGGTATCAAAATTACCAAGTACCAGCCTGCTCCAAGTGCCAGGGCCTAAATCAATAAATTGGTTCACCACATTGTAATAATAATTAAATTTTGATAGATAGAGGGTAAATGAAATATACGCCAAAATCCATCCCATGGTTAAGGTGCATAGAAAGAAGACTGATCGGCTGCTAAGGTTTTTATAAATAAAAAAGATTAAAAATACCATAAAAATTAAACATAGATAAATCATATTTGTCACTCCTGGTTAAAAGAGGGGAAAAAAATTTTCTACTTATTCAGAATACTGAAAACCCTTACACTAAGTATATAACAATCTATTAAAAAAAAAAGGGGGAGAAATCAATGAAAAGAGGATTTTATTTATTGACAGTTTTAATTCTATTTCTTGGAATCATCGCGGGCTGTTCGAATGGTGCAGCTGAAAAAGGGAATGCGGAAACTGATGATGGAAAAAGTTCCAATGGAAAAATTAGTTTGAAAATGGCTGTATTTCCTGCAGATGAAGCTGTTTTCAAGAAAGGGTATGAAAATTTCAAAAAGGAACACCCCAATGTTGATATCACATTCGAAACATTCCCTCAGCAACAGTATTATGAAAAAATCCGCATGCAGCTTTCGGGAGGAGATGGATATGACCTCTTTACCGGGCAAATGGATAATATGATTGACACTGGGATCCTGGCACCGCTTGATCCATATATTAAGGAAAGCGGTATGGATGTTTCAGGATATGGGACCATGTATGACACATATAAGTATGAAGAAAAAGTTATGAGCCTTCCATATCGTAAATCCAATTGGATGCTCTATTACAACAAGACCCTTTTCGATGAAAAAGGTATTGAGTATCCAAGTGATGATATGACATGGGATGATTTCAGGGAATTGGCGAAAAAAATGACTAATGGGAGCGGAGAAGATAAAGTATATGGCGCCTATTTACAGCAATGGCCGTCAACTTGGTATATGAGTGCTGTTCAGAAGGGAGCATCTGTCATAGATAAAGACTTAACCCCTTTTAAGGATGCATTACAATTAAGGATTGACCTTGAGAAAGACGGTTCAATCATGAAATGGTCTGAACAGGTAACAACTGGTGCACATTACAATGCAGCATTCCAAAAAGGAAATATTGCGATGAATATCATTGGAGATTGGCATGTTGCCCAGCTTCGTCAAGGTGAAAAGGAAGGAACAGTGAAGTTTGATTGGGATGTTGCACCAATTCCTCATCCAGAGGGTGTAGCAAAAAATACCTCATTGGCATTGCCTGTCAGCATTATGATGAACAAAAATACAAAGCATCCTAAAGAAGCTTTTGAATTTCTAAAGTATATGACTGGCAAAGAAGGGGCGGAGCTCCTTGCCTCAGAAGGCTATTTAACCGGATATATGGATAAGGATGTCGAATCAGCATATCTGGGTGATGGCAAGCAAAAACCAGAAAGCCTTCATTATTTCTTAGAAACTAAAGAATATACAGAATATCCAATGCTGCCTGGCGTGAAAAACATTGTGGTCGAACAAATATTTAAGCAAGAGGGAGAGCTTGCCCTGCTTGGCCAGCGTTCAGTGGATGATGCGATCAAAGAAATTGGAAAACGTGTAAAAGGCGAATGGGCCAGCAAATACGGAGAAAAGTAAAAACAGCGGGCACTGCTCTGTTATTTATATAAGCAGTGCCTAGTTTTAACAGAAGGAGTGAAAAAAGAATGAGGCTTGGTAAAAAAGCAAAATCAATGACCATAAGTAGAAATCGGATAACAGCTTATACTTTCCTTCTGCCAAACATTATTGGCTTTCTGGTATTTATTCTTATTCCTGTCATTGCCTCATTTTGTATGAGTTTTACCTCTTGGAATGGCTTTGGCAGTATCGAGTTTATTGGTTTTGAAAATTATAAACAATTAATATATGATGCTAATTTCCGTATTTCCTTTATTAATAGTGTCCTCTTTATGTTAATCTCTGTTCCCGTTACCTTATTCCTTTCTGTTTTAATCGCGGTTGCATTAAATCGTGGAATTCGGTTTGTAAAAGTTTTCAGGACTGCTGTTTTCCTGCCATATGTTACGGCAACGATTGCTGTTGCAGCTGTATGGCAGCTCATTTTTAATCCCACCTTGGGACCAATAAATGGAACATTGATGAAGCTTGGTATCGAACAACCGCCTGGATGGCTGTCTTCCCCAACCTGGGCCTTAATTTCCGTCTCCATTGTTTATATCTGGCATTCAGTCGGTTATTACATGGTCTTATTTTTAGCGGGTCTTCAAAATATTCCGGATTATCTTTATGAAGCTGCCGAATTGGATGGTGCTGGATCCATTTCCAAATTTTTTAATATCACACTTCCAATGTTGTCCCCGGTAATATTCTTTACAACCATCATAGGTGTTATTAATTCATTCAAAGTATTTGATTTAATATACGTTCTGACCGGTGGCGGGCCTGGCCGATCAACCCATGTTCTTGTATACGACATTTATAATACCGCTTTTAAGCAATTCGAGTATGGGTACGCCTCAGCAATGGCTTATGTATTGTTCTTGTTGATTTTAGTGATTTCTATTATCCAATTCAGAGGACAAAAAAAATGGGTCAACTATTAATAGAGAAAATAATAGAAAGGAGTGGATAAAATCTATGAATATTGCAACAGAGGCTTCTGTTCCTGCCCAAGAGGTAAATAGTAAAAAAATATCTAGAGGCAAAATCATCAGATATCTTTTGATTATTCTAATGTCGGTCGTAATGATATTACCCTTTATTTGGATGTTGTCCTCTTCATTAAAAGCAGAAACGGAGATCTTCGGATTTCCGATTAAATGGATTCCAGAAACATTCCGCTGGGAAAATTACACAAAGGTCTGGACGGCTGTCCCGTTCCATCTTTATTATTTGAATACCTTAAAAATCGCTGTCATTACAACGATTTTAGTCATTATCAATAGTTCCCTTGCTGGATATGCTTTTGCGAAAATTAAATTCCCTGAAAGCAATCGATTATTTTTTATTTATGTTGCAACGATGATGATTCCTTATCAAGTCATGATGATTCCGCAGTTTATGCTGATGAAGCAGCTTGGTCTCGTTAATTCTCATTGGGCACTGATTATACTGGGAGCGTTTAATCCGTTTGGTGTTTTTTTGTTCCGGCAATTTTTCTTATCGATACCGGATGAGTTACTGGAGGCAGCAAGAATTGATGGGTTGAGTGAATTTGGGATTTATTGGAGGATTATATTACCTTTGTCAAAGCCTGCTATTGCTACTCTAGTCATTTTCTCCTTCATGCATTCCTGGAATGACTTTTTGGGGCCATTAATCTACCTCACATCCGATCATTTATATACTTTGCAACTCGGAATTCAGCACTTTATTACAGAGTATAACACGGAATATGCCCTTCTGATGGCTGCTGCTGTTTCGGCGATTGTGCCGACCATCATTGTTTACTTCCTAGCCCAGGATCACTTTATTAAGGGTGTTGCAAATACCGGAATTAAGTAAACACATGATCAGTGGGAGTTTTGGGAGCGCGTTGACTCCTCCCTTGCTGATTGCAGAGAAGAACCATCTTGCCCAACGGGCCATTTAACCCCATTAATCTCCTGTCTTTGCTCTGACTAAAAGTGGGGTACCTAGTTAGACTGCGATAAAGCATAAAGGAGCGAAATGATGAACAAAAAATATCAAAGGGGATTATCCTTTTTAATTATTCTTTCATTATTGATGGCAGTGGCTGTCCATGTGCCATCGACTATGGCAAGTGGATCTGCAGGATTGTTAAATACCGGATTTGAAAGTACAGAAACACCAAATGCTGGCTGGGACCAAATGGGAGCACTTAATTGGAGCGTGTGGAAACCAACTGGAAGTCCCTTTGTATCTATTTCCGAGGAAGCCAGCCGTACAGGTAAGTATGGGCTGCTGATTTCGGCTGAACAAACATCGAGAACTGCCGTGTCACAGGATGTACTTGTAAATGGAAATATAACCTATCAATTAAGTACATGGTTAAAAACAGAAAATATTGTGAGTGAACAGGGAGCAAGAATGAGAGTAGCTGCCTATGATGGAAATCAGCAGCTTGGCCTTCTTTATTCCTCACGATTAACTGGAACCCATGATTGGTCACAAATCAAAATGGAGATAAAGATACCTGAAAATGCAGACAGGATTCGTGTCCAGCTATTCTTTGAAACAGGCACAGGAACAGTCATGTTTGATGATGTTTCATTACGATCGATAGAACCGGCAACTTCAATTGAAATTGAAAACAAGGAAGTGGCCATTCGAGAGCAGGAGACAGCTGATTTACATGTAAAGCTTGAGCCGGCAGGTGCAAGCTCTAAAATATCATGGTTTTCGACTGATGAATCAATTGCAAAAGTGGAAAACGGCATGGTGAAGGGGGTGAAGGCAGGCGAAGCTGTCATAACGGCCGTGACGGATAATGGTCTGACAGCAAGCAGCACGGTCAAAGTGAAAAGAAATGATGCGATAGAACAGCCAGCAATTGAAGACTTCGAAATTAGTCCAAAAGAACTTATGCTTAATGCAGAGCAGGTGCGCTTACTTCAAGCAGAAGTTGATCCTGAGAATGGAGATGCAGGGCAATTGGTATGGAGTTCTTCCAATAATAATATTGTCTCTGTTCAGAAAGGACTTGTAGAAGCTAAATCACCAGGAAATGCTGTAATTACAGTTGAGACTTCAGATGGGAGATTAAAAAAGGAAATTCAAGTGACTGTTTCACCTTCCATACAGGATGAATACGACGTTCTCCGAAAGAAATGGGAAACCCAATTGACCAGTCTTGACTTTTATGATGACTCAAATGAACGAATGAAAGAAATGGTTTTCAATCAATCAAAAAAAGCTGAACTATTATGGAAGACAATGGATAGGAATAATGATCGGACTTTTTTGTGGTATAAATATGCAAGCACTGAGGATTCTGCTGACATCCGTGATAATTATCGGAATTTGACCGCAATGGCTATGGCTTTTTCTAATGAACATTCACCCCTTTATCGCCATCCGAAATTACTGAAAGATATATCGGATGCGTTGGAATGGCTTTATGAGAATCGCTATAACGAATCTATCGTTCAATATAGTAACTGGTGGCACTGGGAAATTGGAGTTCCAAAAGAATTAAACAACATTTTGGTGCTTTTGTATGATTATTTGGATCAGGAAACCATTCATCGTTATTTAGAGACTGTAGACCATTTTCAGCCGGATCCAACGAAATCTGGAGCAACAACTCCTGAAAAGTATCGAGAAGCTGTCGGAGCTAACAGGATTGATGTCAGTAAGGTGGTTGGAGTACGGGGAGTAATTGTAAAAGATGCAGAAAAAATCGCTTCTGCCAGAGATGCCCTAAGTCAAACTTTTGAAAACGTAACAGCTGGGGATGGATTCTATGATGATGGCTCTTTTGTGCAGCATGAAAATATTTCCTACACAGGTTCCTATGGAATTGTGTTAATTGAAGGCTTAACAGAAATGCTTGAGTTATTAAACGGATCGGCATGGGATGTAAAGGACTCTAAAGTGAACAATGTTTATGACTGGATTGAAGAAGCGTATGAACCGTTTATGTATAAAGGAGCTTTAATGGATATGGTGAGAGGGAGAGCGATTTCACGTGATTTCCTTCAGGACCATCAGGCGGGCCAAACGGTTATAAAAACGGTCATTCGAATGGCTCAATTTGCACCGGAACCATACAAGGAAAAATACAAGAGAATGGCAAAGTATTGGCTGCAGAAAGATTCGTATTTCGATTATTTTGCCAATGCTAACAGCTTCCGGGATATGGTCTTAGCTAATCAGCTTCTTGAGAATCAGTCCGTCACTCCAAGGGGGGAGCTTAATTATCATAAGACTTTTGCTTCAATGGATCGGGTGGTTAATCGGAAACCGGGCTATGCCTTTGGTATCAGCATGTATTCAAACCGAATTCAAAACTATGAAGATATGAATGATGAAAATCGGAAAGGATGGTATACCGGAGAAGGGATGACGTATTTGTATAATGCCGATCTTGCACAATACAGCGATGACTTCTGGCCAACAGTAGACCCGTACCGGATGCCTGGCACGACGGTTGATACGATTAAGAGGGCCGATGGAAGCGGTGAACACACTTCATCAGAATCATGGACAGGAGGCTCAACGCTAAACCGGTATGGATCTGCAGGCATGTCTTACAAAGCCTGGAACAGCTCGCTATCAGCCAAAAAATCATGGTTTATGTTTGATGATGAAATTGTTGCTCTCGGTGCAGGAATCAGCAGTGATGATAACAGGCAGATTGAAACGATTGTTGAAAATCGCAAAATCCGGAATAACGGCTCGAATCAGCTTCTTATCAATGGTGAAAAGCAGGAGCTGAACGAAGGTGAACTGCAAGCTGCAGAAGCCAAGTGGGCACACCTGGAAGGAAATGTTTCCGGGGCTGATATTGGTTACTATTTCCCTGAAGTTAAAACGCTCACGGTGAAAAAAGAACAGCGTACAGGCGCCTGGAAGGACATTAATTATGGCGGTCCGGCTGAACAAATAACGCGTTCTTATACAGCCATGTGGTTTGACCATGGGTTGAACCCTGCAAACGAAACGTATTCTTATGTGTTATTGCCAGGTTTGAAACCGGAGCAAACAAGAAATTATGCTGCAAAACCGGATATTAAAATACTTCGAAACGATTCTGCCGTTCAAGCGGTTCAGGATTTAAAGAAAAACATCATCGGTGCTAATTTCTGGCTGGATGAAAAGCAATCGGCAGGTCCGTTAACTGTTTACCAAAAAGCTTCCATTACAATGCAGGAGAAGGATGGAGTGCTGGAGCTGGCCGTTTCGGATCCAACGATGCAAAACAGCGGGTGGATTGAAATCAACATTGACGGAAAAGCCTTTAAGGTTTTAGAAGCAGATGAACAAATACAGGTTGAGCGAACCAAGCCTTCGATTAAGCTGAAGGTGAATGTTAAACAGATGTACGGTAAATCGTTAACCGCCAAATTAAAAATGATACCAAGCAAAAAAGGCTATAATCCGAAATCAATCAGATAAACGAAATGACAAAAAGGAGAGAGACTATGGGGAGACGACAAAAGCCCAATTTGATTTATATTTTTGCAGATCAATGGCGCAGGCAGGCTGTAGGGTTTGAGAGGGAGGATGATGTGCTTACACCGAATATAGATGCGTTTGCACTGGAAGGCACAATTTTTTCCAATGCCGTCACATGCTCTCCATTATGTTCTCCCCACCGGGCATCCATGCTTACAGGCAAGTATCCAAACAGTACCGGGGTCTATACGAATTGCAAAGTTGGAGCAGATGTCAGCTTAAGTCAGGATGAAATTTGTATTAGCGAAGTACTTGCAGAAAATGGCTATCAGACTGGATATATCGGAAAATGGCATCTCGATTTGCCGGAATTAAATGAAACAGACCAGCCGGTATCCGGTGCAGCCGGCTGGGATGCGTATACTCCACCTGGACCGAAAAGGCATGGGTTCCAATATTGGTATTCGTATGGGGCATGGGATGAGCATCTCACACCGCATTACTGGCAGGATTGCCCGGAGAAAATTAACGTGAACCAATGGTCAGTGGAGCATGAGACAGACAAGGCGATACATTATATTCAATCACGAAGAGATGATCAGCCGTTTGCATTATTTTTATCCTGGAACCCGCCTCATAGTCCGTTTGATCAAGTGCCGGAAAAATACCGGAAGCTTTACAATCGAGAACGAATAAGACTAAGGGAAAACGTGAACCAATCCGCTTTCTCTGTTCATACCGGGGAAGCAATGGATGGAGGCATGGAAGAGTTAAAGGATAAACAATTGAATTACTTTGCAGCCATATCTGGAATAGATGACCACTTCGGCAGGATTTTAAAGTATTTAAAGGAAGAAAAGCTGGAAGAGAACACGATTGTGGTATTGACTTCTGACCATGGAGAAATGATGGGCTCTCATGGGTTGATGGCGAAGCATGTATGGTACGAAGAGTCGATCGGAGTTCCATTTTGCATTCGCTGGCCAAAGAAGGTTCCGCAAATCAGAACAGATTTGCTGCTCAATACGGTTGATATCATGCCAACCCTTCTCAGCCTCATGAAATTAGATGTTCCTGATACGGTCGAGGGGAATGATTTGTCAGGCTGCATTTTAAATCAGCAGATCAGCGGACCGGAGGAAGCGTATATGTGTGCCTATCCGGGAAGGAAGGAAGCTATTGAAGCATTTCAGAAAGCGGGACTAAATAATCGCGAATATGGATGGCGAGCCATTCGAACCCATGAGTTTACCTATGTGATCCATCATGGCTATGCCCCGGGCGACGAACAAATCCGTTTGCTATACGATTTGCAAAAGGACAAATACCAGCTCCATCCAGAACACATTGATTATCCCGAATCCCACCCGATTGCAAAGGAGCTCGAAAGAAAGCTCTGCTGCTGGCTGGTGGATTTGAATGATCCTTTTTATCGCAGATTAATGGACAGGCAAACATGCATTAATGTCACACCAAAAAAAAGAATTTAGGATGAGGACTAAACCCTAGTGAATGAAAGATTAATTACAAAGTTAGAGGTGCAGTGAGATGACTATAAGTGTTGGAGAAGTACAAAAGGAACCAATTAAGAATATTGAACGTTATACAGAAACTCCGGCTGTAGACCGTGTTTTTGTCGAAAAAGCTATAAAACATGTGTTAGCAAAAATAGATCAAAGCCTGGATGTGTTCACAGATAAATTCCCTGATTCCAGCAGTGTAAATCTTGTCTATAAGCCGATTGAAAATGTGGAATGGACGACAAGCTTTTGGACCGGCATGCTATGGCTTGCTTATGAATATACAGGGCTTGAAAAATACCGAAAAATAGCTGAAAAGCATATTGAAAGCTTTAGAGAGCGGCTTGAAAAACGGATTGAGGTTGACCATCATGACCTTGGCTTTCTATACACACTTAGCTGTGTCAGTGCTTACAAGCTGACAGGAAATGAGGAGGCAAAGGAAATTGCCCTTAAGGCCGCTGATTTATTAATTACCAGATATTACGAAGAAGCGGGAATAATACAGGCCTGGGGAAATCTTAACGATCCAAGTGAACGCGGCAGGATGATCATTGACTGCAACATGAACCTGCCACTGCTTTATTGGGCTTCTGAAGTGACTGGCAAACCTACTTACCGGAATATTGCTGAGAAACATATAAATCAGGCAGCCCAATATATTGTCAGACCGGATGCCTCCACCTTCCACACTTACTATATGGACCCTGAGACAGGTGAACCATTGTATGGCAATACACGACAGGGTTATTCCGATGACTCCTGCTGGGCGCGCGGGCAGTCCTGGGGCATTTATGGCTTTCCTCTCAGCTATCACTACATATCTGATTGGAGCTTAGTAGAATTAGCGAAAAATCTGACAAACTATTATTTAAATCGATTGCCGAAAGATCATATCTGCTACTGGGACTTAATTTTTACAGAGGGTGATGAGGAACGTGACAGCTCTGCAGCAGCTATCGCAGTGTGCGGACTATTGGAAATGTCAAAGCATTTGCCATTATTGGACCAGGAGAAAAAAGTCTATGAAAATGCTGCCCTTTTGATGATTAAATCACTGTATGAAAACTATACGACTGAGGTTGGCAGTGAAGCAAATGGAATTCTTAAACATGCTGTCTATTATAAAGGCGGCCGCCGCGGAGTGGATGAGAGCTGCATTTGGGGAGATTACTACTATTTTGAAGCATTAATACGACTTGTAAAGGATTGGAAAATGTACTGGTAGGTGACAGGGTCTAGGAGGGCGTACAATCAATTGATTGGCGTACCCCTTTCCTCTCTAATTAAGAAAGGGGACAAAATGGTATGGATGGCAAGCTTTATCGAACAATGGAATTTATCATGAATGCTTTTTTGCTGAATCTGCTTTGGCTGGTGTTTTGCCTTCCGGTATTGACCATTTTCCCGGCAACCACTGCTATGTTTGGAGTAGTCCGGGAGTGGCAGAATCATAAGGATATTAGACTAGCATCTGCTTTCTTCCGGCACTTTAAGGAGAACTTTAAGCAAAGCTTTCTTATTGGTGCCATATGGCTGGTCTTTTCCTGTTTGCTGATTGCAGATTTCCTTATAACAAATCAGTTGAATTCGAACTTTAAATACGTCCTTTTTTCGTTTCTCTTCCTGTTAAGTATCGTATATGTGTTTGCCTCAGTAACCATATTTCCTGTCATAGTACATTACCGTGGATCTTTAAAAGATGTCATTAAAAATACCTTGCTGCTCTCGGTTGGAAACCTGCATTTTACACTTCTTACATTATTAGTTCTTGCCGGGGCAGCCGGGGCTGTTTATTATTTTCCGGCAGCAACTTTGTTTTGCTTTAGCATCACAGCTTATCTGAGTTATACACTGGTGTCTAAAGGGTTTCTTAAAACGGGAAACGTTCAGGCTGAGGACCAAACAGCATTTGTCCAATGAAAGAAAAATTCAGGGAAGAAGGGACGGAGAATGCATCAAATTTTAATAACAGGTCATGGCGGTTTTCCATCTGGAGTTGTATCTGCCCTCCGTTTTTTATTGGGAAACGAACCAAAGTTAGACATCCTTGAGTTTTCAGAAGAGATGAGCCATAAACAGTATGAAACAGAATTAATTAATTTTTTGAAAAAACATCACCGGATAATTATTTTTGCTGATTTAACAAGCAGTGTTCCGCATCAAATAATTGCACGTGTTATTCTCGAAAATCAATACTCCCCTGAACATTTCCTTATTTCAGGAATGTCCTTAAGCGCCATAACAGATTTGGTGATGAAATTTCAATTTCAGGAAGCTTCCTTAGAGGAAGCGCCAGCACTCATTGAACAGGCTTTGTCCCATAGTAAGGACGTGATGCATTATCTTTCATCCTGACTGAAATGGAGATGTTTGAATTGGATTTAACCAGTTTGAAAGAAAATTTAGCAACATGCTCATCCCATCATCAAATGCCCTTTTTGAACAAGGAAGAACGTAAAGCCGCTTGCTTAAATGCCAATCTTTTATGCTCAAATATATTTGTGTTTAAAAAACCGTTGGACATGGAGGCTTGTTATATACCCTATTACTTTAAGGAGATTGATTGGAATCGGGCGATGAATGGGGATGAAGAATGGATTTTTATGCTGAATCGGCAAGAATATCTCATTGACCTGGCAAACGTATATTCGGAAACAAATGATATTAAATATCTGGAATGCTGGAAACGGCTCGTCTTTGATTGGATCGAGAATAATCCATATGAGGAATGGAAACTTCGAACATCATGGCGGACGATTGATACAGGAATCAGATGCGGAAGCTGGATGAAGTGCCTGCGGATTCTTTATGGAAAATTGCAGGATGATGAGCTGGATAGGATTTTTATTTCTCTTAAGCAGCAAGTTCTTTTTCTTAAAGGACAATATAAGGACCGCTATACGTTAAGCAATTGGGGAGTATTGCAAATAGCTGGAATCTTACAGACGGTTATCATATGCCAAGATCTCGTCCCAAAGGCAATGGTAAATTGGGCATGGGAAGAGCTTGAGCGTCAATGCGAAATCCAGTTTCATCGGGACGGCGTCCATTGGGAGCAATCACCCTTGTACCACTTTGAGGTGATGTTTTCTTTAGCTGAAGTTTGCAAGACGGCAAACATGTTAGGGGTTATGGCTCCGTTTGATCTTGAAGGAACGGTTAGACAGGCCGTTAATGCCGCTTATTATATGATATATCCGAATGGCTGTTTAGTTCCTCTGCATGATAGCGACTATGTTTTTATCGGGGATGAATTTACCCTGTTAGCAGAATTTTTAAGAACGGATAGGCCTGAGTTGTTTACAGGCTATGATAGCGGAAATATTTTCTACAAAACAGAAAAGGATTTTTTGAGCATATGGAATGGCCGCCATGGGAGCGGACATGGACATGCAAGTCTTGGTCAAATGAATCTTTTCCTTAACGGGGAAAGAGTCTTATGTGATTCCGGCAGATTTACCTATCAGGAAGGGCCAGTCAGAAACTTATTAAAATCAGCCCAAAGCCATAGCACTGTCCTTGTTGACGAGGTCCCCTTCATGTCCATTAGAGACTCCTGGTCCTATCATTATGTCGGGCAGGCCTTAGGAAATCGGGTTCAAGAAACGGCAGATTTTCTCGTGGCAGAGTGTACGTTTTCCCATACTGATTATATTGTGCAGCGAACGGTTCTTTTTATAAAAAAGGAAAGGATCGCGATTGTTGTAGACCATGCTGAAAGCCAAGGTTCTCATACAATGAAGCGATATTTTCAAATAAGCCCTGAGATCAAAGTAAGTAATCAAAATGGCAATTGGATATTAGCTGGTAATAAGAATATGAACTTTGCCTACTTCTTGGAAAATAAACAGACATACTGCCGCACCGGTCTTTTTTCAAGCCTTTATAACCAATTGAGCAATCGGGCGACATTAATTGCAGAGAGGGATTTCGAAAATCGCGGCATTGATGCATCAATCTTTTCCTCTCAGCCGCTGGCAGTCGAGAAGCATAAAATCGAACAATGCGGAAGCGTAAAGCCGCCGGCAGATGAGCTTATTCTGGGCTTCCGGCTAAAAGCAGAAACATCGAGCTTTGATATTTATATTTCTGCCAACGATACCATAGTAGGTGAAAAAGTCTACAAGCACCAAAATGTGCATCTTTATCATAAACTGACAATCTTACATAATGGCCGGAAAGTAACATTTTTTTAAAGGAGGAGTGATCTTGAAAATATATAAGACGCTAACCAAAGTGATGGAATCTGGTGTTGTAGCCGTTGTGAGGGCAGATAGCAGGGAAGAAGCGGAAGCCATTTCCGAGGCCTGTGTAAAAGGTGGCATACAAGCAATTGAAATTACATTTACCATTCAAGATGCTGAAGCGGTAATTAAGGATCTGGCTTCCCATTTTTCTGACCGACCAGAGGTAATCATTGGAGCGGGGACTGTACTTGATGAAATGACTGCCAGGATCGCTATTTTGGCCGGTGCCCAATTTGTCGTCAGTCCGTGCTTTGATGAAAGGACGGCAAAGCTTTGCCATTTATACCAAATTCCTTACATGCCGGGCTGCATGACGATAACGGAAATCAAACAGGCAATAGAGCATGGGGCCGGCTTGATTAAATTATTCCCGGGTGATGCATTAGGACCGGAGTTTGTGAAAGCTGTCAAGGGGCCGCTCCCGCAGGTGCTGCTTATGCCGACGGGTGGGGTAAGCCTCGATAATGTAGAGGAATGGATTCGAAATGGCTGTGCAGCTGTTGGGGTGGGGGGAAACCTCATTGCTCCGGCAATAAACGGGGATTACGAGAAAATCACTGAAAATGCCAGGCAATATATTCAAAAGGTCGAAAGGGCTCGCGTGGGATTAGCATGAAAAAGGTACTCACATTAGGGGAGATCATGCTTCGTTTATCTACACAGCAAGGAGTGCGGCTTAATCAGGCAGGACAGCTGGCCGTCCATTACGGCGGAGCGGAGGCAAATGTCGCTGTTTCGCTGTCCCATTTTGGATATCAAGCTTATTTTGTTAGCAAGATACCGGCTAACCCACTAGGAGAGGCGGTGGAACGCCATCTAAATTCCCATGGCGTCAAAACCGATTTTCTAAAAAAGGGCGGTCAGCGGCTTGGAAGCTATTATGTAGAGACAGGAGTGGGCGAAAGAAGTGCTCAGGTAACCTATGACCGTAAGAACTCGAGTTTTTCAGATCTTAAAGCCGAAGAAATAGAAATAGAAAAAATTCTCAGTGGCGCTTCACTTATACATGTTACGGGAATTACAATGGCCCTGTCGCCTTCATTACAGAAGTTTGTTTTACAGCTTTTTCAAAAAGCAAAGGAAATGGGGATAAAAGTAAGCTTTGACTTTAATTATCGGGCTAAGCTATGGACGCAGCAGGAAGCAGCCCTGGTATTCAAACAGATTATGCCGTTTATCAATATTTGCTTTTGCGGGGAGCTGGATGTTGTCCACATGCTTGATCTTCCGCAGGCTGATATAATGCTGCCGGCAGAGGAGCGGTTAAAAATGTATTATCAGACGATCCAAGAGCAGTTTCCGAATATTGAATATTTTAGCTCAACCTTTAGGACAGTCATTTCAGCGTCTAGCAACCACTTGCAAGGGAATTTATACACAGGCGGTAAGCTTTATCAATCGAAAGTCCACATGCTGGATCCGATTATTGATCGCATTGGAGGGGGTGATTCGTTTGCAGCAGGAATTTTGTGGGGCATTCTTGAAGGGCTACCTGCTCGGCAGATCATTTCGTTCGCAGCAGCTGCTTCTGCACTAAAGCATACCGTTTATGGAGATTGTAATCCATTTTCTAGGGAAGAGGTTCTTCAGTTTGCAGCCACAGAAACAGGAGAAATTAATCGGTAGAATACTAATTAAAAGGAGAGATATTACATGGAAACACGATATGCCCATCATCCGGACGATATAAAAAAATACGGAACCGACGAATTAAGAAGAGATTTTCTTGTGGAAACTTTGTTTGAGTCAGGTCAGGTTCATTTAAACTATACACATGTTGACAGAATGATTTTTGGAGGAGTCACCCCAGAGGATCATGAATTAACGATCAAGCTCGATAATGAGTTGGGAGTTGAATATTTTTTAGAGCGCCGTGAATTGGGAATTATTAATATTGGCGGTGAAGGCACCGTTGTTCTTGATGGAATGGAGTACGAAATGCAGCAGCGGGACGGTTTGTATGTTGGAAAAGGAACACGGGAGGTATTGTTCCGTTCCAAGGATGCCGGCAATCCGGCGAAATTTTATATCAACTCTGCGCCTGCACATCATACGTATCCGACAGTTAAGATTGATATCAACCAAATTGATCCTCTGCAGATGGGATCCTCCGAAACATTAAACGAGCGAAAAATCTATCAATATGTGCATCCGAATGTATGCGAAAGCTGCCAGCTGCAAATGGGTTTGACGATGCTTGCCCCGGGCAGTGTATGGAATACAATGCCATGCCATACGCATGAGCGCAGAATGGAAGTGTATTTATACTTTGATATGGAACCGGAAACCCGTGTCTTTCATTTCATGGGGAAACCGGAGGAAACGAGGCATTTGGTCATGAAAAATGAGCAGGCGGCCATCTCGCCAAGCTGGTCCATTCATACAGGCACTGCCACAAGCAATTATACCTTCATATGGGGAATGTGCGGGGAAAATATCACCTATAGTGATATGGATCATATAAAAATGGAAGATTTGCGTTAAATATTATATAGAGGGCCCCTGCCTGTATGGTTTAGCCATGCATGGAGGGGCTGGTTTTCTATTAGTATACTAAATTTGGGAGGTAACTGGAGTGAACAATAATCTGCTTTCATTTTCACTTGATTATTTCAATCTTGCGGGAAAAACGGCTATCGTAACTGGAGCTAATAAAGGGCTAGGTCAGGCATATGCGGTAGCCTTGGCCAAGGCTGGCGCAGATCTTTTTGTTGTCGCAAGAAATGATGATTGGGACGAGACAAGAACCTTACTTGAAGAAACGGGCAGAAGGGCAGAATTCTTTCAGGCAGACCTAAGTAATAGGGCAGCGGTAAAGCAAGTAGCAGCAGAATGTGTAAGAAGGTACCATAAGATTGATATTTTAGTAAACAATGCGGGTACGATTCTTCGGTCACCTTTACTGGAGTTTAAGGAAGAAGATTGGGATGCTGTAATGGAAGTGAATTTAAATTCTCTGTACCTGCTGAGTCAGGAGACTGCCAAGGTTATGGTGGATCAGGAGAGCGGAAAAATCATTAATATAGCTTCAATGCTTTCGTTCCAGGGAGGAAAATTCGTCCCTCCATACACAGCGAGCAAGCATGCGGTTGCAGGTCTGACAAAAGCATTTGCCAATGAACTGGCACAGTATAATATTCAAATTAATGCGATTGCCCCGGGTTATATCGCAACCGACAACACAGCTCCAATCCGGGCGGACGAAAAGCGAAATGCAGAAATTCTGTCCCGAATCCCTGCAGGCCACTGGGCAGATCCATCCGATTTAATGGGAACCGTTGTCTTTTTAGCCAGCAAGGCATCTGATTATATGAACGGGCATATTCTGTCGGTTGATGGAGGATGGCTGTCGAGGTAGTGATTGAAAGGGAAAAAGACTGGAAGATGGAGCTGGTCCTTCGGGAATGTCCATCTCAATTATGAATCGCATTTTCACCCCAATATATAATTAGGATTCTCGCGATTGAACTTTATGACTTTTAAAATTAGCAACAGTGAATACTTTAAAAACAACCTGCATAGAGGTGCATGATTCATGAAAAAACCAAACATTTTATTAATCACCAGCGATCAGCAGCATTTTGATACGATCGGTACCTTTAATCCGGAAATATCCACCCCAAATCTCGACCGCCTGGCAAGTGAAGGGACAGTATTTCAGCGGGCTTATTGTCCCAATCCAACTTGTACACCGTCAAGATCCTCGATCATTACAGGCACTTATCCCAGCCAGCATGGCGCATGGACATTGGGAACTAAGCTAAATGAGGATCACCTGACAGTCGGTGATGTTTTTGTGGAAAATGGCTATCGGACTGCATTAGTCGGGAAAGCCCATTTTCAGCCTGTACGTACGACGGAACATTATCCTTCTCTGGAATCAATGCCGCTCCTTCAGGATATCGATTTCTGGAAATCTTACAATCAGCCATTCTATGGTTTTGAAAAAATCGAGCTGCTTCGCAACCATACGAATGAATACTTAGTTGGACAGCACTATGCTGCCTGGCTGGAGGATAAAGGGTATCATGACTGGAAGCAGTATTATATGGAACCCACCGGCACGATGGACCCATCCATTCAATATCAATGGGGTATTCCTGAAGAATATCATTATAATACATTTATTGCTGAAAAAACCAATGACATTTTAGCAACCTATCAACAGGAGGGCGAAAGTTTCTTCCTCTGGGCGAGCTTCCCTGATCCACATCCGCCTTATTTGGTGCCTGAGCCATGGGCATCGATGTATGACCCGAAAAATCTTACCATTCCAGAGATTGTCCCTGGTGAGCACGAACAAAATCCTCCGCATTTTCAACAGACTCAGCAAGAGGTGCCTGACTTTTCCAGTTTGGAGGAAACAGGCTGGGGCATTCACGGCTATCACTCCCATCTTCTCCCTGAAGAGGACAGAAAAAAATTAGTGGCTAATTATTATGGCATGGTTAGCTTTATGGATAAGTATATTGGCAAGATACTCGATAAGCTGGATGAATTAGGAATAGCAGATAATACTGTTATTGTTTTTACAACTGATCATGGCCATTTCTTCGGCCAGCATGGATTGCAGTATAAAGGCGGTTTCCATTATGAGGATTTAATCAAGATTCCATTTATCGTCCGCTATCCTGGACAGGTTCCTGCACAAAAAGAATCCCGTTCCCTGCAATCGCTGGTGGATCTCGCTCCAACCTTTTTGTCCCTCGCCGGTATTTCAATTCCTCCAATCATGTCCGGGGAGAATCAAAAGGCTGTCTGGCTCGGCATAGAAGAGAAATCGAGAGATCATATTCTTTGTGAGTTTCACCATGAACCAACGACCATTCACCAAAAAACATACGTCGATGAGCGATACAAAATTACGGTCTATTATCGGCAAACCTATGGGGAAATTTTTGACCTGCAGGAAGACCCAAAGGAATTAAATAATTTATGGGATCAGCCCAGCTATCAAGAATTAAAAAAAGATCTCCTATTAAAATATGCATGGGCAGAGCTCCATAAAGAGCAGATGCCAATGCCGAGAATTTCACACGCATAGGCCTATAAGATTCAAACAGTAAAGGAGTTTAACTAATGGTTCAAAACTGTTTAACTTCCCAGAAGCATAATCATATCGGTGTCATGTGGAAAACCGTGTCTGAGGCGTGTAATCTCGCATGTGATTACTGCTATTACAGCAGCTGCGGCGGCCAGCCGGGGAAGATCGCTAAAATTGATCCAATCCTGCTTGAAAAGTTCATTAAAGAATATATGTCCCTTACCAATGGGGTTGCCTCTTTTGCCTGGCAAGGAGGAGAGCCGCTTTTAGCCGGCTTGGATTTTTTTAAACAAGTTGTACTTTTACAGGCAAAGTATGCCCCGAAAAATACCATCATAAGCAATTCGCTGCAAACGAATGCTACCCTCATTACTGAAGAATGGGCAAGTTTTTTTAAACAATACAATTTTTTGATTGGTGTAAGCCTTGATGGGCCAAGGAACATCAATGATGCGAGAAGGGTAACGGGCCATGGAAAGGGAAGCTTTGACCGGGTAATGAGCGGAATCGAACTTTTGCGTAAAAACCGTGTTGATTTTAATATTCTTACCGTTATTCATCAAGGCAATGCCGGGATGGCTCGGGAGTTGATGCAATTTTACCAGGAGGAGGGCTTTACCCATGTGCAATTTATCCCTTGTATGGATTTTCGCGCTCAAGAGCCGAATCTTCCGGGTCAATACTTGATTTCTCCAAAAGAATACGGCCAGTTTTTGTGTGAGGCATTTGATGCTTGGTACAACGATGGTAATCCATTTAGATCGGTAAGGTTTTTCGATAATATGCTGAATGTCTATTTGCATCAGGAGGCGGAATTATGTATCCACCGAAAGTCTTGTCCAAAAACACTTATTCTTGAGCAAAATGGAGACGCCTTCCCGTGTGATTTTTATATAAATGACGATTATAAGCTAGGGAATGTTCGTCAGGATTCTTTAATAGACATTTTAAATAGTCCAAAATATGAAGATTTTCTTGGGTTGAAGCCTGCTTTGCCGGATAAATGCAAAAGCTGTATGAACTTAAAGCTATGCCATGGAGGCTGTCCGAGAAACCGGTGGAGTCAAGGGAATGATACAGTCATTCCAGACTATTTCTGTGATAGCTATATGCAAGTTTATAACTATGCACATAAGCGAATGGAAAGCTTAGCGGAAAATGTCAAAATGCAATGGCTTCGAAGCCATCTTGAGGCTGGACGTACAAAGCCAGAAAGAAATGATGTATGCCTATGCGGCAGCGGGAAAAAGTTTAAAAAATGTTGTGAAAGGTTTATTCAAACAATCTAACCTTATTATTGGGGGGATGCAAGTGGATCTAAGCGCCGGTTTCTTGCTTATAGTAATTGGTGTACTTGCAGGAGGATACGGAACAATTGTCGGTGCGGGTGGCGGATTTATTTTCGTTCCCGCCCTGCTTCTCATTTTTCAATTGGAGCCAGCGATTGCTGCAGGCACAGGACTTATCATCGTCTTAATAAATTCTCTATCTGGTGTAATTGGTTATGCGAAAAAAGAGAAGATTCAGTATCAAAATGGACTTATATTAGGCATCGGTGCTTTGCCCGGTTCCTTATTGGGAGTCTGGCTGCTCCAGCACTACTCATCAGGTTATTTTTATGTTATTTTTGCCACTTTATTAGTTGCGCTCGGAACCTTTTTATTTACGAAGAACCTGCCGGAAAAATGGAGAAGGCATGTTCCTTCTGAAGGCTATGAGTATGTAGCAGCAGCTTCCTCTATTGGCAAGGATGGTTCCATTCATCAATCCGCAGCAGTAAGTAAAATAGATAGCACCTATAAGGAAAAATGGCTCATTCCGCTGGGGTTTTTAATTGGAATTTTATCCAGCTATCTCGGAATCGGAGGAGGCTGGCTCCTTGTTCCTATTTTAGTTTATGTATTTAAGACTCCTGCTCACTACGCAACTGCAACATCTATTTTTTCCCTCTGTCTTTATACCTCTGTGGGTGTAATATCGCATATTTATTACGGTAATATTGACTGGCAGACGGTAGTTTATGGGGGGCTGGGTGTCATTGCCGGTTCACAGCTTGGGGTTTTACTTTCCCAAAGAATCCCGGGGAGAGTAATTATTCAAATGCTGTCGGTATTGCTGATTTTAATAGGATTTCGAATGTATTTTAACTTTTAATGTTTCCAAAGCTGTTGGGAAACTATATTAGGGCTGGACTTGTTGGATTGATGGTATAAATTATGGTATTATAACACAAAGATAAAGATTGAATTGGAAGGGAATTTCTTTATGAAGCCGTTACAAAATGATAGTGTTATACCACTTTACCATCAGCTCAAAGAGCGGTTGAAACAATCTATAGATAATGGGCTCTGGAAGACCGGTGATCAAATACCTTCTGAGAATCAACTAATGAAGGAGTACAAGGTTAGCCGGAATACCGCAAAAAAAGCCATTGAAGAACTTGTTCAAGAGGGATTGCTTTATCGCATTCAAGGCAAAGGTACTTTTGTGACTAAACCAAAGCTAGAGCAATCACTTATGGGATTATATAGTTTTAGCAAGGTGTTTAAGGAAAAAGGGATGGAGCCTAAAGATATAATATTGGAAGTACGAGAGATCAGTCCAACTCAAGAAATTTTGAAAGAATTGCAGTTAACAAAAGATGAGAAAGTAATTGAAATGCGGCGTCTGCGCTGTGTAGATGACGAACCTGTAATCTTGGAATCCTCCTACTTTTCAAAAGAAATCGTATCAAATTTACATGTTTTTGAAAGGGTAGGTAAGATTTCATTATATGATTTGCTTGAGCAGGAATTTAATGTTTTTGTTACAAAGGCGAAAGAAGCTTTTGAACCTGTTTTAATCCGAAAGGATGAAAGTGAATATCTTCAAACAGAAGCTGGAAAGCCTGCATTATTATTAGAGAGAACCGCTTATGATGCAAATGGTCAGCCTGTAGAATTTTGCCGCTCTATTATTAGAGGGGATCGCTGCCGTTTTTACACAGAACTCACTTAATGATTGTATTTCAAGAAGTCTATCTGAATTAAACTCAGATAGACTTTTTTATTTTAGCTATATTGATTAGGCTCTCCTGAAGTTACAGCTTTGTATCTCGTTCTCGTAAAACCTCTTTTTTGGATGTAATCCATACCATTGAAGGGCACACCCCTTTGTTTAATTCTTCTTTGGAGCATGAGGATTTTTTAAATGAAGATTGCCCAATTGAAAAGGTGATGATCGAAGCAGAGAAAAGGAAGAAAGATGAGATGAACAATAAATATATCGCTGATATTGCAAAAGAAATTGAGTTCACAAAGAATCACAAAATGAATTGTAATCAATCTGGGTAATTTGTTGAATTTATATGATTATGCAAAGAAATTATCATTTTGTAATAAGAAGAATGGTCCAGTTCTACATGTGAAGGGTGCCTTATTAAGTTGTACATTTTTACACAAGCATTATAATAATAATAATGTAAGCGATTACAAGTTTGAGGAGGATTCTATGGCCAGATTAATTCATTTTGAAGTCCATGCAGATGATATGGAGCGGGCTAAAAAGTTTTATGGAGAGGTATTCGGCTGGTCATTTCAGGATTATAGTGAATATGCCGGAATGCCTTATTATGGAGCAGTGACTGGAAATGATGAAGAGCCGGGCATTAACGGTGCTCTGATGCAGCGCCAGGGACCGCCTCCAGGAGATAATCAAGCGATAAACGGATATTCCTGCACAATTGGCGTGGAAGATTACGATGCAGTGGAAGGCAGGATTCTTGAAAACGGCGGCACTGTCGCATTACCGAAGTATGCTCTTCCTGGAATGGCTTGGCAGGGGTACTATAAGGATACTGAAGGGAATATTTTCGGTATTCACCAGCCGGATGCAAATGCCAAGTAAACTTATCTGAAACTTATAGCATCATATGGGAAAATACATAAATGAAAAAAGCCTTCTCCATCGCGAGAGGGCTTTTTTCATGAGGGAGCGAGCCAAAAGACTGGCTCCTCTGATTTGTTATCAGGCACTGATTTTCACAATCTTGCCTTCCTTGCGCTTCTTCGCATATTCTGCTGTAGCAGTAAATAGAACATCTGAGGAAGAGTTAAGGGCTGTTTCACATGAATCCTGTAATACACCAATAATAAATCCTACCCCGACAACCTGCATCGCTACGTCATCCGGAATTCCGAATAAGCTGGCTGCTAAAGGAATGAGAAGAAGGGATCCGCCTGCAACACCTGAAGCACCTGCTGCAGAGACTGCTGCTAACACACTAAGGATTAGGGCTGTTCCAAAGTCTACTTGAATACCTAATGTGTGAACCGCTGCAAGAGTCAGAACAGAAATTGTAACAGCTGCACCTGCCATATTAACCGTTGCGCCTAATGGGATAGATACGGAATACGTATCTTCATCCAGCCCAAGCTTTTCGCATAAGCTCATATTTACAGGAATGTTGGCTGCTGAGCTGCGTGTAAAGAACGCTGTAATTCCGCTTTCTCGTAAGCATCTAAACACAAGCGGATATGGATTTCTGCGAATATTTAAAAATACGATAAGAGGATTCACAACCAGAGCAATAAAGAACATGCAGCCCAGTAGGATGAGCAGTAACTTACCGTAATCCATCAGTGCAGAAAGCCCGTTGCTGACAATCGCATCAAACACAAGACCCATAATTCCGATTGGAGCTAAGCTGATCACCCATTTTACTAGAGTCGAAATGGCATCCGAAAAATTTGCGAGCATGTTTTTTGTAGTGTCAGCTGCTTTTCTTAAGGCAATGCCAAGAAGGATGGCCCAAGTCAGAATCCCGATATAATTGCCGTTGATCAGTGCATTGACCGGGTTGTCCACAACATTAGTCAGCAGTGTTGTAAGAACTTCTGCTATCCCTCCTGGAGGTGTTACATCCTCTGCTCCCGGCGCAAGTGAAAGGGTAACAGGGAAAATAAAACTTGCTACAACGGCGACAAGTCCGGCTAAAAAGGTGCTTACACCATAAAGAGCTATAATGGACTTCATATTCGTCTGCTGGCCGCTTCTGTGTTTGGAAATGGCATGCATGACCAGGAAAAGAACCAGTACGGGTGCTACTGCTTTTAATGCACTTACAAATAATGTACCGAAGATAGAGACCCATCCCGCTGCTTTCGGAATAGTCAAAGCGAGGGCTATGCCTGCGATGATGCCCAGCAGAATTCTTTTTACCAGGCTTATTTGGTTCCACTTGCTGATTGCGTTTTTCATTCGATTCCCTCCGAAGTGATTATTATATAAAAGAGAATAATGGCTTATCACTGTTATCCGACAGTGATATTTGTTAGTTTAACACAAATATTATAAATTGTGCGATAAATTATTATATTGAAATATCTGTTAAACGACTATTAAATAGATAGGTTGCTGTTAATAATGGTTTTAGGGTTTTAAATATGTGGAATGATAATAAATAAATCAATACTTTTTTGCTTGTGGAATAAGAGTCCTTATATAACTGCAATCTAAAAATGTACATAAGATCGAAAGATGAGGTACACACCATGACAGGAATTCTATTAGCCCTCATTGCAGCGGTTTCATGGGGCAGCATTGTATTTGTCAGCAACAAGCTTGGCGGGGACGAGGACAGCCAGACGCTAGGTACAACAATAGGAGCCCTATTATTTGCCATCGCGGTCTATCTTTTCAAGAGACCGGATCTGTCCAATATCGTTTGGGCAGTCGGCTTTATTTCTGGTTTGTTCTGGTCGATCGGGCAGAAAAATCAGTTTGGGGCAGTCCGCTATTTGGGAGTTGCCAAGACAGCTCCGATGTCCACAGGCCTGCAGCTTATTGGAACAACTTTTTTTGGAGTATTCATTTTTAAAGAATGGGAAACAAGGATGAGCATTATCATTGGAGTCACTTCTCTGGTCTGTATTATTGTCGGTGCTGTTCTGACTTCTTTGAAACAGGGAGATGACAAGGAACAGGGAAAAAGCCTCAAGAAAGGCCTGCTTGTACTACTATTATCGACAGCTGGATTTGTCGGGTATGTCGTACTAATCCGCTGGTTTGAAATTGACGGCTGGTCTGCCATCCTGCCGCAGGCGATTGGGATGGTAATAGGAGCATTCCTCATTACTCTGCGCCGCAAGCCATATAACAAATTTGCTGTCCGGAATATCATTACGGGGCTTATTTGGAGCACGGGGAATCTGGGATTGCTGCTTTCACTGCCGAAGATCGGCGTTGCCACCAGCTTTTCACTTTCTCAGACCGGAATAGTTATTTCGACCATTGGCGGGCTATTCTTTTTAGATGAGCGGAAAAGCAAAAAACAGGTGTTTATGGTTCTCCTTGGCTGTTTGTTTATTATCGCTGGCGGAGTATTGCTTGGCTTTACAAAAAAATAAGGGAGTGATCTTATGTATCCAAGTCTTGAAGGAAAAGTTGTCGTTATTACCGGCGCAGCGACCGGGCTGGGAAAGTCAATGGCAGAACGGTTCGGTGCTGAAAAAGCGAAGGTTGTCATCAATTATTTTAATGAGGAACAGGAAGTGCAGGGGATCATAGAAACGATAGAGAAAGCCGGCGGCAGTGCCTCTGCCATACAGGGGGATGTTACAAAGGAAGAGGATATTAAAAGAATGATCGCACATGCCATTAAAACGTTCGGTTCTCTCGACGTCATGATCAATAACGCGGGAATTGAAAATGAAGTACCAACTGAAGAACTTACCCTGGAGGATTGGAATAAAGTTATTTCGACAAATCTAACGGGACAGTTTCTAGGCTGCCGTGAAGCGATTGACTACATGCTGGAAAACAAAATAAAAGGCTCGATCATAAATATGTCATCAGTTCATCAGGAAATTCCATGGCCTCATTTTGTTCATTATGCAGCAAGTAAAGGCGGAGTCAAATTGATGACCGAGACCCTTGCGCTTGAATTTGCCCCGCACGGGATCCGGGTGAACTGCATTGCCCCTGGTGCTATTGATACACCCATTAATGCAGAAAAATTCGCAGACCCGAAATTGAAAAAAGGTGTTGTTGAGCTTATTCCCATGGGCTACATCGGCAAGCCCGAAGAAATAGCAGCTTGTGCAGTATGGCTGGCATCCACTGAAGCAAGCTATGTCACCGGAATGACCTTGTATGCTGATGGCGGCATGACACAATATCCTGGATTTCAGGCTGGCAAAGGATGAATGGAAAGCTCTTCTCATTGTGAGAGGGGCTTTTCAATTTTTTCAGGCAGTTAGCGGAAATCTTTTGCCCAGCGGTAAAAAGAAACACATAAAAAATCCGGCCGCTTAAAAAGGGCCGGACCTGAAGGGGTAAAGAAAAAGGGCTTTATGATGTTTCGGTACATTTACATTGTAATGCGTAAATGTTAACAAACTATGACCGGGATAAGGACAAATTATTAAATATACCCCTTGGATTATACATTGTTAAGGATCCGGAAAAGATACTTACAGCGACTTTCACTGCTTAGCAGGGCAGCTAAAAAGGCAGGAGCGATATTCCCTGCCTAACTATCAATTATTTTCTTTTTTGTGCCTTCATTTTGTTCGCTTCTAGTTCAGCAGCATACTCTTCGTATGTTTTACCCTGCTTTTGGCTCTCAGATTGAATTTTTTTGAACTTGTTATCATTAAGATTCGGCATGTCTACACCTCCCCCTGGACAAGAATATTTTTTACAAAGGCATGAACATTATTCGGACGAAATAAATTAAGTACTTTTAGGAATAAGGTTTCACTTCCATTTTGATGGGTGTGATTAACAAGGCATCCTTTTATGGAGGCATTTCCAATACCTAACATTTAGAGTGAATTCAGGTATAAATTTTCGAACCCGAGTAAAAAATATGGTCATTCATTTTTAGGAGGTTCGAGTGTGGCAGATAACAAAGATATGAATCCAGCAAATGAGCAGAATGTTAATCGTGAGACACTGACAACTCGGCAGGGGCATCCTGTTACGGATAACCAAAACATTCGCACGATAGGCAATCGGGGACCAGCGACCTTGGAAAATTATCATTTCATTGAGAAGATCTCCCATTTTGACAGGGAAGAGGTTCCGGAGCGTGTGGTTCACGCCAGAGGTGCAGGGGCATTCGGTTACTTTGAAACATACGGAAAAGTGGGAGATGAGCCGGTTGAGAAGTATACCCGAGCTAAGGTCTTTTCAGGTGCAGGAAAGAGGACGCCATTGATGGTCCGTTTTTCAACTGTGGCTGGTGCAAAGGATTCACCGGAAACAGCACGTGATCCTAGAGGCTTTGCCGTAAAAATGTATACTGAGGACGGAAACTGGGATTTAGTCGGCAATAACCTGAAGATCTTCTTTATTCGTGATGCGATGAAGTTCCCTGACATGATTCATGCCTTCAAGCCTGATCCTGTTTCAAATGTGCCAAATCCCGAGCGGATGTTTGACTTTGTATCCAGGACACCAGAGGCAACACATATGATTACATTCCTGTTTTCACCTTGGGGAATACCCGCTACATACCGTCATATGCAGGGATCAGGTGTCAATACCTATAAATGGGTGAATGAAAAAGGGGAAGCTGTACTTGTGAAATATCACTGGGAGCCGAAGCAGGGGATCCGCAATTTGACACAGGAAGAGGCAAGCGAGATTCAGGCTAAAAATGTCGGGCATGCTACACAGGATTTATTTGAGGCGATTAAACGGGGAGATTATCCGGAATGGGAGCTTTTTGTACAGATCATGGAGGATGATTACCATCCAGAATTGGATTTTGATCCCCTTGATGATACCAAGCTTTGGCCGGAGGATCAGTTTCCTTGGCTTCCTGTTGGCCGTATGGTTCTTGATCGCAATCCGGAAGATTACCATGCTGAGATTGAGCAGGCTGCCTTCGGTACTGGGGTGCTTGTCGACGGAATGGATTTTTCGGATGATAAGATGCTGCAGGGCCGGACTTTCTCATATTCCGATACACAGCGTTATCGCGTTGGAGCGAACTATCTGAAATTACCTGTGAACGCACCTAAAGCACCTGTGCGCACAAATCAGCAGCGAGGGCAAATGGACACTCGTGACCCAAGGGAGTCTGGGGAAAATCCGCATATAAACTATGAGCCATCGATGAAGGGGGGCTTTAAGGAAGCACCTGAAGAAGGGCGCACCCCGCATCGGCCAACTTATAATGCGGCAGCCATGAGCGCACCGATCGATCGGCCAAATAATTACGGCCAGGCCGGCCATACTTACAGGAGCTTTGATGACTGGGAGCGAGATGAACTGATCAAAAACCTGTCTGTAGCTCTAGCGCTATGCGACAAACGGATTCAGGATGCTATGTTTGAGCATTTTACACAGGCTGATGAAGACTATGGCCGCCGTGTCAAGGAAGAAACCGAGAAAGTCATGAAAGAGATCCAGGCGATGAGCGGGGAAAAACAAATTCCAGGCCGTGACGCTGGAAGATCTAAATATGGCCAGGGTTCAATCGCTGAAAACCAGGCATCAAAAGAAGCGGTTGAGAAAAGCCATGAAACGGATCCCTATTAATAGCAAACATGGACTGTCCCAAAGTCAGGAATACTGACTGCAGGGCAGTTCTTTTTTTAGGGCAGATAGGATTTTTTCCCGGTTCTATAGAATAATCTTCTAAACTATATAACCAGAGGTGCCGAAATGAAACCAATTATTGGAGTTACGTCAAATTTAGATGATCATAACCTTTCTGTATCAATGGATAATATCCATTCATTGATAAACGCAGGGGCCGTACCAATTGTTGTGCCCAATCTTCTGGATGATGACCAAAATGAAAAATTAGCTGAAACGCTTGACGGGCTGCTGCTTACTGGCGGGGGGGACATCGACCCAACACTATTTGGTGAAGAACCCCATCAAAAGCTGGGCAGTATTTGTCCGGAAAGAGATGCATTCGAAATCAGCATGATTCATAAAATGCTTGCTCGAGATAAACCAATCTTAGCCATATGCAGGGGCTGCCAAATTCTCAGTATTGCTCTTGGGGGTGATATGTATCAGGACATCTTTTCCCAAATGGGCGTACCTTTGCTGCAGCATGGCCAAAAAGCACCCCGATGGCATGCGACTCACTTTGTGAATGTGAAAAGTGATTCTCTCCTCCACAAAGTTACTGGAATGCAAAGCTTTAAAGTAAATAGCTATCATCATCAGGCTGTCCGCAAAATGCCTGAAAATTTTGAGGTATGTGCAGAGGCCAATGATGGGGTTATTGAGGCTTTTGAGAGTAAAGAGCATCGCTTTGCATTAGGGGTACAGTGGCACCCTGAATGCATGACACAAAAGAATGATAACCCTTCAAAAGCCATATTTGATGCATTTGTTAAGGCTTGTAAACAATAATACAGAAGGTGAAAAGCCGTCGCACTTTTAAAATTTGCGACGGCCGTTTCATAGCCCTTCCTCCAAATAAGTCTCAGCACTGGCGATAAACTCCCGGACCGCAAACGATAAGTACTTATCCTTTTTCCAAATCATCCCGAGCTCTAAATTAACAGCAGATTCAGAGATTGGCAGAACCACAAGGTCATTGCAGTTTATATTTTGACAGATTTTGCTTGGCAGCATGGTGATTCCCAGTTTTCCTTCAACCATTCCCAGCAGGAAGTCCTTTTGCGAGCTTTCACAGACGATATTAGGCTGAAAGCCGCTGTTTAAGCATTCCTCAATAATCAGATCATAGAGGGTGAAATCTTTCCTGTAGAGGATGAAAGGCTCTTTGGCTAATTCTGAAAAATGCACTTCTTTTTTCGAAGCAAGCCTATGCTCCCGGTGGATAATGAGCATTAAGGGATCCCTTAGGACGTTGATTATTTCAAAACCGCTTCCCTGGGCCGGAACCGTGCAAATAAGGCCAATATCCAATGTGCCATCTTCTACCCCTTTTTTTATTTTCTTCGTGCCGACTTCTGTTAATTTAATTTCGATCAATGGGAACTTTTCTTTATATTGGCTGATAAGCTTCGAAAAGAAGGCTGCGCCGACTATGGGAGGTATGCCTATTTTGATCTCACCGCCCTTCAGCTCCATTAAATCTGTTAACTCCAATGTCAGGTTCTGAAATGCGTCCAGCACTTTTTTCGCATTGATTAACACCGCTTTTCCAGCATCAGTTAATTCAAGCTGCTTCGATGACCGATAAAATAGAGGCACTCCCAGTTCGCCTTCGAGATTTTTGATGGCTTTGCTGATTGAAGGCTGGGTGACATGCAGGGTCTGTGATGCTTTTGTGAAGCTTAAATGCTGTGCCACTTCAGCAAAATATTCTAAATGCCGGATATCCAAACACTTCACTCCTTTCTTATAACCAAAAGGCATAAGAATTATAGATTATATGTATTTCATTTATGGATGCCACTCATTATATAATAATCTACAACAAATACTGAAAATTAACAATATTCAATAAGGGGAGATGGATAGAATGGATTTGCAGAAAGAATCTTTACTGCTTCATGAGAAGTTTCAAGGGAAGTTAACGGTCGATGTAAAAATGCCTCTGAACAGCATGAAGGATTTAAGCTTAGCCTATTCCCCTGGAGTGGCAGAGCCGTGCCGAAGAATCCATGACCAGCCTGAGAAAGTCTATGATTATACAATAAAAGGAAACTTAATTGCCGTGGTCTCTGACGGAACATCTGTACTGGGACTTGGCGATATTGGCCCTGAAGCCTCCATGCCTGTGATGGAGGGGAAGGCTGCACTATTTAAAGCTTTTGCAGGGGTTGATGCGGTTCCGATTTGCCTTGATACGAAGGATCCCGAAGAAATCATTAATACAGTCCGGCTGCTGCAGCCTTCCTTTGGGGGCATTAACCTGGAGGATATCGCGGCACCCAATTGCTTTTACATCGAAGAACGGCTGAAGCAGGAAATGAATATCCCCGTTTTTCATGATGACCAGCATGGAACAGCAATCGTAACAGCAGCCGGTTTAATCAATGCGCTGAAGCTTGCCGGTAAAAAAATGGATGAAATAAAAATCGTAATCAATGGGGCTGGTGCGGCTGGAATTGCGATTATCAAGCTGCTCCTTAATATGGGAGCAAAAGATATCATCATGTGTGACACAAAGGGAGCGATTTATGAAGGAAGGCAAGATCGAATGAACCCTGTCAAAGAGTCTGTTGCGAAAATCACCAATCCAGGAAAGCGTAGAGGTCTGCTTGAGGATGTTATCATTGGCGCGGATGTGTTCATCGGGGTTTCCTCTGCCGGTGCCTTAACAAAGGAGATGGTCGAAACGATGAGTCCGGATTCCATCATTTTTGCCATGGCCAATCCAGTTCCTGAGATCATGCCGGATGAGGCGAAAGAGGCAGGCGCTAAAGTCGTTGGAACAGGAAGATCAGACTTGCCGAATCAGGTGAACAATGTCCTCGCATTCCCTGGTATTTTCCGAGGAGCCCTGGACGTCAGGGCTACTGAGATTAATGAAGAAATGAAAATGGCAGCTGTCGAAGCTATTGCCGGATTAATCGACGCTACAGACCTGACACCTGATTATGTTATTCCAGGGCCGCTCGACAGCCGGGTTGTCCCTGCAGTAAGAGATGCCGTAATAAAAGCAGCCCAGGAAACAGGTGCAGCCCGAATCGAAATTATACTGAACCAAATAATAAGTCAATAGAATGAAATTAGCATGCGAAGGCATGTTCAAGTGAAATACATCATAGTATCCAAAATATAAAGCTGCTGGTTTTGCCAATGGGATTGAATTGATCACTTTCGTCACTTTGAATTTATTTAAAAGGGAGACTGATACCGATGAAAGTATACGAAGTAATTGAGACGCAGGAAATGTTCCGTGGTGAAATCATTGAAAACTATTACGTTATTTATGAACAGACAGAAAACAAAGTCTTTGGAAATCGAAACAATCATCTTTTTCAGCAGGAAAGGTTTTTAGAAGAAACTGTTAATATTTTTATAGGAAACCCGCATTCCACCTTAAAGAAAGTAAAAACCTATCCCATTCGCCATCTTGCATTTGGGGATATCCGCGAAGCAATCAGAAAAGACTTTCCGGACCTCTTTAAGAAACTGAAAAGATCTCCCGATTAATAACAGGCAGCCTCCAATGCAGGAGGCTGTTTTTTTGGGTTTTTATAATAGAAATGTTTCCTGTCTATTTGTATGATAGTATAACAGCAAAAAAGAAAACGCAGGAAGGAACGTTTTTCAGTAATTTGTTAAGGGAATAATTTAGATGTAAACATATTAGAGGGGTGGAGCAATGATTCAGTTTGACAACGTGTCGAAAAAGTATCGGGATGGTACCCAAGCTGTAGATTCAATCAATTTACATATAAAAGAAGGCGAGTTCTTCGTGATTATTGGTCCGAGCGGTTCAGGAAAAACCACTGTTATGAAGATGATTAATAGGCTGATTCCCTTGACATCAGGAACGATTTTCATAAATGGCAAACGGATCAGTGACTATGACATACATGAGCTCCGCTGGGATATTGGCTATGTCCTTCAGCAGATTGCCCTTTTTCCTCATATGACAATTGGGGAAAATATCGCGATCGTACCGGAGCTCAAGAATTGGGAGCAGGTGAAAATTAAAGAACGGATTGATGAGTTATTGGAAATGGTCGGATTGGAGCCTGACATATACCGGAGCCGAAAGCCGCATGAACTTTCAGGTGGACAGCAGCAAAGAGTTGGGGTAACAAGGGCACTGGCAGCCAATCCGCCTATCATCCTGATGGACGAGCCTTTTAGTGCGCTGGATCCCCTAAGCAGGGAAAAGCTTCAGGATGACCTAATCCGCCTTCAGAAAAAAATAAAGAAAACCATAGTGTTTGTCACACATGATATGAAGGAAGCTTTAAAGCTTGGCGATCGTATTTGTGTCATGAAGGAAGGGGAAATCGTTCAAATTGGCACACCAGAAGAGCTGCTTTCTAATCCGGAGAACGAATTTGTCCGTCAGTTTGTAGGGGAAGAGCAGGGACCGTACATGAAGGGATTCAGCCTACATGAAATCCTCCTGCCGATATCAGAAGCAAAACAGAACGGGTCAGTCATTTCCGCCACGGCTTCATTGGAAGAAACGCTTAGCTTATTGGCCACTCATGAAGAACTTGCTGTGGAAGAAGGCGGAGCCATCATTGGAATGATTAACAGGCAGGCCGTCATTCGTAAACTGGCTCGCAGCAAACAGAAAGAGGTGAGGTCATGAACACCTTGAGCTCTGTTTTTAATGAAAGGAAAGGGCAATTATTAAGTGTACTTATTGAGCATATACAGATTTCGCTTATCGCTTTGTTTTTTGCAGTCCTGATTGCGATTCCGCTTGGAATTTATCTGACTAACAAACAAAAAATCGCAGAAGGGATTATTGGCGTGACGGCCGTATTGCAGACAGTTCCTTCATTAGCTTTGCTTGGTCTTTTGATTCCTTTGTTCGGAATAGGCAAAGTGCCTGCTATTATCGCGTTAGTCGTGTATGCCCTCTTGCCCATTCTGAGAAATACATATACAGGCATAAAGGAAGTAGATGATTCCATTATTGAAGCGGCAAGGGCAATGGGAATGAACAGGAGAAAAAGGCTCATGAAGGTAGAACTTCCTCTTGCCATGCCTGTTATTATGGCCGGTATCCGGACGGCTATGGTCTTAATTGTCGGAACAGCTACTCTTGCTGCTTTAATTGGAGCAGGAGGCTTGGGAGAACTGATCCTCCTTGGAATCGACCGAAATAATACTGCACTGATCGTTCTTGGGGCCATACCTGCAGCCATATTGGCAATCCTATTTGATATGCTGCTGCGACGATTCGAGCATATGTCTTTTAAACGATCGCTCACAGCGCTGGGAGTCTTTATTGGTGCAATGATACTGGTTATGGCGATACCGATGCTGACTAATAAATCAGAAGAGAATATTGTCATTGGCGGGAAGCTTGGTTCAGAACCGGAAATCCTGATCAATATGTACAAATTGCTGATTGAAAATGAAACCGACCTTATTGTCGAGTTAAAACCAGGATTAGGAAAAACATCATTCGTCTTTAATGCTCTGAAGTCTGACAGTATTGACGTGTATCCTGAGTTTACCGGTACAGCCATTGCTGAATTTATAAAAGAGACAGCAGTAAGCACTGATCGCAGAGAGGTATATGAGCAGGCGAGAAAAGGAATGAAGGAACAATTCGGCATGGAGCTGTTAGAACCGATGGCTTACAATAACACGTATGCTTTGGCAGTACCTGAGAAACTGGCTGAAGAGTATGAACTGCAGTCAATTTCAGATCTGAAATCAGTCGAACAAAACATAAAAGCCGGCTTCACCCTTGAATTCTCAGATCGGGAAGATGGCTATCGGGGTATTCAGGAGCTGTATGGCCTGGACTTTCCAACTGTTTTAACCATGGAGCCCAAGCTGCGCTATGGTGCAATTGAAAAAGGTGAGATCAACTTAGTGGACGCTTATTCTACAGATAGTGAAATTGCCAGATACAACCTCACTGTCCTGGAGGATGACAAACACCTTTTTCCTCCTTATCAGGGAGCCCCGCTGCTGCGAGAAGAAACCGCTGAAAAGCATCCTGAGCTTGTCAAAGCTTTAAATAAGCTGGATGGTAAGATAAGTGATGATGAAATGCGTGAAATGAACTACAAAGTAAATGTTGAAGGTGCGAGTCCTGAAGAAACTGCAAGAGAGTATCTTAAGGAGGAAGGATTGCTGAAATAGACTGCATCAAACAGGAAAGTTATCGAGTATAAAACAATAGCACTTTCATAAAACAGCCCTATTTTTGTTAAATGGGGCTGTTTTTTTTGGGTTCTGCATTTCTTTTGGAGTCGATCTAACCCTTTTCTTGTGAAAGAAGCCATTGAGCGGGTAACACTCTTAGGATATTCCTCCATTTCCCGGCAAATTCACCCTTGTCCAAGACAAGTGCCCCTGCGTTTTTCACGCTTTCGCATATTCTATTAAAAAGCGAAAAAGAGGTGCAAAAGCAATGGGGTTAAATGTATCTGGCTTTAAGAAGATTACCCCGGTTAACGGATTTGATAGTACCAGTAAGGACAATGCCATGCAGAACAATTACGCATGGTCTGTTGCCGAGTTTGGAGAGTATCTTTATGTTGGGACAGGCCGTAATATTGTCTACTCGGTCCTTTCGAGCGGAGCTATATTTGGCGATATTGAGGTGCCTGAGGAATTGACTCCAAAGAATCCTGACTTTAGCGGTGAAATCTGGCGTTATAAAAAGGATGGCAGCGGGGAATGGGAGCGGGTCTTTAAAGAACCTTCTCTTGGAATTGTTGGCTTCCGGTTTATGATTTCCTATAAATCACCTTCTGGAGAAGAGGCTTTATATGCCGGCTGTGCTACTTTTAGTCCAAACCTGCTTGTTTTGAAATATACAGATGAAGAAGGGTGGCGTGTCCTGCCAAGCTTATTGCAGGGCGGATCAACGAGAACAATGGTGGTCCATAACGATAAACTTTACTTGGCCGCGCTTCCAGGAAACGAGCTTCAGGTTTCGAATACATTGCTGTATGTGAGCGAAGATCCCGAACAAAATGGCTGGGAGCAAATTGATCTGTCAGGGGATCCGGAAAAAAACCCACAGGGTAATGGAATTATTATGTCGAGCTTCAATAATAGATTGTATATTGGGACAGCCCTGCCGGAAGGCTTCCAATTATGGCGATCCAAAGATGAGAATCCTGGGGCAGACAGCTGGGTAAAGGTTGTTGACAAAGGAGCAGGCGATGCGAGGAATGAGGTGCCATTAAGCCTCGAAATCTATAAAGAATATTTATACCTTGGTACAGCCGTTTATTTTGGCATCTTCAGTCTTGATCCGAATGATCGGTTAGTAACACCAAAGGGATTTGACTTAATTCGAATTGATAAAAATGATCAATGGGAACTGGTCATTGGAAGCAAGCCTGTTGAACCATCGAATCCTGAAACCGGGACAAGAGGTACGGCCATAAGCGGAATTCCATCGGGATTTGGCAATATTGCCAATGGCTATTGCTGGCAGCTGAAAGAATATAACGGCTGGCTGTACCTGGGAACCTGGGACTGGACAGACCTTATTCCACCGCTTTTGCCCGAGGTGCTGAAAAGCTTATGGAGCGAGAATCCGCTGTTGCGTTTACTTCCGATTGAATGTATATCTGATCTTTTCTTTGCCCTGATTTCTCCCGCAACCCGTTTGACTTTTGGATTTAGTCTATGGAAGTCGCCTGATGGCATTCACTGGTTTCCTGTGACGATTAATGGGCTTGGCAATCCAAAAAATTACGGATGCCGAAATCTGTTTGTCTCTGAAAATGGCAATCTGTACTTAGGAACTGCCAATCCATTTCAGGGGTGCGAGGTCTGGGTGAAGGAGAGAAAGAGATGTCTGGATCCGCTTAAGGACATGCTGGAGAAAGGGTAAACCTGACTGGGAATGCTGAATTTTCTACCGGTTTAAATAATGTAATCGAAAAGGCCGGGAACTTCAGATTCCCGGCCTTTTTGATGTAGTAAGATCATACTCTCTTTCATAAATTCTTCTTAAACAGAACAAAAAACAAAGGAGAGTATGATTGTGAAACATGAAATGCAAAAAGCAACTTTACTCGCTGAAAATATCAATGACTTGCTGACATTCCTGAATAAAAACATCGAGAAAAATATTTTCTATATGGATACCGGCAAATTAAGACAAATCCAACTGATTGCCGAAGACTTTAAGTTTCATATCCTCGCAGATGAGCTAATCAGAATTAATCGATTTGTCTGGGATCCAAAGTACACAAATTATTTGGTGGACCGGTTTGTAACAGGGCTTACCATTATTGATGAATATGTTCAAAGAAACTATAACAGCCTGTTTATGGTCACCGGCAGATTATATACATTGAAGAATCTAAGTTCCTTATTCAGCAAAGATTAAGCAGCCTGAGTTGCTCCTAGCTTACTGAATCGGAAGAGGTTTTAGGGTGGAAGGAAATATTGCCTCTCTTAATTTATTCCTATATGGATTATAATAGTAAAAGTTTATTCTTTTACATTAAACATTTAGGAGTATGAAAAATGGAGAAGCACAAAATCTTAAGAATTCTGGAAAAAGAATTAGTGGTTGCCCTTGGATGTACGGAACCTGTTGCGATTGCCCTCGCTGCAGCAACTGCAAAGAGCCATGCTAAAGGGGAAATAAAAGAGCTTTGCTTAAAAGCGAGCGGAAACATCATCAAAAATGCTAAATCAGTCGGAATTCCCGGCATGAGTTTCTATGGTCTTGATTTCGCAGCGGCAATTGGCGCTGTGGCAGGGGACCCTGCAAGAAAGCTGGAAGTATTAGAGGGAGTGGGGCCAGAAGATGAGCTGTCGGCTCTGAAACTTATTGAAGAAGGAAAAGTAACTTCCTTCCAGGCGGACACACCGAAAAGGCTTTATATCGAAGCTGAAGTAAAAACTGATGTGCAGACTTCCAGAGTCGTAATCTCTGATAACCACAGCAATATTACTTTAATTGAGGTTGATGGAGAAGTTATCTACCAGGGCGGATGTGAAAATATAGGAATCCAATCTGAAGAAGATGAATTAATTGCACTCACCATTGATGAAATATATAAATGGGTGCTTAGTGCGGAAATCAATTCCTTATCACTTGTAAAAAAGAGTATTGAGCTCAATCGGAACATTGGAATGGAAGGCCTATCAGGTGAATACGGCCTAAGGGTAGGGAAAACGATAAAAAGGAATGTGGAAATGGGGATTTTGTCGGATGATATTGCCACTGCTGCAATGTCTTTGGCTGCAGCTGGGTCAGATGCGAGGATGGCAGGCTCCACACTCCCTGTTATGGCAAACACCGGAAGCGGCAACCAGGGAATAGCAGTCACTCTTCCAGTTGTTGCTGCTGCAGAAAGACTTAAGGTTACAAATGAAAAAATGATTCGGGCAGTGGCACTGAGTCATTTGATAACCATTCATATAAAATCAAAATTTGGCCGGCTTTCGGCTTTATGCGGTGTAACTGCGGCAGGAATGGGGGCAAGTGCTGCCATCGTATATTTGCTGGATGGACAGCTTCAGCAAATCAAAGCAGCCATACAAAACACAATCGGGAATGTTTCTGGAATGATCTGTGACGGAGCAAAAGCAGGCTGTGCCATGAAAGTATCTACCTGTTCCAATGTAGCTGTGCAATCTGCCCTTCTAGCACTCAACGATCAGGAAATCAAATCAACCGATGGATTTATTCATGATGATGTTGAAAAAAGTATCGAGAGTTTCTGCAAATTAGGAAATGAAGGCACCCGTCATACCGATGAGCTAATTTTGAAATTGATGATGGAGAAATAAACAGCCAAATGAGGCCCCTTTTTTTAGGAAGGGGCCTTTTTGGTGCGGCGAATAAATATGTACGGATTATGAAATCATCCCTCTGCGAAACATCTCTGCAATTGCCTGTGTCCGGTTTTGAGCTCCCAGTTTCCTGATAGCTGTTTTAATATACTGGTTGATGGTCACTTCACTGATAAACATGGAATCAGCCATTTCCTTTATGCTTTCACCCCAGGAAATTCTTTTCATGACTTCCATTTCTCTTTTGCTTAATAGCCGGGCATCTTCTTTTCCTTCCGTTTTTTCAAGAGTTTTTCCTATTTGCTGACCAAATTGTGTATAAAAAGAAAGCTGCTGATCAGTCATATTTCCGTGCTCGTCAAATTCATTTGTGCATATATAGCCGATAGGAACAGCGCCAAAGCAGATGGGGATAGCGAGGAAAGAGTTAACATTGGAAGTTGTAATATATTTGATGTTAATTTGCTTTAAATATTCAATCCCAGAACAATATTTTGCTTTTCTTTCATAGAGGGCAGAGTAAATAAGCGGCAATGAACGAATATCATCCCTGATATCCCTGATATGTATTAAGCCGTGGCATGTTATAGCGATGATTCCTTCACCAATAAAACCTAAAGGGGAATACCGGAATAAAAAGGCGTTTTTAACAGGGAAAATGTTCATATAGACTTCTAGAATTTTATACAGCTTTTCCTCATGACTCTCGATATCTCCTAAGCTCTGGATATTATCCAAAATGGTAGACTCTATTGCCATATTAGCACCTTCCTTATAGGGATATTATATATAGAAAATTATGAATATTCAATATAAACGAATGATAGTAAGCTTAAGATAGAGTAAAAATATTAGTCCTGGAGAGGAGGCACTCTTTAAAAAGAAAAAATGTAATCGCTTTCAACTAATTTAATTTCATGAGGAGGAAGAAAGTATGTCACCATTTCAAAAATCGAACCCTCTCAAGGATTTTGATGCTGTCGTCGTAGGTGCTGGTTTTTCAGGATTGTATATGCTGCATCGTTTGCGGGAGGCTGGTTTTTCCACCCGGGTATTTGAAGCAGGCGATAATGTAGGTGGGACATGGTATTGGAATCGGTATCCCGGCGCAAGATGCGATGTTGAAAGCATCTATTATAATTACACTTTTTCTGAAGAACTATTGAAGGAATGGAGCTGGTCGGCAAAATACGCCGAACAGCCTGAAATATTAAGCTACATAAATTATGTAGCAGATAAGTTTGATCTGCGGCGTGATGTGCAATTCAATACAAGGGTGCAATCCGCGCAATTTGATGAAAAGAAAAAAAGGTGGGACGTCCAATTAAATAATGGTGAAAAGGTTTCTGCCCAATATTTTATTACAGCCGTAGGGTGCTTGTCAGCGTCCAATGTGCCTAAATTTAAAGGGCTGGAAAATTTTAAGGGCGAATGGCATCATACCGGGCACTGGCCGCATGAAGGAGTGGATTTCACAGGGAAGCGAGTTGGCATTATCGGCACAGGCTCCAGCGGTATCCAGGCAATTCCTGTCATTGCAAAAGAAGCCGGGCACCTGACCGTATTCCAGCGGACCCCGCAATACAGCAGCCCTGCCAGGAATACGCCGAATGATCCGGAACACCTGAAAAATATAAGGAAAAATTACGCGGATATTAGAGCGAAAATGCGCCATTCCATTACCGGCATACCGGAGGAACCAAGAAATGTTTCGGTGTTTGACGAAACCCCTGAAGAAAGGCAAAAAGTTTTCGAGGAAGCCTGGAAACAAGGAGGACTGCTTAAACTAACTTACGCATATAATGACTTGTCCATATCTCCGGAAGCCAATGCAATCGTAGCGGAGTTCATTCGCTCTAAAATCCGTGTAACAGTCACAAATCCTGAAGTGGCGGAAAAACTCCTTCCGAGGTTCTATTATGGCACTAAACGCACCATCATAGATACAGATTATTTTGAAACCTATAACCGGGATAATGTATCGCTGGTGGATGTAAAGAAAGCTCCGATTCAGGAGATCACCGAAACAGGCGTTAAGACTGCGGATGGTGAATATGAGCTTGACATGATCGTGTTTGCCACAGGCTTTGATGCGATGACTGGACCGCTGTTTAAGATGGATATCCGGGGAAAAGCCGGCGTATCCCTGAAAGAGAAATGGGCAGGCGGCTCACATACTCGAACCTTTCTTGGCCTCGGCACAGCAGGGTTCCCGAATATGTTCATGCTGACTGGACCTGAGAGTCCGTCCGTATTAAGCAATATGATGGTTTCAATTGAGCAGCATGTTGAATGGGTATTTGATTGCATCAGCTATATGCGCGAACAAAACCAGGCTGTCATCGAAGTCAAAGAAGAGGCGGAAAATACATGGAGCAAGCACTGCCGTGAAATTGCCGAACAGACTTTATTTACCAAAACAGACTCGTGGTACATGGGTGCCAATATTGAAGGAAAAGCCAGGGGCTTTCAAATCTATCTTGGCGGTGTAGGAACCTACCGGAAGATTTGTGATGAAGTCGCCGAAAAAGGCTATGAAGGATTTATCCTTACAGCTTCTGAAAAAAGTGCTGTGAATTAGGTGTTTGGATTGGGCAGGCATTAATCCTGCCCTGTCAATAAATATTTTTAGGGGGAAATAATTATGGCATTAGATCCGCAGGCAAAATTTTTACTGGAACAGATGGAGGCCGCAGGAGCTCCGCCGATGAGCCAGCTATCACCGGAGGAAGCCCGGCTTACCACAGATTTCAGCGCTCTGGCTGGAGAACCGGAGGAAGTAGGGAAGATTGAAAATAGAAAAATTGCGGGACCTGGTGGAGAGATACCGGTCCGAATATATACTCCTCAAGGAGAAGGTCCATTTCCTGCGCTAGTATATTATCATGGAGGGGGCTGGGTAATTGGTGACCTGGAAACCGTGGAGGTTCCTTGCAGACTATTAACGAATATGGCCAATTGTGTGGTCATTTCGGTGGATTACAGACTGGCTCCGGAACATAAATTTCCTGCAGCTGCAGATGATTCGTACGCTGCAGCAAAGTGGGTAGCTGAAAATGCAGCATCCCTTGGAGTGGATCCAAGCCGCATTGCCGTTGGCGGGGACAGTGCCGGCGGAAACCTTGCGGCTGTTGTGGCTCTCATGGCAAGAGACAGGGGAGAAATCTCACTTGCCTATCAAATGCTGATTTACCCTGTAACCAACCATTCTTATGCAACAGAATCCTATACTGAAAATGCAGACGGCTACCTGTTAACGAAAGACAGCATGGAGTGGTTCTGGAATCATTATTTGCGGAATGAAGAGGATGGAAAAAATCCATATGCATCTCCACTGCAGGCAAAAGATTTAAGCGGACTGCCGCCTGCATTGGTGTTAACGGGAGAATTTGACCCGCTGCGTGATGAGGGTGAGGCCTATGCTGAGCGTTTAAAAGAAGCAGGCGTCCCGGTTGAATCAAAAAGATATGACGGCATGATACATGGATTCTTTTGGATGCCGGGTGTACTGGAGCAGGGAAGAAAATCAATTGAGCAGGCGGCAGATGCTTTAAAGCGTGTGTTCCAGGGCAGTGTCGCTTCGAAATAATAGATATTTAGATTGGACACTTCTGATTGGAAGTGTCTTTTTTTGTGTTCATTTTGTAAATTAATTAATTGCCAGATTAATTGAAGGGTTCATTGGTGAAAGGAAGTGGTTGCCATGAGCGTTCATGAAGACTAAAACGGAAGAGGGAATGGAAAACAGTCATCATAGAATGTTCATGAGGACGAAAACGGAAGTAAGGCGAGGAAACCGGTCGCCATAGAACGTTCATGACGACGAAAACGGAAGGGAGGAGAAGAAAATGGTCTTCATGAAGCATTCATGAAGACGAAAACGGAAGCGGGACAAAGAAAACGGTCGTCATGGAGCGTTCATGAAGACGAAAAGGGAAGCGGGAAAAAGAAAATGGTCGCCATAGAGAATTTATGACGACGAAAAGTAAGACGAGGAAAGGAAAACGGTCGTCATGGAGCGCTCATGACGACGAAAATTCAAGCGAGGAAAAGAAAACGGTCACCATAAAGTTTTCATGAAGACGAAGGGAGGAAAGGAAAAAAGTTGCATAGAGTGTTCATGACGAAAAAAAGTAGCAAAGAAAAGAAAACACTCGTCATAGCACAGAAATCAAAGTTATCCCCCAAACTGGCCAACATTCCCAATTTGGGGTAATCAATTTCCTATTCTTCCGTATTTTAATTTTTCTATTGGCGATTAAGATGCTTTTCATCCTATTTTCAAAATAAATCCCAGCTGAAAATATTAAATTTAGTAGTAATGTACCTCTTTTATTACCCCAATTTACTGTTCACATCTCTCCCCTATAAGATGAATATAGTAAGTATTCTTACTTTTCTATCAATTATAGAGCAGGAGGAGAAATATGAAGTCACGCAATAATCTATTAAAAGGGGCTCTGGCTGCAAGTTTATTATTCACTGCTTCCATTCCATTTAATGTGCTTGCACAGAAGCCGGAGATCACGGTGGACGAAGCGGAGAAAATCTTAAGCAGCCTCTCGAAAGAACAAAGGGATGCTTTAGAACAGCTTGAGATAGGACCTGGATTTGTTATTTCCCCTGAAGTAAATACAACCACTCCTGAGCTGGTCGAAGTCATTGTTGAATTTAACCAAGCTCCTGCAAAGGTGGAGGTAAAGAAAGAAGCTTTAAAGGGCAAAAAACTTTCTATCCTTTCAGCTAAAGAAAAAGTAGAAAAATCCCACAGTGAATTCAAAGCCCATGTAAGCAAGCTGAAGGCTAAGAAAAGCAGTTCATTGTATGACACTTCTAAAATTGAAGTAAAACGCAAATACAAGAATGCTTTCAATGGTGTTTCCATGACACTGCCGGGTATAGCTGTTGATGAACTCCTGCAATCAGGCACTGTAAAAAGAATATGGAGCAATGCACAAATCCAGCTGGACCTTCCATCAGCAGAGCAATCTAACATAATGCCAAAGATGGCAGACAGCATTCCCCAAATCGGTGTGGATAAGCTTCACGATGAAGGGGTTACCGGAAAAGGAATCAAGGTCGGAGTGCTGGACACAGGAATTGATTATACGCACCCTGACTTATCAGATTCTTATAAAGGGTACCGTGCAGAAAACGGTCAAGATCCGAAAGCAGTCGATCCTGACTCTGTGAAAGGCTGGGATTTTATCAATAATGATGCTGATCCAATGGAAGCGACCTATGATGAATGGAAAGCGGCTAATAGGCCTGAGTATCTAAATGGTTCTGCTTATTATACTTCCCATGGTACGCATGTCTCCGGCACAATTGCTGCGCAAAAAGACAATGCAGTTGATTATGCAGTTAAAGGAGTGGCGCCTGATGTAGATTTATTTGCTTACAGAGTTCTCGGTCCGTATGGTTCTGGTACGACAGATGGAGTGCTGGCAGGCATTGATAAAGCTGTTGAGGATGGAATGGACGTAATTAATTTATCCCTTGGTGCTAGTGTGAATGATGCTTTATATCCCACATCAGTGGCAATTAATAACGCGATGCTTTCAGGTGTCGTTTCCGTTGTGGCAGCCGGAAATGCGGGCCCGAGTGAAAAGACGCTTGGATCTCCAGGTACGAGTGCGTTTGGGATTACAGTAGGTGCGAGTGATGCAGCCATTTCCATTCCGGCATTTAAAGCCAGTGCAGGTGACAAGGTTTTTGAATCTATGAAATTACTTGCCAGGAATTTTTCTGATGACTTAAAAAGTCTGGAAGGCAAATCGTATCCTGTTGTGTTTACTGGACTGGGTAAACCAGGGGATTTTACCGGGAAAGAGTTAGCTGGCAGAATTGCATTAATTGAACGCGGAGAGCTGACATTTGAGGAAAAAGTGAAAAATGCCAAAAATGCAGGCGCAGCAGCTGTCATCATTTTTAATAACACTGAAGGTGAAATCCCTGCCTACATAGGAGAAAACACCAAGTATATTCCAACATTCCAGCTTACGAAAGCAGATGGAGACTATTTAAAAGGGAATCCTGAAGCATCTCTCACATTTGAACAGCTCGCTGAGGTTAAAACAAAAGGAGATTCTCTTGCAGACTTCAGCTCAAGAGGGCCTGTCAACAGCAATTATGATATTAAACCGGATCTCGTGGCACCAGGAGTTTCCATTTTCTCCACCTATCCGGAGTTTATGAACCATCCAGAAGATGGCCAGGATTACACATCTGCCTATGCACGCCTTAATGGTACGTCCATGGCCACTCCTCATATCGCAGGAGTGGCGGCACTTATGCTTCAGGATAATCCGAATCTTGATCCATTCGATGTGAAAACAGCATTAATGAATACGTCAGATGATTTAAAAAAGGATTACTCCGTGTATGAAGTTGGTGCCGGCCGTGTGGATGCCTATCAGGCAGTTCATTCTAACGTTTCATTTAAGGTGCTGGATAAAACAGAGCATGTTGAAAACGGAGAGTACGTGGAGGCAGATGAAATCACGGGTTCCATCAGCTATGGAAACCACTATTTGGACAGTGCTGATATAAAGGATAGCCGTACACTTCAAGTGACAAACAAGGGCAGCCAGGACCAATCCTATGATGTTACAGTGGAATATCATTCAGCCCGGAACGGTGTGCAGGATGGAGTGAAAAATAATATTAAAGTAGACCATCCAGAATCGTTTACAATACAAGCAGGAAAAACGGAACAATTACAAGCAGCGATTACAATTCCGCAAACAGCTGAAATCGGGCGTTATGAAGGATATATTCATGTGGTGAATCAGGATAATCCAAAAGATCGCTATCAAATTCCATTTGCGATCCAGGTGACTGATAAAGGCATTGATTTTGCAGAACCGCTTCAGCCGTCTATTACGACTGATACACCAATGCACCAATACTATGCGCCTGGTACGCACTATGTCTTTAAGTTTAAAAGCTCAATGGAGACATTCGATTTAGTTGTAAAGGATGCAAAAACCGGAAAGGCTATCGGCATTGTCGGAAGCTATGATGCCAGAGCAGCCCTGCCTGATAAAGAATATCTCATATTCTTTGGCCATAGAGGGCTTGTTTATCCATTCACAGGGAATAAGAATCAGCCGATTGCCGATTACATTCAAAAACTGCCGGAAGGTGAATATGTTCTTGACCTGATCAGCCGCGATGCAGAAGGAAAAACCTATCACTATGAAAGTATTGGTATTGTAGACAATACTCCTCCGGAAGTAGACCTTGACATTGAACCGGGAGTGGTTGAGATAAATGATAGCATGTTAACAACTGAAGATGGCCACCATGCATTCTGGGTTCATGGAAAGGTGACCGATAAAACAGTGGACCTATTGCAATCAAAAGGGATGGATTATACCCAAAAAACCAATACAGCTGCTTATTATGAAAGTGAAATACCATTTATCAGCGGATTCCTGCCGCTGGATGACGATGGCGCAACGAAGTTCGGTGTGCTTCCGGAAGAATATGAAACGGCTCCTTACCAGTTAAGGCTATTCCCATGGGATATGGCAACAGCAGCCAATATGTTTAAATCTCCCCGGTATGTGTTTATGAAGGAAGGCACTGAACATGCAGCCAGCCGTTTTAATAAAAACAGTGTGAAGCTGAATGATGAAATTACCATGACTCTTGATTTAAATAATGTAAAGAACTTTATCTCAGGTTCATATGAGATTCAACCTCATCTAGATTTCTTTGAGCTGCAGGAAGTAAAAGTAAATCCAGAGCTTCAAACATTTGCAGATCAAAATGGAATTGAAATAAAAATAAATGAGCCAGTTGTCTCAAAATCTACTGTAAAAGTCGGAGCATCTCTTTTAAAAGCAGGCTTTGAAGGAATCAGCGGAGATATGCCATTCCTTGATGTTACTTTTAAAATGGTGGACGACACTAATTTCACAAGGTTTACCTCCTTTGGATTAAAGGAGCTTTCTTATCAGAAGCAAGGTCAGTCAGAAGCCCTAACCATTCCGGCTTACAGCTTAAACCATTTTGAGTTTGTCTCATCACACTCACGTATTTCAGGCAATATAGCACCAGAAGCTTTCTTGAATTCCGGAGGCTGGATTGACAGCAAATATGATTTTACTAAGCTTAAGACAAAGGTTTACGCTAAAGATGCAGATGGAAAAACCTATGAAGGATCAATGGACAGCAGGGGGCTGTTTGAGGTCATTGTGCCAGCAGATAAAAAAGCCTATGCGGTCTATGTAGAGGTTCCTGGCCATATAGCTGAGTATAAAAATGTAATGGCAAGCATCGAAAAAGAAGGAGAGCAGCAAGGCCTGTATGTAAGAATTAATCCTGAAGATAACGTTGCAGGGGATGTTACCCAGGATCAGATTGTTGATATTCGGGATCTGAAAGAAGCTGTTGATCATTATGGCAAAAAAGGCACTGAAAACCCGCATCTCGATATTAACCAGGATGGGGTGATTAATGAAACAGATGTCAGATGGATTGAAAAGAATTTCTTGAAGAAAGGCTCGTTAGCAGGACATGGAAATCAGCCGAAAGAAACAATTGGAAAAAAAGGCCTTGCGGATTTCTTAAAATTGATTGGATTAGAGCCAAAAGAAAAATAAGAATTTAGCAGAAGGCGGGAGACAGGTTCTCCTGCCTGTTTCTATTAACCTATAGAAAATCAATGATGAATTCACTATAATAATAGAAACTTTATACCGAGGTGCCGCATGATCATTGGGAAAATTATTAAGTTCTATAGGGAAAAAGCAGGTCTAACTCAGGGTCAGCTGGGGGAAGGAATTTGTTCTGTCACCCATTTAAGCAAAATTGAAAGGGGAATTACCGAATTCTCTGTGGAGATTACGCATCATCTGGCCAGGAGGCTCGGCATTGATCCTGAAGAGGAAACAATTCGATATCATCAGCTTGCCAAGAGACTGAATGAATGGCATGAGAGCATGATCATGCAGCGAATACAGGAATCTGAACAGATAAAAAAAGAACTGCAGGATGAAAAACAAATTCATATGCCTGACTTTCAGACACTATATCGCCTGCTGTCTGCCAGGTACTATTTATCTGTGAGTGATTTGGTTTCAGCATCAGAATTAATTTCGGATCTTAATAAAGCTTCTTCTGCCTTGTCACCTCATGATGCTAATCTGCTGAAGCATATCCAGGGCATTTATTACTTTCTTACAGGGCAATACCGTGACTGTATCAGCTGTTTAGCTTCCATTGACAGAGAACAGTATAGCTACGAAGAATACTATTACCATTTAGCGATTGCTTACCACTCAATCCATTCCAATATCACAGCCTATTATTATGGCAAAAAGGCTCTTCAATATTTTCAAAGAACCTTAAACATTCTCCGCATTATTGATACAGAAATGCTGCTTATTGTTCAGCTAAATGCGAAGGAACTTCATGATTTTCATGAAACGAAGGAGAAATATGAACAGCTAATAAAACTTTGTGATGCATGTAATTCAGGTGATCGTAAATCCAAGCTTTATCATAATCTGGCATTTGAATATTTTCGCCGGAAGAAATATCGGGAATCAGCCGGTCTCTATGAAGAAGCACTAAAGCTTACCGCTGAAAACTCCCCTCACTATCTGACTGCTTTAGACGGATATATCCATACCTGTTATAAAGGGAAACTCAAGTCCCGAAATAAGTTAATAAAATTAGCTGAAGAAGGCTTGGAGAGGGCAAAAGCTGGTGATTCATATACCTGGATTTATTTTCAGCTACATCTTCATTTATTGAAAAATGAAGAACAGCATTACTATCAATTTATTGAAGAAACAGCACTGCCATACTTTAAAAATATTGGCTACGGCATTTTAATCGACCATTATGAGAAAAAGCTTTTTCATTTTTACTCAAAAAAAGGCGATGCTCAAAAGGCAATTGAACTCGCCCGTTCGTTTATACATAAACAAAAAAGCTATTATGATCATGATTAAATAACAAAAGGCTTGTTTACCGCAATTCGGTAACAAGCCTTCTGAATATTTTCTATCTGATCGCCCCATGCGGCAGTACAGCATGGACTCCCTTTACCCCATTGACAATCTGGGTAACTCTTAGATCGACTACGGCACTTGATAAAGCTAATGCTTCTGCTTTTTCTACTTTATGCATCTCCTGGATCCATTCTACTATTCCATTCAAAGCTTCTGACGCTGCCAAATTTAAATCTTCATTGAATCCGAATGCAATCCATCCGGCTGGTGTAAGAGCCTTAGGCCTCGAAAGCTTAAAATCATCTCTTACCGTTAAAGTTATATCTATCAGATCCATAGGGCATTCAATTGCTGTTCCGGATACTTCTCCACCTCCCTGGGCTGCATGACCATCGCCTATTGAAAAAAGGGCACCTTCCACATAAATCGGCAAAAATAAAGTGCTTCCTCTGCCAAGCTCCTTGCAATCTATATTTCCGCCGCAATAGCGGGGAGGGGAAGTGGAATGCACGCCTGGTTCTGCAGGTGCAACTCCCATCAGTCCAATGAATGGATTAAGCGCCACATGAAATGGACGCCCTCCAATCTGGCAGGTGCCCGTCCTATTTGTAGGGTTTAGTTCCCAATCCAGCTGAATACGTTCTGTTTCTGTTAATCCCAGCTGGTCATTTTGCCAGCTCTTTTTTCCTCCTGCCCAATTCCGGCCTTACCAGCCAGGCACAAGATCATTGATTTTCACTTCTAAAACCATTCCTGGTTCTGCTCCATGAATCTTAATGGGGCCCACCATGGGATGGCCTGGCTTTTCCTCGTTCTCTTTGGAATTAAATATGGTTCTTTCTTCTTCCTTTGAGCTTGAGTAGCCCCATTGGAATAGGTTTATACTCATTGCTGAAAGAGCCGTGTAGATTCTCGTCTTTTATAGTAAGTGTATGAATCATAGATTGTTTCTCCTTGCAGGATTATGAAATTTAAGATCTTATAAATTACTAGGCAGTCTTATTTTTCATGGTTTGTTTATTCATCTTTCTTTGGAACATTTTCGCGTTTGTTCCTATATATACTCCCGTAAGAACAAAGGCTGCGCCTATTCCATGCGCAATGGTGAACGTTTCACCCAAAAAGACTGTAGCCATGATAACAGCAGACACAGGCATCACATTAATAAAAATGGAAGCCTTGGCCGCTCCGACCTCTTTTATCCCGTTATAATACATGACAAATGAAACCACGGTAACAAAGATACTCATATGAGCAATAGCAGCCCAAGTCGTAAAGCTGGCTTGCTGAAGATCCATCCACGTTGTTTCTGCAGAAGCAAATGGCAAAAGAAATAAGGTGCCATAGGCAACTGCATATGTGGTGGATTCTACTGAGCTGAACTTCTTCAGGACCACTTTCCCCACAACACTATAGATGGCCCAGCTGATCACAGCCCCCAGCAATACAAAGTCAATTGGTTCAAAGCCATATTGGAAGAGTGAGAGCAAATGGCCATCAGTAATAATAAACACTACACCTGTTAAAGCAACGGCCATTCCAATGATATGATTTTTCGTAATTTTTTCTTTCAGGAATAGTCCAGATAAAAGGACGATAAGAACCGGGTTTGATGCAATAAATAATGAGCTTTTAATCACGGGTGCGTGCTTTGTAGCCAGAAAGAAACAAATATTATACAGCGCAATTCCAGTCAGGCCCAAGAGAGCAAACAGTCCATGATCTTTTAAATTTGGTCGTTTCCGGTCTTTCTCCATAATCCACATGAGTGGAAAAAGCAGGATGGCAGCTCCCAAAAAACGCAAAAATGCAACGGTTGCAGGTTCAAAGCTTTGAACAGCAAACTTGCCGGCAATAAATGCGCTGCCCCATGTTGCAGTAGCCAAAGTCAGCATTCCATAAATAAGCCATAATCTCTTTTTCAAACGAACTCGCCTTCATTTCTGTAAAATTTTATAAATAGTATTATAACACCTTTTTCGAAAGTCGAAATAGTTATTTTTTTATTACAGGAACTTCAAATCCAGTTATAGGATAAAAGGATGGGTAGAATATGTTGGTTTTTGTCTCGCTTTATCGATTTAAAGAATAAAACAGTTCTTTCTTCTCAATCACTCTGCTAAACATTGAAAAACTGTATTTAAAATTGATGGAAAATTCATTCTTTTTTCTCTGTCCAAGGACAAGCCCATCCCTTATTCTTTCTTTAGAGTCCCGAAGAAAGGGGCAAAGAAGGGGTGAATACATATGAAAAAAGGAGCAGGGAAAATAAGCTTGCTGACAGCATTTTTTATTTTGCTGTTCTCATCGCTTTCCTTTGCGGCAACAGTACCAGGAGGGCCATCAACTAGTGGAAACACGAACATTAACAGCATGCTTTCCTATGAAGATGTGGTGAAAGAGCTTAACAGTATTGAACAGACAAGCAAAGGGAAGGTTGAAGTCTTTACACTTGATCGCTTTGGAAAATCGGAGCAGGGCAGAAGCATTTATGCTGCCAAGGTTGGAGCAGGAAAAAAGAAAATCTGGATTCAGGCTCAAATCCATGGAAATGAAAAACTGGTTACAGAGGCAGCACTTCAGCTGTTAAAAAATTATGCGAGCAGCAATTCCAAAGATGTACAGACCGTTCTGGAAGAGTCCACACTATACTTCATTCCGATGTACAATCCTGATGGTGCAGAGATGAATACCCGCGGCACTAAGATTATGGAAACGGGCCAGTCTCTGGACCTAAATCGCGATTGGGTAGATGGAGGCTTTAAAGCCAAGGAATCAAAAGTTGTCTATTCTTATTGGGCAGAATTGAAGCCGGATTTTGCGATTGATTTGCATCATCAAGGTTTAAAGAAAATTTATGGAACAAATGAAGCGACATCTTTCTCCTTAGGAATATCTTTAGCACCAGACGGGCCAACATTGCCAAATGAAACAACGTACAATGATATTACTAAACAGATGATGGCATATGTGTATGATGAAATGAAAGGATACGGCTACACGCATATTGACCGTTACCAAATTGTTGATAGTGAGAATCAGGTTGGCTATGACATTGACATTAAAGGCGGAGTTGTATCGGCCATGATGATGGGATTGAACTATAACGACTTGAATCCTGACAATCACAGCCATCCGGCCATATTTTTTGAAACAAAAGGCAATTCAAGCGATGGAAGCCTAGGGCAGAAATCAAACGGATATCTAACAAAACAAAACTATTTAGCTTTAAAATCCTTAGTATATGGCTATGTAACAGGAGAGGTAAATAAAGTGGATCCTGCGAAATGGAATGAGATCCCAGCTTATCCTTTAGCAGGCTATTGGACAGATTATAATGGGATAGTACCTGTGGAATCTTCAGGGTTTTAAAAAAATGGGGAAGCTGGTCATGGTGCCAGCTTCTTTTATCGTTTATTCTTTCTGCTAGTGCTCTCACCAACCATCCCCCTTACATCTTCGGCCATTTTGTCAAAAACCTGATTAACCCGATTCATCATTATATCTTGGGAAGCACCATTTTGATTATCAATTCCTTCATTAATTTTATCCTTTTTCATTTTAATTTCACCTCCATAAAAATTATGGTTTGTTTAAGTATCTAAAATATTCTTCAAAAGGATTTATAAAGGTGATGAACTTCAGCTTGGGCATCGGTTATGATTAAAAAAAGATATAAAAAAAGTCCGTGGATATGTCACCGAAAGTCCGGGTAATACATAATATACCGGCTAAAAAATTTACAATTGCTTCTTTCATTATATAAACTAAGAACAATTGTCATTTTAGTTTTTATTTAATGCTGATTCGAATATATAACCTTTACCGGGAAAGGGGGGACCAAAATGTGGCCTTTTTCATCCAGCAAACCTAAGAAAAATGTCATCAATGCAGCAAGTTACATTTCAATCAAAGAAACAACGGAAGAAGCGGAAATTGAAAAGATGGTATCGAAGCTGGAACAGATTTTTTACAGCACATCCAGGGAAATCGTTATTTTGTGCATCGGGTCGGACCGGTCAACAGGAGACTCTCTTGGGCCCCTGGCAGGGAAGATCCTTAAAGAAAAGAATATTCACTATCCAGTTTATGGGACTCTAAAGGATCCGGTGCACGCATTAAATATCAAAAAGGTTCTTAAAGAAATAGAAGAAACGCACCATAATCCGTTTATATTTGGCATCGACGCCTGCCTCGGAGACGAACGGCAAATCGGTTATATTTTAATAAGAGAAGGATCCTTTATTCCAGGGAATGCAGTGAATCGGGCTCTTCCGAGTGTGGGTGATTATCATTTGAAGGCCATTGTAAATACACTGGATCCATTAACACCAGTGCACTCATTGAATAACACGAGATTATATATGGTCCTAAAACTGGCTGAAATCATAGCGGAAATTATTTCACGTGTAGCAGCTAATGACCGGACTTCCAGAGGAGAGATAGAAAAAATGAATGTGCCGTAAACATTAAGAACTCCTTGGTAAATTACCCAAAAAATTGCTGTTACCCTGACAGGTAAGTTATAATGGGCAGTAAGGTTACTAAAGAGAGAAAGAGGGAAAGGGATGGTTAACAATTGGACGGAAGATAATCTGATCTCGATACGTGAGAGGGTTTATCTGCATATTAAGGATCTTATTCTAGACGGGGAATTTAAAGCGGGGGACCGGCTGGTGGAACGGGAGCTTGCTGAGCGGTTAAATATCAGCAGGACGCCAATTCGCGAAGCGCTGTTCCGCCTGGAATCACAAGGCTTTGTTAAGACAGTCCCAAGAAAAGGCGTAATCGTTGCCGATATATCTGAAAAGGAAATTATCGAAGTGTTCACCATATTATCATCACTGGAGGTACTGGCAGCAAAATTGGCCGTCCAGAAGCTGGATGATGAAATGGTAAGCAAGTTCACAGGCAGCATAAAAAAGGTCAAGGAATACCTGAACAATCCTGAAGAGGATGCTTCTGAATTACATAGGGAACTCAATCATCTCCTATATAGTTCTGCTAAAAATGTGAAGCTTTATGAGATGCTGAGCGGATTATCCGATTACATTCGTGCATTTGCCAAAATTGGGCATAAAAATCCGGGCAGGGCAAAGCAGTCCATGGAGGAGCATTTAAAAATTATGGAAGCCATCGTCAATAAAGAAATGGAAATGGCTGAATATCTGACCAAAATACATATTGAGAATTCAAAAAAAGCATATATTGAAGCGGTTCAGCAGAATGAAGACAAAAAATAAGAAAGAGCCTCAGCTCTTTTTTATTTTTTATTAAATTCCAATCACGAATGGCGAAGTCAAATTTTTTAAAACCTTAGCCACACTCATGGCGACAATTGGACTGGATTTTGGATTTTCCTCATAAGGAACATTCGAAACGGATATCTCCACTTCGCCAAAATAACCCTTAGCCTTGATGGTATGTGTGTTCGATTGGATAGTCGGATCCGCATACACCTTCACCTTTGTATTTTCAAAGCCAATTCCTGCAAGACTAAGGGCTGCTGAAACATTCACGCTCTGCGGAAACAGCTTGGATGACTCCCGGGCATTCCCTTCATAAATACAAAAAGGCTCAGTCAGCATATTCAGCTCTACTTTTTCTTCCGCAATCGTGCCTTTCCAGCTGCGCGGATGCTTTCTTGTAATTAAAGTAATATCCTCAATCTCACCCAATGCCCCTGCTGCAATCCTGTCCAGACCGGCTATAGCTGCAGAGGGGATAAAGATCTGCCGGTTATGCTGCATGGCCACAGCCTGCAGTTTTTCATAAAAACCAGTGTCTCCTAATGCTCCAACGGAAAGCACTACAAGATGACTTCCATTTGACAGCACTTTTTCCCCATAAAGATGTAAAGCCTCATGACCCGCTGACTCTATGATAATATCTAAATCCCCATTAAAAAAGTCGCCTTCATCTGATGTAAGGGTAAATGTTTGTTTGTCGGAATGATCTGCATGTTTATTACTTCTAACCAGTACAGACTTCAACACCACATTGCCGGCATGGCCGGCTATTATTAATTCCGCAATGGTTTTCCCAAGCGTTCCATAACCGATGATTCCTGCTTTAAGCATGTTCTTCACTCCTTCTTGGGATTAGCTTTATAGGCATCTGAAATTGGTATACGATATACATTGTGCAATTTTATTCTAAATTTTAACTTAAAACGATTAAGAGAGCAATAAATTTTATAGAAAATATTAAAACATCTAAATTTTCAAAATTATTTGCACAATAGTTAATTTTAGTGTTATTATAGTATACAAGTTAAAAATAGTGAAAAGAGGAGGTGGTTATAGTCCTCTTGTTCTGGACGATGGAAGCATATGATAGGGATCTGCACATCCAAAGAGCATTAGAGATTTATATAGTATGAAAAAAGAAGTGCATCAGCAGAGAACCAAGTCATCCATGATTAGCGCTTTTTTGTTTTTTGGTCAATTTGGTATACAATCTACCAAATGCTGTATTCTATTTGGCAAAAGTTACAAGTCCTTCTGGTGAAGCCAAAATTCGGGGTATTACATAGTCAGCTATAGATAAACAGTTCATGCCTCCTGCAAACTGTCTTTTGCAATCTTTTATAGAAAGTTATTTTTTATAACGAAAAACGGAGGGGAATATATGGAGTTAACATTTGCTCATTGGATCTATGCAATTGTTACTGTGTCTGTCATCGCCACGATGCTTTTCAGAAGAGGCGTTGTCTTGCCGGTAATCATCGGAACTTTCTTTGTGGCAGTCATTTATAAAGGCAGTCTGATTGCTGGCTTTCAGGCTGTATTTAACGCTAATCTCCTCGCAGCAAAAGAGCTATTCAGCATATTCTTAATTATCTCTCTCATGATCGCGCTTCTCAATTCATTAAAGGATTTGGGAGCTGACAAGAGGCTTATTGGTCCGATTGAAAAGGTTATGGTGAATGGGCATATTTCCTATTTAGTATTAATGGTTACAACCTATGTAATTTCTCTGTTTTTCTGGCCAACACCTGCTGTCCCGCTTATCTGTGCCCTGCTTGTACCCGCAGCAGTCAGAGCTGGGCTGCCTGTAATGACGGCAGCCATGGTTATTGTCATTGCTGGTCAGGGAATGGCATTGTCATCAGACTATATCATGCAGGTAGCACCGATGCTCAGTGCTAAAGCAGCTGGAATTGATAAAGCGATGGTTGCAGATAAAACACTGGTTCTTTCCGTCATTACAGGTGTACTCGCATTGTCCTATGTTTATGTGGCGCATAGAAAATCAATCGTGAAAAATGTGAACCATGACTCCTCTCTAAACCCTGAAGATGTTGCTTTCTTTGGTGTAGCGAATGAGCTTGCGGCTACGGCTGAAGAAAGTGCTGAAATCATTCAGAGAAAAAATACATGGGGCAAGGTTTTTGCTGTATTAGTGCCTTTATCCATGCTGGGTGTTATGATTTATATGTTCTCAACAAAATTAACAGGTGGGTCAGGCTTTGAAGGAACAGATGGAGCTGCTTTTATTGGCGGTGTTGCGACTCTTTTATTAGTGCTTGCCACTGTGGCATTTAATCGCATCCATGCTTTAGATAAGATAAGCGAGCATTTAACGGAAGGCTTCGTGTTTGCCTTCAGGGCGATGGCCCCGGTAATTCCAATAGCAGGATTCTTCTTTATGGGAAGCTCAGACTTTACCGGCACCATTTTATCATTGGATGAAAGCGCTGCCAAACCTGCTTTTTTATTTGATATGATACAGGCAGGCCAGGCTTATATTCCTGAGAATGCCTTTATAGCAGGATTTGGCTTGTTGATTGTCGGTCTGATCACGGGCCTTGATGGGTCCGGTTTTTCCGGGCTGCCGTTAACGGGTGCCTTATCGGGTGCATTAGCAAGTGGTAGCCATATTGATCCTTCCACATTAGCTGCCATCGGACAAATGGGTGCCATCTGGGGTGGAGGAACGATTGTTGCCTGGTCTTCGCTTGTTGCAGTAGCAGGATTCCTGCAGCTTTCACCGCTGGAGCTGGCCAGGAAAAACTTTATTCCAGTCGTCGCCAGTTTATTTATCGCAACATTAATTGCCATATTAATCTGGTAAAACCCTAAGCTTGAAAAAAACTAGGCTATCCTGCAAAGTTAGAATAAACTAACTAAGGGGATAGCCTTTTTTATAAAGAGAGGAGTGAAGATTTGAAAATTGGCTTAGCAGGTATAGGGAAATTAGGTGCAGCGATGATGACTCACTGGCATAAATCAAACCTTTCAATAGGTATTTTTCATCCCGACAGGTCAAAGGCAGAACAATTTGCTGAAAAGTTTCCTAACGCACATCCTTTAACTGATAACGAGATGAGACAATTGGATATTATTCTGCTCGCTTTGCCGGCTGGAAAAGTAATTCCTTTTATGGATTGCATAATTCCGGAGAATTCTTCGATTGCTTTCATTAATATGGCGACCGCTCTTCCAACGAAAAGGATAAAAGAAAGGTTCCCTTCCTGTAAGGTGTTTGGGTTGAAATACATGGGGCATTCAAGAGACTTAATGGAGAATGGAAAGGGATTATTTATTACTGAGGACCATCTCCCTGCTCCCATACAGGACCTATTCAGATCAGTGGGGGAAATCATAAAAGACAGTGAAGAGAGAGTAGCAGAAATAAATAAACTGGCAACCTATTATGCTGTGAAAACCGCTGTTGAAATTGAGAATGAATTGACAGGCAAAGGGTATCACCCAGCTTATATTAAAAGAGGACTTACTTCCCTTGCACCGGAAGTCATACGCTCTTACAGCGAAGGCACTTTGGGGCATTTTGCAAAAGAAATTGTGAAGGAAATACAGGAGTATAATAGGAAAAGCTGCTGATTAATTTTCAGCAGCTTTTCCTATTAGAGCAATCTTTCCAGCAAAAACAAATAGAACATTACACATGCAACATAAACTGCCGCAAAAGGAAGATTCCAGCTCGATACTTTATAGGAATCGACTTTGATAATGTTAGACATGAGACCAAGAGTGGCATTATATGGCCCTACTAAGAAGGCGGAAACGGCGCCGGACAGCATTGCCACTGTCAGGATATGAGGAGAAATACCGATAGCTTCCGGGTTTACTCCTTCAATCATCAATGCCAGGGAAACGGCTGGATGGAGGCCCAGAAAGGCCAGCCCTAAAGGAATCAGAGGCAGTATGATCAGGAAAATCTCGACTCCTGCCACACTTATAAAAGCTGCAATCCAGTCAAAAAGGATTTCATTTGTCTTCGAAATATTAATCGCTGAGATAAAAAAGCCTGTTGATAAAAAGATGAAAAATTGATCTTTCATGCTCATCGCGAAGGAATTGAAATGGTCAGACAGCTGACGGCCAAATTCTTTTCCTTTACGTAAAAAAAGGGACCAGCTGAAAGCAAATGGAATGACGATCAGTGAAACAAGAATTAAGAATGGCAATGAAACTTGTGTCTCTGCAAAGGATACGAGGACATTAAATATAGCGATTGCCACCAGGATCTGAAAAACCCTGCCCGGGCGCCCTTCATTTGTCACTTCCAGGGCTGCAGCTGTTTCATGCACAGATTCTTCTGCAGAGTGCGGGAGTTTCATTGGCTGGGACTGACGGGATCCAATAAACCAATCCATTGCTAATCCTAATATGCTCAGCGGAATGACATATGGGAGGATGGATCCCCAGCTGACCCCCGTCATCGTTATCACGATCCCCACAATAGGAGTTACAGGCGCCCAAATTAAAGGCATTGCAAACCCTCTGGAAATAGCCCTGCTCATGAACCGCTCCTTATTTCTTACCGGAAAGCTCCCCAGTGCCGGCCTGATAGAATAATAAGTCATGGGCAGGGTGGCAAGGTTCATGAAAATGCTGAAGAAGTAAGAGATTCCAGAAGTCATCATATACAAATGACCAGATGTTTTTATTCGTTTTTGAATGATGGCCTGGATGCCTTCCCCGTATCGTCCCAGTTTAACAGGAATCCCCAAAATGGGAATTAAAGTAAACATGGTAAGCAAATCAAGCATTGGTCCAAAAGCAAAAATATACAGCTGCCACTCTGAGTTGCTTGTCCAGAGCAGGACTGCACCAAAAGTCAGGAAAACGCCCCCGAGAATCTGAACAAATTTTTTCGTTAGCCGGAATGTCAAAACGACGATGATAAAACACAAGATAGAAAGGAGGGAATCAATATTCCACCGCGGAAGCAAGGTGGACAGCAAATATAAAGCAATCACTGTCAAAAATAAAACTCTTAGCATATCAGACACCCTCATTTAATTGAATTCAACAAAAATTGTATACCAAAATCTAAATTCATATATTTTTGTTCAAAAATCAGTCACAAATATTCATTTATTTTGGTATTTGGTATACGATCTTATTGTAAATCTAAAAAATTCATCATATAATAATGATAACAGGTAAGAGAAAAAAAGGAGCCTGCCCCGATGTTCCATTTTCTTTTTGGATCCAAATATGCAATTGAGAAAACTGAAAGAAAATTAGCCCGTTTAAGAAGAACATTAAAATTCTAATTATGCCGCCAGGCTTTGGCGGTTTTTTCTTTTATAAAAATTATTATTTGTGAACAGCAAACCCGGAAGAAGTGCGGCTTCCCCCGGGTTTTAAGAAGTTTTATCGCAGTCTAACGGGCAGTAAGACCCCCACATCAAGACTCAGATGAATCAAGGGAGGATAAGTGGGGGTCAAACTGCCCGTAAAGGCCCGAAAAGAAGAACAAAGACTAAAAACGCCACATCCTCCCAAAAGCTGCCGCTTTCGGTCGTGCGATGTATCGCTGCCGTAGCTTTCCTTGTCCTGTGGCAACGTCTTTGTGACCCACTTCCTGTGGGCCTCAACTAACAATCAGCAGGGAGAAAAGCACTCCCCACTGATTGAAGTTTCACTTTATACTGCTACTTCATCAGATTTAACCAGCTTCGAATGAATAGAGTCTTCACTATTGCCGGATGCCTTTACAATTTCATCTAATTCTTCTCTGGCAGCTTCCAGCGTTTCAAAACGTTCAAAAAATTTAACACCGATATGATTTACATACTCTTTTCCTTCATATTCTTCAAACAATTGGATTTTCATTTTCTCATCCAAAACTTCTGCAATAGTGTACTTAGCCTTCAGCTTATCAAAAAAATAGAAATGATACGTCTCAACCGGCTTTAAACCCTCGTTTTCAAGAATGGTCTGGAAAGTATCTTTATTTGTTAATACAATATATTTACCCAATTAAAACACTCCTTTTATTCTTAGATATTTTCGAAGAATTAATTAATATGTAATTATGCAGCATACCTCCTTCTAGTTGGAATATTGTATACCATAGGATTAATTGTATTTTATACTATAGTTTTGATTTTTTCAATTATAAATTCTAAATTTTTTAATAATTCGGTTAAAAGTTCTATTTGATTGTATAAAATAACAGCATTTTTTCCTTATCCAGAATTATTTGCAACAAAAAAATAAAAAACCAGTTTGCTAATCTTTCAGAAAGGTTGTATACTTTGAAAAAGTATCTAAATGTTTAGAATAAACTGAAAGGGGTATTGATATGCCGAAGGTTACACTGCATGTGGATGGAGAGATTGTGGAGAAGCAAGTAAAGGATAATGCCAATTTGGTGGTACTGGCAGGGATCCGCCAATTTCCGGAAATAAAATATGGCTGTGGCATGGGAAGGTGTACAAAATGTACGTGTATCGTATTAAACGGGGGAGATGATCTCGCTCCGCCAAATTGGAAGGAAGAAAAAATGCTTGGCGATAAAGTAAAAGAAGGATACCGGTTAACTTGTCAGATGACTATCCAAAGTGATATTGAAATCTCTCAGGAAAATATCTCTGTAAAACCTCCCAAGAAAACAACTGCAGCTATTATAAAATAGTTTTTTATTTTTGTTATTTAGTGGTATACAAAATACCGAAAAATAAGCGGGGTAATAAGAAAATGAATTGTTATGAGCTTACCAAGATGACGTGGAAGGAAGTCGAGAAATCCTTAGAAAATGCAGAGTTTGCTATTATTCCTGTCGGAGCACATGAGCAGCATGGGCCTCATATGGCGGAAAGCTGTGATGCAGTGCTTGCGGAAAGAATGGCAATTAAACTGGGGCAAAGGATGTTTCCTTATGCTATTGTAACCCCAACAGTTAACATGGGTGTTTCCGAGCATCACATTCATTTTCCCGGAACCATCACCCTTCAGCCGTCTACTTTGATTGCTGTTCTGAAAGATATGGTCTCATCACTGAAACAGCATGGCATCAAGAAGTTTCTGTTTTTGAATTCCCATGGCGGAAACCAATCTGCATTGAATCTCGCAGCAATGACTATCACAAAGGAATTGGAAGTTGAAGTCTATTATGCAAAGACTACTGCCTCTGCGAAAGAGTCTATCGGGAAATATGTTAAATCCCCTCTATTTGGCCACAGCTGCGAACGGGAAGTATCTGAAGCTCTGTACCTGGCTCCGGAACTGGTAAGAGAGGACCTTTTAGAAAAAGGAGAAATCAAGCAGGGCGGAAGATGGGAAAAACTCCGGCCTGGCAAGGCTGTTCAGGGTTTTTATTTTTACGAAGAAATGACAGGAAACGGCTGTATAGGTGATGGTCGGCAAGGGAGCAGGGAAATCGGTGAGCAAATTGTAGAGGAAGCTCTGGATCATCTTACTGAGGAGCTTTCCGAACTGCTTGATTTGAAAGAAGAGCTTCTTTATTAATTCTTACAATCTAGAAGTGAGAAAAATTAATCTTTAAAAAATTCTAAAAATTGTGTTTACAATTGAAAAAGAATAGGTTATGATTTCATTAAGGTATACCAAAGACCAAAAAAACAAGTTAAATAGGGCTGGAAATTAGCACCCTATTATTTTTTAAAAGAAGTTTTGGTATACAAAATATCAAATGCCGATAGGCTACATAAATTTCGAGGAGGAGTTTACACATGCCAGAATTATTATCTAAAGATGAATTTCGCAAAGAACTAGAGGAAGCCATTAAAGGAAACCACAGTCAGAAAGCTCCATTTACTGTAGCTTGGGCTGAAGGAAAACTGGAAAGAAAGCATTTTGCGAGATGGGCTGAAAATCATTACCACTATGTAGGGCCTTTTGCTGACTACTTAGCGTACATCTATCACAACACTCCAACCGATCCGAAATTTGAAGCAGCAAAAGATTTCACACTTCAAAATATGTATGAAGAAGAAATTGCGGCCGACCGCCATACAGACTTGCTGATTCGTTTTGCAGAAGCATGCGGAACAACCCGCGAACGAGTAATTAATCCAGAAAACATGGCACCGACTACACTAGGTCTTCAAAGCTGGTGCTATGCAGTTGCTGCCCGTGAAAACTTCGTTGTAGCTACAGCAGCCCTTGTTGTCGGCTTAGAGTCTCAGGTACCGGACATTTATCGAAAGCAGACTCCTGCTCTTCGTGCCCAATACGGATTTACAGATGAAGAAATCGAATTCTTCGACCTTCATATCGTATCCGATGAAATCCATGGAGAACGCGGCTATAAGATTGTTTTAGATCATGCTGACACTCCTGAATTACAGCAGCGCTGCCTTGAGGTAGTTCGCACAGGTGCGAAGATGCGCCGCATGTACATGGATGGCCTATGGAGAGAATATCTTGAACAGGATCTTGGCTCTTTAGTAGAAGCAAAATAATATCTATTATCCAGGCCGTCACACTAAATCTTGTCATACGAGGTCTATGTGGCGGCCCTTTCTATAACCAGAGAATTTGGCGCAGTAAAGGGAGAAATATACAGAGAGTAAGGTGATTTCATTTGATTACAACAAAAGTAGAATCCTTCAATAACTATATTAATGGTGAATGGCAGGAATCCGGGAGCCAAAAGAAGTTTTATAGTGTTAACCCTGCAAATACTGAAGATGTCGTCGGTGTTTTTCAGGCATCCAATGAAACAGATGTCAAGCTGGCAATTGAAGCCGCGAGAGAAGCATTCCCTGGCTGGGCAAAGGCAGCGCCGTCCAAGCGTGCAGCCATTTTAAACAAAGCAGCAGCATACCTTGAAGAAAATGCCGGCCAATTTGCAGAAGAACTGACAAGAGAAGAAGGGAAGCATGTCAGTGATGCAAAAAATGAAGTGCTCCGCTCCGCACAGACGCTTCGTTATTATGCGGTCGAGGGACAAAGCTTCACAGGCGAAACCTTCCCTAATGATGATCCCAATATGAGAGTTTCAACGGAAAGAGAACCGCTCGGCGTTATAAGTGTAATAACTCCATGGAACTTTCCAATCTCCATTGCGGCGAGAAAAATTGCCCCAGCATTAATTACAGGAAACACAGTTGTGTTCAAACCTTCATCAGATACCCCTCTGATTGCTGTCCGGCTTGTAGAAGCACTGCACGAGGCAGGTATTCCAAAAGGGGTCTTAAACTTTGTTACAGGGAAGGCTTCGGATGTAGGTGATTTATTAGTCACCCACCCTGCTGTCAAGGCTGTTACATTCACTGGTTCAACAGCTGCAGGTGAGGACATCCACAGCAAGAGCTCTTTCACCACCCGTACTCAAATGGAGCTTGGCGGCAAAAACCCGCTTTTAGTTATGGAGGATGCTGACCTTGATCTGGCGGCCACATTAACAGTAAATGGCGGGTTTTCTTTAACAGGGCAAGCCTGCACTGGAACAAGCAGGGTAATTGTGATGAAGGAAGTAAAGGAAGCATTTGTAAACAAATTGATTGAAAAAACGAGTGCCCTTAAAATTGGCAGCGGCTTTGAAGAAGGAGTTAAAATTGGTCCGCTGGCAAATGAAAAGCAGCTGAAAAATGTTCTGAAGTATATTGAGTTTGGAAAAGAAGACGGTGCAGACCTTGTATATGGCGGTGAACAGCTGACTGAGGGCCAATATGAAAAAGGATATTTTGTTCAGCCGGCCATTTTTACGAATGTTAAACCGAATCACCGTATTGCCAAGGAAGAGATTTTCGGACCGGTTATTGCCGTGATCGAGGCAGATACATATGAAGAAGCCATTGCGGCTGCGAATGACGTTGACTACGGATTATCTGCTTCTATCGTGACAAATAACTTAAAAATAGCCAGCCAGTTTACTAAAGACATTCAGGCAGGCACGGTAAAAGTGAACCGGACTACAACAGGCAACTTAATCAATGCGCCCTTTGGCGGATTAAAGCAATCAAGCACGGCAACGTTCCGGGAGTCGGGAAGGGTTGGCCTGGAATTTTTCACTCAAGTAAAAACCGTTTATATCGGCTATTAAAACTAAAGGAGAATGAAAAATGAAAACAGCTTTAAAGCTTGAACTAGAAGAAGCCAAATTAATGATTGAAGCAGCAAAGGAAAAGTCTGCTGAAATCAATGTGTTTGAGACAATTGCGATTGTCGATGACGGCGGAAGTGTAATTGCCCTGGAGCGCATGAATGGAGCAAGAATCACCGGCCCTGAAATTGCGATTGCTAAGGCTTACACTGCCGCCGGCCACAAACGCTCCACCCACCTATTCAATAAAGAACCGAACGGGCCTGCCCTCCCAGGCAATGAGGCATTTGGCATTCAGCATATGCTTGATGGCAAATTTGCTGTGTTTGTCGGAGGGTTCCCAATTGTGGTAAATGGTGAAGTTGTTGGCGGAATCGGCATCAGCGGAGGAAACGGCGAGCAGGATACCGCTGTAGGAACTGCTGCACTAAAAGCCCTTCAAGCTTACCTGGAAAAAGGCGGCTATGAAGTCGTAACCGAAGCAGATATTAAAAAATAATAGAAAGGGACCTCATTCGTTATAAATAGATAGCGAAATGAGGTCCTTCTTCAGTCAAAAGCACCTAAAAAAGGGGAGGATCGCATGAAGCCTTATCTTGAATTGGCGGTTGGATTTGCACGTACCGGTGTGACAGGGTATGGAGGAGGTCCTTCGACGATTCCACTGATCGAATTTGAAGCAGTCAAGAAATATAAGTGGATGACAGAGGAGGAATTCGGAGAGACTCTGGCGTTAGCCAATACATTGCCCGGACCGATTGCAACGAAGATGGCTGCCTACATCGGCTATAAAGTCAAAGGCAGCATAGGTGCCACTGTAGCCATCCTAACGCATATCCTTCCTTCTATTATCGCAATGCTTACTTTGCTTGGCGTTTTATACTCCTTCCGCCAGTCCCCGATTGTCAGTGGAATGGTGCAGGGAGTGACACCTGTAATTGGTTTTATGCTGGCAGAGATGGCCTATCGTTTTTATCAGAAAGGCAGCCAGGGGTTAGGATTGCCTAAAAACCTCATATTGGCCGCAGTGTCATTAATTTTTGTGCAATTTTTGGAATGGCATCCCGGTATTTTAATTGCAATCGTCTTAAGTACTGCATTTTATATTGCCCACCGGAAAGAACAGGCGAATAAAAAGGCAGCTGAAGAGTACATGCCAGTAAGGGAGAAAAGTTCATGATCTATTGGGATATCTTTTGGGCATTTTTTATAGCGAATTTATTGGGTTATGGAGGGGGACCGGCAACAATTCCCCTCATACAAATTGAAGTAGTCAATAACAATGGCTGGATGTCACTCTCTGAATTTGGGGATGTTCTAGCCATAGCCAATGCGCTGCCGGGTCCTATAGCAACGAAAATGGCCGGATTTATCGGTTATGAACTTGGCGGAGTATTGGGTGCGGCGGTTGCTTTAGCCGCAACCATTCTGCCATCTGCTTTGGCAGTGATTGTGCTGTTTAAGTTTGTGAATTTATTCAAAGATTCCCCTAAAGTAAAATTAATGACTAAATCAGTACAGCCGATCATTGCTGTCCTTCTGGCGGTCATGGCCTATCAGTTCTTTATGTCAGCCTTCGAAAAAAGCGGAATGCTGCACCTTTTGCTTCTTGCAGCCGTCAGCTATTTAACATTAATCAAATTCAAGGTTCATCCTTCTCTTGTTATATTCGGAGCTTTATTTTATGGAGGGATCTTTTTATCTTAAACAGGCGGTGAAACAATGGAAAAAACATGGGAGGAAAATAACTTAATATCTATACGCGAACATGCGTATTTGTATCTGAAAAAACTTATTTTAGAAGGAGAATATCAGGCTGGGGACAGACTGGTAGAAAGAGAACTTGCAGCCAAACTAAACATCAGCCGCACGCCGATCCGTGAGGCGTTGTTCAGGCTGGAATCCCAGGGCTTCGTGAAAACAGTTCCCAGAAAAGGTGTGGTTATCTCCAATATTTCAGAGGATGAAGTACTGGAGGTCTTTACCATCCTTTCTTCTCTTGAGGTGCTGGCTGTAAAATTGGCGGCTCAAAGAATGGATTCAGACACACAAAAAGAGCTGGATTTCAAAATCCGAGAACTGGTGATACTGAATGAACGGGATGAGGAACACTTCAATTCCGAACATATCCAGATGAACAGGCTGATTAATAAGGCATCCAAAAGCCCAAAGCTATATGAAATCCTATCAGGCTTGATCGATTTCATTCATATGGCTGCCAATATGGGATATGAAACACCCGGAAGAAGAAAGGACTCATTAAAAGAACATATCGATATTATGAAAGCACTTCGCGATAAAGATGCCGAAATAGCGGAATACCTGATGAGGATTCATATTGAAAATTCAAAGAAGGCCTATATGGCCTATGTGAACCGAATTAAAAAAAGAGGCTCTAGTAAAAATTAAGCAGCCGATCTAGCGCATTATTCAAGATAGAACCATTCAGACAGAGAGAGAAGAATAATAGGGGAGTGAGTCCGAAGTTTGGGTATCTTAGGACAAGAAAGGAAAGTTGGAAAAATAGAGTCCGAACTAGCAACTTCTTTGGAAAGTTAAAGAAGAAACCTAGGAGATTGAGTCCCAATGAGTGTTTGTCCTCCATTTAAATATTTAAAAGTTTAGTATTGTCTGAATATTACTTATATGGTATATTGTATACCAAGAGCTAGGTAACATGCCAAACAACCAATAAACAAAATAACGAGGAGGAATTGTTTCATGCCAAACATCCATTTTGTCAACAGCAGCAAAACTCTGGAAGTGCCTGAGGATTCTAATATATTAAGAATGTCGCTCCGTTATGATGGTGATCTGCCAAATCGCTGCGGCGGCGGAATTTGCGGCACTTGTGTTTTTAAAACGGAAGAAGGTTCCGAATATCTGGACAACGTGAAAATCCAGGAAAAAAGAAAGCTGGGAGAAGAGTGGCTGGAAAAAGGCTACCGTTTAGGATGCCAGACTTTTGTAACAAACGGGGATGTTACCATTTCCTGGGATGATAAAGTGACAGATCAGGTAAAAAAGAGAAAGCCGGATAAATTGAAGCAAGCCGTTTCTACAGGAAAATGAAATTCCCTAGACTGCATTCTGTAATGGAGGAACTCAATTTCAGCCCGTTACAGAATGCAAAATAAACACCCAATAATATAGAAGAAGGTGAAATTATGTGGGTTTGCAGCACTCATTTAAAAGAAGCCATGCAAATATTAAAAACACCTCATATTCGAAAAGCACCATATGAAATCAAATGCTCACTTTGTGAAAATCATGCTTTCGCCAAAGTCTATTATACTCACCGCTCATTTAAATTCACTAAACAACTTTATTCTTCATTAAAACAAAGTGTTTCCCAGGAGGCATAGTGATGGAAGGGGTAAAAAAGGGAATTGAAGAAAGACTGGAAGAGCTGAATATCCAGCTCCCTGTATTGACTGATATCCGAATGCCTTTTGAACCGGGCGTTATCTCAGGAAAGATTGTCTATTTGTCCGGGCAAACACCCAGAGTAAATGGTCTTCAAAAGTATACCGGAATTGTCGGGGCAGGCATTTCGATCGAAGAAGCAAAGGATGCGGCACGAATTTGTACGCTGAATTTGCTGGCAGCCCTTAAAGGAATAATTGGAGATTTAAATAAAGTGAAAAGAATCATCAAAATGGATGGATATGTTGCCTCAACAAGTGACTTTAAATATCATCCGATCGTCATAAATGCAGCATCAGAACTGCTGCATGATATTTTCGGCAAGGAAAATGGACACGCACGTAAAGCAGTGGGATTGGCTTCACTGCCAGGTGGGGCTCCTGTAGAAATTGAAATGATTGTTGAAATAGAATAAATTCCGAACAAGGGCTGCTCAATTTAGAGCAGTTTTTTTGTGACTTAAAAAACTAATTTCATAGATTCACTGTCATGGTAAAATGATTGAGGATATTGAAGATAAGAAGGAGGGTACTATGAAAAGAGCATTACTGCTAATCGTAACCATTATTCTTTCTGCAGTTTTTCTTATTGCATGCAGTTCAGCTGAAGAGAATAAGGACGATAAAAAGGAGTCTGATCAAAAGAAATCAGCTGAAAATGTGGAAGGGGCTGACGGAGAAGATTCTGAGCAAACTGTAAAAAACTTTCCTTCTGTTCCCAAGTCTTTCAAAGAATCTGCTGAATATGACATGACAGGAGAATTTGCAGGAGAAGAGTTTTCAGAAGAAGCAAAAAAGAAGATTAATGAGCTTCCTGAAATTAATAAGGATTCGTCAGAGGAAGAAATAGAGGCAATGGAACAGGAAATATTTGCGCTGTTTAAAGAAAATCTAAATTTGCCTCAAGTGCCAATTGACCAATGGGAAGCAATGAAATTTGCTGACCCAAGTGCCGGGGCGGAAGGTCCGCAGGTTAAGGAAAATTATAATGTGGCTATATTGCTGGATTCCAGCGGCAGCATGGGGGCGCTCGAGAACGGGCGGACAAGAATGGATTTAGCCAAAGAGGCAATTCAGCAATTTGTTGAGAGTTTGCCTTAAAAAGCTAATGTCTCTCTCAGTGTTTATGGACATGTGGGCACAGGTCAGAAAAAGGATAAAGAAAAGTCCTGCAGAAAGGTTGAAGAAGTTTATCCGCTTTCAGCTTATGCCCCTGCTGCATTCACAAGTTCATTAAATCAGTTTAAGCCTGCAGGCTGGACACCTATGGCTAAAGCGGCCGAGCAGGTGATGAAGGATTTAAAGGAAATGGATGGAGAGAAGAACACCAACATTATCTATTTAGTCAGCGACGGGATTGAAACATGTGGAGGAGATCCAGTTAAAGCAATGAAAAGCCTTGGTGCCTCCAATCTCAAGCCCGTTGTCAATATCATTGGCTACCAGGTAGACAATGATGGACTTAGTTAATTAAAGGAAATGGCAAACGCCGCCAATGGCCAGTTTGTAAACGTTCAAAATCAGCAGGATTTAAAATCTGAATTTAACAGGACAGCTGAAATGGCTAAAGTATGGTCTGAATGGCATGAAGACGCCAATGCAGCCATTAACAACCTGTTTAATACTGTACAATCACAGCTGAATGAATGGCACAAGACAGAGCAGGAAAAGATGAACAGAGAACACAAAAATCTTCAATTAGCGGTAAATTATTTGAATGATCAAGAAAAAATTGATACAGATATTTTCTTAAGATATGATGATCATTACAGGGATTATTTTTTGACAGTGGATCAGGAAGCGCGTGATTTATTCTTAGAGCTCGATTACCTAAATCGCGACTCTTTCCTTGATAATTGGGATGAGATAACAGATCGATTTTTAGAAAATGTTAATAAGTAAATTGATAAAGAGTCTGCTCAAAAAGTATTATGGAGCAGGCTTTGTCTGAATATAGGACTAAAAAAAGGATTCTCTTCACTTTTACCGAATTAAAGTATAACAGAACCAAAGGGAGGATTTTATGCAAACATTAGAAAAACTTAAGCGCAGATGTTGGTATCTTACTCCTGTTTCAGAGACAGACCGTCCCATTTTAGGGGCTGTGGTCGGGGATCGAATGACTTTGATGATTGATGCAGGTAATTCTGAAGCTCATGCTCAACTATTTTTAAGCGAGCTGGAGAAACATCAAATAACTTCACCAAGGATGGTGGTGTTGACTCATTGGCACTGGGATCATATTTTTGGTTTGTCTCGACTGGACATTCCATCTATTGCTTCCAGACGGACCAAAGCTGAAATGGAAAAACTAATCCCATATTTATGGACAGATGAAGCATTAGATGAACGTGTGGAAAACGGAGTCGAAATAGAATTTTGCGCGAGCGCCATAAAGAAAGAATATGGTAATGACCGGAGTATTAAAATTAAACTTCCAGATATCACTTTCGAGAATAAGCTTGAAATCGATCTTGGCGGTGTGACTTGCCAACTGCAGCAAGTCGGCGGAGACCATTCTCCAGATTCCGTAGTGGTATATATAAAAGAAGAAAAAATATTATTTTTGGGTGATGCGATTTACGCGAATCTTTACGCAAGTAAATGGAAATACACGGAAGACCTCATGCTTCAGTTGTTGGATGCAATAGATCAATTTGATGCAGATACATATATTTTATCCCACGGGACTGCAATTTCAAAGGCAGAATACCAGGAGGAAGCGGCCACGCTCAGGAAAGCAGCACACCTAAGCGAAAAATACGAAGGACAGATGGAAGAAATGAAGAATGCCTATCAATCCTATGTCAATCGTGAACTGAATGAGAATGAGTTAGAAACGATACAGTACTTTGCAAATGGCTATGAACTGAAAGGACCTTCAAGGAGGCTGCCATGAACAATTTTTCTGTTAATCTATCAACCGTTTTTACAGAAGTCCCTTTTTTGGACCGATTCAAAAAAGCCCGCGAAGCTGGTTTTGATCTTGTAGAATGCCAATTTCCATATTCTTATACAATAGAAGAAATCAGAAATGAGCTTGAGCACAATGATTTATCATTGGTTTTAATAAACCTGCCTCCCGGTCATTGGGAAGAAGGGGACAGGGGCCTTGCTGCAGACCCCAATCGCAGAGAAGAATTCAGAGAATCAGTTGAAATCGGGATCCGTTATGCGAAAGGCCTTGAGGTAAAGCAGATTCATTGCATGGCGGGGGTACACCCAAGTAATAATCAGAATATTTTTATTGAAAATCTCTCTTTTGCGGGCACTGCTATGTCTGAACACGGAATTAACTTATTAATTGAACCAATCAATCCAATCGACATGCCTGGCTATTTCTTAAATGATATCCAGCAGGCTGAAGAGATAATCAATAGTGTCGGTTTGCCGAATGTAAAGCTTCAATTCGACTTTTACCATATTGAAAGAATACATGGCCAGGCTCTTTCTTTTTTTCAAAAGTATGCTGAGCTGGTTTCACATGTACAGATTGCAGACTCTCCGGGCAGACATGAGCCGGGGACGGGGGAAATGAACTATAAAGAGATCCTCCTATATTTGCAGAAACACTATAAAGGCAGTATTGGTCTAGAATATAATCCGCAAGGCAGAAGCGCTGATAGCTTTGCTAGGCTGAAAGAAGTGACCTCATGAAGATCGGGTTTATAGGAACAGGCGTGATGGGCTCCAGAATGGCCCAGCGGCTATTGGGCCATGGTTTTCAAGTGGCAGTACATAACCGGACATTCAAAAAAGTGCAGCCGCTCATTGAAAATGGAGCGATTTATGAAGAAACAGTAAGTGAGCTTTCCAATCAATGTGAAATTATATGCACTTGTCTTTCGATGCCTCAGGATGTAATGACCGTTTATATGAGTAAAGAAGGAATCATAAACACTGCGAAGCCCGGAACGATATGCATTGACTTTACTTCAGTAGGGGCCGATACGAGTAAAATCATCTATGGGATGGCAGGTGCAAAAGAAATCAGTTATCTTGACTGTCCTGTCAGCGGCGGACCAGAAGGGGCCGAAAACGGCACTTTAACGATCATGGCTGGCGGCGGGGAAATGGCCTTTCAGAAAGTTAAGCCGGTACTTGATGTGCTCGGTGAAACTATAGAATATATGGGACCTTCGGGGTCAGGCAGCATTGCCAAGCTGATCAATCAGTACCTTGTTGCTGTCCACTCGCTGGCTGCCTCGGAGGCTATGGTAACCGGAGCTGCATATGGACTGGAAAATGAACAGCTATTAAAAGTCCTGAAAGCAAGCTATGGCGACAGCAAAATCCTTCGCAGGCATATGGAACAATACGTATTACCACGCCATTTCACACCAGGAGGGGCAGTCAAATATGTATATAAAGACGTCCGGCTTGCAAACCAGCTATTGCAGGAAGCCGGCCTTACTCAATTTACCGGGCAGATGGCGGAAAAAGCATTCCAAACAGCAGCAGAGAAAGAACTAAGCGAGCAGGATATGTCGGCAGTGATAAAGATTCTAGAGGAAGAGACGGGCACTGTTGTGAAGATGAAAGGTTAATGTGCGGGTGCAGAAATGCGTCCGTTTTTTGTTTAATCTTTTAGCTTTAGGGTCTTCATTCTTCGGCAAATTCACCTGAGGTGTTTCTTTATTAAAATATCAGTATTTTCTGCTATAATAATAATCTGAAATAATAATAGAGAAACCGGGAGAGCGGCAATGAAGCGCAAAAAAAGCAAAAAGCGTACAAAACGCAGTTCAAATATAGCCTTACTGTTATTTTTTATGGTTTTGACTTTCGTCTTATTTGACCAATTCAAGCAGCTTAATATAAAGGAAACTGCAGTTTCTTTGCTGCCAAATATGGTATCTAAAGATGTCCGGAATTACACGCCTTTACTTGAAAAGGAATTGAAAGAGGTCAATCTCGAAGAATACACACTCGTTCTGGCCGCGATCATGCAGCAGGAAAGCAAAGGGAAGGGAGGGGATCCGATGCAGGCTTCTGAATCAGCAGGATTACCCCCAAATGCCATCCAGGATCCGGAACAGAGCATTAAGCAGGGTGTAAAACACTTTCAGAAAGCTTTAAATTATGGAAGTCAAAAAAATGTAGACTTCCCTGCCGTTATCCAGGCTTATAATATGGGAATCGGATATATTGACTTTGTCGCTGAACAGGGCGGAAAACACAGTGAAGAAATCGCAAAGCAATTCTCGCTCAAGCAGGCTGAAAAGAATCCTGAAGTTTATGATTGCGGAGGCGATAAGAATAATTTCCGCTATCCATACTGTTATGGTGATTTCACATATACCACGAAGGTAACAAAGAATATCGAGATTCTCACAGCAAGCGGCACAGGAAAAAATGGGGAATATAAATCAGTTTGGTAAAACGAAACATAATAATATTATGGTAAACAAAACAAATCGCACAACCTTATAGTGCGATTTGTTTTGTAAGAATACTTGTTTAGCAGTACACCATTCAGCAAAACTTCTGTCCACTTGTATAATTCCTCAGGAGTGCTGTACATCCCATATGCTCACTGCGGGATGCTCATATCGACAAATTCTGTGTAAATTACTTCTTCCCAAAACGAATGACCGGTGGCCAAGTCCTTCACAATCTTGCGGCCATGATCTATTCCTGTATTTTTTAGTTGAAGTGGTTTAAAAATATTTTCCAGGAGGAATTGTTCATAGGGTAACCCTAAAACGTTTTCAATTAAAGCAGTCAGGAGCAGATATCCTGTATTGCTGTATTGCATGTCTTTACCGGGTTAGAATTGCAGCGGCCTGCTTAAATCCAATTGACGGATTGTTTCAGGCTGGAAAGAAGGCGCATATATTTCTCCCAGTATTCAGTAAAATCAGCCACACCCGAAGAATGGCTTAATAAATGGTGGATAGTCACACCATTTTCAGAAGGGAAAATGTTAATTTAGGCATTGATTTCATCTGAAAGATGCTGCTCCTTTGCTGGTGAAGAAAAAGGACAGCAGCGGTGGTAAATGACTTTGTTAAAGAGCCGAATCGGAATTTGGTAATAGACGTGTCTTCAATGGCATATTGATAACTTGATAGTACATATCCTTTATTCAGAATGACTTCCCCTTAATTTGCGGCAAGTACAGATCCATTAAAATATTGCCCTCGGCAAGTATGTCCATATACTCATTAATTTGCTGTTTCCTGCCCATGAAAAAATTCTGCCTTTATGTATAATTGTTTACCATTCTTCATATATATTGGCTGTTGTCTGATTTTTTCTCCTTCCCTGGAAAATCATAGATTCATAAGTTTTTTATATAAAAAGTGAAACCAAATTGCGTTTCATTCGTCTATATAGACGTGCAGCATTTTTAAATGTTCAAAAGTCAGCTCAGGCTGTGAACAGGGCACTCACTCTGTTTTATAGTGATTAAAGAGCAGTTTATCTGGACATGCTTGACATTTTTTAAAATGCGAGTATAGTTATATTCTTGTGCAGTGCTTTTTTGCCTGTTCATAGATTATTAATATTTTTCAGGTAAACTAATAATTAGGCTGATTGCCAACTTTAAATTTTTAAATTACTAGCGAAATATGTTACAATAATGTGCTAGAAGGCAGGTGTATGATTTTGAATACTTTACTTCATAAAAGTCAGGATATATTGAATAAATATATAGGCTTTTTCTTTTTAGCAGTATTTCTGCTCTGGATGAAAACGTATATTACTCAAATGACACAATTTAACTTAGGCATTGAAAGTGCCTTGCAGCAGTTCCTTTTATTCATTAACCCGCTTGGGTCTTCATTGCTGTTTTTAGGAATTGCAATCTTTTTTAAAGGCAGAAGAAAATATATCGCTTTGATGGTTATGTATTTCTTCCTATCGTTCCTGCTGTTTGCAAATGCAGTGTACTACCGTTTCTTTAATGATTTTATTACACTGCCGACATTGACGCAGACACAGAATTTCGGTGACGTCAGCGGAAGCATCAGCTCACTATTAAAGCCAACTGATATCTTTTTCTTCCTTGATTTTATCGTGCTTGCCGGCTTGCTTATTTTTAAAGCCGTTAAGATCGAAACAAAGGATTTGACTCGCCGCAGATCAGCAGCTTTAATTTATGCGTCGCTTGCCATTTCCTTTGCAAATCTGGGCCTGGCTGAAACAGACCGCCCGGAGCTTCTGACAAGAGGATTTGACCGTAACTATATTGTGAAATATTTAGGCATGTACAATTATACGATCTATGATGCAGTGCAAAGCACCAAGGCATCCGCACAAAGAGTTATGGCGGATAGCAGTGATACAACCGAAGTCATCAACTTTACGAAATCGAATTATGCTGAGCCGAATCCGAAGTATTTTGGAAAAGCTGAAGGGATGAATGTGATCTACCTTCATCTTGAATCGATTCAGACATTCTTAATGAATTATGAATTGCATGGTGAAGAAGTAACACCATTTCTGAACTCGCTGATAGAAGAAGAAAATACAACGTATTTTGATAACTTCTTCCATCAGACTGCACAAGGGAAAACAGCAGATGCTGAGTTTATCCTTGAGAACTCCCTATATGGGCTGCCGCAGGGTTCTGCCTTTACAACAAAAGGCATGAATACGTACAATGCAGCTCCGGCAATTCTGAAGGATAAAGGATATACTTCTGCAGTCTTCCACGGCAACTCCGGAAGCTTCTGGAACCGTAACGAAATTTATAAATCATTTGGATATGATAACTTTTTCGATGCAGATTATTATGATCTAAAACCTGAAAACATGGCTGACTACGGTCTAATGGATAAGCCGTTCTTTGAACAATCCATGCCGTATCTGGAGTCTCTGAAGCAGCCGTTCTATTCAAAATTCATTACTGTGTCCCATCACTATCCATATCATATGGATCAGGAGATGGCTACAATTGAACCCCATACTACAGGGGACAAATCAGTTGATAATTACTTCCAGACAGCCCGTTATGCTGACGAAGCGCTTAAACAGTTCTTTGAACAGCTGAAGGCTTCCGGTCTGTATGAGAACTCAGTAATTGTCATGTATGGTGACCATTATGGAATTTCCAAAAATCATAATAAAGCAATGGAAACAGTGCTTGGAAAAGAAATTACACCGTTCGAAAGTGCCGGTCTGCAGCGTGTTCCTCTATTCATCCGTGTACCTGGCATGGAAGGCGGAGTAAATCATGAATTTGGCGGCCAGATTGATCTGATGCCAACATTGATGCACTTGCTTGGCATTGATACTAAACAGTATCTGCAATTCGGCACCGATTTATTATCAGAAAATCATGATGACCTTGTGCCGTTCCGTAACGGAGACTTCATGAGCCCAACAATTTCATCTGTTGACGGAAAGTACTATGATTCCACAACGGGTGAACTGCTGGATGAAAGCCGTTTTGAAGAAGCGAAAAAACTCCAGGAAAGTGCTGAGCAGAAATTGGCGCTATCTGATAAAGTGGTAAACGGAGATCTTCTCCGCTTCTACCAACCGGAAAACTTCGAACCGGTTGATCGTTCAAAATACGATTACAAAGCAGAAAACAATGGGGTAATCAAGAAGAACGAAGAAACTAAAGAAACATCTGAAACTGAACCAGCTGATAAATAAATTAAAACTGCCTGCGGGAGATCCTGCAGGCAGTTTTTTACGCATTTTTTTAATTCTAGAACAAAAACCTCTGGACAGATTTAAAATATACCTTAATTAAAGTGCTTAAAAACTGTTTTAATGTAATGCATATTTTATAATGATACATAAAGAAATATATACCAAGGGGGAGTAAAATGAAGAAGCTTGCCGGCAAAAAAATTGCACTATTAGGTTCACGGAAAATAGAAGAAATAAGCAAGCTGCTGCAGAATCAGGGTGGGGCGGCAGTAAGCAGGCCCTCGCAGGGAACAGTACTGCTGAAAGATGAAAAACTCCAGCATCATGTAGAAATGCTGACTGAGTGCAGATTCGATTGGATTATTTTTACGACTGGAATCGGTGTCGAGACCATTTACCAAACTGCTCTTGAAATGAATAGGAGTGATGCCCTGATCAGCAGCCTGCAAAAAGCAAATATTGCAGCAAGGGGGTACAAAACCGCCAACATGCTGAAAAACCATGATATCATGCCTGCAGTGCGGGACGATGACGGCAGTATGGCAGGCTTAATTCGAGGGCTCTCAACACATTCTCTAAAAGGGACGAAAGTAGCTCTGCAGCTTCACGGGGACCCGGCACCGCACTTGAAACAATGGCTGGAAGATAACCAGGCGGAGTATGAAGAAATTCTTCCATATACCCATATTCCTCCGGAGGAAAAAGTGATGAATCTGCTGCTGTCTGAGATCCTCGACGGGAAGCTCGATTCCGTATTTTTCACAAGCACTCCCCAAGTACGAAATTTATTCAGCTTCGCCCGGAAAAAGAATGCAGAAGAACAATTGAAAACCTGTTTTTCAGATCAGACTGTGGCGTTATCGGTTGGAAAAGTAACTGCTCAAGCTTTACATGAAGAAGGAATTGCAAGAGTCATTTTTCCGGAAGTCGAAAGGATTGGCAGTGCGGTAATTGCATTAACCCGTTTCTATGCGGAAGAAGATATTTAGGACTGATGTTTATATTCATCATATGCAGCAGTGCAGAGCCTTTTTAGGCTCTTTTTCAATGATTTGATGTATATAGAAATTTTAAAAAATTAATTAAAAAATATTGAAAAGGCTTACATGTCATGTTAATATTACAGCGTAAACGTTTTCGTAACAAAAATAATACAGTAACTTAAAGCAGGTGGGATATGTCCTATACCATCAAAGATGTTGCCAAAAAGGCAAATGTCTCTATTGCAACAGTCTCCAGGATTTTAAATGGCCAGGGAGGTTATTCGGAAAAAACAAAATTCAAGGTTCTTAAGGTGATTGAAGAACTGGGCTATCAGCCTAATGCGGTGGCAAGGGGATTAATTAATAAGAGAACCCATACTATTGGAGTGCTTTTCCCAAAGCTATCGAGCTCACTTGTTACCGATCTGCTGGATGGCATTGAAAAGGCCGCAAATGATAACGGTTCCAGTGTGATTGTCTGTCATACAGAATCAAATGGCGAAAAAACGATGAAATATCTCCAGCTGCTTATCGAAAAAAGAGTAGACGGAATCATTTTCGCAAGTGAAATTTTAAAGGATGAATATTATCAATTTGTAACTAAAACCAGTATGCCGATGATTCTGCTTTCGACAGAGTCCTATGCGTACCCGGTGTCTTATGTAAAAGTTAACGATTTTCATGCAGCATATGCAGCAGCTAAGCATTTAATCGACAAGGGTCATTCCAGAATTGGGATGATAAGCGGTAACAAGGATGATATCATCGCGGGGATTCCCAGGATTGAAGGATTTAAGAAAGCTTTGACCGACAATAACATACCGCTGGGAACTGAAAATATTGTGTTCAGCAGGGGGTTTACATTTCCTGATGGGGTTGAGGGCTTGAAAAGTCTTATCAAGCAGTTTCCGGATGTAACGGCAATATTCGCAGCAAGTGATGAAATGGCTATAGGTGCTTTATCAGCAGCTTATCAGATGGGAATAAGGGTCCCAGACGAAATTTCTGTTATTGGGTATGATAACTTGAATCTTGCTGAAATGTCCATCCCGCCCTTAACAACAGTAGGGCAGCCTCTCTCAAAAATGGGCGAAGCTGCTGCAGAAATGCTTTTTTCCATTTTAGAAACAGGCAAAACTCCGGAAAGCCGGATAATGCCGCATAAAATCATTGAAAGAATGAGTGTGAAAGAGAGAAAATAATAACTCTCTTTTTCTAAGGTTAATTACGTAAACGTTTACGTAATTAAACTATAAAATCAAATAGGGGGATATATCATGATCAAAAAAATGACCGCAGGTGTAATGGCATTAACTTTAGGAGCTTCTTTATTGGCTGGATGTTCATCTGATGGAGCAGATGACGGAAAAGTAACGCTTGAGCTCTTCTCAAATAAGTCAGAAAGCATTGAAACATACAAAGAATTGATTAAGGAATTTGAAGCGAAAAATCCGGATATAAAGATCAAATTGGATGCACCGCCGGAAGCAGAAACAGTTTTGAAAACACGTCTGACTAAAAACGATCTTCCCGACATCATGTCTATCGCTGGTAATGCTACATACGGCGAGCTTGGCCGTGCAGGAGTTCTAGAGGATTTTTCAGGGACAGATTTAGCTAAAACTGTTCAGCCATCCTATATCGATATGATCAATCGTCTGGTTGGACCTGAAGAAGAAGGCACTTTCGGTCTTCCGTATGCTACAAATGCAAATGCCGTGATCTACAACAAAGCGAAGTTTGAAGAACATGGCCTTGAGGTCCCAACTACCTGGGATGAATTCATTGCCAGCCTTGAAAAGGTTAAAGCTGCCGGTGACATTCCAATCTACTTCACATTAAAAGATGCCTGGACAGGCATGATTGCATGGAACTCACTTGGCGCTAATGTAGCGGGTGAAGACTTTGCTGAAAAGAAAAACGCAGGGGAAACTTCATTCACCGATAAATACGATGAAGTTGCAGACAAGATGGCTACATTAGTTCAGTATGGCCACAAAGACAATATGGGTGTCGCTTACGGGGATGGAAACAATGCATTTGCTGCTGGCAAATCTGTTTTCTACCTGCAGGGCAACTGGGCAATCCCTGAAATTCTTAAAGCAAATCCTGACATGGAACTTGGAGTATTTCCAATGCCTGTAACAAACGATCCTGCACAAAATAAACTTGTTTCTGGTGTAGATGTTCTTTTAGCAGTCAGCAATGATACTGAGCATAAAGAAGAAGCGATGAAATTTGCTGAATTCATGATGAATAAAGATACAGCTGAAAAGTATATTGAAGAGCAGAAAGCTTTCTCAGCCATTGAAGGAGTGTATCAGGAAGATCCGGTGTTTGAAGGAATCAAAGCTAACTTTGAAAATGGCACCATCACAAGCTTCCCTGATCACTATTACCCTGCAGGCATGGGAGCCGAAAACCTTGTTCAGGAATTCCTGATCAAGAAAGATAAAGAAAAATTCCTGAAGAAAATGGACAGCGAGTGGGAAAAAGTTCAAAACCGATAAAGGCATCGGGCCAGGAAATCTCATGATTTCCTGGCTTTCTAAAAAGGAGTTGTCACAATGAAAAAGAAAAACAGTGTGTTTCTCATCATTACCTTACCCGCTTTCCTTCTTTTCTTTATTTTCCACAGCTTTCCCGCTTTGCAGGGGATTTTTTACAGCTTTACAGATTGGAAAGGGTATGGAGATTGGAATTTCGTTGGGTTAAAAAATTACTTAAACGTTTTCAAAGATGAACGGGCAGGGGATGCCTACTTATTTACTTTTAAATTTGCCATTGTTGCGACCATTTTGGTCAATATCATAAGTCTTCTTGTGGCCATCGGCCTTAATTCGAAGATAAAGTTTCACAAAACGCTTAGGGCAATCTACTTCCTGCCTTACATTTTGAGTATTTTGATTGTTGGTTTTATCTTTAATTTTATTTTTGCTCATTTCCTGCCGCAGATCGGCGATGCATTCGGATGGGAATTTTTGACCCGCAATATTCTTGGAAACCCGGACGTTGCCTGGATCGGCATTGTCATCGTGGCCGTTTGGCAGGCTGTGTCCTTTAATACGATTTTGTATCTTGCAGGGCTTGTAACAATTTCAGAGGATTTATATGAAGCAGCCAGCATTGATGGTGCCGGTGTCTGGACAAAGTTCTTGAAAATTACGTTTCCGCTCATCGCGCCATTTTTCACCATTAATATGGTGCTATCTTTGAAGAACTTTCTGATGGTGTTCGATCAGATCGTTGCCCTGACTGGCGGAGGCCCGGGAAAGTCAACCGAATCGATATCCCTGCTTATTTACCGGGGAGGATTTGAAGGCGGCGAGTTTGCCTATCAATCAGCCAATGCGGTCATATACTTCATTGTCATCATCGTCTTTTCTGTTATACAGCTGAAATTCTTAAATAAAAGAGAGGTGGAAAACTAATGAATCGCAAAAAAACGAGCTGGCTTGTGACCACTCTATTAATCTTAGGCTCATTGCTCATTCTTTTTCCACTGTATCTAACCATTACCATTGCGTTTAAAACACCGCCTGAAATGGCAGGGAACTTACTGGCTCTTCCTAAATCATGGTCGTTTGACAACTTTGCACAGGCCATCGAAATGACTAATTTCTTTAATGCGTTTAAAAATAGTGCATTTGTTACAATATTTGTTGTTATTTTTACTGTGTTAACAAACTCGCTTGTATCTTATGCCATCGCCAGAAATCTTCATAAGAAGTTTTATAAGTTCCTATACTTCTATTTTTTAAGTGCGATGTTTATTCCTTTTCCAATCATCATGCTGCCGCTTGTCAAACAGACCAGTGCATGGGGAATGGATAACCTGGTTGGATTAATCATTTTGTATATCGTTTTCAACCTTTCTTTCAATGTGTTTATCTATATTGGCTACATCCGCGCCATTCCGGTTGAACTGGAAGAAGCGGCTATCATGGACGGAGCAACCACATGGGGTGTTTTCTGGAAAGTCATCTTCCCGCTCCTGGCACCAATGAATGCAACCGTCGCAATCATTACGAGCCTTGGTGCATGGAATGACTTTATGCTTCCGCTTGTCCTGCTCAGCGACCGGGAAATGGCCACACTTCCGCTGGTGCAGTACATTTTCCAGGGCCAATTCAGCACAGATTATAATCTTGCATTTGCCTCCTATTTAATGGCACTTGCGCCAATGATTATTGTGTACATCTTTGCTCAAAAATGGATCATAAGCGGTGTAATGAAGGGTTCAATAAAATAAAGATGAAATTTTTCTTTGATCGGAGTTGTATAAATTGAACAAAACATGGTGGAAAGAAAGCGTTATTTATCAAATCTACCCAAGAAGCTTCAATGATTCAAATGGGGACGGGATTGGCGATATCAGTGGAATCACTGAAAAAATTCCATACTTAGCCGAATTGGGGATCGATGTCATCTGGCTATCCCCCGTTTACAAGTCGCCTAATGATGATAATGGCTATGACATCTCAGATTACCGTAATATCATGGATGAGTTCGGAACTATGGAAGACTTTGACGGCATGCTGGCAAAAGCTCATGAACACGGCATCAAAATCATGATGGACCTCGTTGTTAACCATTCAAGTGATGAACATCAATGGTTCCAGGAATCGCGAAAATCTAAAAATAATCCACTTCGGGATTATTATATCTGGAAAAAGACGGACAATGGCGAGCCTCCTACTAACTGGGGAGCAGCGTTTGGCGGAAGTGTATGGGAATATGATGAACAAACCGGCGAATATTACCTGCATCTGTTCAGCAAAAAGCAGCCTGACTTGAACTGGGAAAATCCTGTTCTGCGAAATGAAGTGTATGAAATGATGCGCTTCTGGCTGGATAAAGGCATTGATGGATTCCGTATGGATGTCGTCAATTTCATTTCAAAAGATACCAGCTATCCTCAGGGGGAGATCCGGGAAGGACACAAATATGGGGACGGAAGCAAGTATTATATGAACGGTCCAAGAATTCATGAGTTCCTGCAGGAAATGAACAAAGAAGCTCTTAGCCCGTATGATACCATTACGGTAGGCGAGATGCCTGGTGTAACAGTTGATGAAGGCAAACTCTACACCGGCCGGGACAGAAATGAATTAAATATGGTATTTCATTTTGAACATGTGGGTCTTGGGGATGGACAATACGGCAAATGGGATCCCCGCCCCTGGAAATTGACTGATTTGAAAGAGATCTTCAACAAGTGGCAAAAGGGCCTTGAAGAAGATGGATGGAACAGTTTGTACTGGAGCAACCATGACCAGCCCCGCGCCATCTCCAGATGGGGAAATGATTCAGAAGAATACCGCATAACTTCTGGTAAGATGATTGCGGCTTGCCTTCATATGATGCAGGGGACGCCTTATATTTACCAGGGCGAGGAAATCGGCATGACAAATGTTAAGTTCAATGATATCAATGATTACCGTGATATCGAAACATTGAATGCATACCGTGATCTTACACCGGATTCTTTAACACATGATGAAATCTTTAAAGGCATTCATGAGAGAGGCCGGGATAATGCGAGAACGCCTGTTCAGTGGGATGCCAGCCCGAATGCAGGCTTTACAGACGGAAACCCTTGGATCAATGTGAACCCGAATTACGAGAAGATTAATGCAGAAGCAGTTTTAAAAGACGAAGACTCTATCTACTATTTCTATAAGAAGCTGATTCAGCTTAGAAAGCAAAATGAAGTGATTGTATATGGAACATTCGATCTAATAATGGAAGAGGATGAGCAGATCTTTGCTTTTATACGAACTCTGGGTGATGACCAGCTGCTTGTGATCTGCAACTTCAGTGATGGAACACCTGACTTTAAGCTGCCGGGGCATGTCCTTTATTCGTCTAAGGAACTTCTGATATCCAACTTGACTGCAGATGAAAATGAAGAAATTGATAATCTGACACTCAAGCCATATGAAGCTAGAGTATATCGTTTGAAAAAATAAAGATAGGGCCTGTTTAGGGCCCTTTTTTACGAAGAATTGATGATAATGAGGTGGCCCTGTGAGTAAAAAATGGTGGAAAGAAGCTGTTGTATATCAAATTTACTGGAGAAGCTTTTTTGATTCTGATGGTGATGGCTATGGTGATTTAAGAGGGGTTATAAAAAAGCTTGATTATATTAAGAATCTTGGCATTGATGTGATTTGGCTGAATCCCTTTTATCAATCGCCAGACCGGGATAACGGTTATGACATTTCAGATTATTATGGGATTATGGAAAAAGCCGGTGACATGGCAGCTTTCGATGAGCTCATCCATGAAATACATCAGCACGGTATGAAGGTCATTATGGATCTGGTTGTGAACCATACTTCTGACCAGCATCCCTGGTTTTTGGAATCACGAACCTCCAAAAATAATCCTAAAAGAGATTGGTATATTTGGAAGGATCCAAAGGATGGAAGGGAGCCAAATAATTGGCGCTCCTATTTTGCTCCTTCCTGCTGGGAATGGGACAAAACAACAGAACAATATTATTATCATTCCTTTGCAGTCGAGCAGCCGGATCTTAATTGGGAAAATCCTGAAGTGCGCCAGGAAATCTACAAAATGATGCGCTTCTGGCTGGATAAAGGCATTGACGGGTTTAGAATGGATGTGATTAATTTACTGGCCAAAAAAGAAGATTTATCAGATGCAGAGAACCCTTATGATATAAGCTACCTGGCCAATAACCCCGGTATCCATGACTATCTTCAGGAAATGCACCAGGAAGTCCTTCAGCATTATGATGTGATGACTGTCGGAGAGATCCCGTTTGTTTCACCGCAAGAGGGATTGCTCTATGTGGATGAAAGCCGGAATGAATTGAATACCCTTTTTCATTTTCAGGTGGCAGATGAAATGCCGGAATGGGATATGCTCAGATTCAAGGAAATCCAAACAAGCTGGTATGAAGGCCTTAAGCAACAAGGATGGAATTCGCAATTCCTTAACAACCATGATCACACAAGACAGGTTACCCGCTATGGAAATGATGGCAAGTACCGTATTCAGTCTGCAAAGCTTTTGGCAGCAATGATTCATACCTTGCCTGGAACTCCTTATATCTATCAGGGCGAAGAAATCGGTATGACGGGTGTGAGATTTGATTCCATTGAAGACTACAATGACATTGCTATGAAAAACAAATATCATGAAGAAGTTTCAAAGGGGCGTGATCCAAAGAAAGTCTTTGAAAGCCTTTTGCTTCTGAGCCGCGATAACTCCAGGACACCGATGCAGTGGAACGCCAGCAGTCAGGCAGGCTTTACAGCTGGTAAACCATGGATCAAAGTGAATCCGAATTATAAGGAAATTAATGTGGAATCAGCTCTGAAGGATACAGACTCCGTATATTATTTTTACCAAAAGCTGATAGAACTAAGAAAACAAAACGAGGTAATGGTTTACGGAGATTATAAGGACCTATTGCCAGATGATGAACACTTATATGTATTTACACGCTCCTATAATGATGTAACCTGGCTGATTGTTTTAAACCATGGCGACGAGCAGCAGAGATTTTCCTTTGAAGGATTCACAAGCCGGAAGCTGATTCTTTCTAATGATAAGAGTGACTTTGATAAAAATGAAGAAGTACTGCATCCCCATGAAGCGAGAATTTATAAGATAAATTAATGGTTAAAGCAGAGGACCCGTGAGGTTCTCTTTTTTCTTTGCGAAAACTTCTATGGAAGTAATTCAGAAAGATCCACCTCAATACCAGTAACATCAGGCATACCACAGAACATCATATCTTTCTCGCCAGCACTCCCTATGCTATCATAGACAAATAGTCTATTCTGGGAGGATTCATCTTTGAAAAAAGACTTACTTGAAAAAGCAGCAGAATTTATGAAAATGTTTTATGGTGAACAGAATAAAAGTCCTGCCGAGCTAAACAACCGACTAAGGGAAATCGAAAATTCAATTGCAGAGCAAGGGTTTTATGAACATTCTTATGAAGAATTGGAATTTGGTGCAAAAGCTGCCTGGAGAAATAGCAATCGCTGCATAGGCAGGCTGTTCTGGGATCAGCTGAAGGTTTTGGACAAGCGGAATGTGAAACAAGCAGATGAAGTATTTTCTGCTCTGTTTGAACATATACAATATGCCACTAACAATGGCAGACTGCGTCCGGCCATCACCATCTTCTCTCCGGACACTTCCGGACAGAGAATAAGAATTTGGAATCATCAGCTAATCCGGTATGCTGGGTATGAGACAGCGGAAGGCATTATTGGCGATCCCCACTCTATCCCATTTACAAAGCAATGCATAAAATTGGGATGGGAGCCGAAGTACGGCAAATTTGATGTTCTGCCATTAGTTATACAACTAAATAATCAGCTTCCCCAATTAAGGGAAATACCTGAAGAGCTGATTCTTGAAGTAGGGATTGAGCATCCGGAATATAAATGGTTCAGTGATCTCGGTTTGAAATGGTACGCAGTCCCGATGATATCGGATATGAGTCTGGAAGTTGGGGGCATTTTCTACAACGCAGCCCCTTTCAATGGCTGGTATATGGGTACTGAAATCGGTGCGCGGAACCTGGCTGACGATTTTCGCTATAATGCGCTCCCGCAGATTGCTTCATTAATGGGGCTGGATACCAGGACGCGTTCTTCTCTTTGGAAGGATCGGGCACTGGTGGAATTGAATGCAGCTGTATTGCATTCATTTAAAAAAGAAGGAGTCAGCATAGTAGACCATCATACTGCTGCACAGCAATTCAAAAAGTTTGAAGAAAATGAAAAGGTCCAGGGAAGGGATCTGACCGGTGACTGGACCTGGCTGATCCCGCCCATATCTCCTGCAGCTACACATATTTTTCATAAACAGTATGATAATGAAGTGAAAACCCCTAATTACTTCTATCAAGATAGACCTTATCAAAAATGAAAGCCGGCATTCGATCATGCCGGCTTTCTGCACTGGTTAATTCATCTCTCCATCACTTGTTCTCCGGTCTGTTTTCTCGGGAGGAATCTTGGATAGCTGGTCCATAGGCTCCATCATAGATTCAAGAAGACTTCCTTTATCCCGGTTTTCTTCATTAATAGTATTTGGCTGAACATTCTCGCGGTTGTCCATCATTTCACCTCATTTAATATTTTCACATAGAATTTGCTTCCCGATTTGATATTATTCCAAAAACCGAATAGTCATAGGTTAAATTCCCTCTCAATGGAAATAATGGAGTCTAAAAGATCTTTTGGAGAAAACCTATGACCAATATATTATTAATTGCAACACTGGCTATGATTTTCTTATTGTACATTATTTTATTATTTATGCTTGTTATCGGCTGGCGCTGGATCATGAAGCGGGCCGTAAAGCAGGCCGGAAAAATTATTATGACAGACAGCTATCAGGAAAATATCATTGAGCTGATCCCCGGATTTAAACATATGGGCATTCAAAATGCGCTTGAAAATAACCTTCGTGCTGAAACGGGGGATGTGCTTCACCGTCCATTTGGCTCATCGAAAAAATGGCCGCATTTTGAAGAGATTACGTTTATTCCAGCACAAACATCACCTTTTCCCATAGACGGGGACGAAGACGTTGATGTGAAAGTGACAATTGGTCCCAAAGCGAAAAAACCGATGAAAATCAAAATTCCCCTGATGATTAGTGGAATGGCCTATGGGATTGCTCTAAGTGAGCAAGTTAAAATTGCATTAGCCACAGCTGCCAAAAATACAGGAACAGCCATTAATTCCGGTGAAGGCGGAATTCTGCCTGAAGAGCTTGAAAGTGCGGGGAAGTATATTCTTCAGTTCTCCAAGACGGAGTGGGGCAAGGAAGAAAAGATTATTAAAAGGGCGGACATGATTGAACTTAAGCTGGGTCAGGGAGCAACACTGGGTATGGGCGGCAACATTTCTCCTGAAAATTTAACAGGTCGTGCCAGGGAAGTCATGGGGTTAAAGGAAAATGAAACTGCTCATATAATGGAACACTTTTTTGAAAAGCAGACATTGAAGGATTTAAAGGAACTGGTGGATGAGCTTCGAAAAATGTCAGGAGGTGTCCCGGTCGGCGCAAAAATAGGGGCGGGCGGAAAGATAGAAGATGATATTGATCATTTAATCGAAATCGGTGTGGATTTTATTGCGGTTGATGGGGGACAGGGGGCATCTGTCGGTGCACCTCCCTTATTGGCAGACGATTTTGGAATACCAACCCTGCATGCTATCACCCGTGCATGCAACCATCTTGAGAAAAGAAAAAAGAAGGGGGACATCAGCTTAATTGTATCTGGCGGCCTTTTTACACCAGGACACTTTTTAAAAGTCCTTGCGCTTGGAGCGGATGCGGTTTATTTGGGATCTGTTATGCTGTTTACTGTTTCCCATAAACAAACATTGAATGCTCTTCCTTTTGAACCGCCAACACAGGCTGTCTGGAACCAGGGAAAATTCAAAGATGTATTTAAAACGGAAGATGGGGCTGCGGCAGCGGAAAAGTTCTTGACCGCGAGCACCGAGGAAATCAAAATGGCACTGCGGGCCATGGGGAAAAAGTCATTAAAAGAATTATCCAAGAAAGATCTTGTGTCCTATGATGAACTTACGGCGAAAATGATCGGTATTCCTTTTTCCTTTGAACCATGGGATGACAATTCAAAGAAGGCATAATATCAGCCTGGCACTTGTGTGCCAGGCTCTCTTTATTTATTCATCAATATCTTTCTTAACTTTTGATTTCTTCGGCGGCTGAAAACGATGCGGATTTTGAGTTCTTAAATACACAGGCCTTAAAGGCTGAAACGGGAATCTAAGAAATGAATCTTTCAAGTCCCGGTATCTGGGCGGATAAAACGGCTCCATAAAAGGTCTGCCGAGAGATGTAAGCCTGATCATATGAGTTAATAAAATACAGGAACAGAACAGCACACCTACAAAACCCCATAAATTCGCGAATAATAAAAACGGAAATCTTAGAAATCGAATGGTATTATTCATCTTATATACAGGTGTAGTAAAAGCGGCAAGAGCTGCAAGTGCGATAAAAATTAACAGGACATTACTTGTCAGCCCTGCCTGCACAGACGCTGTCCCAATGACAATCCCCCCTACGATACCGATTGTCTGGCCAACTTTCGTAGGCAATCTGGCTCCAGCCTCTCTTAAAAGCTCTATTACCAGTTCAAGCATTAGCGCTTCATAGAAAGGAGGCAAAGGAATATGCTGTCTTGAAGTCACCAGTGTTCCTAATAAATCTGTGGGAACAAGCTCCATATGGTAAGTAAGAGTTGCAACATAAATGGACGTGATCTGTATGGAGAAAATAACAGAAAAGGCCCGCAATATTCTGGCAAAAGAAGCGATAATCCAATTTAAAAAATAATCTTCAAATGAACTGAAGAATTCAGAAAACGTTGTAGGGGTAATAAGCACATGCGGTGAACCATCTATGGCGATCACAACTTTTCCTTCAGCAAGAACCGCAGCTGCTCTGTCAGGTCTTTCAGTATCCAGCAGCTGGGGGAAAGGTGAGTTTTTATTATCTGAAATGAACTGTCCAATAAAAGAACTGTCTGTAATTTCATCAAAATCGATATTTTCGATTCTCTCTTTAACTATGTTTACATAATCTATATTCGTGATTCCCTCGATATAGAGAACGGCAACCAGTGTTTTGGAGAGGCTTCCAACCGTATATTCCTCAACAATCAATTCAGAAATGGGCAGCCGCTTTCGGATTAAATTTAAATTATATTCTAAAGACTCGACAAATGCTTCCTTCGGTCCAATAACCGTTTGCTCAACTTCCGGATGTGTTATCTCCCTTACATATAAGCATTTTGCAGCCATAAAAGCCGCTTTCTGCTTTTCAGATTCAACTGTCACCATCACATAACCATTTAAAAGCATATGTTCCGCTGTTGAAAGGTCCTCACAAATGTGTATGCTTGCAGACGGCAAAATCTTTTTTAAATCATCCATTTTGTTAAACTCACCATGAAGAAGCTGAGGCAGCAGATTCTTGGTGATCTTTTTTTGATCAGTCATAGTTTTAAATTGAATAAAAGAAAAACAGATGCCTGTTTTTCTATTGATATACTTTTGTTTTTGAAAATCATGAGACCGTGAAAGTGATTTTTCCAGCTCGTCAAGTTCAATCTCTGACACAGGTCTCTTCTTTTTTAGCTCTTTTTTCATTCAGCAATCACCAGTTTGTTTCGGCATTAAGTGTAGTGTTTCCGTTTTTGGAAGTATTATGAATGAATAGGCGGGAAGAGCTAAAAAAAGCCTCCCTCAGAATGGGGCAGGCCTGGGAATTATACAGGTTCTTCTTCCGGATGTTTAAAGCAGGATGAAACCAGCTTTTGAAGATTATCGAATTCTTTAGCATCCAAGAATGCTATGCACCTGCTCAAAGATTGGAGTGCACTTTCAATGAGAAATTTTCTTGGTTTTTTTGAATGAATCATTTCTTCCTGGATAAAGTCCAGAAGATCCATGCAATCGTTCTGATCTTCCTGCTTGATGGACTTCTTCAAAGTCAATATGGATTTGCAGAGAATATGCATATTTCTATGATCTGTCTGCCTAAATCTGTTTTCAATCAGTTCAGGCTTCAGCAAGTAATCACCGGCTGAACTGACCTCTTCAACAACCTTCCTTATCCTTTCTACACTATAACGGACCACAGGATTAATGCTTGAAGAGAATTCAAAGAATTTTGTATAGTATTTTACGTTATGATGGAGGATGCCAAGGAACATCACAGCACAGTCCAGTAAATAGGGTTTCTTGTCTTCACCAAAGATTTCAATAAACCTGCTGAAAATCCAATCCACCATTCTAAGCTGGCCTTCCTTAATAAACTGCTTGAGCTCAGGGTCATTAGAAACAAGTACTTCTTCAAAAAGGGCAACCAGCTTATTGGTCCGATTCATATTCATTTGTAATTCGATCTGCTGTGTGAATACTTCTAAGCTGCTTGGGTCCTGGCCAATAAGAAGTTTATTGCGTTCTGATTCCATTTTTTCATGCAATGTTTTAAAAATGGAGATAAGAAGCTCGTTTTTTGAAGAAAAATAATTATAGAAGGTACCCTTAGAAATACCGCTGTAATCTAAAATATCCTGAATGGATGTAGCCTGAAAACCTTTATCCAGGAATAATTGATGTGCTTTTTTTATAACATGCATTTTCCTGTTATTCATCTATAATCACCTGTCATTTTATTTGAACTATGTGTATAACTTAATAGTACCTCATTGTATTCATTTACACAAACCCTCTATTTTACAAGGATTTTTTTTGTTGCAAAAGTTGAACTCATAGTATATTATATGATTTGTGTGTAACGACAGTATAAAAGAATGAACTGATTGTACAGGAGGAAATGTAATGGAACAAGCAATAAACAATAAAACAGACCAGCCGCCTTATGGGATTCTTGCTGTTTTAATGATCGGGGCATTTATTGCATTTTTGAATAATACATTATTAAATATTGCCCTGCCATCTATCATGGCAGATTTAGAAATAGAAGCGGCAACAGTGCAGTGGCTGACTACCGGCTTTATGCTGGTTAATGGTATCTTAATCCCGGCTACTGCCTTTTTAATTGAAAAATATACAGTCCGAAGGCTATTTATTGTGGCAATGGGACTGTTTACTTTCGGTACGCTTGTAGCGGGTATTGCTCATGTATTCCCTGTATTGCTGACAGGCAGAATGCTGCAGGCTTCAGGGTCGGCAATTATGATGCCGCTATTGATGAATGTAATGCTGATCAGCTTCCCGGTTGAAAAACGCGGAGCAGCCATGGGTGTATTTGGATTGATCTTAATGTTTGCTCCTGCAATTGGGCCAACTCTTTCAGGTTGGATTATTGAACATTATGATTGGAGAATGCTATTCCACTTCCTTTCACCGATTGCGGGTGTCATTTTAGTTCTTGGTGCCGTCATGCTGAAAGACAAAAAGGAAAAAGTGAATATCCGTCTGGATGTGTTTTCTCTTGTTCTATCAAGTGTAGGGTTCGGAGGAATACTTTACGGGTTCAGTTCTGCTGGGAACAAGGGCTGGGATAGCCCTCATGTGTATTTAACAATTGCAGTCGGAGTCATAAGTTTGATTTGGTTTATTTTAAAACAAACCAAATCAGAACGCCCGATGCTTAATTTTGGCGTATATAAGTACCCGATGTTTGCATTATCGTCAGCTATCAGCATGACGGTAAATATGGCACTATTCTCAGGAATGATTCTGATTCCGATTTATGTTCAGACATTAAGGGGGATTTCACCTTTGGATGCAGGTTTGATGATGCTTCCAGGTGCCCTTGTTATGGCTGTGATGTCGCCATTAACTGGAAAGCTGTTCGATAAAATTGGCGGCCGGATTTTGGCGATCATTGGGTTAGCCATTACAGTAGGAACTACGTATGTATTCAGCAGATTGACTCTGGAAACAACCTATACTCAGCTGATTATACTCAACTCTATCAGGATGTTCGGGATGTCCATGGTCATGATGCCAGTTTCCACAAATGGCCTTAACCAGCTGCCTAGAAGGCTTTATCCGCATGGAACTGCAATGAACAACACGCTGAACCAGGTGGCAGGTGCCATTGGTACCGCCTTATTGGTAACAGTAATGTCAACTAGGACAGAAACCCATGCTGCAGAAATTGCTAAAGAAGCGATGAAAGGCGGGGCTATGGCTAACGGCGGCCAAATGACTGAAGCTGCTGTGGAGGAAATGCAGCAGCAGGTTCTAATGAAAGCCATGCTGGGGGGAATCAACGATGCTTTCTTCGTAGCAACCTTTATCGCTGCAGCTGCACTTGTTCTGGCCTTCTTCATTAAACGTGCTACTCCAATGGAAGACTCGGTTGAAGAGCCTAGGCAGGAGAATATGATGCCTAAATTGGCTAAGAATTAATCGCAAAGGGAAATCATGGATTTCCCTTTTTTTTATGAGCAGGAAATGAATATGAAACATAATTAGCCTGTCGTGCGTCTAAATTGGTATGCAGGGATTGTTTTACTAAAATGCTGATTTGTCCATTAGGGGTATAAATCATTTCTTATTTTCCGTTTCAGATTTGGAGAAGTCGATACAATTTTATAAAAATGTATTTAATGCAAGCTGCTGGTAAAAGGCAAAACGACTGCATATTTTGATTTGGCGGGTATTTGGATTGCCCTGAATGAAGAACGGAACATACCAAGGAATGAAATTGCCCATTCGTATACGCATGTTGCTTTTACAGTCGATGACTCAGATTTTGAAAATATGTGCAATAAACTTGGAAAGCTGAAAGTTCATATCCTGCCTGGTCGTGCGAGAGACATGAGAGATAAGAAATCGATATATTTTACTGATCCGGACGGACATAAATTTGAATTTCATACAGGAACATTAAGGGATAGATTGGAATACTACAGAACTGAAAAAGGACATATGGATTTTTTAGGTTAAAAAAAGCCTGCAATGCTATTTGAGCATTTGCAGGCTTTCTCATTATCTATTTTTTCCTACTAATTTAATTGATTGATGTCCGCTGTGAGGGTGAGGAGAAAACAAAATATGATCCAGATACAGAGCTTCCAGCTTTCGGTCACTTAAATTAAACAAGCTGTGATTATGCTGGAATTTAGAAAGTGATAATAATTTGCTGATTAACGTTTCTCTGTTTAATGGCATGTAATGAACCCTCCCTTTTTGTTAGTTTTATTTTAATTCATATTTATCCGATTAGTCAAGTAGGAATTAAAAATTATCTGTCAATTAAAAGCAATTAGCACTTTGACTGCTCTCAATCCCAAAACCAAATTGATAAAAAGAATCCCTAAAACAAAGTAAATAGCACAGGCATCCTGTCCTCAGGGTTAATAAAATAGTATAAATATCTAATAAGGATGTGAGCATTAATGGAATTTTGTGAGTATTGCGGCTACCGCACTGATTTATGCAGATGCGGTAATGGAAATAACAAGCCGGATTTCCCAGATTTTCCGCCAGATAATGATAAGCCTGAACATGGAAAAGACCACCACCACCCTCATCCAACATTTCCTCCACCGCCTCCAATCAGAAAAAAGGAAATAGTTCATGATGAGGTATGCGGCAATATAGAACAAACTTGTGGCGATGAAGCCGAAACCTATTGGGAGGCTTTGTCTATCAGTGATCTTCCTTCAGGAACCATCTCAGTTGTTAACAAGGGGTTCTGTGATATTACCGTTTCTGCAGCAATCACCGCTGACGGAGAGTTTGAAGATATTTTTACCGTTTCAAGAGGTCAAACGAAGTCGGCAACTCTTGGGAATATAGCAGGAATTGCATTTGCTTGTGCAGGGGATGAAGGACTTCCATGCAGAGGAACCTACTGTCTTTCGCTTCATTATGAAAAGGACTGTTAATTAAATATTAAGCTAAAAGGAGGGAAAAGTAATGGGGTGTTCAAAAGGCTGCAATAATGCTTGCTGCCCAACGCCGGAAATATTCCAGGAGAAAATATGCGGGAATTTTAATGGAGGAACTGCTGGTATCGAGCTAATGGTTTGGCAGGCAGTGCCGGGAGATTATCTTGAAGGTACCTTCGAGATATTTAATTCTGCCTCGAGTTCGGCTTCCGTTACAGGTGATATTACCGCTGAAATGGGAAATACAGTAGTCGGGCCAGTACCGCAAGGGAATTCAGTGGCAAACTCGGTACTAGAACCAAGTGATTTTACCATTACCGCACCTGCTAATACTTCAGGGAAATTTTGTATCACCTTGTATAAACGGGTAATGCCATAACTGGTGGAATTAAAAGAAAAGAAGTCCAGAAGATGGGATATCTTCTGGACTTCTTTTTATTAGAATGTGGATGGGGATTTAAAGAAAACTTCTTTAAGCAAGAGATTACACTAATGGGAAAGGGGATGGGTAATGGATAGTTAAGCAAAACTCTCCTTCGCAATCATTGCCTTGCCCTGTTTCAGGACTGCATATAATTTCAAGTGTATCAAATTGTTGAAGAGTAATAGATTGGCAGTTGGCCAAGTTTCCAGGGCCACCTGACTGTTCAGGAATAAAAAGTTGTCCAACGATGGTTCCATTCTCTCCCCCCAAACGGATATTCACCTGCAGAGGATCTGCACATCCACCTATATATGAGACAGAGACAGTACCTGCTACGGGGATATTCTGGTCTCCCTGGCGTGACCTCCACACAAATCTTTCATCACCTGGTGTTGCATCACAGTCAAGCTCAAAATTACAGCAAAATTGATCTGTTAAAATTGGGCGGACCGCCCCGTTTCCTCCATTTCCCCCATTTTCATCCGGACAACAGCAGCACATGCTATTACAGCTGGAACACATAAAACTCAAGCCTCCTTTTTCTACTATAATATTTGCTTGTTTCTTTTTTGATTGTAGGAATGGCCTATCAAGGAAGAGATTTTTAATTAACAGAGGGTTGATAACGAAAATCGGGTTAGTATTAACCAGGGAGTTCAGAAATATTTATCTAATTTTTTGGAATTTTCAGCAAGATTTTTTGCCAATATGCTAAAATATCCCTAAATAGTCCAGTTGAATAAGGGGGGTACTATGAACAATACGGCGCTTTTCATCAATAATCAATTGCTGGATTTGATTTTTGAAAGTACATATTATGGCATAGTGATTGTTGACGCAGATGGGATCATACAATATATGAGCAATAACTATTGTGATTTTCTGGAAGTTAATAGAGGCGATGTTATTGGAAAACATGCAACTGATGTTATTGAAAATACCAAAATGCACCTTGTTGCACAAACTGGCAAACAGGATTTTGCTGATTTGCAATTTCTGCAAGGCGATTTTGTCATCGCCAATCGCATTCCGATTATAGAAAATAATAAAATTGTCGGAGCAGTCGGTACGATTATTTTTCGTGATTTGGATGAATGGAAGAAATTGAACAGTCACATTAAAGGGGTATTATCTGAGCTCAACTATTATCGAAGCGAGTGGAATGAATCGAATGGGTTAAGATATTCCCTTCATGATCTAATCGGGGAAACACCTGAGATTAAAGATCTGAAAGATAGAGTCATGCGTATTGCAAGGGGGGATATTTCCGTCCTTTTGAGAGGTGAGAGCGGTACAGGTAAAGAAATCATAGCCCAAAGCATTCATCAGCTGAGTGAAAGAAGTGACAAACCGTTTGTTAAAGTAAACTGCGGCTCCATACCTGAACATTTATTGGAATCTGAACTGTTCGGATATGAAGATGGCGCATTTACGGGTGCAAGAAAAGGCGGAAAAATAGGGAAATTTCATTTGGCTGATGGAGGAACTATTTTTCTTGATGAAGTAGGGGACATGCCAATGCATATGCAGGTGAAACTATTGAGGGTTCTTCAGGAAAGAGAATTCGAGCCTATAGGGGCTCTCCAGCCTAAAAAAGTGAATGTAAGAGTGATTGCTGCTACAAATCGTCCGCTTGAAAAAATGATCAATGACCATTTATTCCGCGAAGATTTGTTCTACAGAATTAATGCGGTTCAATTATTTATACCGCCTTTAAGGTCCAGAAGATCTGATTTGCCTCTCCTGACCGGACACTTTTTGAGGAAAGCGACTAAGCGTATAGGCAAAAGGGTGACTGGAACAAGTCCTGAGGCAGCCGCTCTGATTAGACAATATGACTGGCCGGGAAATATCCGGGAATTAGAGAACGTTCTGGAAGCCAGTGTCCACTTAACTGACAGTGAATTGATTGGTGTTGAGGAACTTCCTGATTATCTAAAAGGAGGGAAAAAGAAAGCAGAAGTAAAAAATCTAAAAGTATTATTGGAAGAAACCGAAAAGAATGCAATCGAAGCCGCTCTAAAAAGGTACAGGTATGACAAAAATAAAGCTGCTGAATCATTGGGAATTGGCAATTCTACTATTTACGATAAAATAAAAAAATATAATCTTTCTTTTTAATGCCAAAAATCCGGGAACTCGGAATCCAATCCGAAATCCCGGATTTTTGCGTTTTTCATTTAAGTTTTAATATTTGAGGACATGTATATGCAGTAATATTTCTGAAAAGTCGGAAAAATATTGTCATGAATCTGGCGGGAATGGCTTATCCATTGAAATTCCAATGTGGCACAAAACTTGCATTATGTACTTAACAGAAAACTATTTTGAAAGATATGTATACGCTTACATAACTAAAGGAGGAGGATTTCTTGGATCTCGGATATTTTACAAGGAAAATGGCACTTGATTTTAATCGTGAAAATCCTGCCAAAGTGGCTATTAAAGAAGAATCCGGCAAAGAATGGAGTTATGAATGCCTTCACCGAACTTCAAACTCTTATGCAAACAAGCTTAAAGATCTTGGTGTCCAAAAAGGCGATAGGATAGGGATTCTGCTCTATAACTGTCTTGAGTATTTCGCGTTGTATTTTGCAGCTGCAAAAATTGGAGCTATCGCTGTCCGTCTGAACTTCCGTCTGACCAGCAGCGAATTTGAGTATGCCCTAAATGATTCCGGTACAAAAATTTTATGCTTTCACTCGGAGCTTACTCCCAGGATTGAAGCTATTCGCAAAAATACAGGAGTGGAAAGGTATATTTGCCTTGCGGGCAGGACTGAGCCAATACCGGTATGGGCTCAAAGCTGGAGTCTGCTGGAGAATGGCGGCGAAGGTGAAATCAGTACAGACTCCATTCGCCTCAGCGATCCCGTAATGTTAATGTATACGTCCGGTACGACCGGCAGACCGAAAGGGGCCATCTGGACTCACGAAACCACTTTTTGGTTCTCAGTTATGCAGGCTCTTAAGTGGAACTTTAAAGGAAAGGAAATCGGAATGACTACCGGCCCGCTCTATCATGTAGGAGCAATGGAAGATATTGCGCTTCCCATTTTAATGATGGGGGGAACGGTGATTATAACTGAGAGCAAAGGTTTTGAAATAACCAGAATCTTATCAGTGATAGAAAAGGAAGACGTAACGGATTGTTTCCTTTTCCCTTTTATGATTTATGAAATGCTCAATCTTGCTAATCTTGGGGATTACAAATTTATAAATCTAAAAACAATTTATACAGGCGGAGACCCGTTAATGCCTTGGGCACTTGAAAAATTAAAAGAGAATTTCCCTCATATAGGCATTGTTCAGGTTTATGGACTTACAGAAGGAACTCCCATTGCTGCCTGTCTCGATTCCGAGGATGCTTTGAAAAAGGGGAAAACGGTTGGAAAGCCATTGCCATTGACTGAAATTCAAATTATTGACCAGAACAGAGTGCCCCTTCCACCAGGGGAAATCGGGGAAATTGCGATTAAAAGTCCCGCCGTGTCAGCCGGGTATTGGCGAAAACCGAGAGCCACCAAAGAAACCTTCACAGGCGGATGGTGCAGGACAGGAGATTTAGGGGTGCTGGATGAAGAAGGATATTTATCCATTGCCGGACGAAAAAAAGATATGATTCGGAGCGGCGGAGAAAATGTGTATGCTGCTGAAATTGAAGATGTCTTATATCGCCTTGAAGGTGTGAAGGAAGTATCCATTATCGGTGTTCCTGATCCGAAATATATTGAAGCTGTATGTGCAGTCATAGTCAAAAAGGAAGGCAGCACGTTTACAGAAGAAGAAGTCATCGAACATTGCCAAAAGTATCTTGCAAGCTATAAAAAACCAAGAAAAATTATCTTTACAGAAGAGCTGCCCCGCACACCTTCCGGTAAGGTCCAGAAGTTCATGCTAAGAGAACAATATAGCTGATATGAGGAGGAATGAAATTGGAAAAAACAAAAGCTGTTTCCTGGTCCATTCAACGCAAAATTGCCATTATTATAATCGATAATCCACCACTGAATGTTCTAAGTGAGGAAGTCATTGAGCTTTTATCAATTGCTGCGGATGAAATTGAAAGCGATTCCAATATCAAAGCTGTTATCGTAACGGGGGCCGGAGAAAGGGCTTTTGTCGCAGGTGGCGATATAAAGGGTTTTCCTGATTGGATGGGAAAAGGGATTGAACTGGCAAAGGAAAAGTCTCTCTGGCTTCAGAAACCTTTAAATAAACTGGAAAGGCTGCCGCAACCCACGATAGCTGCCATTAATGGGTTTGCTCTGGGAGGCGGCTGTGAATTGGCTTTAAGCTGTGATATCAGGATAGCAGAGGAGCACATAAAAATCGGGATGCCTGAAATCAAGCTTGGCTTATTTCCAGGTGCGGGAGGAACTCAGCGGCTATCACGTCTTATTGGTAAATCAAAAGCAAAAGAAATGATTTTCACCGGTGAGCCACTGTCTGCAGAGGAGGCCTGGCGGATAGGCTTAATTAACCGGATTGCCCCTAAAGGAAAGTCGCTTGAAACAGCCTTGGATCTGGCAGAATCTATCAGCAATCATTCACTTCCCGCCCTGGCTTTTGCCAAGAGGTCGATAGATAAAGGTTATGAGCAAAGGCTTGAAAACGGACTCATCACCGAGGCTGAATATTTTGGCCAAGTTTTTCAGACCGAGGATATTAAGGAAGGGGTCGGGGCTTTTATACAAAAAAGAGACCCTAAATTTACTGATCAATAATTTAAAGATTAGGAGGAATAAAAATGTTTGGATTATCGCCATTAATGACTTTTATGTTATTTGTTTTTTGGCCTCTGTCATTGGCCGCCGCTGGATTATGGGGATTATTGGCATTTAAAAATAAAGAGGAAGAGGATGATGCTTTATGATTTTGGCAATCGGAATTATCTATCTGCTTGTGATCCTTGTTATAGGGTTATTATCGATGAAGCATCAGAAAGACATGGACACCTTCTATACCGGGGGCCGGAGATTTGGCCCGTGGCTTGTCGCCCTGGCTGTCTCTTCCACAACCATGTCCGGATACGGTTTTATTGGATTGACCGGGCTTGTGTATGAGCATGGCTATGCCATTTTTATGATCGGTATTTTTGCCACTGCCGGGATTTTTGTAAGCTTTTTGGTATTGGCTAAGCCGATGAGGAGAATTACACAAAAATTTGGCGCTCTGACCATTCCGGATTTATTGGAAATCCGCTATAACAGCAAAACAGTGCGGGCCATAACTGCACTTGCTATTCTGGGAGGGGCAATAGGCTATCAGATGGCTCAATATAAAGCATTGGGCAATATGCTTGAAACTGTCTTGGGGGTTGATTATAAGCTTGCTTTATTTATAGGAGTGGCCATATTAACGGTCTATGTTGTTGGCGGCGGGATGATCAGTGCCGTCTGGACAGACTTTATTCAAATGATTGTCATGATTGTTGGCGCTTTAATTGTTTTCATAGGCGGTATGAGAATGGTTGGAGGCATGTCCCAAATGAATGCTGAACTGACAGCTATTAATCCTGACATGGTTCAGGCCTTCCATACTACAGGCCCAATCGGAATTTTTGCTTTTATTTCTTATTTCTTCATTTATGTAATTGGACATCAGGGGCAGCCGCATGTTGTAACCAAATTTTATATGATCAGAAAAATTTCCATGCTTAAGTGGGCTTGTATTATAGCTGCGTCCACTTACGCGTTAACGGCTTTATTATGGTTTGTAGGATTATATACGCGCGTAATGGTAAACCGCGGGGAAATGGCAGCACCGGCAACTCCTGATATGGTGGCACCAATGTTTATCGAAAACTTTTTCCCGCCTGTTGTCGCTGGGATCATATTTGCCGCTGTAATGGCAGCGATCATGTCAACCAGCGAAGCATTTCTTCTTGTCGCAAGCTCATCGATTGTAAGAGATATTTACCAGCAGATTATTAAGAAAGGTGAAAAATTACCGGAGAAAAAGGAATTGGCCCTATCCAGATGGTTTACTCTTATTATCATTGCTGTTACATTCCTGCTCTCACTAAATCCGCCTGACCTCGTTGGCTGGCTTGGCAATGCATCATGGGGAATTTTTTCGGCTTCATTGCTGCCTGTATTAAGCATTGGACTTTTGTGGAAGCGCGCCACAAAGACTGCTGCTATTTGTTCATCTGCATTAGGTTTCATCTCCAGCCTTGGTCTTTACATTCTGAAAGTAAAAGGGATTTATGTTCCTGCACTTGATACAGGTGCTATTGCTATGATTATCTCAACCTTATCATTAGTTGGAATCTCCCTCATCACAAAACCGGCATCCAGCCCGATATTTGAAGATAAGCCCAGTCAGGCTGCTAAAACCGATCCTGCTGCAGCTAATTTTTCATAGCTTAAGAAAACGTCTGCAATTCGCAGGCGTTTTTTAAATAGGTAAAAAGGTACAACTTAACTTGCAGAATGGCAGGAATACCTTACTTCGCCGGGGAATACAATTAGAAAATGGAAACAGCTTCCTAAATAGAGAAAGGAAGCTAATATTTATAAAAGCTGGGGGAAAAATGACTAAGCGAAAATGGGGAAAAGCACTATTGTTGATTGTCTGTTTCATAGGATTAGCCGGGTGTTCAGGAAAAGCTGCCGGCGATAATGAGCAGGAGAAAAAGGCTGCGGAAGAGAAGGCTAAAGAAGAAGAAAAGGCAAAAGAGGAGGCAAAGGCAGAGGAGCAGGCTCAAGAGGAAAAAAAGAAGGAAGAAATAAAGCCGGTTGCGGTTAATGTCATCGATCCTGATACAAAAGCAGTGCTAAAGACCTTCCTCCCTGCTGAAATGGGATTTGGAAAGGATGATGAAAAATATAAAGCAGATCTCGCCCAATGGGCCAAGGAAATAGCGCGCGGAACGGATACAATAAAAGGCTATGACCAAAGGATGACCCTTGACAAAATTGGTCCCGATGGCAATATCATTAAAGGGCAGCCTGAAATTATTCTTGAAGAAAGAGAATTAGTGGATAAGATTTTTGCTGCTTCTGTAAGCGGCGGAGATGTTGAGATGCCCCTTTATGTTTCAGAAAGCGGTTATGATCCTGCAGATGTACCCCATTTAGGCGAAGTGATCGTTGCGTCTTATACAACCAATTTCAACAGCGGCGTGGCAGGCAGGACAAAAAACATTGAACTCTCAGCAGAAGCCATCAATAATATCATTCTTGGTGCGGGAGATCATTTTTCTTTTAATACAACAGTGGGGCCCAGTGATGAAGCGCATGGATATCAGCCTGCAGAAGAAGCCATTAATGGCAAGCTCGTAATGGGCATTGGGGGCGGTATTTGCCAAACATCCTCCACTCTTTACAATGCTGTTGATAAGGTCGGAGTCAGTTATGTAGAAAAACACCACCATTCTGTAACGGTGGGATATGTCCCAAAGGGCAGAGACGCAACCGTTTCCTATGGAGGCAAAGACTTCAGATTTGAAAACACAACCGGCGTCCCGCTTCTTGTAAAAGCAAACTTCGGAAATGGTGTCTTAACAATTGAAATCAGAACCGCAAAAAAATATGAGGGAATGCTGAAGAAAGCAGTTTAACTGCATCAGGCTCCTATGCCATGTTTTCGGTTTAGGTGCTTGAACTGGTTTTAACACACTTTATACAGCGCAGAATAATTTACCGAAAAATAAGCAAATAGCGGAGGGGTTTGTCCACACCTTTTCAGTCACTTTTAATACAATGATATAGAAGATCTCCTCCCTAAGGATCTTTGGTCTGCATAGTGGCCGCTAATCTGCCAGCCGGATTAGCGGCATTTTCTTTGTTTTTTATACAAATAATTGCGAAAAGGGGAGAATAATCTGTAAATAAATGAAATTATAGGTAAAAAGTACCTGACTTACCAGCTGGGATCATGTTAAATTATAAGTATTATATCCTATCCTATCCTATCTGGAAATGAGGGAATGTCATGAAATTATCTGTGGCAAAAAAACTGTTCCTCGGGTTTTTGTCTGTCCTTTTATTATTTGGTCTTGTCGCCGGTTTATCAAATTATGAACTCGGTAATGTTAACAGAAATTATCAAAGTTTAATAGATGATAATGTCTCTGAAGTGATGCTTGTAAAAACTCTGAAGGCAGAGCTTATGAATGAAGCAGGGGGGATCCGCGGCTATCTCCTGACAGGCGACTCTACATATCTAAGTGACTATGAAAGTTCCCGCAAGAGGATGGAGCATCATATCAATAAACTGAATGAATTAGCCGGCAATAAGAAGGAGAAGGAATTGGCGAAAGAGCTGGAAGTGCTTCATAATCGCTACCAGAGCATTATTGACAAAGAAATTAAGTTTAAGCTTGAGGAAAATAATGCTTATATGTCATTAGTTGAAACCTCGGATAAACAGGTCAGCCAGGATTTTAACAAAAAAGCGGATGAACTTGTAAAATTTTATGAATCCCAATTAGATGCCGGGATAAATGAAACTGTCTCAGGTGTTAAATTCTCTCAGACGATTACTTTAATTATTACGATTACAGCCGTTATTGCTGCCATGCTGATCGCATATTTTATAAGCAGAATGATATCCGGGCCGATTAATCTGGCTGCAGCAGCGATAGACAAGGTGGCAGGAGGAGATTTAAGTCAGACCTCTATTAAAGTAAAAAACCGGGATGAAATAGGAGCGTTTATTTTATCATTAAATAAGATGGTCCAGGACTTGAGGTCTGTAGTCAGCCAGGTAAGAAGCACATCAGAACAAGTTGCATCAAGCAGTGAGCAGATGGCGGCAAGTGCAGAAGAAAGTTCCTTGGCTTCCGAACAGGTATCAGCTATTTCGCAGAAAAATGCTCTTGGCACTGAACAGCAGCTTCACCGTTTCAGAGAGGTATCTTCTTCAATGGAGGAGATTTCTTCAGGAATGCAGCAGATTTCTTTAAGCAGCGAGCTGATGCTTGAAGCAGCGGAAAAGGCTGATATTTTAACTAAACAAGGCACTAATTCAGTCGATAATGTTGTAAGGCAAATGAATGAAATAAATACTTCAGTAGGCAGTGCTGCTCAGCATATTTATACACTCGAAGCAAGATCAAAAGAAATCAGCAATATCGTGGAATTGATCACGAATATAGCAGAACAGACAAATTTGCTTGCACTCAATGCAGCCATAGAAGCTGCAAGGGCAGGTGAGCATGGCAGAGGCTTTTCGGTTGTCGCTGACGAGGTCCGTAAACTGGCAGAGGGTTCCAAGCAATCTGCCATTCAGATTCAGCAAATGATAGGGCTTGTTCAGGAAGAAACAAAGCAGGCCGTTCTGGCAATGGAAAAAGGAAATGTACAGGTAAGGGAGGGGCTAGAAGATACAATGGAAGCAAGTGCAGCTTTTGCTGAGATCGCCCATTCAATGGGTGATGTAACATACAAAGTTGAAGAAGTCTCATCCTCAGTGGAAGAACTGACGGCCTTAACCACCCAGATTATTGAGGTCATGTCAAATGTGCAGGGAATTTCCGAAAAAAATGCAGCAGCTTCACAGGAAACTTCAGCCGCAACAGAAGAGCAGCTCGCTACCATGGAAGAGGTATCTTCATCAGCCAGGTCTCTTGCAAAACTTTCTGAAGAATTGCAGGAAGTTGTTTCGAGATTTAAATTATAAAGGGGCTCGGCTGAGTCCCTTTATAGATTTGTACTATAAGATTTTAATGGTTAACGGATACAGATATGGAATAAACGGCTCCTCAATTTCTTTCCATTCCTTAATTTTAATCACCGGCAGTTCAGTCCCATTATAGGATGCCTTATCTATGACTCCGCTAACTTTGACCCACATATTATCATAGAGTTCCGGAGCTTCCTCCATCTCTGATAGAAAGCCAATCATACTGGCATCTGCCACACAATGGGTAATCAAAAATCTCGAAATGACAAGCTGATTGGAATCCAGCCCCTCTTCTTTATATATAAATCCCTGAAATTCAATTTCCCTGCCAATGAATTTTTCAATATCCATACTGATTTCCTCATAATACAAGCTAAAAACTTTATCATCCATCTTAATAGCAGGAGCTGAATAAAGTTCCTTTTTTAATTGCTCAAACTCCTCATTGGATATTTCCTCTGCTTCTTCATTTACAGATAGATCATGCTCCAGCTCCTCTGCTTCTGCAGGATCTTCTTCAAAAGAATAATCTTCAAGGTTAATGTCTGATTCATCAGAGATTTCCGATGAACTCATTTCTTGTTTTTGATTTCCAAGTATGGCCAGCCCGCCTTTTTTTTCAGCAATCGAAGCATCCAGCGTCTTTGCAGGCAAGAAGAACCCTGTTAATAACGGAAATAGTATTATGGAATAAGACAGCAGCTTTTTCACTGTAAACGGTGTATCTCCATGATCATGGTGATGAGAACAAGAATGATCATCATGGTGGCAGCAGTTCTGACCGTGATGGTGTTCGTGAACAACTTCTTCTTTTTTGGAAGTCCATATTCTGGTAATCTGAATAAAAAATAAAAATAAAAACAGTATGGAAGCGGATTGACTTAAGCGGACATATTTCGGATTAATATACTTGGTTATGTCTCCTGTATTATGAAGCTGAAAAATCAGTCCGCAAAAAGCCAGAAGAATCAGCGCCCTTAACGCCTGCTGAAAATGGATTTTCATAGCAATCCTCCTAAATGAAATTCTGTACAAGAAGCAGCGTGAAAAAGACAACGGAAGCAGTCAGCACTAATACCCCAAGAACAAACTTCATCCGAAACACACTAAGCATCATAATTGTATTTTTAAAATCGATCATTGGCCCGAAGATCAGGAATCCCAGTATGGAAGACTTAGGAAATATGCTGCTGAATGAGGCACCAATAAAAGCGTCGGCCTCTGAGCATAGTGACAAAACATAAGCAAATCCCATCATGATCATCAAAGATACTATCGGATTATCAGCATTTTGCAGAAGTGTTTTTGCCGGCATATAGACTTGTACAATGGAAGCTAATAAAGCGCCGATAATCAAATATTTGGCCATGTCAAAAAACTCATCAATCGAGTGGGTCAGCATCGACCAAATCCGATCCAGGAAAGAACGGTGGTTTTCGCTGCTGTGGGGTAAATGAAGATTTTTCTTCAATTCCCCCGACTTAAAGAAGATGCTCACGCTAAAGGCAACGATAATGGCAATTAGAAATCCCAGTCCCATTCGTAAGCCAGCCATTTCAAAATCATTTCCAAAAGCCATGTATGTAGAAGCAATGACGATGGGATTAATCAAGGGCCCAGTCAGCATAAAACCAATCGCCGCATAAACTGGTACCCCCTTAGATATAAGCCGGCGGATGATAGGAACAATTCCGCATTCGCACGCTGGAAAAAGTGCGCCAGCCACACAGCTCATCACTACAGCAGCCGTTCTATTTTTCGGAATCCATCTTTTTATATGGTCTTCTGTAATGAAAATTTGGATAAACCCTGCAATCAGCACACCTATCAGCACAAAAGGCAATGCTTCTATTAGAATGCTGATAAAGATTACATTCAGATTTAACAGGGAAGGCGGAATATCAAAAGATAAACCTAATCCAGAGCTGAAAGATATTAAATATACCAGAATGGCTATCAACATAATGCCCGTTATATCAATGATATGGCTGCGAAAAACTCGGTTCATAGTATCCTCCTGTATTTAAAATCGTAATGATTTCGTTTTATACTCTATATTAAGTTTATGATATTGTAAATGGGATTATGAGCATTTTGAAAGGATAGGAGAATTGGAGGATAAAAGGATAAAAAGTTTATCCTTGCAATCACATGAAAATTTTAATATGATTTAAATCGAAACAATTACGATTTACCTGAAATTCTCTAGGTAACACTTGATTTTATCAGAGGGAGAGGACAATAATCGACTATAAATCGTAATGAATACTATTTATATTCAAAAAGGAGAAAGTCCATGACAAAGAAGATACCCGTCACTGTACTGAGCGGCTATTTAGGTTCAGGAAAGACCACATTGCTGAACCACATTTTAAATAATCGAGGCAATAAGAAAATGGCAGTGATTGTAAATGATATGAGTGAAGTCAATATTGATGCATCCATGGTAAAAAAAAGAAGTTTTTCCAGGTCCGATGAAAAACTGGTAGAGCTTCAAAATGGCTGCATCTGCTGTACTCTGAGAGAAGACTTAATGATAGAAGTGGAAAGAATGGTTAACGAAGGGAATATAGAATACATCTTGATCGAATCCTCGGGTATCTCAGAACCTATTCCAGTTGCCCAGACTTTTAGCTATATGGATGAAGGTTTGGGAATTAACCTTTCAAAAAGGTGCACGCTTGACACCATGGTTACAGTTGTAGACGCGAATCGTTTTTGGCATGACTTTGCATCCGGAGAAACTCTGCTGGACCGCAAACAGGGGACCGATGAAAACGATGCGCGCGAAGTTGCTGACTTATTAATTGACCAGGTTGAATTCGCAAATGTCGTGGTGCTGAACAAACTGGATCTGATTGATTCAGAAAGTGCTGATGAACTTGAGGCTGTATTAGAAAAGTTAAATCCAGATGCAAAAATAATTAAAGCTGTAAATTCAGAGGTTCAATTAAAAGAAATACTTAATACAGGTCTTTTTGATTTTGAAAAGGCAAGCCAGGGAGCAGGATGGATTAAGGAACTGAATGAGGAGCATACTCCGGAAACTGAAGAATATGGAATTTCATCATTTGTCTATAGAAGAAAAAAGCCTTTCCATCCAGAAAGATTTATGCGATGGCTTAAAGATTTTCCTGCAGATATTGTGAGAGCCAAAGGGTTTTTTTGGCTGGCTTCACGAAATGACATAGCAGGTCTCCTGTCTCAGGCCGGTCCATCTATAACACTGCAAGGGGCAGGGAAATGGATCGCAGCACTTCCAGAAATGGAGAGAAACCAAATTTTAAAAGATGAACCAGAACTGCTTGATAGATGGGATAAAGATTATGGAGACAGGATGACAGAGCTCGTATTTATTGGCCTGGGTATGAAGCAAGATGAGATCGAATCAAGTCTGGATGGCTGTTTACTAACCGATAAAGAAATGAATTCAGATTGGGGCAGGCTTGCTGACCGGCTGCCAGCTTTTCATACTAATATGATGGAGAAATAAAATGAGAGTGAAAATCACTTTTGCATGCACTGAATCAGGGGATCGCAACTATATAACAACCAAAAATAAAAGAAATAATCCTGAAAGAATTGAATGAATGAAATACTCTCCAAAGCTAAAAAAGCACACTCTGCATAGGGAAACAAAATAATAATCATTCCCTCTAATATCTGAATGAGCTCCGACATAAACTAACAGAGCAATCTGAAAAATTTTGTTGCTTTTTCCTGATCTTGCAGATATGCTCAAACCAGGAGATTTACGGAAGGGGAATTGAAATTCAATATGTGGCTTAACTTGTGATCATTTTAAATAAAAAAACATCTACCTGATATTTTGAGGAGAGGTTTGTCTATTTTAGAAAATGATTGTAACAAGGAATGCTTGCTGTGGAATTTCAAACCATAGATTCGCAGATACCTTGTTGTGTATCTGCATTTTTATTGGAATCTAATCTCCATGCCAGTCCCGGCAGGCCCTAAATGGAGGGAACGCTGAATGATCATAAAGCAAAATAAAACCGCAATAGTTACAGGTGTCAGCAGCCATAAGGGTATCGGTGCAGCTATTTGCCGAAAATTAGCCAGCCAGAATTTTAATATATTTTTTACTTATTGGGATGCAGAGCCCCATTGGGAAAAAGTATTCAGCAAGGAGATATCGGAAATTGGGGTTGAATGTATAGGTTTTGAAGCAGACTTATCGGAAGTTCAATCAGCAGAAAAGGTGCTTAAATCTGCTGCTTTGACAGTCGGAAAGCCGATGATACTTGTTAATAATGCAGCTCATTCAACCAGAGATGGATATCTGGAGTTTGATGCAAAAACATTGGATGCACACTATGCTGTTAATATGAGGGCCGTATTTCTTCTTTGCACAGAATTCGCCAAAAGATTTTCAGAATGGAATTTGCCTTACGGGCGAATTATTAATTTGACTTCCGGCCAAGAGCTTGGCCAAATGCCCGGTGAATTGGCTTATGCTTCTACCAAAGCAGCCATAACGGCATTTACCAGGTCGCTTTCAACAGAAATTGCTCATTTAGGAATAACAGTAAATGCGATTAACCCTGGACCCACTGACTCTACATGGATGAATGAAGAGATAAGAAATCACCTTTTGCCTAAGTTTCCAGCGGGCAGAATCGGCCAGCCTGAAGATGCAGCCAATCTGGCAGCATTCCTGGCAGGTGAAGATTCAAGGTGGATAACAGGACAGGTGATTCATTCCGAGGGCGGGTTCCTTCGCGGTTAACACAAAAGCAGGTGACATTTACTTAACAAATCATAGCTATTTATATCATTTTCGATACAAATACCCAAAAGGGTTTATTGATCTCCTTCAGATGTGTATAATAAGAAGTTATAGGGGGAGAGAACTATATGTTGAATTTATTAAATGACCCTGAATTTGTGCAAAAGTGTGAAACTGCTTCCCCGTTGGAAATGGTTAAGTACTTAACAGGCGGCAATATTAGAGGATTGGAAAAAATCGCTCTAGGCGCGCTTGCAAACAGAAAACAGCTGCCGCCAAATGTCGTGAATGTCCTGATCGTTTATTTCTTCAGCACGTTTGCCAATAAAGTATATGACCGAAATGATCCTGCCAGGCTTTATGATTACTGGGCATCGAATCATGTATACAGTTTTGGGAAAGCACAGGAAATGACCTCCGAAGATATCGAAAAAGTCCTGGCCGGCTTAAAATAATAGATTAAATAAAAAGTTCATCCCAATAGGATGAACTTTTTATTTAATCTATTTCTTTTTATTGAGATATGCACCTTCTATAGTCTGTTTCATCATTTGATGTCCAAGCACCGACACGCCTGCTGCAACGATTCCGTTAAGGAGCCCTTCAAAAGAAAAGCCAAATGCAAGGCTGCCTGCGGAAACCGAAATGATTACAAGAATCCATACGATGGACCAATCAGGAACTTTTGGTGTCTGTTTCAATGCATACCCAATTACCCATAAAGCCGGGACAAGCATGTAATAATTTTGATTTAAAAAATCCAGTAGGTTCAAAAACACTCACCTCCTGATTAATGTTTTTATATAGTTTATGAAATCCCCTTATAAGTTGTTTGTCTGCTTGTCTATTAAATAGAAGATATTTCATTAATAGGCTCGGGAATTATTAAGCTCAAAAAAAGACGGAATAGTTTGATAAAACACTATTTATGACGCGCAGAATAGTTGACATTCAATCCTATAAGTGCTAAATTTGAATCAGCCGTTATGCATCGTGTTATATTTTGCTAGCTGCTTTTTCAACCGTTAGGCAATGGTCTGGATGAGTAATGAACGTAAAGTAATAAGCGTGTATATGGTGAATTTACACATGGCTTTTTCTAGCCAATAGGAGGATTTTTTTCATGAAAAACGGTAAAGTAAAATGGTTCAATGCTGAAAAAGGTTTCGGATTCATCGAAGGTGAAGACGGAAACGACGTATTTGTACATTACTCTGCTATCCAATCTGAAGGTTTCAAATCTTTAGAAGAAGGCCAAGAAGTTTCTTTTGAAGTTGTTGAAGGTGCACGCGGACCTCAAGCGGCTAACGTAACTAAACTATAATCGACATACCCATACAAAAACAGCCTGGCCATTTGGTCAGGCTGTTTTATTTTACGCTAACTTGAATATTCCTCCATCAGTTCCATACCCTATTAGAAAAAGGAAGGTGTATCCAGATGAATTTCGCCTGGCAATCAGTGATTCTGGTTTTAGCAGGAGTTTTGCTTTTACGTGTAGCAGGCAGGAAGTCTATTTCGCAAATGACGCTGGCGCAAACGGTAGTCATGATTTCTATAGGTTCCATCATCATTCAGCCTATCATTGAGACAAGTGTATGGAAGACAATCGTGGCTGCTGGAATTTTTGTTGGATCACTAATTTTAATGGAATACTTGCAGGTGAGATACAATTTCATTGAAAAATTTATTACAGGCAAATCCAAAATTGTGATTGAGAATGGGAAACTAAAAACAGCAAATATGAGGAAATTGCGCTTTACAGCAGATCAGCTGGAAATGAGGCTCAGAACCAACGGTATTACTAAAATTTCAGATGTTAAGATGGCTACACTTGAGCCAAATGGACAGCTTGGGTATGAATTAATGGATAATGCAAAGCCTTTGACAGTTGGAGAATTTAAAAGGCTGATGGGAGAAATAATTTTACAGTCACCCGTTCAGCCTGCTCATCAAGCAACAGATGATATTTTTCAGGAGCTGAAAAAGGGGCATTCCCCGCCTAATTTTAAAGATCTTCACTAGTTTTTAGCCGCATTGCGGCTTTTTATATTTCAATCTCCGTCTTTCCCCCTTTAAGTATTATTCAAATTCCAAATCCATTAAGAAAAAGTACTTGAAGTTTAGCGAGTTTCCTGTATAATTTTCAAACGTGAGTTATTTTAGAATAATTTAATACCATTACTTATCAAGAGAGACGGAGGGACTGGCCCGAAGATGTCTCGGCAGCGGGCTCTATAGAGCGCTGTGCCAAATCCAGCAAGCATAATTGCTTGGCAGATAAGAAGAGAACAATTGATAGATCAAGATCTCTTCTTGCTTGAAGAGGTCTTTTTATTTTACTGGAAAAATCATTAGGAGAGGAGAACTTTTATGAAAAACAGGGGTAATCCATGGGCTTTATTGCCGCTTTTTGCTTTCCTTCTAATTTTTATAGGCAGTGGCATAGCAACAGGAGATTTCAATAGCATTCCAATCATTGTCATTGTATCCGCTGTAGCCGGAATTGCGCTGGCAATGAATAGAAAAAAGCCATTCATGGAAAAAGTAGAGATATTCACGAAAGGGGCCGGACATCCTGATATTCTATTAATGTCCATCATTTTTATCCTGGCAGGTGCTTTTTCTGGTACGGCTAAAGGAATGGGTGCAGTTGATTCGACGGTGAACCTTGCACTCTCTATTATTCCGCAGAATCTGCTTATGGTCGGAATTTTTATCATTGCATGCTTTATTTCATTATCGATGGGAACATCAATGGGGACAGTTGTCGCTCTCGCTCCAATTGGTGTAGCCCTTTCATCGGAGACAGATATTTCAGTAGCATTAGCCATGGCAGCAATAATAGGCGGTGCAATGTTTGGCGATAATCTTTCCGTCATTTCTGATACGACGATTGCAGCGGTCAGGACTCAGGGAACGAGAATGACCGATAAATTCCGTGTAAATTTTTTAATCGTACTGCCTGCTGCAGTTCTAACTGCTGTGATTCTTGGGATTATAACAGCAGGTCAGGAAAGCATGGTGACCAGCGGAGATTACAGCTTATTAAAAGTAGTCCCTTATCTTGGCGTATTGGCTGCAGCTTTGTTTGGCATTAATGTTATTCTTGTGCTTAGCGGGGGAACCCTTCTTGCAGGCCTGATTGGAATTGCTGACGGCAGCTATACGTTTGTTTCATTCCTGCAAATGATTGCTGAGGGAATGGCCGGCATGCAGACCCTTGCGATTATTGCCATCCTCATTGGCGGATTTGTGGAGATCATCCGGGTTAATGGAGGAATAGATTACTTGCTTCACATGGCTACAAGCAAAATAAAAACCCGGAGGGGAGCTGAATTTGGTATAGCGACACTTGTCTCTCTGACAAATCTCTCTACAGCCAATAATACAATTGCCATCATTATTGCAGGGCCCCTTGCAAAAAAAATTGCAGATCAATATGAGATAGACCCGCGTAAATCAGCAAGTATACTTGATATATTTGCCTGCTTTGTACAAGGGACTATTCCATATGGGGCACAGATGCTTGCTGCTTCAGGGCTCGCTGCCATTTCGCCGGTGAGCATCATGGCATATTCCATTTATCCAATATTAATTGGCATTTGCGGTATTATTGCCATTTTGATCAACTTTCCTAAGCTAAAAAAGCAATAAGTGAAAGAGCCTATGCTGGGCTCTTTTTTCTTTGAACAAAGCTGTGTTTTAGAAAAAATTCCTGGTATAATTAGAACGAATGTTCTGTAAAATATTGCTGAGCCTCTGCCGTTTTTTGATTTGGTATAATGGTAATATTGCAGAAAGAATCTCAGGCAAGGAAAAGAGGGTGTAAGATATGAAATTTATCCATACAGCTGATTGGCATTTGGGCAAGCTGGTCCATGGTGTATATATGACCGAAGATCAGCGTCATTTTTTGAATCAATTTATTGATGTGGTAGAGGAAGAAAAGCCGGATGCAGTCGTCATTGCAGGAGACTTATATGACCGGTCCGTACCTCCGACTGATGCTGTAGAATTGCTGAATGAAATTCTTTTTAAAATAAATGTAGAGCTTAATACACCTGTGGTTGCCATTGGAGGAAACCATGACAGTGCAGAGAGGCTGTCATTTGGGAGCTCCTGGTATAAACAAAGCAAGTTCTACTTGTCTGGAAAACTGGCAAATGATTTTAAACCCATACATATTAATGGTGTGAACTTTTATCTGGTTCCATATGCTGAACCTGGAATGGTCAGGCATTTGCTTGATGATGACCGTGTACACTCCCATGATGATGCAATGAAGGCAATTGTAGGCAGAGTTGAAAAGTACCTGAACCCAAATGAACCGAACGTTCTTGTCGGACATGCTTTTGTCCTGGGCGGTGCTACCAGTGATTCTGAGAGGACCCTTTCAGTCGGCGGATCAGGCTGTGTCCATTCAAGCTGCTTTGATCCTTTCTCTTATACAGCACTTGGGCATTTGCATAGTCCTGATGCCATAAAGCATGACAAGATCCGGTATTCTGGCTCCCTATTAAAATATTCTTTTTCAGAAGCCAAACAGGAAAAATCGATTTCTATTATAGAAATGAAGGAAAATGGCGAATTTGATTTGCGTACCCGTTCACTGAAGCCCCAAAAAGACTTGAGAGAAATCGAAGGGCATTTAGATGAATTGATGGATCCAGCATTCTATGAAAAACAGAATCTTGATGACTATCTGAAAATCACCCTTTTTGATGAAGGCGCATTGCTTGATCCAATTAATAAGCTGAGACAGGTCTACCCCAATGTTCTTCACCTGGAAAGAAGAATAGCCGTTACAGATATGAAGAAAAAAAGCTCCTTCCTATCGATGAAGGAAGAGAAAAAGTCGGAGCTTGACCTGTTTAAACAATTCTATGAACAAATGACCACTTCTGAATTTACAGATGATAAACAGCAGGTAATGACCGATGTGATCGAAAAAGTGCTTAGGGAGGAGGCCCTTAAATGAAGCCATTAAAATTAACGATGCAGGCGTTCGGCCCCTATGCAGACAGTGAAAGCATTGATTTTACCGAACTTGGAAATCGGACCATGTTTGTCATCTCCGGAAAGACTGGTTCAGGCAAAACCACAATTTTTGACGGCATCAGCTATGCCATTTATGGAAAGGCAAGCGGAGAGGATCGGAATGGCCCCGAACTTCGGAGCCAGTTTGCCAAAAATAATACACTAACCGAGGTTTCCCTCGAATTCATTTTAAGAAATAAAAGGTATCACATTTCAAGATCTCCTCAGCAGGAAAAGAAGAAAGAGCGGGGCGATGGCACAACAACTGTGAGTGCAAAAGCAGAACTGTATATATATGATGAAAATGGAGCACAGAAGCTCCTGGCTTCAAATGTCAGGGATGTTGATGAAAAGATAAAAGAAATTATGATCATTGACAGCAATCAGTTCAGGCAAATTCTGATGATTCCCCAGGGAGAGTTCCGAAAGCTCCTGACTTCTGAAAGCAGGGATAAGGAAGTCATTCTTCAGCGGCTATTTCATACTCAAATATACAAGCGCATCGAAGAAAAACTTAAAGAAGATGCAACTGAATTAAAAAGAACGGTAGAAGAACAGATTAAATTGCGAGATCAGTATTTTAATCATGTGCAGCCTGTATACAGCGGGGAGCTGAAATCTTACCTCGAAGCAGGAAATGTTAATGACACCCTGCTCCTGCCGCTTCTTGCAGAGGAAATTAAGGAGATGGCAGAAGGTCTTGCTGAGCTGACAGAAGCAGGCAGAAAAAAGAAGGAACAGAGAGATCATTTTCAGCAAAAACTGTATGAAGCTGAAATGGTGCTTAAACAGCTGAAGACGAAAGAAGAACTTAAGAAAAGGAAAGAAGAACTGGAAGAGCTGAAGGGCAAATATACTGGCAAGGAGATTGCCATTGCCCTTGCCCAGAAAGCTGCCCTGCTTAGTCAGCAGGAGCAGCTCTGTCATGAACTCAAGAAAGATCTGGATGCAGCACACGCCGATTTTGAGGGAGTTCAGAAAAATATAGGCACTCTTGAATCTCTCCTAAAAGAAAAGCAAGATAAATGGGAGTCTGAAAAGAACCGCGAGGAAGAAAGAAAACAAGCTGCCGAACAGGTTAATCACCTGCAAAGTATGAAAGAGGATATTCTCTCTTATGCAAAAGTGGAAAAGCTTGTCCGTTCTCTTGAAAAAAATCTTGAAAACCTCAGGCTTCAAAAAAGACAGAAAGATGAAGCCATTCAAAAAGCTGATCTGCAAATAAAAACACTTGCTGAAGAAAAGCAGGATATTGAAAAGAGCAGGCTTGCACAAATTGAGAATGAACGAAACCTGGAGAAACTGACAGATGAAATAGAACGGCTTCATAGATATGAAGAGCTTCATAATGAGCATCAATTATCACTGAATGCTTTCAGCAAGAAAAAAAGTTATTTTGAGCAGACTTCATCAAGGCTGACTGATGCCAAACTGCTTGTAGAGGAACTGGAAGGCAAATGGCTTCATGGACAGGCGTCAATTTTGGCTGACAGGCTCCAAAACGGAGAAGCATGTCCAGTCTGCGGCTCAGATCACCATCCAAATCCGGCTGTCTCTCCTCAAGATATTCCTGATGAAAAAGATCTGAAGGAAGCAAAAAAACAGGCAGCTGAAATGGAAACAGAGAAAGCGAAAGCAGAGTCTGCATTTTATGAAGCCCGATCTCATATGAATTCCAGCGAAAGTGGATTAGCGGAACTAACAGCCCAAATACAGAAGCACCGTTTTGATTTTAAACCTGAAAGTTTGCTTGTGCTGAAGAATACACTTGCCGATCAAAAAAAGGATTTGCTGACACTTGATGCAGCACTGAAAAAGAAATCTTCAAGACTGGTAAACTGTACTGTAGAGTTAGAAAATTCACAGGAGCTGAAAGAATCTCTGGCTGCAGAAATTGACCTGCTGCAAGGCCAAATAAATGACGCTGCCATTATGCATGCGGAAAAGAAAAGCAACTTAGCGAGGATGACGGACACAATTCCTGAAAACCTGCGGTCTATTGAGGCTTTCCAGTCAAGCTTGGAAACTGCGGCTGAAAAACTTGAAACTATGCAAAGACAGCTGGAAACTTCCCAGCAGGATTATCAAGATGCAAAGTCGGTTCATATGGCAGAACAGGCAAAACTTGAGACACTTCAAAAGCAGGCTGTTAAAATTGAGCAAAAGCTTGCAGCCGAAAGGCAGAATTTTGTGGAGCGGATGAAGGACCAGGGCTTTGAAGTATACGGAGAATATCGGGATGCCAAAAAATCAGAAGATCAAATCAGGCAGCTTGAAGTTGAAGTAAGGGAATATCGGGAAGAAGTCCGTTCTGTCCATGATCGATACGCTGAACTGCAGCAGCTCTTGGAAGGGATTGAAAAACCTGACCTGGAAACCTTGCAGCTACTATTGCAAGAAACAGATGATCAATTGAAACAGCTGCAGGATCAATATACAAATCTGTTTATGAAGAAAAAGCAAAATGAAGAGACTATGCAAAAAATCAAAGAAATAAATAAAAATATGAAGACCCTTGAGGAAAGGTATAAAGTAATCGGACACTTATATGAAATTTCCAAAGGGCAGAACACTTATCGAATTACTTTTGAACGTTTTGTCCTGGCGGCATTTTTAGATGATATACTGAGGGAAGCCAACGGACGTTTATCGAAAATGACCAGCGGGAGATATATGCTGCTTCGAAAAACAGACCGTTCAAAGGGCAACGTACAAAGCGGCCTGGAATTGCTTGTGTTTGATCAATACACTGGACAGGAAAGGCATGTTAAAACTTTATCCGGCGGGGAAAGCTTTAAAGCCGCGCTTGCACTTGCTCTTGGTCTGGCAGACGTGGTGCAGCAATATGCAGGAGGCGTCTCTCTTGAGACGATGTTCATTGATGAAGGATTTGGGACACTTGATCCCGAATCATTGGATCAGGCCATAGAAGCATTGATCGAAATTCAAAGCAGCGGAAGGCTTGTAGGCATCATCTCTCATGTTCCTGAGCTGAAGGAAAGAATTGATGCGCGTCTGGAAGTAACTGCAAGCCAGGCAGGAAGCCGCACACAGTTTCAATTTTTAAATTAGGATTCAGAGGAAAAAGGATAGACCTTCTATCCTTCTTCCCATACTATTAAAGTTGGTGATGACTGTTGAGGAAGAAAGTCGTTTTATCATGGAGCGGAGGCAAAGACAGCTGTCTGGCTCTGGATGTGCTGGTAAAACAGGGGTACGAGGTTGCATGCCTTCTGACAACGGTTCCGCAGGAAATTGGCAGAACCTTCGGGCATGGTGAAAAAAAGGAATTAATCCAGCTTCAGGCTAAAAGCTTATCCATACCTGCGGAGTTTATTTATTGTACCTTTGAAGATTACTCGGAGCATTTTGTGAGTGATTTAAGAAAAATAAAAGATACGTATGGGATTACAGGAATTGCATATGGGGATCTATACTTGGATGGACACCGTGAATGGGGAGAGAAAACAGCAGCTGAAGCAGGATTGGATGCGGTATATCCTCTATGGATGGAGGAGAAAGATAGTCTTAAGGCTTTAATAGCCTTTGTGGAATCAGGCTATAAAGCCAAAGTCATACGGGTTCGGGAAGAAGTATTGGACAATTCCTGGCTGGGCAAAGAACTTGATTATGACTTTGTAAGCAAAATTCAAGATGAGCACGTATGTCCGATGGGTGAATCAGGTGAATATCATACATTTGTTTATGACGGTCCGCTATTTTCTAATAGGATACAGCTGGACTCTCCTGAAGTGATTCAGCTTGAGACCACAAAAAAATTGGAATTTGGCGAGTTTAGGCTCGCTGTAAAATAATAATAAACGTCAATGACGGGAATGTGCAGGTAATGAAATGATTGAAATTAAGACATCAGAAGTAAGTGATGGCGAACATAACAGAGGAGTCTTTGCTACTCGTGATATCAAGAAGGGTGAACTGATTCATGAGGCTCCGGTTCTGCCTTATCCAAACAATGAGCATCAGCATATTGAAAAAACGGCTCTGGCAGACTATGCATTTGAATACGGGAAAAATCACAGTGCCCTTTTATTAGGCTATGGGATGCTTTTCAACCATTCCTATCAGCCAAATGCAGTATATGATATTAACTTTGACAACCATACGTTTGATTTTTTCGCCTACAAAGATATTAAAGCAGGTGAAGAGGTTTTGATTAATTATAATGGGGAAGCTGATAATGATGATCCCCTTTGGTTTAATAAATAATTTTACTGGAGTCCAGCTCTTTCCTGGCCGGGGAGTTATAGTCTCCAGGCCAGAAGGGAGGGTATAGTTTGGCTCATTTTTTTTCTCACGATTATCAAGCTTTCCCTTTCAGTACCTTTACCCTGTCCCATATTGCCATGATTGCATTATCTGCTGGAGTTGCGGTGTTTTTATACATATTCAGAAAAACTATAAAGGGGCATGACCGGAAACTCAGGATGATTATGTTTCTCTTGCTTCTTGTATTGGAGCTCCTCTATCATTTCTGGCTTTATCTTGGAGGCTATTGGGAAATTTCCTTCACTTTGCCGCTTCAGCTTTGTTCCATCAGCTTACTTCTTTGCTTGGTATTATTAGCAACGAAATCTAAGGCCGTCTTCCAAATTGTCTATTACATAGGCGTCACGGGTGCATTAATGGCCATTCTGACTCCTGAGCTGTTTTTAGGCTTTCCTCATTTCCGATATTTTCAATTTTTTATCACTCATAATCTAATCGTCTGGACTTGTCTTTATTTCGTGTTTGTTCATCAATTCAGGCCAACAGGAAAGGGTCTAATCGAATCTTTTATCTTCTTAAATCTCTGCGCAGCTGCGGCAGTTCTTGCAAATAAGCTAACAGGAGGGAACTATATGTTCCTGTCCCGTAAGCCGGAGAATAATTCATTGTTAGATTACTTCGGGCCTTATCCTTATTACATAATAACACTGGAAATAGCGGCATTATTCCTGTTTTCATTACTGCTGCTTCCATTTAAAATGATTGGCAAAAAAAAGCTGGAAAGGCGGAATCTGCATGAAACCTGCAAAAATAGGGATTGATGCCGGAGGTTCTTTGCTGAAGATGGCATTTGAAGAACAAGGACAAATCCATTATAAAAGCTATCTGATTGATGAGCTGGATAGTTCTATGAATTGGCTTAAGATGACTGCTGCTGAAGCGCCAATTGTATTGACAGGCGGGAAGGCTGAATACCTTAAAAAAGAGTTTTTTCAAAATGCCCTGATTATTCCTGAATTTGAGTCCTCCGGTATAGGTGCATCCTATTTGCTGAAGCAAGGTGGATTATCCTATGAGAATTTCATCTTTAGTATTATAGGCACTGGGACATCGATTTGCCTAAACAGCGGCGGGAAATTCTCAAGGGTTTCCGGAAGTGGCATCGGCGGGGGCACGTTGATGGGACTGGGAAGATTGCTGACTGATGAAAAGGATTTCACCAGGCTCGTTTCGCTGGCTGGCAGCGGGAAAGCAGAGAATGCAGATATAATGGTCAAGGATATTTATTCACCGTTCGATCCCCAGATAGATGGAAGCCTGACTGCCAGTAATTTTGGGAAGATTAAGGATGATCAAGTAAGCCAGGAGGACAAAGCTGCGAGCTTAACTAACATGATCGCTGAAACGATTGTACTCTTAAGCTCTCAGGCAGCAGTTCATCATCAAATTGACGATATAATTTATATAGGAAGCACGCTTCGGAATAATGCCCCTTTAAAGCAGCTTATAAAGAAGTATACCGTCATGGTTGGCCAAAACCCTGTCTTTATTCAAGACGGGGCTTATTGTGGAGCATTAGGTGCGCTGCTGTCCTGATAAAACCAGATGATTGAAAGATTTTTTTCGGGATACAGTTGAAAAAGAATGCAAAAGAAGCAGGTGGCAGATTTGATGAAAAGATATTTTACAATCGGTATGGCAGGCCATATCGATCATGGAAAAACGACATTGACAAAGGCATTAACAAATGTAGATACAGATAGGCTTAAAGAAGAAAAAGAAAGGCAGATATCCATAGAACTCGGATTTGCCCCTTTACATGAAGATGAGGAAATTCAAATATCAGTTGTGGACGTGCCTGGCCATGAACGCTTTATCAGGCAGATGATTGCCGGAGTTGCCGGGATAGACTTAGTCATCCTGGCTGTCGCAGCTGATGAAGGAGTAATGCCGCAAACAAGAGAGCACCTGGAAATTCTCGATTTCCTCGGAATCCGAAATGGCATTGTCGCCATAACAAAAATTGATCGTGTCGATGAAGAGTTTACTGATCTTGTAAAAGAAGAAATTCTTGAGGAGCTTAAAGGAACTGTCTTTGAAGATGTTCCATTTATTTTAACAGATAGCCTTTCAGGAAAAGGGATTGAAGAGTTAAAGCAGCTGATTATCCATATCCTGAAAGAACAGGATACACGTGATGCAAAAGGTGCATTCCGTCTGCCCATTGATCAGGTATTTACGGTGAAAGGGCAGGGTACTGTAGTCAGAGGCACTGTTTATGAAGGTAAGGTAGAAGAAGGACAGCTTCTGAAAATCATGCCAAATGGCATCGAGACCAGGGCACGCCAGCTGCAGGTGCATCATCAGCCTGCAAAAGCGGCATTTGCAGGACAAAGGGCAGCGATTAACCTTTCGGGTGTTTCGAAGGAGGATATAGAGCGGGGGGAAGTCCTCGTATCGTCTGAGCATTTCAGCGTCACGAAAACCATTGATGTAGCTGTAAGAATGGTAGGGGATTTAGAGCATATCGTCAAACAGAGAATGCCGATTAAATGCCATATTGGTACGGCAGAAGTCATGGGCAAAATCGTCTTTTTTGACCGTAATGAGTTATCCAATGCAGAAGGAGAAATTCTCTGCCAGCTGCGATTAGAAGAGGAAGTGGTCGCAAAAAGGGGAGACCGGTTCATTTTAAGACGGCCAAGTCCCCAGGAGACCATCGGCGGGGGCTGGGTTATCGACCCCAATGGAGAAAAGTACCGGTTTGGCCAAAAAACCATTGAGGATTTAAGCAGGAAAAAAGAAGGGACACCGAAAGATCGCATAAAAGCGGCGTTGTCCGAAGATAAGGTCCTTTCGCTTTCAGAGATAACAGCAAAGACTTCACTGGATGAATTGACTGTTCAAGAAATACTTAAAGAAGAAGATTTCCTGGACATCAGCAGCAAGGAGTTCACTATAGTAGTCATACAAGAGGCAATAGAAGAAGAAATAGCTGACCGCCTGAATGAGTTCCATCTGGAAAACCCAATGAGGCAAGGGGCCAATAAAGCAGAATTGCTGCAGGCAATGCAGAAAAAATATCCTAAAATCCTGATTGAATTTGTATTAAATTCAGGAATTGAAAAAAATGCATTCCAACGAAAAGGACAGTTTTTGCAGAATAAAGGCTTTCATCCTCATGTACCGAAAAGCTGGCAAAAACGCACTGACAATCTTATTGCTGAATTAAAAAAAGATGGCTATAAAGTAAAGCCATTTGATGAATATTATGCTTCTGCAGGAATCCCTGAGAATCTCAAAGGTGATTTAAAACGTTATTTAGAAGATCAGGAAATGGTCGTGCCGCTTGATGCTCAATACTATTGGCATGGAGATTATTTTAGAGAAGCAGCAGAAAAACTGAAGAAGGGTACTGCTTCAGATTTTGAAGTAGGCGATGCGAAAGAAGTATTGGGTCTATCCAGAAAGTATATGATTCCTTTTCTGGAAAAGCTTGATTCTTTGGGAAAAACACGCAGAGCAGAAAATAAAAGAATATGGATTTGAAGAAGTGTGCTTTCCAATAGATCAGCCAGAATGGCTGATCTATTTTTTGGGGGAAAAAGAAAATATAATTAAAATATTCAGATAAATAGCGAAAAACTACCCGATGAAGCTAGTATAATTCCTTAATTATCCAATTAAAATGTACTGAATTTACTAGAAATAAACCACTAAAGGAAATTATATAAAACCACAGATAATTTTACCATTTTAACCATTATTTTTAGATAGGATTTTACTAGATTAATTACTAATATTAGGATGTCAAAGAAATTTAAGGAGTGTACAACTTGAAGAAACTACTTACAATGGCTGCGACAGCTGGTTTTTTGATTACACCGTTCAATGGAGAAGCAAGTGCTCATGAAAATAAATATATTGTTCAGACTGGTGACACATTATGGGAAATCTCTCGCTCTAATAATCTTTCAGTAGAAGAGTTAAAGAAATGGAATAGTATATCCGGATCGACAATATATAAAGGACAAGCTATGACTTTGCTGGCACCGCATAGACATGACACTGCATCAGGGGGGGCTAATAGCAGTGCAGTCAGCTACACAGTGAAATCTGGCGATACTTTATGGGGAATTGCAAGAACAAACGGCGTTTCCGTCAGTTCTTTAAAGAGTCTTAACGGAATCAGCGGTGATATGATTTATCCAGGCCAAAAGCTAAAAGTGAAAGGTTCTGTTCAAAGTGCTGCACCCTCTGCTCCTATAAGCACTGGAACTTATACCATCCAAAGAGGGGATACTCTTTCCGGGATTGCATCTCGCCATAACTTATCGGTTTCACAACTAAAGGCAATGAACAGTCTATCTTCTGACTTAATTTATGCTGGCCAAACTCTGAAGATATCCGGTTCGGCAACAAGCAAGCCGGCAGAATCACAGGTTGCAGCCCAATCGACGTCAAAGGTGAATGAACTCATTTCTGAGGCAAAGAAATACATCGGTTCACCTTATGAATGGGCAGGCAGCACACCTGCTGGATTTGACTGCAGCGGCTACCTGAACTATGTATATAGTAATGTGGGAATCTCTATTCCTCGTACAGTAGCATCCATTTGGGATGCCACAAAACATGTTGCATCACCAAAAGTTGGAGATTTGGTTTTCTTTGAAACTTACAAGTCCGGACCATCCCATGCGGGAATCTATCTTGGCAATTACAAGTTTATTCATGCTGGATCGTCACGCGGAGTTGAAATTAGCGACATGAATAATTCATATTGGAAGCCTCGTTATTTAGGGGCTAAAACAACTTTCTAATAACCTGCTCTTAAAAATACTCAACGCCTTTAATTCGGCGTTGAGTATTTTTGTTAATCTCTTCGATCATTGAAAGTCTTTGACAGTGCTTCTTTTGCATCTCCCCACTTTTCCTGGGCCTGTCCTTTTACTTTATCCATATTTCCTTCAGCTTCTTTGGATTCATTATTGGTCAATTTGCCGTATTGTTTTTTTAGTTCGCCTTTTAATTGATCTGCATTGCCATTTGTCTGATCTCTATTCATGAGTATCTCCTCCTCTATTACTGTTTGATTATTGTTTACCCAAATTCTATTATTCAAAACTTCCCAAGTAATTGTTCCTGGCAGCAGCTGCACATATTTATTATTTGCAGTAAGGACTATACTAATAATCGATGACAATTTATGAAAGGTGAAGTTTTTACGAAGTCTTGTTACAATAAGACACAGCAATCTGTGGAACCCACAAAGAAAGGATAAAAAACCTTGCTTTTTAGACAACTAAGAAAATTTCTTGTTTTTTTATTAGTCCTTGCAGCTTCCGGACTTTTAATCTATCAATATATTCATTTTGTAGAAGAAACTGACTTACCAGATGTGCCTCCGCCAACAGCCCTTCACCCTGTGGTTGCAGATAAGAAAGAGGAGCTGATTGCCGAGGCTGCTGAAAAGGGTATTAATGTAGTCATCACCCAGGATTTCAGAAGCATTGAAGAACAGGATGCTTTATATGAAAAAGGCCGTACTGCTGAGGGAAACATTGTTACACATGCAAAAGGGGGGGAGTCCTACCATAATTTTGGCCTGGCAATTGATTTCGCACTTATGTCCGTAGATGGCCAGGTGATCTGGGATATGAAATATGATGGCAATGGCAACAGCAGGGCAGATTGGATGGAGGTCGTTGAGATTGCAAAGGACCTAGGTTTTGAATGGGGAGGGGATTGGACAGAATTCAAGGACTATCCTCATCTTCAAATGGATTTCGGTCTTTCTATCTGGGAGCTGCAGAGAGGGAAGAGGCCGCCTGAAGCCGAATGATAATAAAAGAAACTGCACTCATAGGAAAGGGTGCAGTTTCTTTTTTTGCTAAATGATCATCTCGGACTGTACATAGTGATACAGCAGTTTGGCCGTATTCTCAATTGAATCCTCATGTGTACGCTCAAAGGCATGTGATGAATCAATTCCAGGGCCAATTAAGCCGTGTACGATATCATGGCCGGAACGGATGGCTGCTGATGCATCAGAACCGTAAAATGGGTAAATATCCAGTTTGTACTCGATTCCATTTTCCTCGGCAAGCTGCACGAGACGCTTTCTTAATTCGTAGTGATAAGGGCCGCTCGCATCCTTCACACAAATGGATACCGTATATTCATCAGTGGATTGGCCATCACCCATCGCCCCCATATCCACAGCCAGATATTCGGCCGTTTCCGGTGTGATATTGGAATTGCCGCCATAGCCGATTTCTTCATTATTTGAGATGAGGAAATGGGTTGTGTACGGCAGCTCAGTGTTATCGGCTTTCAGCTGTTTAATCAGCTGAAGAAGGATCGCGACACTTGCCTTATCGTCAAGGTGGCGTGATTTAATGAAGCCTGCAGGTGTCGTCTGCACACGCGGATCAAAGGATACGAAGTCTCCGACCCCGATTCCCAGCTCACGGACATCGTCAGCACTTTTTACTTTTTCATCAAGGCGGATTTCCATGTTTTCCTGGTTTCTTTCAGCTTTCCCGGCATCTTTATAGACATGAACAGAAGTCTGATGCATCAAAATAGTGCCGGTGAATTTATTGCCTGATGATGTTTCAATTTCACAATACTCGCCTTCAATCGAGTTGTATTTAAATCCGCCGATCAAATCAATTTTCAGCCGTCCGCTTGGCTTGATTTCCTTAACAATCGCGCCAAGGGTATCAACGTGCGCAGTCAGCATTCTGTGATTGTTTTCGTCTTTTCCAGGAAGGGTTGCAATAACCCCTCCTTTCCGGTTGCGCTTCGTTTCCACATTAAGCTCACTCAAAAACTTTTCTACATATGTAATTACTTCATTTGTATTTCCGGAAGGACTTGGAATTGAAACAATCTCTTTTAATAAGCTGATAGTTTCTTTTGTATTCGGGTATGCCATTCAAAAGCTCCTCTCAAATTATTCTCGCGCAATTCTTATTATACTGTTATTTCTTGGGATAAGCATGCTCTATAAATAAAAAAACTGCCAGAACGGCAGTCCATATATTTAAATCTCTTCGGATAGCAGGCTTTTCCTTGTTCTTAATCGGTAAAACCTTCTGAAGTCTTTTACAAGAACCTTTATGACAGAATAAATAGGTATAGCAATCAGGATTCCGATAAAACCATAAATCGATCCTGCAGCCATTAAGATAATAATGACTGTAAGCGGGTGGAGGTTAAGTCGTTTACCCATCACATGTGGAGAGACGAGATTGCTTTCAAGAAGCTGAACTGAAATCAGTACCAATATGATTTTTAATACCATTCCCGGTCCCTGCAATAACCCGATGAATACAGCAGGAATGATCCCGAGCACAGGACCTAGAAAAGGAACCACAGTAAGGAACATCGCAAACACAGCTAATATCAGTGCATAATCCAATCCAATAATCTTATACCCGGCATACATTAACACGCCATCGACGACTGCCACAATAAACTGGCCGGTTACATAGGAAAATAAGGTCTTGTCTATATCCCCCAAAATCCGATGGCCTTCTTCCTCGTGTTTGTCGGGAAGGTATTTTAAGAGAAAAGGCCTGAGCTTATGGTCATCCTTGAGGAAGTAGAAAAGGATAAAAGGTACAACAACAATGACAGTGACAATGCTTGTAATGGTAGAAAAAACTTTCATTACGTTTTCTCCTGCCCCTGATAAAAGTGTTTCCAGGAAGTTCAGTACTTTATTTTTGACACGATCATAGGAGAACATGCCCATATTATTTTCTTCAACAACTTTCTCCGTTTCATCCGATAAGTCCTCCATTTTAGCAGGCAGGCTTTCGCTGATTTCAGCTATCTGGCTGCCAATTGTAGAGCCGAGGAGCTTAAATCCTAAATACCCTAAACCCAGTACCACTGCAAAAATAAGCAGAATGCTGGCTGTTTTGGGCATAGCCTTTGAAACCAGCCTGACTAGAGGTCTTAAAATATAGTAAAGAATGCCGGCAATTAAGACGGGGAAGAAAATAGTTGCAATCAGGGCACGGATCGGCCATAAGAAATAATCAATTTTCCCAAGGAGAAAAATGATGATTAACACGAATATGGTCCCTGCTGCATATTTAAAAAATGGTTTATTGATCCACATGCATATACCCCAACCCTTATATATGTATTTACTACTCACTGTTCCTTTTTTTAAACAGTATTAAACACCGGTTTAAGAATCCATGTAAGAGGAATAGTTAAGAATGAACTATTTAACAGGTGAGGGAACTGAGGATGCAATTTTTTAAAAATGTAACCATGCAGGAAATACTGCTGTTTTTATTGTTTGCAGGAGTGATACTGGCTGCCAAATGGGCAGTTAACTTACTGGTGAAAAAGAGAAGGGGCAAGTCGGTTCAGAATGACCGAATCATGCAGGGAGTTTCTTCACTTGTGAACTGGGCTGCTTTTTATGGAATTATCATTCTTTTCCTTTTCTATTTTTCAAGGGAGAAATGGCTTTTTTATACCTTGTTCACAGCAGGGGAGGTAGATGTAACCCTATATTTAATAATTGTAGCGTTTTTGACAGTCTCGCTCGCAAATAGGATCGTAAAAATATTCACCAAATATGTATTAACATCTGTTTATGAATTCTATGGAGTTGACCGCGGGCTCGGCTATTCATTCAACAGAATGATCTATTATACCGTCATGATTGCAGCGCTCGCCATCAGTCTGACAACGGTTGGGCTTGATTTAACAGCAGCTGCTGCCGTACTGGGTGTCCTCGGTATTGGGATAGGGTTCGGCATGCGTAATATTGCCGGTAACTTTATTTCAGGCATTATCATCCTTTTTGAACGGCCGATTGAAATTGGGGAAGTGATTGAGATAAACAGCAAAATCGGTAAAATAGAAAGCATCCGTCTCAGATCCACAATCGTCCGCACAGCTAAAGAGGGAACCCTGATTGTGCCAAACCAATACTTTATCGAACAGATCATTAAAAACCGGACAGGCTCAGAAATGCTTGCCCAAGTTCAAATCAGCGTAGTGTACGGAACTGATACTGAAAAAGTTGAAAAGCTTCTGAGAGACGCAGTGGACATGGTTATCCCCAAAACAGAAGGGGTTTTAACCGCACCTGCACCTGATATCCGTTTTGTGGATTTTCGCAGCAAAGCCATGGACTTTCTGATAGAGGTCCCTGTTGCAAACTTTGAAGCCAAGCAGAAATTTGAAAGCCGGCTAAGGCATGTCATTGCAGAGAATTTTTATCAGAACGGAATTGAACTTGCCTCAGCACAGCAGCTGCCCGGTGAATGACGGTACAGGTTAAATAGAGAAAGAGCGAAACCACCAGCTGCTATGGGCTGGTGGTTTCCAAAGTAAAATCTATTTTCCTAACAAAGCTTTCACTCCAAGATAAAGAATGGCAAGACCAAAGATGATCATAGCGAGGCTGCCGACAATGGTGAAGAAGCTGGCAATACCTGAAGTAATAACTGCAGAAATAGGTACCATTGTCATGCCGTAGCCAGCAAGCATACATGCAAGATATAATAATGCCAATTGATACATTATAGATCCCTCCCTTCCATACTAACGTATGAAAAGGAAGGAATCTTGCTTGGTCTAATATCCCGAATCTTCCGAATAAAACAAAAAAGTTCTTTTGAATTATTTATTGACTCTGCTTTGCTTCCTGTACAGCTATGATTTTCAGAGCAGTTAATTCTTCCTCAGATAACCTTTCAGTTAAAAGACTGTATAGTTCATTTTGCTCTTCAGCAGTCAGTCCGCCTTTTACTTTTGAGACACTCTGCTGGATTTCATCAATCGAAAAGCTTTCTGAAATCTTCTTTACAGCCTCTTCTTTTGTCTTGATCGGCAATGATGTCTTTTGGAGATCTGCTGCTTTTAAATCATCTATACTGCTTCCAAGCAGAGCCTCTATATTTGGATCACTTGCAAGCTTCTCCAGATCATCCTCAGTGATGCTGCCGGCAACTTCTGTCATTACTTTATTTGATATCATATTCATTGAAGCAAAATAAATGAGAAAACCCAATAGAATAAGAGACCCTCCAGTGATTGTCCAAAAAATAATTTTTTTCAACTTTTTGGGCTGCTCAAGAAATGAACAGTTCCGTTCACACTCCTCCCATTTTCTTCTTCTTAAATTGTAAATGGTTATTTCCTTCTTTTGCAAATCTTTCTTATCTGCAGAACGTATGTGCTATAATGGAGGGATAGTAAACTAAGGGGCCGTTTCAATGGATAATAAGATAAAAATTTCTGTAAGATCACTTGTTGAATATGTTTATAAAAGCGGCAGCATTGAAACTGGCTTCCGTTCTGCAGTATCGCTTTCAGAAGGAACAAGAATTCATCAGAGAATTCAAAAGCTGTATGGCGAAGAAGATCAAAAAGAAGTGTATCTGCAAACAGCATTAACCGTCAATAATCTCGATTTTCAGATCGAAGGAAGATGTGACGGTCTTATCATCAAAAATGGCGAACTGATTATTGATGAAATTAAGTCTATATCTCTTCCTCTATCTGAAATTGATAAATTTGCATATCCAATTCATTGGGCTCAGGCTAAGTGCTATGCTTTCATGTATGCGAAAGACCATAATACTCCAGAAATGACAGTTCAATTAACATATGTACAAGCTAAAACAGATGAAGTGAAAAAGTTTCAGCAAACCTATTCTTTTTGTGAACTGGAAGAATTTATTTTGCATCTTCTCGAATCTTATTCTCCTTACGCAAAATTAAGGGTTCGGCATCAAAAGGAGTTAATAAGAAGTCTTCAAGAGCTGACTTTTCCTTTTCCAGCTTACCGAAATGGCCAGAAGAAGTTTGCAGGAGCGGTATACAAAACTATTGCCGAAGGGAAAAGCCTATTTGCAAACGCACCTACTGGAATAGGGAAAACAATCTCTACCCTTTTTCCGGCATTAAAAGCCATTGGGGAAGGACATATTCAGAGGATCATCTATACCACGGCCAAAACCATTACCCGTCAGGCTGCAGAAGGGGCCATTAGCCTGATGAGGGATAATGGATTGAATCTTAAATCAGTCACAATCACGGCCAAGGACAAAATTTGCTTTAAGGAAGAAACCCATTGTCAAAAAGACAGCTGTGAGTTTGCCAATGGGTATTACGACAGGATTAATAATGCATTACTTGACCTCCTGACAAATGAGAACTTGATAACCAGAACGACAATTGAAAAATATGCGATGAAGCATAAAGTCTGCCCCTTTGAGTTTTCATTGGATGCTGCATATGCAGCTGACACCATTATTGGTGATTATAATTATATTTTCGATCCAAAGGTCTCGCTTAAACGATTGCTGGAAGAGGAGAAAAAGAAAACGTCGCTTCTGATCGATGAAGCACATAACCTTGCGGACCGCGGAAGGGAAATGTATTCAAGCACGCTTGAGAAATCAGCCTTTCTCCAATTGAGCAGAAGCTTTAAGGGTAAGGATGAAGGGATTCAAAAAAGTGCAAAACAGGTTAATGGAATTTTTATTGCCTTAAAAAAGAAATGTGGTGAAAATCAGGAAATCGCAGAAAAAGATCCCCCTGAAGAACTTTTTGAAGTTCTTGAGGAATTTGTTCAAAATGCCGAAGAATATCTGGGGCAAAACAGAAACAATACAGATGAAGAATTATTGGAAGTATTCTTTGCTGCCCAGAACTTCATCAGAATAGGAAAACTATATGACGAAAGGTTTGTAACGTATATTCAAAAACAGAGAAATGACCTGATCATCAAGCTGTTTTGCCTGGATCCATCTAATCTTCTGTACAAGGCCAGAAAAGGATATAAGTCAGCTATCTTTTTTTCAGCTACCTTAATGCCTCTTAATTATTATTTGGACATGCTTGGCTTTCAAGAAGAAGATTTTATTTTATCTGTTCCTTCCCCTTTCTCAAAAGATCAGGCTAAGGTGTACATACAGCCGCTTTCCACAAGATATCGCGACCGGGAAGGATCGATCGGACCGATCGTCAGCACTATTAAGGACATGTTAAAGGAACAAAAGGGGAATTACTTGATTTTCTTTCCATCCTATCAATATATGGAGAATGTCTATCAACGGTTACTCGATGAGGAGCTGCCGGTACATACAATCATTCAAAAGACTGGAATGGATGAAGGGGAAAGGGAGGCGTTTCTCGATGAGTTTAAGTCAAATCCTTCTGGAACCCTGTTGGGGTTCGCTGTCATGGGCGGAATTTTTTCAGAGGGAATTGATTTGCAGGGAGATAGGCTGAACGGTGTATTCGTGGTGGGTGTAGGGCTTCCCAAGCTAGGATTTGAACGCAACATTATGAAAGCTTATTTTCATCAGCAAGGAAAAAACGGCTATGATTATGCCTATACTTATCCTGGAATGAACAAGGTTCTGCAGGCAGGGGGCAGATTGATCCGTTCTGAAGACGATACAGGAACGATTGTTTTAATGGATGACAGGTATGTGCAGGCAAAGTATCAGGCCCTGCTGCCAGAGGAATGGAAGGATTTTAAAGTATTAAGAAGGTAAAAACATCCTGCTCAAAGAGCAGGATGTAAGATTATTATTTAGTGATGACAGGACCTTTCGGGGCCTGCATTTTTCCGAGCGCTCTTTCGAAAACCGGGTAAAAGAATTGTACAACAAGTCCAAGTGTCAATGTTACCACGATTGTGCCTACTCCGATTGCCCCTCTGAATAAAAAGGCAAGCAGCAAAGCAAAGCTTTCGCTGATGATCCTTGAATTTCTTAAATTTAATCCGAATCTTGTGTGAATAGCTACCATTAATGTATCCATAGGACTTGCCGGAAATTTAGCCTGAAGATAGATGGCAACTCCCATTCCCATCGAAAGGATTCCAAGGAGCAATATGATTGATTGCCCTGCCAGTGTCTGCGGCGAAAGGTCACCAAAAATAATGAGAAGCCAAAAGTCAATCAGTGCGCCAATAATCAATATGGAAATGGCTGCAAGGACTTCGGGCTTTCTTTTCATTAGAAAGGCATTTATAAAAATGAGCACGATTCCATTTATAAAAACAAAGGTGCCAACTGTTAAGTTAAACATTTGCGATTCACCAACAGCCAGGGCATCCCATGCAGAAGCTCCGAGGTTTGACCTGATAATCAGGGCTACACCCATTGTCAGGATCAGCATCCCAATAACAAAAAATAATAGACGTTCTTTCATGAAGACTCTCCAATCCAACTTGTTTAATTTTAGCTTGACCCTTTTGAACATCAATACTCCTTCAGCATTGAAATTATGAAAGGGAAATTCATTTTACCATTAAAATATATTGGGTAACAGGTTATTTTATTAAAAATTGTTGGTTTTTGCAGGAAAAAGGCGAAAGATATAAAGGAGATATCCATTTTCATTGATTTGAAATTGTGCTATATTATTTTACATTCGTTCAACATTTATTAATGCTGTATCTACAATTTTTACATAATAAAAACTTAGCCGCTGCTAAGTTTTTCGCATGTTTACAATTTAAGAGGTGAAATCACACTAATGAGAAAGTTATTCAAATCGCCTGACAAATTGGCTAAAAGCAGCCTTGCTGTATTTTTTCTGACTGTTATCCTTTTTTGGCTAAAAACGTATGTAGCCTATCGCATTGAATTTAATTTAGGGATTAATAATGACATACAGCGATTTCTTCTGTTTTTGAATCCGTTAAGTTCTACACTGGTATTCCTGGGATTTGCTTTGTTATTTAAAGGGAAATGGCAATCCGGCATGCTAATTGGCTTGAATTTATTCTTATCCTTCCTGCTTTATGCAAATGTTGTTTATTATCGATTCTTTAACGATTTTATTACAGTTCCTGTTCTCATGCAGGCAAAAGTAAATGGGGGGCAGCTGGGAGACAGCGCACTGTCGTTAATGTCTCCTTGGGATATTTTTTATTTTACAGACACACTGCTGCTTCTTTTCCTAGCAGTAAGGAAGTGGTACAATCCTGGAAAGAAAATTAGTCGTAAACCAGCCTTGGCTGTTATGGCTGCAGGGATCATTGTATTCTTCATCAATCTTGAAATGGCCGAGAATGACCGCCCTGAACTGCTTACACGTTCCTTCGACCGAAATTATTTGGTGAAATACCTTGGAGCATACAATTTCACGATTTATGATATTGTGCAAAATGCGAAGTCTGCAAGCCAGAGAGCTCTTGCGGATACTAACGATGTGATTGAAGTGGAGAACTATGTTAAAGCAAAATATGCACATCCAAACCCTGATTACTTCGGAAAAGCCAAGGGCATGAATGTTATTTATGTGTCCATGGAATCACTTCAGACTTTTATTATAGACTACAAGCTGAATGGAAAAGAAGTTACCCCTTTCCTGAACTCACTGGCACATAGCGGCAAGACATTTTATTTTGATAATATAGTCAACCAAACCGGACAGGGAAAGACTTCCGATGCTGAGTTCATCATGGATACTTCATTATATCCCATGTCACAGGGAGCCGTTTATGTAACAAAAGCTCAAAATACATTCCATGGCACACCTGCTATTTTAAAACCGCATGGTTATACTTCAGCAACTTTCCATGGAAACTACAAAACATTCTGGAACCGTAACGAAATGTATAAAACCATGGGCTATGATAAATTTTTTGATGCCGAGTATTACGATATGAACGATGAAAACACGAAAAACTATGGATTAAAAGATAAGCCGTTTTTTAAGGAATCCATGCCAATGCTGACCAGTCTTCCGCAGCCATTTTATACAAAATTCATTACTCTTTCTAACCACTTCCCTTTTAAGATGGACGAGTGGGATACTGATTTTTCTGCTGGCGAAACAGATAATGATGTGGTAAATCACTACTTCCAGTCGGCGAATTATATGGACCAGGCACTTAAGCAGTTTTTTAACGATTTAAAGGATTCTGGACTGTATGATCATACAGTAGTTGTCCTGTATGGAGATCATTACGGAATTTCTGAAAACCATAATGAGGCAATGGCAGAGGTGATCGGAAAAGAAATTACTCCGTTCGAATATGCCAAGCTCCAAAGAGTGCCAGTATTCATACATGTACCTGGAGTAGATGGCGGCATTGTCCATAATGTCGGCGGACAGGTAGATGTGCGTCCGACTTTACTTCACCTGCTGGGCATTGATACGAAAAACCACCTTGAAATGGGATCAGATCTGTTATCGACAAAACACCGTGAAGTTGTCCCTTTCCGAAACGGCAACTTTATTTCACCGGAATATACCCAAATTGAAGAAACCTGCTATTATACGGAATCCGGCGAAATAGCTGAGGCTAATGCATGTAAGTCACTTTCCGATCAGGCGAAAAAAGAGCTGGAAATGTCGGACAACATTGTTTACAAGGACCTGCTGCGCTTTTATAAGCCGGAAGGATTTGTTCCAGTCAACCGAAATGATTACTCATATGTAAAGAAAGAGCTGCCATTTAAGGAGGAAAGAAATGGGCCGGGTATACAAAAGTAAGATTCAAGAGCGGAGAGTTAACTCTCCGCTCTTTCTTTAACCATTAAATATATGCAGAAAGTATGGAGTTTACTGAGATAATGCAAGGGTAAAATAGCTTTGAAAAGATTTAAAGAAAGGGTGATAAGGATGTACAACCAATCTTATGAAGAATGCATCCAGGCTTGTTTAGAGTGCATGAAGGCCTGTAATGTATGCTATGAGGCATGCTTGGGAGAAGAGGATGTTAAAATGATGGCAGAATGTATTCGCCTGGACAGGGAGTGTGCTGATATTTGTGCCTTTGCAGCTAAGGCAATGCAGTCTGACAGCCCCTTTGCCAAGCAAATTTGCAATCTATGTGCAGATATATGTGATGCGTGCGGAAATGAGTGCAAAAAACACGATCACGATCATTGCCAGCACTGTGCAGAAGCATGCTTTAAGTGTGCAGAAGAATGCCGTAAAATGGCTGCTTAAATTAGCAGACAAAACAGACATCCAGCAGGGTGTCTGTTTTCAATCCAGTTTATTTGCAATATTTGGTTTTTAAGACTTTACATATTTTCCCTCTGCAAGGGCAGTATTAATTTAGACTTTTGCATACCTGTTTCATAATTTCTGCACAATTTATTGCCATACTAACTTCATGAAGAAAAGGAGGAATTGAATATGTTATCGAGGAAAAAATTCGCCATTTGGTTTGTTTCTCTGGCTGCAGCGTTAACTTTAACTGCATGCGGCGGAAATGCCGGGGAAACTGGACAGGAAGGTGCCAGCAAGGAAGAAAGCACAACTAATAATGAAAGCAGCGGCCATTCAGGAGACCATTCAGGCATGGACCATTCCGGCTCCGGAGAAGTTCCTGAAGGAATAAAGGAAGCTGAAAACCCTAAATATGAAGTTGGAAGCAAGGCCTTTATTACAGAAGGACATATGGAGGGAATGGAGGGAGCGGAAGCAACCATTACAGGTGCGTATAATACATCCGTATATACCGTCTCTTATACACCAACCACTGGCGGAAAAAAAGTTGAAAATCATAAATGGGTAGTTCATGAGGAGATTGCTGATGCAGGTGAGGAACCATTTAAAGAAGGCGACGAGGTAACACTAAACGCAAGCCACATGAAGGGGATGGAAGGAGCAACTGCCGTAATCGATTCTGTGCAGGAGACAACTGTCTATATGGTTGACTTTACTACAGCTGACGGGCAGGAAGTAAAAAATCACATGTGGGTAACAGAAAACGAGCTATCTCCTGCTGAATAATATAGAAAGTTAAAGAGCTTATCTGCCGAAGATAAGCTCTTAACTTAATTTATAATTTTTATATAAATAGTAAACTAAAAAGAAGAATGAAGCTAATAGAAAAATGGCTATTTGCAGCTCTCTTTCAAATTTTAGTACATGTGAAACCGCAAAGGCTTCCATGAACAATGCAGGTATTTTCCCCATCGTGCTGGCAATGCCGAAGGGCAGAAGCTTCATTTTGCTGTATGCTGCTGCCAGTGTGACTGCACCTGATGGGACAAAAGGCAAGACCCTCAGCAAAACAACCATGAAAAACGCAGCTGGACCTTCCGCACTCTGGAGCTTTGAGAAAAATTTGTTATTCTTTAGCTGAGGAAAAGAGGAGGTATGCTTGCTGATCCCTTTGCGATAAAGTATAAAACTTATAATTGCTCCGGCTGCTTCTCCGATGATCAAAAGAACCAGCCCCATTTTTAAATCAAAAACGGCAACTGTTCCAGCAGTAATAAAGGCACTTGGGAGGAATCCCGTTACCGCTGCAGCAATGTTCATGAATATGCTAAATAAAGCCGCCAATATCGGTTCATCTGAAAGTGATTCAATGATATCAGAAAACATCTATTAATCCTTTCCGGCCCATTTATAGCCTAAACCCCAGACAGTCGTCAGATATTCATCTGCAGGAAACCCGGCTTTCCTTAATTTTTCACGTAAATTTCTTACATGCGAATCAATGGTGCGATCTTCAATTGACACCCCATAACCCCAAACAGAGCCTATTAAATGCTCACGTGAGAAAACTCTGTTCAAGTTTGAAAGGAAAAGGCTTAACATTGAAAACTCTTTTGGAGTTAAAAGAATTTCCTTATTTTTATAGGAAAGCTCAAAAGAATCTTCTTTAAGTTCCAGCCCTTTAAAGGTTTTGGTTTTTCCATCTTTTTTGCTTCTTCTCAAAACCGCTTCAATCCTTGCAGATAATTCCTCTTCATCGAACGGCTTCAGAATATAATCGTCTGCTCCAATGTTCAATCCTTTTACAATGTCCGGCTTTTCGCTTTTGGCAGTAAGCATGATGATAGGAATATCCCAATATTTTTTAATTTCCTTGCATACACTCCATCCATCCATTTCAGGCATCATGACATCTAAAAGGACCAAATCTGCAGAATGGGTTTCCAAGTAAAGCAAGGCATCTGAACCTGAAGCAAATTTAATGCAATTGTAGCCGCGGGGTGATAAGTATAAAGAAATTAGATCAAGCATTCTAGTTTCATCGTCGACCAAAAGTATTGTTTTCATCATTCCGTTTCTCCCTTTAAAACAATTTCAAATTCTGTTCCGTCACCTTCTCTGCTTGAGACAGATATAGTCCCTCCATGGGCATGGACAAGCTCTTTAACAATGGCTAGTCCAAGACCTGTACCTCCAAGAGCTCTTGCACGTGATTTATCCACTCGGTAAAAACGATTAAAGATAAAGGGCAGTTCCTCTTCAGAGATTCCTCTTCCGGAATCCTTTATTCTGATGATGACATGTTTTTTGGTCCTGCTTACCTCTACTGTTGTTTTATCTCCAGCTGAGGAATATTTAATCGCGTTATCCAGAAGATTAAATATGATTTGCTCCAGCCTTGATCCATCCGCAGAAAGGATGATTGATTCACGGCAGCTGACAGATAGCTGCATGCCTTTTTCAGCGAAAGCCGGAGAAAATTTTGTTTCAATTTTTTTCGTGAATTCCTTCAGGTCTATTGGTTTTTTTATAATATCAAAAGTATTTTTATCGATCTTAGCCAAATCGAAAAGATTTTTAACCATATCTGAAAGCCGGTTGGTTTCCTCCAGGATAATCGATAAATACTGATTTCTTTCTTCCGGGCTCAGGTTCCGCTTCTGAACTATATCCGCATATCCTTTTATATAAGTAAGAGGGGTGCGAAGCTCGTGCGATATGCTGGATAAAAATTCACTGCGTTCTTCTCTGAGATAATTCAGGTCGCCCGCCAATAACTGGATGGACCGTGCTAAATCCCCAAGTTCATCGTCACCGGTTTTAGGAAGGGAAACTGAAAAATCACCGCTGCTTATTTGTGAGGTGGCTTCCTTCATTTTAATCAGCGGTTTCGCCAGGGCATTTGATAAAAAGATGATGATCGTAATGGTAAAAATGATGGCAATGATACCGGCGATTAAAAATTGTTCATTTAAGCGAGAGATTAACGATTCAATCCAGACTGTATCCTGAAACATATATACATAGCCAATCAGCACTCCATCCTGTTCGATCGGGCTGACAGTTGAAATATAATCTTCTTCTTTCCAATTATCCCCGATGGTTTTGCCCTCCCTTTCAGAAGATGTAATCGGCTTTTCTATGTACCTTTGAATCAAACTGCTATCAACAGAAGCACCAAGGATCTCCTTGGTTGAATTTGTAATAACTACATCTGTAGTGGCTTCAGATTCCATCAGAGCTACATGGGAAATCGTATTTTCATCAAAATGCTTTTCGAGTATAGCACGGTGTGAATTGCCGCGTGTCTGCAGGGCTATGAGCTCTTCTTCCACACGGGACTCGACAAGGGTGCTATGTAAAAAGAAGAACATAGTTGTTTCAAGCCCGAAAAGGATCAGAAGGAAAAGCAGGCCGAGCTTCATAGAAAGTTTTTTCAAGGAACTCACTCATTTCAAATCAATTACTTCTATTATAGTCGAAATGTTTGAAGAAACGATGCAGAAGAGGTATATGTTTTAATAGGACTGTAGAAGGTAAAATAAAATAATGATTAATACTAACGAAAAATATTTACAGTCATACAGGAGGTTTTTTAAATGAGCGAATGTAAATTGGATCATACTCCGGAAGATGTTCAAAAAAAATATGAACAGCAGAGAGAGTTCCTCCCGGAAGATATGAACCCGCTGTTTGAGTCATTTTTCAGGCAGGACCATACACAGGATCTTTTAAATGAGGTCTTCCATCTGCTGAAAAAATTTGATCTTGCTTCTGATGAAGAACGAACAGAGCGTGTCAGCAGGCTTTACCTTGTACTAAAGAATGTATAATATTGAATTGCCGCTTCTGATATTTGCGGCAATTTTTTTATGTTATAAAATTAGGAGTTTTGTAATTAGAAAATCGATAACTGTCTAGCTCCAGCGCCTACTCCCTTGAGGTCACAAGCTTGGCTTGTTGCGGCTCCTAGGGACTCGAGACATAAGCCTATCCCTTCCAGAAGGAAAGAACTCCTTCTTGCAGGGCTCGTCTTATGCCTTTCGTTTCTGAGCAGTCGCCGCCACATTTCGGTTTGTCTTGTTGCGGCTCCTAGGGACTCGGGGTCATTAGCCGTTTCCTTTCAGAAGGAAAAACACCTTCTTACAGGAACCACCTTATGCCTGTCGTCCCTGGGCAGTCGCCTCCAGATTTCTGACAATCCTCCCAAAAAGGCAAAGAACGCCTTTTCGAGAGGCTCGTCTTGTGCTTGAGGCCCGCTTGATGCGGGTCATGCAGACGTTGCCACAGGACAAGGAAAGCTACGGCAGCGATACATCGCACGACCGAAAGCGGTAGCTTTTAGGAGGACGTGGCGTTCTTAGTCTGCGTTCCTTTGTGAGCAAGGTGCTTCGGCTTTGCTAACTTACAATATTTTTGTAGCTATTAAAATTTTATTTTAACTGTATTGTTTTTATGTTATGATGAAATTGTAGAGAAATATAGAGTAGTATAATATTGAAAGCGATTTCATTAAAGGAAGTGACAAAGTTGAGGGAATGCCATAGACCTGTTTTTGATTTGGCGATCCGGACTGCAGATATGCTTGTGCGAATGTTTGGTTCCCGCTGTGAAGTGGCCGTGCACGATTTCAGCGACTTAAAAAAATCGCTTATCCATATAGCAGGAGATATAACAGAAAGAAAAATCGGCTCACCCATTACCGACCTTGTATTGAATGAACTAGCAAAAAATAAAAACGAAGTAAATGATATAGCGAATTATAAAACACAGTCCAAAAAAGGAAATGTCATGAAATCATCTACGATTTTTCTCAGGGATGATGAAAATAAAGTAATTGGCGCATTATGCCTAAATTATGATATTAGTCTGCTTATGCAATTCGCAGGAGAAATTGAAGAATTTATCAGCTTTGATGAACATTCCTCTAAATCGGAAACCTTTTTTAATTCCGTGCAGGATGTTATTCATGAGATGGTAGATCAGGTTCTTCAGGGATTTAAGAAGGCACCTTCATTGATGACGCTCGAAGAAAAAGTTGAATGTGTACGCCAGCTTGAAGATAAAGGGACATTCCTCATTAAAGGGGCAACTGATTATGTTGCATCGGTTCTGGGGGTTTCGAAATTTACCATCTATAATTACCTTCAAAAAATCAGAACGATTAATGAGCTCCAGCCGGAAGCAGCCCTGGAGCATAAATAGATGAGACTTTAAAATAGCTGCTGTTATCATTACAGCTATATCAATTTAAGACCTTAAAAGTAAAGGGGCATACAAAATGAAATACAGATCAGCATTTGATATTATCGGCCCGGTTATGATCGGACCTTCTAGCTCTCATACAGCAGGAGCTGCACGCATTGGACGTGTTGCCCGGACTCTTTTTGGAAAACAGCCGTCCAAAGCAGAGATTTCCTTATATGGTTCTTTTGCAAAAACCTATAAAGGGCATGGCACGGATGTTGCGATTGTTGGAGGGATCCTTGACTTTGATACCTTTGACGAGCGAATCCCTTCAGCACTTCAATTAGCTGAAGAAGCGGGGATTGAAGTTATTTTTACAGTTGAAGATACCGTTACAGACCATCCTAATACGGTAAGAGTCAAGCTTACTGAAGGTGATCGCGACATTGAACTTGTAGGAATATCCATCGGCGGCGGAACAATTGAAATAACTGAACTGAATTCCTTTGAACTTAAATTATCCGGTGAACATCCTGCCATTTTAGTTGTTCATAACGACCAGTTTGGAGTTATATCTGCTGTAACGAATATTTTATCCAAGCACCAGATCAACATCGGCCATATGGAAGTTTCACGCAAGGAAAAAGGAAAAATGGCCATCATGGTCATTGAAGTGGATCAGAAGATCTGCCAGGATGTGATGACGGAGCTTGAAGGGCTTCCGAATATAACGCAAATTATCAGAATGGTTGACTAATAGTTAGCTGGTCATCAGGAGGGAAAGTTTAATGTTATTTAGAAATGTTGCTGAGCTTGTAGAGCTCGCTGAAAATAAAGGTGTAAAAATAGCTGAAATCATGATTCAGCAGGAGATAGAAGTAACGGGATTAACACGTGAGGAAATTATTGCTAAAATGGACCGCAACCTGACTGTCATGGAACAGGCAGTTGAGAGGGGACTGAAAGGGGTAACATCTGTTACAGGACTCACAGGCGGCGATGCAGTTCTTCTGCAAAAGTACATTCAGAGCGGAAAGGCTTTATCAGGAAATATTTTATTGGATGCTGTCAGCAAAGCAGTCGCAACCAATGAAGTGAATGCAGCTATGGGCATAATCTGTGCCACACCAACTGCAGGTTCAGCTGGCGTGGTGCCGGGTACATTGTTCGCTGTAAAAGAAGTCCTCAATCCTACGCGAATGGAAATGATTGAATTCCTGTTTACTTCTGCAGCATTCGGCTTTGTCGTGGCAAACAATGCTTCTATCTCAGGTGCTGCTGGAGGATGTCAGGCTGAGGTGGGGTCTGCAAGCGGCATGGCGGCAGCTTCCATTGTAGAAATGGCAGGCGGGACACCAAAGCAGGCCGCCGAAGCGATGGCAATAACACTTAAGAATATGCTGGGCCTTGTATGTGACCCAGTTGCCGGACTAGTAGAAGTTCCATGTGTAAAGCGGAATGCCATGGGTGCATCTAATGCAATGACAGCTGCGGATATGGCACTTGCCGGCATTACGAGCAGAATTCCATGTGATGAAGTCATTAACGCTATGTTCCTTATCGGGCAATCAATGCCTTCAGCACTAAGGGAAACAGCTGAGGGAGGACTCGCGGCAACCCCAACCGGCAGAAGACTGCAGGAAGAGATTTTTGGTAAAAAGCAGTAATTTTATTTAGTGGCTTATAAACACCAATTCATTAGTGAATTGGTGTTTAAATTTGGAAGAAAAAAAGGTATGCTTATTTAGGTAAACTTTATAAAGGGGAGAGAATTAAGAGTTTGAAAGTTATAAGAGGGACTATTATTACTATTGTTATTGTGTTTATGCTGTTAATGAGTATAGCCGCACCTGTGGCATTTATCGGGTTAGCTGTCTTTTTAATTGGTTTATATTTAAATAACCAGCACCGTAAATATAAAATTAATTTTAAGAAATCGGGCTGGATTATGGCAGCTGGCTTCATTTTATCCATATTTTTAGCAACTGCAAATTCTGATGCAACCGAAACTGTGAATGAGCCTGAGAAGGAACAAATCCAACCAGAAGAGAATGAAGCATATAAAAAAGCTGAAGAAGAAAAGCTTGCCCAAGAGAAGGCTGAAGAAGAGGAAGCAAAAAAGCAAGCTGAGGATCAAGCACGGATAGAAGCAGAACAGGAAGAAAAACAGAAGCAGGAAGAGGCTGAAAAGCAAAAACAGGAACAGGAACAAAGTCAGGCTGCAGAGAGCTTGGGCCTTGAATTAGTTACCGTTGGCAGAGTAGTAGACGGTGACACGATCGAAACGTCTGACGGGAGAAAAGTCCGCCTGATTGGAGTAAACACTCCCGAATCAACAACAAAAGTAGAGGAATATGGAAAAGAGGCAAGCCAATTTACCACATCTGAGCTGACTGGCAAGAAAATTTGGATGCAAAAGGATGTTTCAGACACAGATCGGTATGGCCGCCTGCTGAGAATTGTTTGGCTTGACATTCCGGCGGATGATATGGACGAAGATGAAATACGTGAAAAAATGTTCAATGCCCATTTGGTACTGAAGGGTTATGCTGAACCCTCCACCTACAATCCGGATGTAAAATATAGTGAATACCTCAGAAAATTCGGCAGGGAAGCAAGAGAAGCCAACAAAGGGTTATGGGCCCTGGGAGATGAAGGAACGACTAAGGGGGACCTGGATTCTGCAGCTGTGAGCGGTTCGTCAAGTAATTCCGGTAAAAGCGGGTCGAATGACAGCAGCGGTACAGCCGGCAATTCAACTTCTCCAGAAAGAGGTTCAGAGTCCTACAAAAACTGTACGGAGTTAAGAAAGGTATATCCAAATGGTGTGCCATCCACACATCCTGCATATGATTCAAAGCATGATCGAGATAAGGATAATTATGCTTGCGAACGATAAGAAAAGGGCTGGCTCCAGATATAGAGCCAGCCCTTTTCAATCGGCTGCAATGTTCAAAAATTAAAAATTAAAAACACTGGCGCCTGCCCAGTGCTCTATGAGGTTCTTTTATGGTGGCCATTCAATTTAATAAGAGAACCTCTTTTAATCCAATAATGAAAGTTTTCTGCAGGAAAAACTCCGCGTCCATTTGATCTGTCCATCTGAATGACAACGCTGTTCTGGGTCACCTCCAGAATTTTAAGTGTTTGGGAGCGGTTAAGATTTGGCATGAAGGTACTTGTGATTTCAAATTGCATATCTTTATCCAGGTTCAATGGTGGCACCTCCTGATTGTTTTATTAAAATTAATATCCCCATACAAAGTTTTTCTATCCAGTTATTGGCCGGTATATTTTTCGTCAATATTCTAAGAACTTATAAGATAAATTAAACTTTTGAATATTTGCAATTAACGTTATAATTCAACTTAGTACATGATTTTTCATAAGAAGGTGAAGTATGTGAGAGAAAAGATTAAAGTTGGATTGATAGGGATGGGTGCCGTTGGGGAAAAAATACTCCGTCAATTTCGGCAGCATGAGAAGTTGGAGATTGCAGCACTTTGTGATCGAAATGCTAAGCGACTAGATAAATTTAAGGCTGAGCTGCCGGATGCTGCAATGCATACCAATTATCTGGATTTGCTTCAGGATGAAACCATCAAGCTGATCTATTTAGGTGTTCCGCCAAAATTTCATCATACAATAGCAATGGATATTATAAAGAGCGGCAAGCATCTTCTTTGTGAGAAACCTCTGGCTAATTCTATTGAAGAGGCAAAGGAAATGTATGAATCGGCTGAGAATGCCGGGATCATCCACGCAATGAATTTTCCCATGGCATATAGTCCAGCTTTTAAATTATTCAGGGATAAGATACATAATGGTAAGCTGGGTAAGATTAAGAAAGTCGAACTGCACATGCAGTTTAAGCAATGGCCGCGTGAGTGGCAGCAGAACGATTGGATTTCCAGCAGGGAACAGGGAGGATTTATCAGGGAGGTAGCACCCCACTTTATTCACATGATTCACGATATCTTCGGAGAATTGGAAGATGTCCATTCTTTTGTAGAATACCCTGAGGATGAACGTGAATGTGAAACAAGCTTTTCAGCATTATTAACGCTGCCAGGCGGCATTCCGGTTCTGTTTAACGGAATTGCAGGAATCGGGCAGCAAGAACATCTGTCTTTTAAAGTGTTTGGTGATAAAGGAACTTTAGATATGCAGAACTGGAGTATCTTAGTTCAAACTATGACTGAAAACAGCGGAGAAATTATAAGGCCTGCTGAGCCGGAAACCAGTCTTCCTGCAGAACTCCTCAAAGCAATAAGCGGAGATAAAGCGTTATTGGTATCCTTTAAAGAAGGGCATCAGGTGCAAAAGGTATTAGAAAGAATCCTATTGAGCTGATACGAGGCACGTTTGTGTCTCTTTTTTCATCTATACTCCTCAGTTATCTCATACAGCTTCTTATGAAACAATGCTCGAAAAAGTCCCGTGTTTTAATGTATAATAATCTGGTAGGAGTTCTTCGGATTACAGAGGAACCTATTAGTCAATAAAAATTTCATAGATCCAAAGTTGAAAGAGAGTGGGACATATGGGCCGTAAATGGAACAATATTAAAGAAAAGAAAGCATCAAAAGACGCAAATACGAGCCGTGTATATTCCAAGTTTGCACTTGAAATATATGTGGTTGCAAAGCAAGGTGAGCCTGATCCGGAAGCAAACCAGGCTTTAAAATTTGTGCTTGAACGTGCAAAAACATATAACGTGCCAAGAAATATTATTGATCGTGCAATTGAGAAAGCAAAAGGCGGAGCGGAAGAAAACTATGATGAGCTTCGCTACGAAGGATTCGGGCCTAGCGGATCTATGATTATTGTTGATGCATTAACGAATAACGTAAATCGCACAGCTTCTAATGTACGTGCTGCATTCGGAAAAAATGGCGGGAATATGGGTGTGAGCGGATCTGTTTCCTATATGTTCGACTCAACCGCTGTAATCGGCATTGAAGGCAAATCAGAGGAAGAAGTACTGGAAATTCTGATGGAAGCAGACGTAGATGCACGTGATATCCTGGAAGAAGAAGATACAGTAATTGTTTATGCAGAACCCGATCAGTTTCATGCAGTTCAGGAAGCATTCAAGTCAGCAGGCATCAATGAGTTTGCTGTTGCTGAATTAACAATGCTCCCGCAAAATGAAGTTAACCTTGAAGCTGATGCACAGGCACAATTTGAAAAGCTGATTGACGCCCTTGAAGACCTGGAAGATGTCCAGCGTGTATATCATAATGTAGATTTAGGTGAATAATGGAAAGAGGAGTCCGCATAATTGCTGGACTCCGTTTTTATTGAAAGCGAATTTATTATAATAATATTATGTAAACAAAAATGTAAAATTCCATTATTACATCAAATAACTGAAGTTAGCATTGTCGGGAAAAGTCGATTTCTATTAAAAATAGTGTTGGTCAGTGCAGTTTTATAGTGATATCAATTGATATATGTCGAATAGCGCAAAGATAGCATATGCTATCTTCTTGCCTGATACAAAGTATGACATTAACTTCCCGTCGGAAGTTTTTAATTTAAGTTATTGGAAAATAACTGAAATAAAAATTTCTGTGTTTTAATCACTGCAGTGACGGGAAGAAAAAGAGGGAAAGGAGAGTTTTGCACATATGAATACGTTTAAGGTCATTTATACTTTTGAAAAAGGTGTCACCGTAACAGAAGAGATTGAGGCAGAAAATAAATCCGAGGTAATCGGGAGCATTAAAGATCTGGAAGGGTATGTAGAACTGACATGTACTGAAGGTCACTATCACCGATTTGATTTCGCCGATGTAAAGTTAGTCACTATCACAGAATAAAAGGAAGGCCTGAATCGGCCTCCCTCTAAGCCCGTATGATTAGCGGGCTTCTTTACTTTCTTACGAGATCTCCAATCAGAATATATCTCTGTGGTGCATCTCCAATAAAATTAAATGGGTAACAGGTGGTTACAGTCAGAGTTGCTCTAGGTTTAGGTACAATAACTGTTCTGTCGTCTGCATCGACAATCCTGATTTTACGCACCTTATAGGTAAATTCCCCGGCAGAAGTCCTTACGACAAGCAGGTCGCCTGTCTTCACTTCGCCAAGTTTACGAAAGACGGTATCCCGGTGGCCGGACAGGACAGAATTGTCTTCTTCTCCAGGAAGGACGCTGCCTGCATAATGGCCAACGCCTTTTTCCAGTTCATCTTCATCTGTGCCATGAAAGATTGGCAAATCCGCTGATATCTTCGGTATTGACAGGACGCCCATTTCTTCGCCCATTTTAGGACGGACATTGTAAAGGTTATGAGTCTCCGTTTTTTGTGCGGCCTTCACTTCTGTTTTTACATTGCTGCTCGGGGGAGCTATATGGGCTGAAGTCTTTTGATCATTCAAATATGGCATAAGATTTGAAGCGGCAAGCCAAACCCCACCCAAAATAAAAGCCAGACCAATAACTCCTTTTAACGTGAGTTTTCTTTTCACGCCTCTTTCACTTTCCGTCTGAGTAAAATGGCAATCCCAATTAGGAGAAGTCCAATGCCTGCTAATACTCCTTCAAAATAGTTTCCTGCTGTGTTTGGCAGTTTTCCGCCTTTCACAGTTTTTACATGCTTTGAAACCTGTTTCACTTTATCAGGATCTTGTTTTTTAATTACCGTTTCGGCCTGATTCAAATCGGTCACTGTGTCCTCTATTAGCTCCGAACTGAACATGTCAGATGTAATAATCATGTCTGCCAGGAACTGGCCTTGTGTATTATAAAGCTCTATAAGCAGGTCATAGCCATTTGTATCTTCTAAAGCAACCATTTCAGCTGTTGTTAAATGGATTTTATCACCATTTTTGACAAGGTAAAACTCGGCATCAAGCTGGAACAGATTCATCATTTCCTGCATAATGCTGATAAGTTCAGCAATTTCTGTTTCTGTTAAGTCGTCGGCACTGTCAAATTCGCCAAATGCCATTAACCGGCTTTCAAGGTTCATCATTTTATCGAGCAATTCCGGATTCTCGAAATCCAAGGTCATAAAATGTCCAAATAATGCTTCGAGTTCTTCATCCGTAAGATCTATATCTCCAAGTATTTGAGTCATTTCGTCTTCACCGGGCAATTCATCTCCGCCCAAATAAATGGAAACCATAATATCAAGATCTTCAATGTAATCGTAGTTTTCAAGTGAATCATCGTTCTCCTCAAGCAGAGAAAGGAGCTCCTCTTTTGTCAGTCCGTAATCATTTAATAGCTGCTGAAGGGTTTCGTCGTTAATTTCAGTGCCTGTATAGGTTAAAAATGAAACAGTTGAATCCAATGCATCAAAATATCTAAAAACATCCCGAACATCATCAGTCGGTTCCATTTCTCCATTCTCCACCAGCAGTGCCGTTAATTCTTCCTCATTTTCAAAACCATAGTCAGCCAGCAGCTGCTGAAGGTTTTCTTCAGTAATAGGCTCACCAAGATATTCAATCATTTCTTCGATGGTCTCGAAATCTTCGATATTCATATCCCAAAAATATTCCAGATGGTCGTTTAATTCTATTTCAGACCAATTTGTTTCCTTCAGGAATTCATTCACTTCATCATCGCTTGGAGCTGCCAGGCTGACAGCCGGAAACAGGTTCAACATAAGGAGCGATGCAATAACAATAATTAGTCTTTTCAATGGTGGTTCCTCCAAATAAGATAATTAATTCTAGAATAATATAATGGAAAAAATATTTTTCGGATAGAATTGTTATTTGGAATTTTATTAGCTATAATATTTGGTTTTTTTGCAGCAGAAAGGGACGGAGGAAATACTTATTTATCAAGGGGTTTAATCATTGGAGGCTTAGAATCCATGTCAAAACTGGGCATATAATTCCTTATTACACCATTTCTTCCTGCAATTAAATAAAGTTTATAAACACATCCCTGAGAAGTAATAAATGACAAAACAGGGATTGATAAACTTGTTCAAAATGTGTAATATTACACTAATAGAACCATACGAATATTATCCTATCTAAAAGAGGTGGATCCCTTGAACCCACAAACAGAAAAATATCATCACGACATATTTCATGTTGAACTCACTAAATTGAAAGAGAAGGACTATATTTCATCAGAACATTATGAAATGACTCTGAAAGCCCACCATCAGTACTATCAGGACCTTGAAGAAATGAAAAGAGAGCAAATAAAGGCTGCAAAAGCTGCAGAAGAAATCAGCAAAAAGCCCATTCAGCCTGCAAATAATACAGTGAAAAAGAAGTTATCTCAGGAAGAAATCCGTGAAAGGAATATTTCCTGGCTGCTGAATATTGGAGTCATCCTCCTCCTTATCGGCGGACTTTTTGTGGCAACAAGCAACTGGGCAACAATGTCAAATTTTATGAAAAGTGCATCCATTGCAGTAGTTTCACTTCTTTTCTATGGATTTGCGCTTATTTCCGGAAAGGTGTTGAAAATTGAAAGGACATCGTTTGCTTTCATTGTTCTCGGGAGTTTATTTTTGCCAATATTTATTTTGTCTATCGGCTGGTTTGAATTGCTTGGTCCGTATCTTTCCTATTATGGGGAAGGACGCTATTTACTCGGAGCGGCTGGCAGTTTATTGATCTTTCCAGTATACAGTATATTTGCACAGAAACTGGGTTCACGACTTTTTGTCTGGTTTGCTTATATTGCCCTGTCTGCATGTGCTGGTTATACTCTGGCAGTATTCAATCTTGAAAATGACAGTTTTTATTTTGGATTGATGCTTTTTAATGCTCTTCTATCTGCAGCCTTTCATCGTATGAAAAAGCATGAGTTCCTTAAATTATTTACTAGAGAAATGGTTTACTTCACTCAAATCAATTTAGTGATCTCTGCTTTATTGATGCTTATCTTTTTCAATAGCCATGTTTTTTACAGTGTGAATATCCTGCTGACAGCAGCCGTTTATTTATCAATGGTGTATGTAACAGGCAGGAAGGAGTTCCATTTCGTCTTCAGCTTACTGATTGTCTATGGTGCCTATCAGCTGATTGAGAATACGATGTTAAATTCAGCTGGCCCAGTTTTCTTTGCGCTTGTCGGAATTGGTTTTTTGTTTGTTCCTTTGGTTATGGATAAGCAATACTACTGGGAGAAGATTTTCAGACTGACCAGTGCAGCCGTTTCCCTGCTAGCTTTTCTCTATATCTCAGTTGAAGGAATTCTTTTAATGGACGGCGAACCCTCTGCATCACTTCTGCTGGCTTATACAATACTCGCGGTGCAATTTATATATTTGGCAAATGTTATGGCAAACGGGCTATTTGCTTACCTGGCACCTGTATTTTTAGCTGCTGCCCTATTCGAAGCAGTTCTTATGCTGGATAAAGCCGTCCCCTTCAACAATCTGGCTTTACCTGTTTTCTTCATTGGCTTTGTGCTTTTTATCAGTTTTGGTTATCTGCTTAAATATCCGATCTTAAAAGTCGTGGAATCAAGCTCACAGGATGTGGCTGTCAGTATTATGCTGTTTTCGGTTGTGATTGCTGCTGGACTTCTTGATTGGCTTGCTGCAGGCACCATGCTATTAATCTTCAGCTTTGTCCTGTACCTCATGAATAAGGCTGAAAATCGGTTTTGTTATAGGGAAGCGATTCCCTGGGCTATTCCATTGTCAATCGGGTTTGCCTTTATGTTTTATGGTGAACATTTGCGAAGTTATTCTAGCTTTTATCAGAATGAGCTGGGTATGGCCATGAATACCGTAATGGCAAGTATGGCCCTATTTATCCTTTATGGCGTTCTTTCTAAGAAAGGGCGCGAAACTCAAGCCAAAAATGTGTTTGTAATTTCGCTGGGATTTTATACAATCTCACTGTTTACAGCCGCTGCTTTGACGATCAATGAAGTCTGGATGAGACCCGCAGTATTTTTAGTCGGCGTTATAATGTATCTTGCCCTGTATCGCCACCATAAGCAAAGCTGGATTCCGTTTGTGTCAGCGTCGGTTTCACTTTTTGCTTATTTTATGATCTTGATTGGTCTGCCATTTAATTTTACATTTTTCAATTGGGTCCAATTTCCATTAGGGGCATGGATTCTGCTTGGTGCGGCTTTCTATATTTCTAAAAAAGACACTGTCCTGGCAAGAGGGTTCAGCTGGATTGGCCATATTTACATGCCTTTTGCCATGATCCTGACCTTTTTCATTTATAGAGAAAACAGTATCTGGCCCTTCATGATCACCTTGGCAGTCTATTGGATCAGTTTCAGGGTTTCTGAAAAAGAGTGGAAAGTAAAGATATTCCTCTACAGCTCATTTATAACTTTGTTTATGGTGATCTTGACGGGTATGGAGCATATTTGGGAGGACAGCTTTAGTGAGTATGCCATATTAGCAGTCAGCTGTGCCGTATTCTTATTCTGGATGACTGGTAAAACTCAGGATAAACAGAGGAGTGTTTACTTTTTTATACCCTGGTCTGTGATTGGGATATTGGCTTTTCTGGCGTCATATCCCTTTGGAGTTCTCCCGTTTATTTTTTCTATTATCTATACAGCAGGTTTAATCTTATATATGCATAGAACCAGGCTTGATTTGTTAGGTGCTATTCCATTATTTTTACTGTATGCAGCAGTACTTAAATTCCTATTCATTAACGGTATAGATCCAGACATGAAAATTGTGATTTCGGCAGGCTTCGGCCTGGCTGCGGTTTTCGTCGGCAAAATGGTATATGCAAAAATTTTCATGGACAAAAAAGCGGATGGCTACACAATTATTTCCCTGCTATTTTTGCTTACCGCTTATCTTTTTCCGGCGGTTTCCCTATGGGCGGAAGTTCTGCCAGGACTCCTGATGAGTGCATTTTTATTTTTACAGCGGGGCAGAGTGGCATCTCAATACTTTAGGCTGCCTGGATTGCTGGCAGGAGCAGCATTACTGGAGCCATATTATAGTGTATTAAGGAATATTGAAATACCGGATCTTTTTATAAGAGAGGCATATGTTCTCCCTTGGATTATCCTGATTATTTTTGTCAGAAAAGTTCTGAAGGGGCAGTACGCAAAGCTGACCGGTAAAATACAGTGGGCCGTTCTTATAGCAGTATCCCTGCTGCTTGTACAGGATGGCATTGCAAGTAATACGATTTATGATGCACTTATAGTCGGTACGCTCTCTCTGATTTCAATGCTGGCAGGCACTTGGTGGAGGATAAAATGTTATTTCTTTGTAGGTTCCGGGGTTCTGCTCCTGAATGTACTGCTTCAGACCAGACCTTATTGGGGGAACCTCCCTTGGTGGGCGTACCTTTTAATCGCAGGATCTATTCTCATTTCTGCAGCAAGCTATAATGAATGGCAGAAACAAAAAACAGCAAGAGGTGAAGATCCATTAATTTCTAAATGGAAAAATAACATAGTGAATAAGTTAAAAGAGTGGTCCTAAGAAATTTTACCTAGCCCTTCATTATATGGGCTAGGTCTTTTTATTAACTTTAGAATAAATAAGTAAATTTTCAGAAAATAAGTTGACTTTTTCCTGTTTACACGGTATCTTTGTGTTAAATATATAACACTTATTTTATCTAACGATATTTAAACGTTATATTAAATTATTATCCTAATATTCTAGGAGGTCATGTCTTGATTCTGCATGATATTGAAACGGAAAGCCGCGATATTATGGAGGAATTGCAGCTGTACCGGCTCAGGCAGACAATGGAGAGAGTATATAACCATGTGCCTTTTTATCGGAAAAAGTTTTTGGAATGTAATATTGCACCTCAAGACGTTACCAGCCTGGAAGATATTCAAAAGCTGCCCTTTACTGTTAAAGCAGATTTGCGGGAACATTACCCATTCGGGCTTTTTGCTGTGGATAAAAAAGAAATTGTGCGTCTGCACGCTTCTTCGGGAACGAGCGGAAAGCCTACTGTAGTGGGCTACACCCGGAATGACATTGAAATGTGGAGTAATCTGATAGCAAGGGCAATCTCCATAGGAGGAGGCGAACCCGGTCAGACATTGCATAATGCATACGGATACGGTCTGTTCACCGGCGGATTGGGACTCCATTATGGCAGCGAACAGCTTGGCCTGGCAACCGTACCTGTTTCTGGAGGAAATACCGAGAGACAAATAATGCTTATACAGGACTTTAAGCCGGAAGTTATTTGCGGAACTCCTTCATATGTCCTCAATTTAGCGGAGAAGATGGAGGAGCAGGGAATCGACCCGGCAAGTACATCATTAAACTTTGGGATATTTGGTGCTGAGCCCTGGTCTGAAGAAATGCGGAGAGCGCTCGAAGCTAAGCTTGGAATTAAAGCATGCGATATTTATGGGCTGAGTGAAGTTATGGGACCGGGTATAGCCATGGAATGCCATGAAGCTCAGGATGGGCTGCATATTGCAGAAGATCATTTCTATGCGGAGGTGATTGATCCGATAAAAATGACACCGCTTTCAAACGGAGAAGAAGGTGAGCTTGTTTTTACCAGTTTAACGAAGGAAGCTTTTCCTGTGATCCGCTATCGTACTGGTGACATTGCCTCCCTTTCTAAAGAGAAATGTGCGTGCGGGAGAACCACGATCCGCATGAGCCGTGTGAAAGGACGCATTGACGATATGCTCAATGTTAATGGTGTAAACGTCTTTCCGTCCGAAATTGAACGGTGTATTCTTCAGGTGCCTGAACTTGCTCCTCATTATCAGATCCACGTGCATAAAAAGGGCAGCTTAAAAGTTTTAGAGCTTCATGCTGAATGGAGCGAAGAGTTTTATAGTGATATGGGGGAAGCGGAATTCTTAAAAAAGAAGATTCAGGAAGCATTGAAACAAAACTGCTATATTACCATCAGACTTGTTCTCCATCCGCCTAAAACGCTGCCAAGATCGGAAGGGAAAGCTGTCAGGATTATTAGTCCGGCAGTGGTAAATGCAGTAACCTGAATGAATTATTTTAAACTCACTGGGGTGAAACACATGTCAGAAGCTCTTTTCTTTCAAGATATGACGGAAGAACAAAAATATGGGCAGTTTATGAAACGCATTAATGAAGGAGAAAAAATTGAAGCGGATGATTGGATGCCGGAAGATTATCGAATGACATTAATCAAATTAATTTCAATGCATGGAATCAGTGAAATTATGGGAGCACTGCCTGAAAAGGAATGGGTGCCAAAAGCCCCTTCATTAAAACGCAAGCTGGGCATCATGGCAAAGGTGCAGGATGAGATGGGACATGGCCAGCTGCTGCTTCGTGTAGCAGAGGATTTAATGAAGCCCCTCGGCAAATCCCGTGAAGATATTATGCAGGATTTATTCAGCGGCAGACTGAAATTCCACAATGTCTTTCATATGGAAGCACCAACATGGGGAGATGCCGGCCTGATTGGCTGGCTGGTTGATGGTGCTGCGATCATTACCCAGACCAATATGCTTAACGCGTCCTATGGACCTTATGCAAGAGCACTTAAGAGAATTTGTGCAGAAGAGGTTTTTCATGCTCAGCATGGTGAAGCCATCATCATGGCGCTGGCGGAAGGAACTGACGAGCAAAGAGCGATGGTTCAGGATGCGGTTAACCGATGGTGGGAAGCACTGTTAATGTTCTTTGGCCCGGGTGATGCCTCTACAACAGGCACTTCTAAACAGGACACAACCATAAAATACAGAATCCGGACAAAGACGAACGAAGACTTAAGACAGGACTTTTTTACAAAATATATTCCACGGGTTCTCTCGCTTGGACTCACTCTGCCGGACGAGACGATGCATTTCGATCAGGAGCGGGAGCTGTGGGTTTATAAGCAGCCTGATTGGAATATGTTCAAAGACATTATTAAAAATAATGGGCCAAAATCTCAGGAGCGGCTCGGCCTCCGACGCACAGCTTATGATACTAACAAATGGGTGCGGGAAGCTCTCAATACTGCAAACTAAAGCCGTTCAGATGGGAGGGGTACCTTTGGGTAACGAAGGATTTTATCAGGAATTTGAAGTTTTTAGTCAAAGAACCGATACCTCGCCTCTGCAATACCAATTTTCCCTGCTGGCGCCAAATCGGGAGCTTGCTCTAGTCATGGCGCAGGAAAATTTTATGAGGAGAGAACCGGTTTCTGATATCTGGGTCGTCAAACGCTCTGATATCCGGAAGCTGACGCCGGAAGAAAAGCAATCACTTCAGCGTCTGGACAACAAAGAATACCGCACGACAAAAGGATATGGTTATCTGAAGAAAAAGTGGCGCCACTATGAGCAGGAAATGCTTGATGAAAAGGAAATTCTTTCATGGGGAGGGATGAAGAAAGGTGACTGAGCCAGCAGGAAATATGCCAATCGACGCTAATATTAAGCCGGCACTGACATCATTATTGTATCAGCTGGCTGACGATGACTTCATACTTGCCTACCGGGGTTCAGAATGGCTTGGCCTGGCGCCCCATATAGAGGAGGATGTCGCCTTTTCATCCATCAGCCAGGATACCATGGGCCATGCGGCCATGTTTTATCAGCTGCTGGCCGATCTCGGAGAAGGCAATGTAGACAGTCTTGCTCATGCAAGAAAAACATCCGAAAGGAGAAATGCTGTCCTTTTGGAATTGGTAAATGGACCAGGTCATTACTTATCTTCAGCACAATATGACTGGGCATTTGCGGTTGTAAGAAATTATTTTTATACCCAAGCCAAAAAAATCAGATTGGAATCTCTGAAAAACTCTTCTTATCGGCCAATAGCCGAGGTGGCATTAAAGGTCAATATGGAACTTTATTATCACCTTCTTCACTGGAAAACATGGTTTATTCAGCTGATGCAGGCTGGCGGGGAAGCCAGAACGAGGATGGAAGCGGCCATAGGGAAGGTATTAGCGGATTTTGAAGGAGTACTGATAATGGGGCCGCTGGCAAAAGAGATGGCGGAATATGGCCTCATGGAAAAGGAAGAAGTATTAAAGCAGCGCTGGCTGCATACCATGAAGCCTGTTTTTGAATCTCTCAATCTGGCAGTCTCAGAAGACGACCTGGCTATGAAAACTGGAAATGGACGGATAGGAGAGCATACTGCCGACCTTGATGACGCATTATCCACTTTGAGCGAGGTGTATAACATAAATCCAGCTGCAAGCTGGTAAGTTTCCTAAAGGGTGATGTAAATGGAGCAGGATCAAATATTGATAAAAACTGCGTTAGAAGCGCTTCATAATGTTAAAGACCCTGAAATAGATACCATTTCAATCGTTGATTTAGGAATGGTGGAACAGATTGAGGTGGAGGGCAATTCAGTTTTAGTGAAACTCCTGCCTACTTTTATGGGATGCCCGGCCCTTGATATTATTCAAAAAAACGTTGAAGTCGAGATAGGAAAAGCGGGGATTTTTGAAAAAATAGAAGTCCGGTTTATCTATCATCCGCCATGGACGTCTGACCGGGTAACAGAGTCTGGCAGGATAAAGCTAAAGGAATTTGGGATCGCGCCCCCTCCAAAGTTCATTAGTGAAACGGGCGAATGGCAGGTGGATTGTCCTTTTTGCGGGTCCGCATACACGACGATTGATAACCTTTTTGGCCCCACAGCCTGCCGCAGCATCTTATACTGCAAATCCTGCAGGAACCCTTTTGAAGCTATGAAACCTGTATCGACTCTGATGTAGCAGGCATTTATAAAAATTAAAATACAGAACGGAAAACTATTAAAAATTGAGAGGAAGTTGACAAATGGTAAAATTAATCGCTCTTTATAAGCATCCTGAAAATAAGGAGGCATTTGATGATCATTATTTTAATACGCACGCGCCGCTTACAGCCAAAATTCCGGGTCTCCGCAAAATGGAAGTTACAAGAATTGTGGGCAGCCCTATGGGAGGCGAAGGGAAGTACTATTTGATGTGCGAAATGTACTATGACAGCCATGAAGCATTACAGGAAGCCATGAGAACAGACGAAGGCAAGGCATCAGGCAAAGACGCCATGAAATTTGCAGGTGATATTATCACACTTATGATCGGTGAGGAAGCAGATGAGTAAAAGCTATGAAACCATTCAAGTTTCACAGCAAGGAAAACTTGGTTTAATCGCTTTGAATCGGCCCAGGGTTCTAAATGCTATTAACCGCACGATGGTTTCAGAGATCCTTGCTGCAATGGAGAGCTTTGAGGCAGACTCAAGCGTCAAGGCCATCGTATTAAGCGGCAATGGAAGAGCCTTTGCAGCCGGGGCAGATATTGATGAAATGGCAAATGATCGCGCAATCGATTTTGAGCTTCGCAATCAATTTAAAGATTGGGATCGGCTTGCCATGATCAAGAAACCGATTATCGGAGCGGTCCAGGGCTTTGCCCTTGGCGGAGGCTTTGAACTAGCGTTATGCTGTGATTTGCTTTATGCAGCAGATAACGCGGAATTTGGGTTTCCGGAGGTGAACCTGGGCGTAATGCCTGGTGCAGGCGGCACACAAAGGCTTACTAAGCTTGTTGGAAAAACGAAAGCAATGGAATGGCTTTTTACCGGCAAAAGAATCACGGCGAGGGAAGCCCTTCACCATGGAATCGTCAACCAGCTTATAGCAGAGGAGCTTCTGTTCGAAGAAACAATGAAAGCGGCTGAACAAATTTCCAGCCAGGCGCCAATAGCCATACGCCTCATAAAAGAAGCGGTCCTAAAGGCAGTTGATACTCCTTTAAATGAAGGAATGGAATTCGAGAGAAAGAATTTTTACCTGTTATTCTCGACGGAAGATCAAAAAGAAGGAATGAATGCCTTTATTGAAAAACGCAAGCCTCAGTTTAAAGGAAAGTAGAGGAGGTGTACATAGCGAATGTTTGAAACCGTAAAATACGAGGTCGCAAACGGTGTAGCATGGATTACCTTAAACCGGCCGGATAAGCTGAATGCGTTCACTGAACAGCTGAATAAAGAGGTTCAGCAGTCCGTAAAACAGGCAAGAAGGGATAAAGAAGTCAGATGTCTTGTCATTACAGGGGAAGGCCGGGCATTCTGCTCCGGCCAGGATCTTCAGGGTGTAAATGAGGACATGGATCATGGCGAGGTTCTCCGGCGGTTCTATAATCCAATGGTAATGGAGATTCATAGATGCGAGAAACCTATTATCGCAGCTGTTAATGGGGTGGCAGCCGGTGCAGGCATGAGTCTTGCGTTAGCCTGCGATTTTAGGCTCCTATCTGATAAAGCCAGTTTTTTAGAAGCCTTTATTCATGTCGGGCTGGTGCCTGATGCTGGAAATCTATACTTTCTGCCAAAGCTGATCGGTCATGCCAAAGCCATGGAGCTTGCTGTGCTCGGTGAAAAAATTAATGCAGAGGAAGCCAAAGAGCTGGGCCTTGCTACTAAGGTAATTCCGATGGAGCATTGGCAGGCTGAAATAACTGCTTTTGCAGAAAGGCTTGCCAGTATGCCGACAGCGGCGATCGCCGTAATCAAGAAAAATCTGAAAGCGAGCTGGGAATCCACTCTGGAAGAAAGTCTGGAGCGGGATGCACAAGGACAGCGGATTGCAGGCTTAACTCTTGACCATAAAGAGGGCGTAGCGTCATTTATGCAAAAGCGGAAGCCTGTGTTTCAAGGGAAATAGACTTTGTAAGACTACGAGTTAGAGTGACCTCCAGAATATTTGCCCGTTATATGTTCATATTTGCGAGCATCTCGTATCGGGTGCTCGTCTTTTTTTAAACTGAAAGGAGGATTATAACTTGAAGAATATAGTCGTGATCGGTTCAGGTGTTATGGGGCGAGGGATTGCGTATGTCAGTGCAGTCGGGGGCTTTCATACAACCCTTGTAGATATCAGCCAGGAGCAATTAATCCGGGCGGAAGAAGAGATTGATAGCATCTTTAAAAAAGGGCTAGCGAGGAATAAGCTTACAGCCGCTGATATGGAAGAAAGCAAGAACCGGCTTAACTATTCTGTAAGTCTTGCTCAGCATGTAAGTAAAGCGGATCTTGTTATTGAGGCTGTCCCTGAAGTGATGGATATAAAGAAAAATATCTTTGAAGTGATCGATCAGCACGCTTCAGAGCATTGCTGTTTTGCAACAAACACTTCTACCATGAGTCCAACTGAGATTGGGTCCTTTACCAATCGACCGGACAAAGTGATTGCCATGCATTTCTTTAATCCCGTCCATAAAATGCCGCTTGTAGAAATTATTAAAGGGCTTGAAACGAGCGAAGAAACAGCACAGTTAATAAAACGTGCTGCTGAGCAAATGGGAAAAGAAACAGTTGTCATTAATGAGTTTCCGGGCTTCGTGACGAGCAGGATCAGCGCGCTCGTGGGAAATGAGGCATTTTATATGCTGCAGGAAGGTCTCGGCACCCCTGAAGAAATTGATAAAGCTATTAAGCTTGGGCTGAATTATCCAATGGGCCCGTTCGAACTGGGCGACCTTGTCGGCCTCGATACGCGCCTGAATAATTTAAAATACCTTCACAGCAAGCTGGGTGAAAAATACCGGCCGGCCCCTCTTCTTGAACAATATGTTAAAGCTGGCAGGCTTGGACGCAAAACGGGCAGAGGTGTTTATGATTACACTGCCAGAGAGGAAGTCAGGCAATGAGAAAAGCAGTAATCGTTGATGCTGTCAGGACACCGATTGGAAGATATAAAGGCGGGTTAAAGGATATTCGTCCCGATGATTTGGGAGCCATCGTTATTAAGGCCCTGCTGGAAAGAAACCCCGTGGTGAATCCTGCAGAAATTGAAGAGGTCATAATGGGAAATGCAAATCAGGCAGGAGAAGATAATCGCAATGTCGCCAGGATGGCAGCTTTGCTCGCAGGTTTGCCTGTCGAAGTGGCTGCTTCAACGGTTAACCGGCTTTGCGGATCTGGTTTAGACGCGGTTAATTATGCTGCACGCGCTATTTTGGCAGGAGAAGGAGATATATTTATTGCCGGCGGCACGGAAAGTATGACCCGTGCACCATTTGTCATGGCAAAGCCAAGCAGCGAGTTTCCAAGAGGTAATATGGAAATGTATGATACAACCATAGGCTGGCGATTTACAAACAGCAGGCTTGAGAATATGTATGGTGCCGAAAGCATGCCTAAGACGGCAGAAAATGTTGCAGAGAAATATGGTATATCCCGGGAAGAGCAGGACCGTTTTGCTCTTGAAAGCCAGAAGAGAGCAAAATCAGCTATTGAAACCGGCTTATTTGAAGATGAAATCATTCCTGTTACATATATGGATAAAAAAGGGAAAGAAATAACGGTTATACATGATGAGCATCCACGTCCGGAAACAACTTATGAAAAGCTCTCAAGCTTAAAACCCATTTTTCAGGGCGGAACTGTAACGGCAGGCAATGCTTCAGGGGTTAATGATGGTGCCTCTGCATTGCTGCTGATGTCTGAGGAAAAAGCCCGTGAACTGGGAGTAGAGCCTCTGGGAACATATATCGTTTCCGCCGCAGCAGGACTTGAGCCATCGATTATGGGAGCAGGTCCTGTTTATTCCACACAGAAAGCTTTGAAGAGGGCTGGACTTGCCATGAGGGATATAGACTTAACTGAATTAAATGAAGCGTTTGCTTCACAATCCCTCGCCTGCATCAAAGAACTGGGAGCGGATCCGGAACGGGTAAATGTAAATGGTGGTGCGATTGCATTTGGCCATCCGCTTGGGGCGAGCGGCGCACGAATCCTGACAACACTATTACATGAGATGAAGCGCAGGAATTCTAAATACGGCCTGGCAACGATGTGTGTGGGTGTTGGGCAGGGAATAACGACAATTGTTAAGCGCTGACCATAGAGGCACTATATTCTATGGTTTTTAAAACTCTTAACGATTTTAGCGTTTAAGTAGGAAGGTAATTATTTAGTATGCCGAAAAAGTATTTTCAAAACTGCCTAATTTTAGTACAATAATATATAACGAAATTTTTCCGTTCAATCCACAAGATGAAATGAGGATGAATGCAAGTTGAATACAAGATCTATGATTTTCACACTTTACGGTGATTATATTTCACATTATGGCAGCAAAATTTGGATTGGCAGTCTTATAAAGCTGTTAAGTGAATTTGGGCACAATGACCAGTCTGTCAGAGCCGCTATTTCAAGAATGAATAAGCAGGGCTGGGTAAGTGCAGAAAAGATCGGCAATAAAAGCTATTATTCCTTAACTCCTAGAGGGCAGAAAAGGATTGAGGAAGCGGCTAAGCGTATCTTTAAATTAAAGCCTGAGGAGTGGGATGGCGAGTGGCGCATCCTGATGTATACCATCCCGGAAGAAATACGCAATGTGAGGGATGAATTGCGGAAGGAACTTGTATGGAGCGGTTTTGGATCCATGTCCAGCAGCTGCTGGATCTCTGCTAATAATCTTGAGAAACAAGTTTTTGATTTGATTGAGAAATATGATATCGCCAACTATGTTGATTTCTTTATTGCCCGTTATGCAGGTCCGCATAAAAATATCGAAATTGTTGAAAAAAGCTGGAACCTGACAGAAATCAATGAAAAATACCAGGAATTTATTTCCCAATACAGCCAGAAATATATCATTGATAAAAATAAGATTCTGAAAGGGAATATGACTGATGCAGAATGTTTCGTAGAAAGAACGAAGCTTGTGCATGAATATCGGAAATTCCTGTTTGTGGATCCTGGACTTCCTGAAGAGCTTCTTCCCGATAAATGGCTGGGCAGTCATGCTGCTGCGTTATTCAGTGAATATTATAAAGAGCTGGCAGAACCCGCATCCAGATTCTTTGAAAGTGTTTTTAAAGAAGGAAATGAACTGAAAAATAGAGATGCTGATTATGACGCATTAAATCACCCTTACATGGTTGAGTAAAAAAAGAGCCATCCTTCTGCATAGGAAGCAGGATGGCTCTTTTTTTGTATTTCTCCAATTGTCAAACTATTGAAATTGGTATAACATTATTTTAACGAAGGAGGAATTTTATTGAATAGATTAACAGACATATTAAATATTAAATATCCAATTATTCAGGGCGGCATGGGGAATATAAGCAATGCCATTTTAACAGCGGCCGTTTCGGAAGCCGGCGGGCTTGGCACGATCGGAGCAGGAACAATGCCTCCTGAGGATGTTGAAAGAATAATTGAGGAAACTAAAATTTTAACAGATAAGCCATTTGCTGTTAACGTTGCACTAAGTGTCTCCCCATATGTAAAAGAAATTCTTTCTCTTGTCATTAAGCATAAGATTCCTGCAGTTTCACTTTCAGCAGGAAATCCTGCCCCTTTTATACCTAAGCTTCATGAAAATGGGGTGAAAGTCATCACAGTGGCAGCTTCTGTAAGACAGGCGCTGAAAGCAGAGGCAGCAGGAGCTGATATCATTGCGGCAGAAGGGTATGAGGCAGCTGGAATCAATAGTGCTCTTGAAACCACTACACTCGTATTAATCCCTCAAATAATAGGCAATGTCTCAGTCCCGGTAGTGGCAGCTGGAGGAATTGGCGATGGCAAGGGGCTTGCTGCCATGCTTGCCCTGGGTGCGAGCGGTGTTCAAATGGGCACCAGATTCATTGCAACCAATGAGGCGCCATTTCATCCGCAGTATAAAAAGAAAATTATTGAAGCATCCGATCATGAAACACTTATAGTGGGGCGTTCAGTTGGAAGAATACGAAGAGTGCTTTCCACCGGTTATGCCAATAAATTACTGGATTACGAAAAACAAGGGATTTCTATTGATGAGTTTAATAAACTCACTTCTGAAGACTATCATAAAATTGGAGCGATAAATGGAAACGGTGACGAAGGTTTTATGAACGGCGGTCAGATAGCTGGCCTGATTTCTGATCTTCCAAGCGTAAAGGAGCTCTTGGATAAGATGATAGCGGATGCTGATCTTCAGCTTCAAAAGGCGAAGAAGCTATTAAACTAGCAAGCAGGGTTTCAAACACCTGCTTGCTTTTTTATTAAGACGATTTATTAAAATATATCAAATTTTTAGAATATTATTGACACTCTTAGGCACAGGGTGATAATATAACGTTGTATTTACGATATCTAAAGTAAATATCATATAAATGGTAATAACCATTTATTTACTTCAACATGTAAGCGTATACATAAGGGTGTAAGCTATCAGCAAACTGATAGTTAATAAAGCTGTATAGGGGGTCATATAATGAAAAAATCGTTGAAAGCTTTTTCTTTACTAATGGCTGCAGGCATGCTTGTTTTGAGCGGCTGCGGACAGGAGAAATCCAGTGGTTCTTCTTCACAAGGTAATGAAAAGAAGCAGTACACAATTGGCATCACACAATTTGTCGAACATCCTTCCTTGGATGCAGCAACAGAGGGATTTAAAAAAGCTTTGGAGGATGAAGGATTTAAAGAAGGCGATAATGTGAAATTTGATTTCCAAAATGCTCAGGCTGATATGAACAACACACAGACAATCGCTAATAATTTTGTCGGCGATAAAGTGGATATGATTTTTGCAAATGCTACTCCAAGTGCCGTTAGCGCTCTCAATGCGACTAAAGATATTCCAATTCTTTTTACATCTGTTACAGACCCTGTTGGAGCGGGTCTTGTTGAATCATTTGATCAGCCTGGAGACAATATTACAGGCACTACTGATAACCACCCGGAAGGAACTTCTAAAACGATTGATTTTATGATAGATGAAGCGGGTGTTAAAAATATTGGCATCATCTACAATTCCGGAGAGCAAAATTCAGAGGTTCAGGTTAAACAGGTAAAAGATCTTGCAGAACCAAAAGGAGCCAAGATTGTAGAAGCCTCTGTTTCAACCTCTGCTGAAGTAAAGCAGGCTGCCGACTCCCTTGTTGGAAGGGTGGATGCCATCTATATCCCTACGGATAATACAGTTGTGTCGGCTCTGGAATCGGTTATCTCTGTCGCTGACAGCAAAAAGATTCCTTTATTCGTTGGTGAGCTTGATTCCATGAAACGCGGTGCTATAGCAGCCAGCGGATTCAACTACTTTGATCTTGGTTACCAGACAGGCAAAATGGCAGCTGAGATCTTAAAAGGAAACAAAAAGCCTTCTGAAATTCCGGTTGAGCTTCCTGGAAGCCTGAAACTGGTCATCAATAAAAAAGCAGCTGAAGCACAGGGACTGGAAGTAAAAGATGAATGGGCTGATTTCGCAGAGTTCCATGAAGAGTAGGAAAATCCGCCGGCTGGAAATGCAAATATCCGGCCGGCTGCTTTTTAAGCTAAAACAAAATAAAGGGTGTGATTCTTAGTGTTTACAGCGATATTCGGTGCATTCGAGTCAGGGATTATATACGCAATTATGGCACTTGGAGTATATCTTTCGTTCAGGGTCCTGGACTTTCCGGATTTAACGGTCGATGGAAGCTTTGTGACTGGAGCAGCTGTAGCTGCAACCATGATTGTCAGCGGGGCTAATCCTTTTCTAGCTACGGTCACTGCATTATTTGCTGGTTTTATTGCCGGCTGCCTAACGGGTATTATTCATACTTTTGGAAAAATTAATGCTCTGTTATCAGGAATCTTGATGATGATTGCTCTGTATTCGATAAATCTTCGTATCATGGGTAAATCAAATGTTCCTCTCCTGAACACAGAAACAGCCATTACACATGTAAGAGATTTTTGGGATAAAACAGGAATCGATTCTTTTTTCAATTCTATTTTGTCCATGGTAGGGCTGGGCGACAGCCTCCCGAGAACATGGGGCATTATTCTCTTTATGCTGGTTGTCACATTGGCTATAAAATTTTTGACAGATCGCTTTCTTCAGACTGAGATTGGTTTAGCTTTAAGGGCTACTGGTGACAACAAGAGGATGATCCGCAGTCTTTCTGCCAATACCAACATGATGGTGATTTTGGGGCTGGGCCTTTCCAATGCAATGGTGGCTTTCTCAGGAGCACTGATTGCCCAGCAGGGCGGATTCGCCGATGTTGGTATGGGTATCGGAATGATTATTATCGGACTGGCTTCAGTTATTATCGGTGAAGCCTTGTTTGGAACAAAAACAATTGCCAGAACGACTTTAGCGGTCATTGGCGGAGCAATTATCTATCGTATCGTGGTTACTATGGCGCTAAGGGTAGAGTTCCTTGAGCCAGGTGATATGAAGCTGATTACAGCAACTATCGTCATCCTTGCATTAATAATGCCGAAGATTATTGACCGCACGAAGGAGAAGAAACGGAAAGCTAAAAGATTGGCAGGAAGCATGAACATAAGTGAATTGCCATCAGGCAGAAAGGGTGAGACTGGTGCTGCAATTAAATCAGATTCATAAAGTCTTCAATGAAGGGACACCAGATGAAAAGATTGCACTTGATACGATCAATCTAACATTGAATGAGGGAGACTTTGTCACAGTCATCGGAAGTAATGGGGCAGGGAAATCCACTTTGATGAATATTATTTCGGGCGTCATGATACCTGATGTTGGGTCTGTGTTTATCGACAGTCAAAATGTCACAGGCATGTCGGAATATAACCGGGCAAAGCTTATAGGCAGGGTTTTTCAGGATCCGATGGCTGGCACTGCCCCGTCCATGACAATTGAAGAAAATCTTGCCATGGCGTTTTCAAGGAATAAAACAAGAACATTACGAAAAGGTGTGACGAAAAAGCGCAGAGACTATTTCCGTGAAGTTCTTGAAAGCCTTCATCTTGGCCTTGAAAACCGTTTAAATGCTAAGGTCGGTTTATTATCGGGAGGAGAACGGCAGGCACTTTCATTATTAATGGCAACCTTCACAGAGCCTTCCATTCTTTTGCTGGATGAACATACAGCTGCCCTCGACCCGGCACGTGCAGAGCTTATTACAAAACTCACAAAAGAAATTGTTCAAAAGTACAATTTAACAACCTTAATGGTCACTCATAATATGCAGCAGGCGCTGGATTTAGGAAACAGACTGATTATGATGGATAAAGGCCAGATTATACTTGAGGTAGATGATGGACAGAAACAGCATCTGACAATTGAACAGCTGTTGAATGAATTTCAGCGAATCCGCGGAACAAAAATGGCAAGTGATCGTGCACTGCTTTCTTAAAATAATAAAAAGGATTAGCCAATTTGCCGGTTAATCCTTTTTACATGGATCAAATCAAAAGAATTTTTAAAGTTTTTACAATTTATTGACTATTCATTTAACGTAATGGTATCATATCGTTAAATAAACGTCATACATATTTATAGTCAAAAAGGGAGGGGTGTTATGAAACCTGGGCTGCAAATTGGGAACCAGGCAGTTATCCGTGCAGTGGTCTCACCTGAAATGTTCGCACAATTTGAAGGAGAGGTTATTCATCCTGTCTATTCCACTGTAACCATGATCTATCACATGGAGTGGGCCTCCCGACTCCTGATCACCCCCTATTTGGATGAGGAAGAAGAAGGGATGGGTGGAGCTGTTTCTGCCAGGCATTTATCTCCGTCACCTGAAGGATCCTCCATTGTTATAACAGCTACCCTATCCAAGCTGGAAGGAAATTCAGTTTACTCAAATGTAACCGTCCATAATGGAGAAATCCTGGCTGGCGAAGGTGAAGTCAAACAGGTGATTCTGAAGAAAAGCAGGATTGCACAAATGTTAAAGAAAGATTAAAAGAATAGAAGTATCTGTGCCTTAACAAAACAGGCATTTTATATTAATACTATTGTAAGCGCTATCATATAAAAAGGGGAGAAAGAAATGACAGATATGTTTCAAAAAATTAAAGACCATGAACAAGTCGTTTTCTGCAATGATGAATCCACCGGACTAAAGGCAATCATTGCTATCCACAGCACAAGGCTGGGGCCGGCATTGGGAGGCTGCCGCATGTTTCCGTATAAAAGCGTTGATGATGCCCTTGAGGATGTCCTCCGATTATCAAAAGGCATGACCTATAAATGTGCGGCTAGTGATTGTGACTTCGGAGGCGGGAAGGCAGTCATTATCGGGGATCCATTAAAAGATAAAACACCTGAGCTGTTCCGTGCTTTTGGCCAATTTGTTGAATCATTGAATGGACGCTTCTATACAGGAACAGACATGGGTACTTCTACAGAGGATTTCGTTCATGCACTAAAGGAAACGAATTGCATTGTGGGGGTTGATGAGGTTTATGGGGGAAGCGGCGATTCTTCTGTACCAACAGCGCAGGGTGTTATTTACGGCCTCCAGGCAACAAATAAAGCACTGAGCGGAACAGACGACCTTTCAGGCAAGAGTTATGCCATTCAGGGACTTGGCAAAGTGGGATTTAAAGTCGCAGAAAGGCTGCTGGAGGAAGGGGCAGATTTATTTGTGACAGATATCAGCCAGCAGGCAATCGACCAGCTCCTCAGCAAGGCGAAAGAAATTGGAGCCGGTGTGAAGGTTTTATCCAGCAATGAGATATATGAGGCCGAGGCAGACTTTTTTGTTCCTTGTGCAATGGGCGGCATCATTAATGATGACACAATCGACCTGCTTAAAGTAAAAGCAATTGTCGGCTCTGCCAATAACCAGCTAATGGATATGCGCCATGGCCAAATCCTAAAAGATAAGGGTATTTTATACGCTCCCGATTATATTGTAAATGCAGGGGGATTAATCCAGGTTGCAGATGAATTATATACACCTAATAAAGAAAGGGTACTCCGCAAAACGAAAGCTATTTATAACTCTCTTCTGAACATCTACGAACATGCTGAAGCAAATGGAATTACAACAGTTGAAGCATCCAACCAATTCTGCGAGAGCCGCATTGAAGCACGCACACGCAGAAACAGCTTTTTCTCCCATATGAAACGCCCGAAGTGGGCAGTAAGAACCTAATTTTTTTGCTTGGATAACAATATTTGTACAGTATAAAAGTTCTTAAAATAATTTACCAGCCAAAGGGTGAGAAGATGGAAAATCACTTTCCGATCAGGCGAATAATGGACGAAAATGGAACGATCATCAATTTCGAAGATAAAGAAAAAGTAACTGATAAGCTTGTAAAAGAGTTTTATAGACATATGGTTAGAATCCGTACTTTTGACCGCAAAGCTATTTCACTTCAGCGGCAGGGCAGGATAGGCACTTATGCTCCTTATGAAGGACAGGAGGCTTCCCAGGTCGGAACTGCTGTTGCGCTGGGGGAGAACGATTGGATGTTTCCTACCTATCGCGACCACGGAGCGGCTATGACCTTTGGCCACTCACTGCGAAACATCCTGTTGTTTTGGAACGGAAGAAATGAAGGGTGTGTGCCGCCTGACGGAAAGAAAATTTTCCCTCCAGGCATCCCGATTGCGACACAAATCCCTCATGCAGCAGGAGCTGCGTTCGCAGAAAGGAAAAAAGGCACTGCCAATGCTGCTATTGCTTATTTTGGTGATGGTGCCACCTCAGAGGGAGATTTCCATGAAGGATTAAATTTCGCCAGCGTATTTAAAGCTCCGGTTGTCTTTTTTAATCAGAACAATCAATACGCCATTTCTGTTCCGTTTGAGAAGCAGATGAATACAAAAACGATTGCCCAGAAAGCCCTGGCATATGATATTCCGGGAGTCAGGATCGATGGGAATGATGTTTTCATGGTTTATTTTGAAACACTGAAAGCCTTAGAGCGGGCCCGTAAAGGTGAAGGGCCGACATTAATTGAAGCTGTGACATGGAGATATGGTGCACACACTACAGCAGATGACCCATCCAAATACCGTGATCAATCGGAAAGCAATAGCAGAAGACAGGAGACTGACCCTATTTTAAGGCTGGAGCGCTGGCTGAAAAATGAAGGAATATTTGATGAGAAATGGCAAAGGGCAATAGAAGAGGAAGCAGCAGCTGAAATAGATAAAGCTGTAGCTGAAATGGAAAATTTTCCTCCTGCAGATCCTGCAGTAATTTTTGACTATGTCTTTGCTGAGCCTACATGGCAAATCAAGCAGCAAAAAGAAGAGTATCTGAAGCTGATTGGAGGCGGCAGTTAATGAAAACAGCAGTTGGAGCAAAAACTATGACATTAGTGCAAGCCATTACGGATGCTTTAGATACCATGCTGAATGAAAAGGAAGAGATTTTGCTGCTGGGCGAGGATATCGGCAGGAACGGCGGAGTTTTCCGTGCAACTGAGGGTCTTCAGGCTAAGTATGGCGAAGGCCGTGTTATCGATACGCCTTTAAGTGAAGCCGGCTTTGTCGGAGCGGGGATTGGAATGGCTGTTAATGGATTTTTGCCGGTGATCGAAATTCAGTTCCTCGGCTTTATCTATCCCGCATATGAACAAATCATGACCCATGCTACAAGGCTCCGGATGCGGACAATGGGACATTTTACTGTTCCGATGGTAATAAGGGCTCCATATGGTGCGGGAGTAAGGGCTCCGGAAATTCACTGTGATTCAACAGAAGCGATTTTTACTCATATGCCCGGCATCAAGGTCGTCTGTCCATCCAGTCCTTATGACGCCAAAGGACTGCTGATTTCGGCTATTGAGGACCCGGATCCGGTTCTGTTTCTTGAGCCGATGCGCTGCTATCGTTCGGCCAGAGAGGAAGTCCCTGAAGGGAAGTATACAGTTGAAATAGGAAAAGGCAAAAAACTCATGAATGGGGACGATGTAACGGTCATTACGTGGGGAGCCATGGTGCCAGAAGCTATGAAAGCGGCAAAGCAGATGAAAGAAAATAATGTACATTGTGATGTAATTGATTTAAGAACCCTATTCCCGCTGGATAAAGACATGATTGCAGAATCTGTCCAAAAAACAGGGAGAACGGTTATTGTCCATGAAGCCCATGCCACCGGCGGAGTCGGAAATGATGTGCTTGCCATCATTAATGATACATCCTTTTTATATCAGAAAGCACCAGCAGAACGGGTTACTGGATTTGATGCACCAGTTCCATATTTCGGTTTTGAGGATCATTACCTGCCAACTCCGGCAAGGATTAAGCAGGCAATAGAAAAAGTTATGAAGTTTTAGGAGGGGAAGCCGTGGAGGTGAAACTGCACGATATTGGAGAGGGAATGACGGAAGCTGATATTAATTGCTTTTTAGTCAAGCCGGGGGATGCAGTGAAAGCAGACGATCCGCTTGTTGAAGTACAGACTGATAAGATGACTGCTGAAATACCTGCCCCGAAGGCAGGCATTATTAAGGAATTTACAGTGCAGCCTGGCGATACGGTTAAAGTGGGTTCGACCATTTTAATTTTAGAGACGGCTGGTGAGGAAGGCGCTGATAAAGAGAAAGCCGTTTCAATTCCTGATTACTCACAGCCGCCGCAGAAGCAAAAGCAATCTTTTGTGGCATTCAAAGGAAAACGGGTTCTTGCTTCTCCTTTCACAAGAAAAATAGCGCGCGATAATGACATTGATATTGAGAAAATCACGGGAACAGGTCCTGCTGGCCGTATTTTAGATGAAGATATCTATCAATACATAGCTTCCCTTCAGACGAAGCCGGCCCATGATGAACAGGAACAAGCAGCTTTGAAGGAAAATATAAAAAGCCTCTCTGCTGAGAAAGAAATCATTCCTTTTAGGGGCAGACGGAAGCAGATTGCCAGGAAAATGGCACAATCACTTTTTACCATTCCCCATTGTACCCATTTTGAAGAGATTGATGTAACCGAGCTGATTACTTTCAGAAAAGAACTTAAGCTTCTAAACCAAAACTTGTCTGCTACAGCCTTTTTCCTGAAGGCTTTGTCAATTTGCCTGAAAGAATTTCCTGTGTTCAACGCTGTACTGCATGAAGAAAAGGAAGAAATACATTTGGCAGGTGAACATCATATCGGTATTGCGGTTGATACGGACGAAGGCCTAATCGTTCCGGTCATCAAGCATGTTGAAAATAAAACAATCAGAGACATTCATGCAGAAATGAAAAAGCTTACGGAAAAAGCATTGGAAAATAAGCTTTCTGTTAAAGAAATATCTGGCGGGACATTCACAATCAGTAATGTGGGGCCTCTTGGCGGAAGCTTTGGAGCAACTCCGATTATCCAGCATCCGCAAACAGCTTTGGTATCTTTCCATAAAACAAAAAAGATGCCTGTTGTGACCGATGATGACCAGATTGTCATTCGGTCAATGATGAATATATCAATGTCTTTTGATCATAGAGTTGCAGACGGGGCGACAGCTGTACGCTTTACAAACCGCTTTGCTGAATTGATTAAAAATCCGAAAATGCTTGTTCTGGAGATGGTATAAATGGTAGTTGGAGAACTGGCACATGAGCGTGATGTCATCGTAATCGGCGGCGGCCCCGGGGGCTATCATGCCGCAATCCGCGCTGCACAGCTGGGGCGAAATGTTACATTAGTTGAACAGGATCAGCTTGGCGGGATCTGTTTAAATAAAGGCTGCATACCTTCCAAGATTCTCACACAGTCTTCTGAAAAATTCACTTCCTTCCAGGAAGGGGAAAATTGGGGGCTTGAAGGAGGAAATATTTCATTAAACTTAAACAAGCTCCAGGAATACAAGCAGAAGAAAATTAAGCAGCTCCGGGCAGGAATTGAAGCCCTCTGTCAAGCTAATAAAATAGAAGTTCTTAAAGGTTCAGCCTTTTTTCTGTCAGAGGATAAGATTGGGATCGAAAAAGGAGACCAATTTGACGTTTTCCGATTTCAAAATGCCATCATTGCGACCGGCGGCAGACCGGAAAAACCACTTTGGTTCAGAGAGATAAGTGAATTAGTATTCGATCAGCATTCCATTTCAAATTTGAGTGAAGTACCCGATAAACTATTAATCTATGGCAGTGATTACATTGCCCTCGAAATAGGTATGGCCTATCAGACTTTGGGATCTAATGTGACTCTCATCCTCGAAGATGGAAAAGAGGATTTTGATTTTGATCAATCCATTTGCCGGGAACTGAAGAGGATATTAAAAAAGAAAAAAATAGATATTTTTAGAAATTCGGATGTATTGGAACTGCAGCATAATGAAGGAATGTTAACTGTCACTTTTGAGTGTAAAGGAAAACGAGAAACCATTTCTGGCACACATTTATTTGTTTCATCTTCCATTAGACCAAACACTGACCAGCTGGGGCTTTCCCGTATAGGGGTGGAGCAATGTGAAGCAGGATTTATAAGGGTTGACGCAGAAAGCCGGACAACACAGAAACATATTTTCGCAGTCGGTGATGTAACAGAAGGTCCTGCACTTGCTGTAAAAGCAATTAAACAAGGAAAAACAGCCGCTGAAGCAATTGCGGGAATTAAATCGGAATCAGATTTCCACTTCATTCCGATTGCTGCACATACACAGCCTCCTATTGCGAGTGCCGGCTTAACGGAACAGGAAGCCATTAACATGGGCTATGATATTGAAATTGGTGTATCGCCATTATCTGCCAACGGATTCAGCACATTGTGCGGAAAAAAAGACGGATTTATTAAAGTGATCAGCTGCAGGGAAAAACAAGTTCTTCTGGGGATCCACATGGTAGGCTCCGGAGCAATAGAACTAATTTCAGCCGGAATTACTGCATTGGAAATGGGAGCAAGGGAAGAGGATTTAATTTTCCCTAACTACCCGCATCCAAGTGTAAATGAAGGCTTGCTTGAAGCTGTGGAAGCTTTAAGAAATAGGGCTGTTCACATACCGCCACAAAGCAAAAAAACGCAAAAAGTAAGAGTGTAAATTCCTTTAATGCAGAAGTGCATTATAGCTTTAACTTGAACTCTTGAGAAGCTTTACAAGTTTCCTATATGATAAATTCAAAATATTATTAATATTAAAAACGGAGGGGTTAGCATGCAAGATGAAAAATTGTTAAATGAACAAAAGATAGCCGATTTCTTTCCTGTGAAGGAGGTAGATTATTTAGAAATCTACTCAGGCAATGCAAAACAGTCCTGCCATTATTTCTGCACAGCTTTCGGCTTTAAGCCAGTTGCTTATTCCGGCCTGGAAACCGGCAATAGAGAAACAGTGTCTTATGTTCTTCAGCAGAGAAAGATTCGCCTGGTGATCACAGGAACGTTAAATGACAGTTCCAGAGTATCAAATTTCATTAAAAAGCATGGAGACGGTGTAAAAGATATAGCTTTAGCTGTTGACGATGTTGAAAAGGCATACAAAGCGGCGGTTGAAAGAGGTGCAATCGAAATACAGCCTCCAGCTGAGATTAAGGATGAACACGGCATAGTTAAAAAGGCAGTAATTGGTACATATGGAGATACCATTCATACACTTGTTGAACGGAATAACTATAAAGGGGTATTCATGCCTGGCTTTGAGCCATATCAAACCGAAGTACCATTTGAGGATGCAGGTTTTATCGGCGTCGACCATGTCGTTGGAAACGTAGAGAGAATGGAGGAATGGGTGAATTATTATGCAAATGTAATGGGCTTCAAGGAAATGAAGCACTTTACAGATAAAGACATTACAACAGAATATTCCGCACTGATGTCCAAGGTAATGCATAATGGCGGCAGAATTAAGTTCCCGATTAATGAGCCTGCAGAAGGGAAGCGCAAATCCCAGATTGAAGAATACCTTGAATACTACAACGGGCCTGGTGTACAGCATCTGGCCATTCTCACAGAAGATATTGTCAGCACTGTCAGCACCCTCCGCAAAAATGGCGTGGAGTTCTTAAGCACTCCTGATTCTTATTATGAAATGCTTTCTGAGCGTGTAGGTGAAATTGATGAAGAGATAGACAAATTGAAGGAATTAAATATTCTCGTTGACCGCGATGACGAAGGCTATTTGCTTCAAATATTCACGAAACCAATCGTAGACCGTCCGACCTTATTCATTGAAATCATTCAGCGTAAAGGTGCCAGAGGGTTTGGTGAAGGCAACTTTAAAGCACTCTTTGAATCTATTGAACGTGAACAGGAAAGACGAGGAAATTTATAATTTTTCAGTTTAAAAGGGAGAAAGCATTTCTCCCTTTTTTAATAAATTTAAGAAGGAGGCAATCCAGATGGCTAAAATCCAGACAAAAAGCGCCGTGGAGAAGATTGTTTCTTATCCGCTTGGCAGCTCGCCGGAAGAGATTAAAGAAAAGTACAATTTAATGGCTGTCCGGAAAATGTCTGATAATGAAAATGTGTATGGCTGTTCACCCGAAGTCAGGAACAGCATCAGCAAAGCGATGAACAGTCTTTACTTTTACCCGGATGGCACTGTTTCCCTGCTCAAACGCAAGCTGGCCGGATTCTACAATGTAAGTGAAGATAACTTTCTGGTCAGCAATGGTTCAGAAGAAATCATCCGATTGTTGACGAGAGCATACATAAGTCCCGGAGATGAAGCTGTTATGGCGCAGAATACATTTCCTCGGTATGAAACAAACGTCCTGATTGAAGGAGGCAGTGCGGTAACGGTACCGCTGCAAAATGGAACCCATAATCTATGTGCCATGTATGACAAGATTAACGAAAAAACAAAAATGGTGTTTATCTGCAATCCCAACAATCCTACAGGAACCATAGTGGGTAAATCAGAACTGCTGCAATTCATTGATAAAGTTCATTCGAATATCCTGATTATTCTTGATGAAGCATACTATGAATATGTAAATTCTGAGGATTATCCTGACTCTATTCCGCTTCTTGCACAGAAGCCTAACTTAATCATTCTAAGGACTTTCTCCAAAATCTACGGCCTTGCGGGCCTCCGTGTCGGCTATGGAATCATGCATGAGGAAATCGTGAATGACCTTCATAAGGTAAAAGATGTTTTTAATGTCAACCACCTGGCACAGGCAGCGGCTTCTGCAGCACTAAATGATCAGGACTTTATAAAGGATTGTGCTCAAAAAAATGCAGAAGAGATGAAATTTTTGTGCCAAAAACTAACTGGATTACCTGTTAGCTATTTTCCTTCCCAAACTAATTTTATTTATATTTTCAGCCAGCTTCCTATTGCAGATAACTTGATTGTAAATGGCTTGGTTGTCCGGAAAATGAAGCTTGACGGCTATCTTGATGCTTTTAGGATGACGTTAGGAACGAGAGAAGATAATGAATCGGCATTAGCGGTGATAAACAAACTTCTGAATGAAAAGGCGGTGTAGTGCATATGGAATTAAATCCACAGAGTCTTGAGTGGAAGGACGCATATAAGCTCATGGTTGGCTCAATTCTGCCGCGTCCCATTGCGTTTGTTACCACTATGGATACAGATGGAAATGTTAATGCAGCTCCATTCAGCTTTTTTACTGCCATATGTGCAGATCCGATGCTGATTTGCTTTTCACCGATGCGAAAAGGGACAGATGGCTCTAAGAAAGATACGCTTGCTAATATTGAAGCCACCAGGGAATTCGTAATTAACATCGTCAGTGAAGACTTTACGGAAAAGATGAATATTTGTGCAGCGGATTATCCAGCTGGTACAGACGAACTGGCCGCAGCCGGTCTCGAAAAAGAAAAAAGTGCCGCTGTTAAGCCTCCCCGGGTTAAAGAGTCAAAAGTCCATTTGGAATGCAGTCTCTACCAGGTGCTTCACTTTGGAGAACACCCTGGTTCTGGAAGCCTTGTGATTGGAAAAGTGGAGCATGTGCATGTTGCTGAAGAGCTTTATGAAAATGGAAGGATCAATTCCGAAAAACTGAACCCTATTGGCCGGATGGCAGGACATATCTACACGAGGCCAATGACTGATGTATTTGAATTGATCCGAAAAACGGACCCAAGGTGATGCTATGAAATTCATAACTTTTCAAAAACCGGATGGATCTATAAGAGCGGGCTGGCTGAAGAATGAGGAGTATGCTGTTGATATGCATGAAGCGACCAATGGTGTTCTTCCAAAAACGATGCTGGCATTCCTTGAGAATCATGAGTTTTTTATGGAATACCTGTCTTCCAGCAAAAAACTGAAGAACACCGATAAAGGGGTATATCCTTTATCCGATGTGAACTTAATGGCTCCACTGCCAAATCCAAAAAGCTTTCGGGATTTCTATGCTTTTGAAGAACACGTAAAAACGGCAAGAGATAACCGCGGACTTGATATGATACCCGAATGGTATGAAATACCCGTCTTTTATTTTTCAAATCATCTGAGCATTAAGGGTCCAAATGAAGAAATTTCGCCTCCAAAGCATTGCGAATGGCTTGATTACGAGCTCGAAATTGCCTGTATTATCGGCAAAGAAGGAAAGGATATTAAAGCTGCCGAAGCGGATGATTATATATTTGGGTATTGCATCCTGAATGACTGGAGTGCAAGAGATATTCAGCGAAAAGAAATGAAGGTAGGTCTTGGCCCTGCCAAAGGGAAGGATTTTGCCACTTCTGTCGGGCCATATATCGTTACAAAGGATGAGCTTGAGAATTTCCGTGTTGAAAATGGCTATGATTTGCTGATGACAGCAAAAGTCAACGGCACTCTTCTTTCAGAAGGGAATATGCAGGATATCTACTATTCCTTTTACGAAATGCTTGAGCGGGCTTCAGATGGTGTAACCCTCTGTCCAGGTGAAATGATAGGCTCCGGGACTGTTGGCAGCGGCTGCATCCTTGAGCTGGGCACCGATGTGCACCGCTGGCTTATGCCTGGAGATGAGGTTGAGCTTGAGATTGGCAATCTAGGAATATTAAAAAATCGAATCGCAAATGAGTGAGGTGGAAATATGTTTTATCGCCAAATGGGGAAAATCCCGCACAAACGCCATACAACCTTCAAAAAATCGGATGGAACCTTATTCAGGGAACAGGTAATGGGGACAAAAGGTTTTTCCGGCACACAATCCATTCTTTATCATCACTATATGCCGACAGAAGTAGCAAAAACTGAACTGATCGGAAAATATGTTCCAGAGTATGAAGATCAGGAGAGCTTAAAGCATCGGCATTTGTTTACAGATCAAATTGAAAAGAAAGGGGATGCACTTTCAGCAAGGGAATATCTGCTCGGGAATGATGACCTTTTAATAGGCACCATAAATATTACTGAGCCGATGAAAAGCTTTTACCGGAATGGCGATGGAGATGAGATGCTCTACATTCACTATGGAACCGGAAAAGTTGAGACCATGTTCGGAACTTTATCCTATCGCCCGGGAGACTATGTCATTATTCCGATTGGCACTATTTACCGCGTGATTCCGGATAAAGAGCAGCTGACTAAAGTGCTCCTTGTTGAGTCTTTCAGCCAAATTACAACACCAAGAAGATACCGGAATGAGTATGGGCAGCTGCTCGAGCATAGTCCTTTTTGTGAACGGGATATTCGGGGACCGGAGACACTGGAAACATATGATCAAAAAGGAGAATATGAAGTTATCACGAAAACAAGGGGATACTTGCATTCTCATATTCTGAATCATCACCCGCTTGATGTGGCGGGCTGGGACGGCTATCTTTATCCGTGGGTCTTTAATATAGAAGATTTTGAACCGATTACCGGAAGGGTGCATCAGCCTCCGCCGGTACATCAGACATTTGAAGGACATAACTTTGTTGTGTGTTCCTTTGTTCCCAGATTATATGACTATCATCCAGAGGCCATCCCTGCCCCTTACTATCACAGCAATGTCAACAGTGATGAACTGCTGTACTATGTGGAAGGCAATTTCATGAGCAGGAAGGGGATTAGAGAAGGCTCCATAACCCTTCATCCAAGCGGGATTCCACATGGCCCTCATCCTGGAAAAACAGAAGCCAGCATAGGGAAAAAGGAAACACTTGAGCTTGCTGTTATGATTGATACATTCAAGCCGTTAAAGCTGGTGAAAAACGCTAAGCTAATTGAAGATGAAAATTACATGTTTACTTGGGTTGAATAGAAGAAAAGCACTTTCCTTTTGGAGAGTGCTTTTTTAACTTTCGTTCTGCCAAATAATAGCCAGTGTTCCCTCACCGGCATGGGCAGCGATCGTTGAACTAATATCACCAATGAAAATATCGAGGCGAGGAAAATGAGATTGTATTTCCTCGGCCAGTTCCTCCGCTTTGGCAGGTACATTCCCATGCATGATTTGAACCTGGGGAATTGTATGGGTTTCATATGAATTCCCAAGCAATTCTATCATTCTTTTAATTGCTTTTTTTTCTGAACGGACTTTATCAAACAGTTCAAACTCCCCGTCCCGGTTAATGCGGATAATTGGCTTTATTTTTAATATGCTTCCCAGCAGGTATTGTGTGCCTGACATTCTGCCGCCTTTATAAAATTGCTCAAGGCTTCCAAGCAATATATAATTCTCGGATTTATCTGTCTCACTTTGCAGGATAGCAGCAATTTTATGCACCGGCATATCATTTTCAGCAAGCTTTAATCCTTTATTTATCAATGATGTAATGGCATAAGACATGCATTTAGAATCAACTGAAAAAATTGGGAACTCTGCCAGCTCTGCTCCGGCTTTACAGCTATTTAACGTGCCGCTTAGCTTGCTCGATACATGAACAGCAACTGCAGCATCATATTCCGGCTTCAATGATTCAAATAGTTCGGCAAATTTTCCGGCAGAGGGCTGTGAAGTTTTAGGAACTTCTTTTTCATTGCGAATCCGGCTATACAGCTGATCTGTATTTAAATCAATACCATCTTCATAAGATTCCTCACCGAATGTAATGGTTAGAGGCACCACATAAACGTCAGGGTGTTCCAGCAGCTCCTTAGTAACATAGGCTGTGCTGTCTGTAATCCAGGCAATTTTCTTTTTTATCATGAATGTTTTAAGTCCTTTGTCAATTATTTTGGTATAAATTGAACCGCTTCCATTACTGAAAACTCCCCTCATTATACACGAACTGACCATTACCTGTATTGATTTTTATTGATCCATTTAAAGGAAATATCCTGAGTATGTCAGTTAGAATGTTTATATGGAGCAGTTGAAGGTAAATAAGAATCTTTTGTGAACAATGTATAGAAATGATAAAAAAGGATTGTAAAATGAAAAAATCCCCTGCGTGGCAGGGGAGTCCTTAATCTTTATTAAAAAACTTTCGTAGTCCAATCCTCACAATTCCAAATATCGGTCGCAATTTCACGATAAAAGTCTGGTTCGTGGGATACCATCAAAATACTTCCGCGATATGCCTTTAAAGCACGTTTTAATTCTTCTTTTGCATCCACATCCAAGTGATTGGTAGGTTCATCCAGAATTAATAAATTCGTTTCTGTGTTTAATATTTTACATAATCGAACTTTGGCTTTTTCGCCACCAGAAAGGACTTCAATTTTACTTTCAATATGTTTCGTCGTTAACCCGCATTTTGCAAGAGCAGCACGAACTTCAGCCTGATTCATACTTGGGAACTCGCTCCAGATCTCTTCAATACAAGTGTTATAGTTGGACTGTTTAACTTCCTGCTCGAAGTAACCGATGTGTTGATACTCACCGCGTTCCACTTTACCCGAAATTGGATTAATCAAGCCAAGAATACTTTTTAACAGAGTAGACTTACCAATACCGTTAGCACCCACGAATGCAATTTTTTGTCCGCGTTCCATTTTCAAATTGAGAGGGCGGGAAAGTGGTTCATTGTAGCCAATAACAAGATCTTCAGTCGTGAAAATCCAGCGGCTGGCTGCACGAGCTTCTTTGAAAATAAACTCTGGTTTCGGCTTCTCTCTCCCCAATTCAATAATTTCCATTTTGTCGAGCTTCTTTTGACGGGACATCGCCATATTACGAGTCGCAACACTTGCCTTGTTGCGGGCAACGAAATCCTTTAAATCGGCAATTTCTTGTTGTTGCCGCTTGTATGCAGACTCCAGCTGCTGCTTTTTCATTTCATATACTTTTAAGAAGTTATCATAGTCACCAACATAGCGATTCAGCTCTTGGTTTTCCATGTGATAGATCAAGTTAACAACACTGTTCAGGAATGGAATATCATGTGAAATCAGAATAAATGCATTCTCATATTCCTGTAAATAGCGCTTCAGCCATTCGATATGCTGTTCATCCAAATAGTTTGTAGGCTCGTCCAGTAATAGGATTTCGGGCTTTTCCAGCAATAGCTTAGCCAGCAAAACTTTCGTACGCTGCCCTCCGCTAAGATCATCTATATCTCTATCAAGTCCAACTTCGTCTAATCCCAGGCCACGGGCAACTTCCTCAACTTTTGAATTAATTTGATAGAAATCATTACTATCTAAAGTTTCTTGCAGCTCTCCAACTTCTGCAAGTAATGCATCGATATCAGCACCTTCATCACCCATTTTTGCATAAAGTTCATTGATCTCTGTTTCAGCATCAAAAAGATATTGAAAAGCAGTACTCAAAGCCTCACGCATCGTAGTGCCTTTTTTTAATACAGCATGCTGATCTAAGTAACCAACACGAACTTTTCTAGACCACTCAACTTTCCCTTCGTCGGGCTGCAACTTTCCAGTTACAATATTCATGAAAGTAGACTTACCCTCACCATTTGCCCCAACTAGCCCAACATGTTCACCTTTTAAAAGCCGAAAAGACACATCATTAAAAATCGCACGATCACCGAAACCGTGACTTAAGTTTTGTACGTTTAATACGCTCATTTTTTTACCCCTTCTCTAATATTCCATGTGGATATCTTACTAGATTTAGACGGTTTTTTCTATCTAAAGTTATTTCCTGTGAAAAATGCAATTCGATTATTGGAATAAATTGAAATCTGCCCTTTCTTAATTATAGGCTCTACTAAAGCTGGATGTTGATTTTATTGCATTGAAAAATAGGAGGAAAGGGTCCTGCTAAATCAGGGAGTCCAAATAACTCCTTGCGAATAAACGGATTTTTCCAATTCCCAGATAACCTAAAGACCATTTCTAAAGAGAGGCCACTAGTGCTGCTCTCTCGATTTTAATATCATCAGGATGGTCTTGGATTTCGCCCATTTTTTCAAGCAGCTCTTCATGCTCTATAGGGTAGCATCTGTCAATTTGGCTGTGGCTTCATTTTGTTCGTCCTCTTCCTTGAAAAGTGGAAGGAGAACAACCTTAAGAACATCCCGCATGGTTTTGCAGGGTGTAGGATTCTGCTGAGGAGGATAATAACTAAGTTTAGGAAATCTATTAGAATAGGTATCTTTATGAAGAAAACTCATTATAAAAATAGGCTTTTGAATTTAGCAAGTCCTCCTTCATTTCATAAGATGTAGTAGAGAGGTGGTGAATTTAAATTGAATAATTGGAATAACGAAGCCATACCGGCGTGTCCAAGATGCCATAAGGACTTAGATTGCTGCAAATGTCCGAGCCCGCGTCCTCCTCATCCACATTATCCCAAAAATGACTGTCACTGCAATCCCCCTTGTAAAGGACCTTGTAAACAGATTCAGAAACAGAAATTTGGGGACCAGACGCAGGGGCAAAGTCAAGGGGATCAAAAGCAGCAGCAAGGACAGCTGCAGGATCAGGAACTTCAGCAGGGACAGCTTCAAGACCAGGATCTTCAGCAAGTAGGCGGGGATCAGACACAGGGCCAGTCACAGGATCAGGATCCGGTTCAGATTCAAGATGGACAAGAATCAAATCAGTCCCAAAATCAAGAACTTCAACAAGGACAGAGTACAGGTGATCAAACTTCTACCCAGGGTCAGGATCAAGACTTGCAGCAAGGCCAAAGCACCGGGGACCAGACACCAATTCAGGGACAAGTTCATACGCAAGATGTTGATCAAGGCCAAGGAACCGGTGACACAGCAACAAGTCAAGGGCAGACGCATAACCAGGACATCGATCAAGGTCAAGGAACTGGAGACACAGCAACAAGTCAGGGACAAACGCATAACCAGGACATTGATCAAGGTCAAGGAACCGGTGACACAGCAACAAGTCAGGGACAGACACATAACCAGGACATTGATCAAGGTCAAGGAACTGGAGACACAGCAACGAGTCAGGGACAAACGCATAACCAGGACATTGATCAAGGTCAAGGAACCGGTGACACAGCAACAAGTCAAGGGCAGACGCATAACCAGGACATCGATCAAGGTCAAGGAACTGGAGACACAGCAACGAGTCAGGGACAAACGCATAACCAGGACATTGATCAAGGTCAAGGAACCGGTGACACAGCAACAAGTCAAGGTCAAACGCATAACCAGGATGTGGGCCAGGGCCAAAGTACTGGTGACCAAAACACGACACAAGGCCAAAGCCAAGGACAGAATCCTATACAAACCCTGGAAGGACAAGACAATTTTCAATCCCAGGATGGCCATGAAGCAAACCAATACCAGGAAGGTCTTACCGCGAATCAGGGGCAGGGAGGCCAGGAGGCTTCTTTAGATGGCCATGAAGCAAACCTTGCACAAGGAAGACAAAGAATTAATCAGGATGGACATGACGCTGAAGTAATGATGGGGCCTCAGGAAATCGGTGGTCATACTAATACGTCTCCCTTAGTAAACAGCCAATCAATATCAACACCTGTGGATGTAAGTGGAGTAAATATTAGTGTAAAGTGTGGTGATTGTAAACCGATGCCTTTTCCGTTTCCTTTCCCGTTTCCTTTTCAAAAATGCAGCTGCTGCCCGGACTCTCCTTATTGCAGAAAGTTTTTTGATTGCAAAAATGAAAAAGATAAATCTGATGATTGCAATTGCTGTACGAAAGCACTTTCTGAATTTTTGTGTTTTGTAAGAGACTCTCAAAGCAGCATAGAGGACCCTGAAAATCAAGGTGTAGACATTTACCTGGCAAGCAATACGTCACTGGGCAACCCAATCTCTGAACAAGTTATAACTGATGTAGAAGATTGCTGCCTTGTTCGATTTCGATTAGCTGCCAGATTGTTTAGCTGTAGTTTTTTTTGGTTTTTTCTGTATTGTTTCAGTTCTTCTTTTTGCTGTTTTAGTTCTGCCCTCAGCTTTTCCTTAAATTCCTTAAGAGTCTCTTCATCCATTTGTTTTACTGAAGAAGCCGCTCCTTTTTGAACAATGATATCAGCACTCCCAGATTCTGTCTGCTCTTGTTTGTTTTCGCCCTGATCGTTTGCGGAGTTAAAAAATATTTGAGGTCGTTTTATATTCATAGAATCACCTCCATTGGATAAGCTATATTACACCTCAAAATAATATATGCAACCAAGCCCTATAGTTCTATGAATATGTAAGAAAAGGGGCCATCTCATTATGGATTTAATAGTGGATTATAACGAAAAAAAGGTACCAATTAGGTTATTGGCACCTTTTGCTATTTCTAATGGTTCACTTAACTCCCTGCGGCACTGCCAGGCCAAGACCTTTAGCAATACGAGTACCGTAATCAGGATCCGCTTTAAAGAAATGCTGAATCTGGCGAAGCTTAATTTCTTCTTTTTCTACAGGCTTCATGGCAGCAACGATGTTTGCCACAAGACGGGAGCGTTCATCTTCGCTCATTAAGCGGTATAGATCACCGGCTTGTGTGTAGTGGTCATTATGATCATACGCAACGCTTTCGGCTAAACCGGAAACGGGGTATGCAGCCTGCTTGTGCTCCGGTACTTCAGTTGGTCCTCCAAAGCTGTTCGGCTCGTAATAAACAGACCCTCCGCCATTGTTATCAAAGCGCATCTGGCCGTCACGCTGATAGTTTTGCACTTCGTTTTTAGGGCGGTTGATCGGCAGCATCTGATGGTTTGCACCTACACGGTAACGGTGTGCATCATGGTAGGCAAACAGGCGGCCCTGAAGCATTTTATCAGGTGACACATCAATACCAGGTACTAGAGTTCCAGGAGAAAAGGTAGCCTGCTCAACTTCAGCAAAGTAGTTTTCCGGGTTTCTATTGAGAACCATACGTCCTACTTCGATTAATGGGTAGTCTTTTTGTGACCACACCTTCGTGACATCGAATGGATCGAAACGATAAGTATTTGCATCCTCAAGCGGCATGATTTGCACGCAAAGCTTCCAGGAAGGATAGTCTCCATTCTCAATTGCATTGAATAAGTCCTCTGTATGGTAATCCGGATTTTCGCCCGCCATTTTAGCTGCAGCATCTACACTGAGGTTTTTAACGCCTTGCTCTGTTTTAAAGTGATATTTCACCCAGACGCCTTCGCCTTTATCATTAACCCACTTAAATGTATGACTTCCAAATCCATGCATATGTCTTAGTGTTGCCGGAATTCCCCGGTCAGACATTAAGATGGTTACCTGGTGCAGCGACTCAGGGGATAAGGACCAGAAGTCCCAGACGGCAGTCGGATTTTTCAAATGAGTCTTAGGATCACGCTTCTGTGTATGAATAAAGTCAGGGAACTTGATGGCATCCCGGATAAAGAATACAGGCGTGTTGTTTCCTACAAGATCGTAATTTCCTTCTTCTGTATAGAACTTAACAGCAAAGCCGCGCGGATCGCGTACAGTATCTGCAGAACCAAGTTCGCCGGCTACAGTTGAGAAGCGGATGAATAAAGGCGTTCTTTTGCCTACTTCAGACAGAAATGCGGCTTTTGTATATTTAGTGAGGTCATTTGTAACTTCAAAATAGCCATGTGCACCGGCACCTTTTGCATGAACAACACGCTCAGGCACACGTTCTCTATTAAAATGGGCGAGCTTTTCCAGCAAGTGTACATCCTGGATCAGTGTTGGCCCTCTTGAGCCGGCAGACATTGAATTTTGGTTGTCGCCAACTGGGGCTCCCCAGCTTGTAGTGAGATTATTCTTTTTTGTCATTCTATAATCACCTCATAAAAGTTTAATAACTGCTTATATTTGTAATGATAACACTTCTCAAAGTAAAATCAATACTTTTTTATAATTATTATAAATAAATACAGATTATTAAGAGGGACATCTTATAAAAAGAGCAGGCAAATGCTTGTTTGAAAAGGGCATTAGTATATTTATATTTTCGTTTTTTCTTAAAAGAACTTGTTTTTTAGAAGGAGGGAAGGAGAAAGAGGGGGCTGTGAAAAAAATAGTATTCATAAAAAAATCAGGCGGTTCCGGAACCGCCCGATTTATCAGCTAATATTTTCCCTTATGATCGGCATGCTCATGCATCTTGGGCCGCCCCGTCCTCTCGAAAGTTCCGAGCTGAGAATTTCAATAACTTCAACTCCATTTTGCCGGAGGATATCGTTTGAAACATAGTTTCTGTCGTAAGTGACAACTACACCGGGAGCGATGGCGAGTGTATTGGAGCCATCGTTCCATTGTTCGCGTGCTGATGCAATCGGGCAGCCGCCTCCGCAGGGGATTAACACTAATTCATTAAGATGAAGCACTTCTTTCAATGTTTCTTTGAGCGAGTTTTTCTCTGTAATCTTAAGAGTATCAGAATTATTCTCCTGTTCCAGTATGTAAATTTTCATACTGCCATCTCTATCTTCAATAGCAGGATGGTAGGTGAATTTATCATGATCAATCATGGTGAAAACGGTATCCAGGTGCATGAATGCGCGAATTTTAGGGATTTCAACTGCCACAACCTTTTTAATGGCATCCTGACGGGAGAATAACTCTCGTGCAAGTTTTTCAATTCCTTGTGCAGAGGTTCTTGCACTGACGCCAATAGCAACCACTTCATCACTTAAAATCAGTTCATCTCCGCCTTCAAGAGAGTAGAGATCATCACGCTTAAAGTAAGCAGGGATTTCATGTTTATTAAAACGCGGATGATGATTCATGATGCAGTCCATAAAAATGGATTCCCTTCTCCTTGCAGGCTCATGCATTCGATTAATCGTAATGCCTTCACCGATAACTGCAGCCGGATCCCGGGTAAAATAGAGGTTTGGCATAGGGTCGAGATAAAATGGATAATGATCCGGCATCATTTCATGAAGATGGATTTTCTTATCCTGATCAATATCCGATTTAACGACACCAGCCATCACTTTCTTAACCAGCTCATCGGGCGGAAGAGATAGAAGATACTCTTTCACTGTATCATAGGAACCATTGATGTTCGATTGGCTTTCCAATAAGACCTTTTCAATAAAAGCCAGTCTGGCCTTGTCCTGCTGTATGGCTTCTGTCATCAATTTATCCAGATATAAGACCTCGATTCCCCGGTTGCTTAAAATATTGGCGAAATAATCATGCTCTTTTTGAATGGCAGGCAAAAAGGGAATATCATCGAATAATAGTCTTTTTAAATATTGAGGTGTGAGATTTTCTATTTCCTTACCCGGCCTATGCAGAAGGACCGTCTTTAATTCTCCTATTTCCGAAGTTACATTTAGCGGATGTTTCATTATAATAATACCTCCAAAGGCTTAATGGCCTGACCTATTGTTCTATGTTTGATTGGTTCCCTGTGTAATCATAGAGTAAACAGATCAATTATGTGTATATTTATTCAATTGAGCTAAATATGCCGCTAAATTTTTTCGAGATAATAGGGAAAACTGATTATAAGTTAACTCAAAAATACTCTAATAGAAAATCTGTCCTTCATAAGTGTACAAAATGAAAAATTGTGTTAAAGTATAAAGTGAAAAAACCTTTACATAGCTAAGTTTGTTTAATGAAATAATGTCCGCTCTGAAAATACAGTTGTATATGAGTTGGCGACATTCAATAAAAAAGTACTGGGGGATACTGATATGACCAGCAAAATTTTAGATGCTTTTTTACAGGAAAACCTGGAGGATTTAAAGGATAGAGGACTTTACAACGTAATTGACCCACTTGAAAGCCCAAATGGTCCAATAATCAAAATCAACGGCAGAGAACTAATTAATCTTTCATCCAATAACTATTTAGGTTTGGCAACTGATGAAAGACTAAAAAAGTCCGCAATTGAAGCAATTGAAAAATATGGGGTTGGAGCAGGTGCTGTCCGCACGATAAATGGAACGCTTGAACTTCACACAAAACTTGAAGAAAAGCTGGCTGAGTTCAAACATACAGAAGCAGCCATCGCATACCAGTCCGGATTTAATTGTAATATGGCTGCTATTTCTGCTGTTATGGATAAAAATGATGCCATTTTATCTGATGAGCTGAACCATGCTTCCATCATTGATGGCTGCCGCTTATCAAAAGCCAAGATTATTCGCGTAAATCATTCTGATATGGAAGATTTAAGAGCTAAAGCGAAGGAAGCGAAAGAATCAGGACAGTACAACAAGATCATGGTTATTACTGACGGCGTCTTCTCGATGGATGGGGATATCGCCAAGCTTCCTGAGATCGTGGAAATCGCGGAAGAGTTCGATCTGATCACATATGTGGATGATGCACACGGTTCAGGTGTTCTTGGAAAGGGAGCAGGCACTGTTAAGCACTTCGGCCTTTCCGATAAAATCGATTTCCAGATCGGCACACTTTCAAAGGCGATTGGTGTTGTTGGGGGATATGTGGCCGGCAAAAAGGACTTGATTGATTGGCTGAAAGTACGCAGCAGACCATTCCTATTCTCTACATCTTTAACACCTGCAGATGTAGCAGCAAGTACGAAAGCTATTGAACTGCTCATGGAAAGCACAGAGCTGAATGAAAAGCTATGGGAAAATGCCAACTACCTTAAAGACGGGCTGCAAAAATTAGGCTTTGATATTGGCGACAGCGAAACACCGATAACTCCTTGTATTGTTGGAGATGAAGTAAAAACACAGGAATTCAGCAAAAAGCTCAATGAAGAAGGCGTATATGCAAAATCAATCGTCTTCCCGACTGTCCCTAGGGGAACGGGCCGTGTCAGAAACATGCCATCTGCAGCACATACCAAAGATATGCTGGATCAGGCAATTGCGATATATGAAAAAGTCGGCAAGGAAATGGGAATTATTTAAGTTCGACTATAAATGGCTTCAAAATTAAGGCAAAGAGGAAACGTTGGAGGAATAAGATGAAACGGATTATGATTACAGGAGCTTTAGGCCAAATCGGCTCTGAACTAACCTTGAAATTAAGAGAAATTTATGGAACGGACAATGTTATCGCAACAGACATCAGAAAAAATGACTCTGAGGCTGCTAATTCAGGGCCATTTGAAATGGTTGACGTTACCGATGCAAAATCAATGCTGGATACAGCTAAGAAATATAGTGTCGATACAGTCATTCATATGGCAGCTCTATTATCAGCTACAGCTGAGGCTAACCCTGTATTTGCTTGGAATTTAAATATGGGCGGGCTGATGAATGCACTTGAAACGGCAAGAGAATGCAATGCACAATTCTTTACGCCAAGCTCCATTGGCGCATTTGGGCCTTCTACACCTAAAGACAACACTCCACAGGATACTATTCACCGCCCAACTACAATGTATGGCGTGAATAAGGTTGCAGGCGAATTGCTGTCAGATTACTACTATTACAAGTTCGGTGTGGATACTCGAGGCTTGAGGTTCCCTGGTTTAATCTCCTATGTAACTCCTCCAGGGGGCGGAACGACGGATTACGCTGTTGAGATCTATTATGAAGCCATTAAAAATGGCCGCTATACATCCTACATCGACAAAGGGACATATATGGATATGATGTATATGCCGGATGCGCTGAATGCCATCGTTGATTTAATGGAAGCTAATGCAGATAAACTCATCCACCGCAACTCCTTTAATGTAACAGCAATGAGTTTTGAACCTGAACAGATTGCGGCTGAGATCAGAAAGCATATCCCTGGGTTTGAAATTTCCTATGAAGTGGATCCTGTGCGCCAGGGAATTGCAGACAGCTGGCCAAACTCGATTAATGCTTCTGCAGCAAAAGAAGAGTGGGGATTCAAAGCAGATTTTGATTTAGCAAGAATGACTGCTGATATGCTTGATAAATTAAGAACAAAATTATGATCAAATTAAAAGGGACGCCGCTGGGCTGTCCCTTTTACAATTTTATTTTGAATTGCCCGAGAAGAAATTCTCTTTTTTCCTCCTCGGTTAGTTCGAATTTATTTTTTCCGGATTCTTCAGATAAAGTGACAGTTAATCCTGAAAGTGTAATACGGCCATCCTTTGTAGCAATAGTGGCCAGGTCGCCATGTGTAAAATGGGATTCGGGTGAGGTCTGATTGAATAAACAGGCATCATGAAAGTCGCCCAGCTTAACCGGCCTATCAGAAAAACGGTATAGAATTATCCATTTGCCATCCTCAAGCCGCTGAAGATCAAACTTTCCTCCAGCTGTCGCTTTTATCCTGTATGTTCCGCTGACATCGGTTTTTTCCTCACCCGTTAGAGGCAGAGGCTGCCTGACGGAATCACCAAACCCTACATCAACCAAATAAGGAAGTTCGTGCAAGTAAACCAGTATGGCTGCATGAGAATCTTCTCTGACCCATCCATCAGGCTTTTTAACAGTGCAGGAAATGAGATGTGATTGAAATCCCAGTTCGGACAGGAGATGTTGAAACAGACCGTTTAATTCATAGCAAAAGCCTCCCCGGCCCCGTTCAAGTATTTTTTTAGAAAACGAATCTGTGTCCAGCTGAATTGGGATTTTTCGTGTCACATCCAAGTTTTCAAATGGAATATTGAGCATATGCCCGCTCTGCAGTTTTGCCAGATATTCAAGATCGAGGTTACGGTCACCCGATACCTTTATTCGCTGCAGGTATTTTTGTGCATCCATCAAATCACTCCATATATTTTCTGCTTTCTATTTAGAAGGAAAAACAAATCGATTTGCAGTAATAAAACAGTTATACTAGAATGTCATTATATTTACATTCTAACAAATTACACACGGAGGTTTAAATATGGCGTATGAAGTAAAAGTTGAATTTTGCATGATGTGAAACTATGCACCTAAAGCCGCGAGTTTCGCGGAAGAACTATTTACGCATTTTCGTTCTGAGATTTCTCAAATGGAACTGGTTCCAAGCAAAGGCGGAGCTTTTGAAGTAACAGTTAATGGAGAGAAGATTTATTCTAAGCTTGATACTGGCATTTTTCCTAAAACCAAAGAAATCATCGAAAAAATGATGAAATAAAAAGATAAAAACCTTCTCCGGGAGGAGGAGGTTTTTTGCTGATTTATGTAAACAAAGGGAAAAAAGGCAACCTCTATCTCAGTTTATCAATTGATGATTATCTCTCTATTGCATCCCGGCCCCGCTTCATTTTTATTTATAAAAATCTCTAATATCTCATTTGCAAAATCTGCACTAACCTTTTTATTTACAACTGAGAAAGGCAGTTTAACTTTTCGCATACATGGATGTCCGCGCCGAATTGCTTCTGTGTCATCTGTTTTAGCAGCTTTGATGATTACGGTGTCTTCTTTCAAGGAAACGGTTACATCTTTTGATGCACATCCCGTTAAAAGCGCCTCAACGATAATCTGGGCTTCCGTATCGTATAAGTCGATGCGGAATGTTATCTGATCCAAATAAGAAGAAAGCGGGTCCAGATAATAATCCTCCATCCATTTTTCCAATTCATCCAAATTAAACGGATGGAAATCTTCCTTTTTGTTCAAATTCAAAACCCCCTTGTTTCATTCTATAGTATTCATTTCATGCAAATTAGTGAAAAATGATATAATAACGGGGCAAATGCTGGAGGGATATTATGAAGAGTACAGTCAGAAATATTTTGCCGGTGCATGAACTGCAAAAAGACCGGCGTTTTACTAATTTAATGAAACAGTATGGACTTGACTTTATACATACAACCAACATGCTGAAAGAGGTAATCTCTGATATAAGGAATACTATTCTTGCCGGGAATTGGACCAGTGAGGAGCCGGGTACAGAAAAGTTTACGGACCTTATATTTCAAAAAGCGGAAGAGGTTATCACTGTTCGGTATGGATATACACTTAAAAGAGTTATTAATGCCACTGGCACTATTCTTCACACTAATCTTGGCCGGGCGCGGTTAAGCAAGTCTGCAGCGGATCATATGCTTGAAGTTGCCATGAACTATTCCAATTTGGAGTATAACCTGGGTGAAGGAGAAAGGGGATCCAGGCATAGTCACCTGGAAAATCTTGTCAAAGAACTGACGGGTGCAGAAGCAGCTATGGCAGTCAATAATAACGCTGCTGCAGTTTATATCATTTTAAGAGCTCTTGCGGAAGAAAAAGAAGTAATTGTTTCCCGCGGTCAGCTTGTTGAAATCGGGGGCTCCTTCAGGGTATCAAGCATAATGGAAGAGAGCGGGGCAAGACTTGTTGAAGTGGGAACAACTAATAAAACCCACCTGGAAGATTATAAAAAAGTGATAAATGAAGATACAGCCATGATTATGAAGGTGCACACGAGCAATTTTAAAATTATAGGTTTTACGAAAGAAGTCGGCACAGGGGAACTTGCCCGTCTATCAAAAGAAAAAAACCTCATATTTTATGAAGATCTGGGAAGCGGTGCACTATTTGATTTTAAAAGCAAAGGAATTGGAAATGAACCAGCAGTCAGCGATGTTTTAAAAATGGGGGCAGATATCATTTCTTTCAGCGGGGATAAGCTTTTGGGCGGTCCTCAGGCAGGAATTATTGCCGGAAGAAAGGATTTAATCGAAAAGCTGAAAAAACATCAGCTTGCCCGGGTTCTCCGGGTAGATAAAATGACAATTGCTGCTCTCGAAGGCACACTTATTGATTACTTAAAAGGTGAAGAGGGTCTGAAAAATATTCCGGTGGTCCATGATGTATTGATCACCAGTGATGAACTCAAAGTGAGAACAGCTCATTTTCTTAACAGATTACAAGCTGCCGGGAACGATTATGTATGCTCAATGAGAGAAAGTACAGGACAGGTTGGGGGAGGCACGATGCCTGAGGTAGAGCTTCCATCGTGGATTGCTGTTTTAAAACACCGGCAATATTCAGCAGATCATATCGGCCGCCAGTTAAGGATTAATTCTTCCATAATAGTCAGGATTCAAAAGGAAGAAATTCTGATTGATCTGCGGACAGTAACTGCCAATGAAGAGGACACCATTATAAATGCTTTAATTGCTATTTAAAGAAGAAGCAGCTGCCTGATGATGTGGCAGCTGCTTCTTTGAATTCACATGTCATGGTGTGAATTATGTTTTTGTCTGGTGTGGTTACGGTTTTTTACTTTCTTAGAGCCGCTTAATGGTTCAGGCTGTCCATCATTATTATGTCCTTTAGGTGCATTTTTGCGCATGTCTTTGCCATTGTTTTTGTTCAATTAAGGTCCTCCTCGGATAATAGGATATTTCTTCCGCTCCAGGCAGCTGATATGCCGGCTGCCGTCTTAATGGCTGACGGGTTAAAAAGATACAAGGTGTAATATACCTTCATCTTTTGTGTTAGTTTGTCTCTTTTCCATTGAAAAATTGCCTTGCAAAATGTGGCTGAATGTCAAGATTTCCTCCTGAGTGATTTCGCGGAATATTTTATGATGCTATTGCGCAATTTAATGGTACAAATTTTTTTAGGAGTGAAATAAAAATGCCATATCATAAAGACAAACAGCAGGCATTTCAGGCTGCACAGCAGGGAATGGAAGATGCGCAGGAGCTTTATGCTGAAATTGTACGAGATTCCGCCAGTTATGGCCATCAGCTAAAACATCTAAAGCAGGAAGTAAATGAAGCATACGCTCAAATTGAAAATGCAATGGAGGTTGCATCTGACCATCAGCGTGCACAGCTGGAGAGATTCCAGCAGGATTTAAGATCCATGGTTGAGGATGTAAACCAATACTAGAAATTTACCCGGCTGCAGTTCAGCCGGGTATTATTATTTATCGCAGTCTAACGGGCAGTAAGACTCCCACTTCAAGACTCAAAGGAATTAAAGGAGGATAAGTGGGGGGCAAACTGCCCAATCTAGCTGCGGCTCCTAGGGGCTCGCTTGTCACCCCTGGGCAAGTCGCCTCGCTTTATAATGTAAAGGCCCGAAAGAAGGACAAAGACTAAGAACGCCACGTCCTCCCAAAAGCTGCCGCTTTCGGTCGTGCGATGCTCATGATGACGAAGCCTTCCTTGTCCTGTGGGCCTCAACTAACAGTCAGCGGGAAGAAAAGCACTCCCCACTGATTGAAGTTTCACTTTATTGATTCTTCTTGCGCTTTTTATTATTTTGCCTTTGCGCTTCTGTTAATGGTTCATTGGCATATTCCTCATTATACCCGGCGCCCATGCCCTGGCTTTTTGCTGCATTCATACCCTCAATAATATGATTAGACTTTCTATTAGCTATAGTCAATCACCTCCCTGGTACTATTTTTCCATGGATAATGTCAATTTATGTTGTTTTTTGGACCGGTAAATTACCTTTTTCGTTTTTGCAGAATAATAACCAAGCAATAAAGGGTATTTTTGTCTAATTGAAAAACAGTATCAATTACGGCATTTAAAAGGCTTAAAGAAGTAATTGAGAAATTATGATAAGAAAAACTTATCAAAAACAATAACTTTCTTGTTATTTACTTATATAGCAGGTTGTATTAATATAGGAATTGTGAGAAAAGTAAGGATGGATGAAAATTCAAACTTTTCGACAATTACCTAACACTTGGTATATGATGTTTATTGAAAGAGGGGGTAATACATTTGGCAAAGAACGATGTGTTCAATTCCCGCAAATCCTTTGATCTGGACGGGAAGCGCTATCATTACTATCATTTAGGAGCTCTGGAAGAAGCTGGAGTAGGTAATGTTTCCAAATTGCCTTATTCAATTAAGGTATTATTGGAATCAGTACTTCGTCAATATGACGGCCGTGTAATTACAAAAGAGCATGTTGAAAACCTGGCAAAATGGGGAACTTCTGAAGTAAAAGAAGTAGACGTTCCTTTCAAACCATCACGTGTAATTCTGCAGGACTTCACAGGAGTTCCGGCAGTAGTTGACCTTGCTTCATTGCGTAAAGCAATGGCTGACATGGGTGGGGATCCTGACAAAATTAATCCTGAGAAGCCTGTTGATCTGGTTATTGACCACTCTGTACAGGTAGATAAGTACGGAACACCTGATTCACTTGAAGCCAACATGGAGCTTGAATTTGAGCGAAATGCAGAGCGTTACCAGTTCTTGAGCTGGGCTCAGAAAGCATTTGACAATTATCGTGCAGTTCCTCCTGCAACAGGTATTGTTCACCAGGTAAACCTTGAGTTCCTTGCGAATGTTGTTCATGCGCTTGAAACAACGGAAGGCGATTACGAAACTTTCCCTGATACTCTTGTAGGTACTGACTCCCATACAACCATGATCAACGGTATCGGTGTTCTTGGTTGGGGTGTAGGAGGTATTGAAGCTGAAGCAGGTATGCTGGGCCAGCCTTCATATTTCCCTGTGCCTGAGGTTGTAGGGGTTAAGCTTACTGGCGAGCTTCCTAACGGAACAACTGCTACTGACCTTGCATTAAAGGTAACTCAAGTACTGCGCAGCCAGGGAGTGGTTGGCAAGTTTGTAGAATTCTTCGGCCCTGGTGTCACACAGCTTCCATTGGCTGACCGCGCTACAATTGCTAACATGGCTCCGGAATACGGTGCAACATGCGGTTTCTTCCCTGTTGATGCAGAAGCCCTTGATTACATGCGCCTGACAGGACGTCCTGAAGAGCAAATCAAGATTGTTGAAAAATACTGCAAAGAAAATGGAATGTTCTTTGATCCATCTTTAGAGCCGGTATACACAAATGTAGTTGAAATCAATCTTTCCGAAATTGAAGCCAACCTTTCAGGTCCTAAGCGCCCACAGGATTTAATTCCGCTTTCTGCTATGAAAAAGGAATTCAATGAGGCAATCACTGCTCCTCAAGGGAACCAGGGCTTCGGCTTAGGCAAGAAAGAAATCGACAAAGAAATCACAATTGATTTTGCAAACGGTGACTCTACAAAGATGAAGACTGGTGCTGTTGCCATTGCGGCGATTACTAGCTGTACAAACACTTCTAACCCTTACGTTTTAGTTGGGGCAGGATTGGTTGCGAAAAAGGCAGTTGAACTTGGAATGGAAGTTCCTAAGTTCGTAAAAACTTCTTTGGCTCCGGGATCTAAGGTTGTTACCGGATACCTGCGTGATTCTGGACTTCTTCCATACATGGAACAGCTTGGATTCAACCTTGTTGGTTATGGCTGTACAACATGTATCGGTAACTCCGGTCCATTAAGAGAAGAAATCGAAAAGGCTGTAGCTGAAAGCGATCTTCTTGTAACATCTGTTCTTTCAGGTAACCGTAACTTTGAAGGACGTATCCATCCGCTTGTTAAAGCTAACTACCTGGCTTCACCGCCATTAGTAGTCGCTTATGCACTAGCTGGTACTGTTGATATTGATCTTCAAAACGAGCCAATCGGGAAAGACAAGGATGGCAATGATGTCTTCTTCAATGATATCTGGCCATCAACTGCTGAAGTTAATGAAGTGGTTAAACAGACTGTTACACCTGAATTGTTCCGTAAAGAATATGAGCATGTATTTGACGACAATGCTCGCTGGAATCAAATTCAGACTAGCAATGAGCCTTTATATTCATTTGATGATAATTCAACATATATCCAGAATCCTCCATTCTTCGAAGGCTTAACTCCAAATGCTGATGAAGTTAAACCTTTATCAGGATTGCGTGTTGTCGGCAAGTTCGGTGATTCTGTAACAACTGACCATATTTCTCCGGCAGGTGCGATCGGCAAAGATACGCCAGCAGGAAAATATCTTCGTGAAAACGGTGTTGAACCACGTGACTTTAACTCTTATGGATCCCGCCGCGGTAACCATGAGGTAATGATGCGCGGTACATTTGCAAACATCCGTATCCGCAATCAAATAGCGCCAGGAACAGAAGGCGGATTCACAACTTACTGGCCAACTGGTGAAGTTACATCTATCTATGATGCTTGCATGAAGTATAAAGAAGATGGAACTGGCCTTGTGGTTCTTGCCGGCAAAGACTATGGAATGGGATCTTCCCGTGACTGGGCTGCAAAAGGTACGAACCTGCTTGGAATTAAAACAGTTATTGCTGAAAGCTATGAGCGTATTCACCGCTCTAACCTAGTTCTAATGGGAGTTCTTCCACTTCAGTTCAAGGAAGGCGAAAGTGCAGAAACTCTTGGCTTATCAGGGAAAGAAACGATCGATGTTCAAATCGACGAAAATGTTAGACCACGTGACTTTGTTAAGGTTACAGCTACAGATGAAAACGGCAGCCAGACTACATTCGAAGTTCTTGTCCGTTTCGACTCTGAGGTTGAAATCGATTACTACCGTCATGGCGGAATCCTGCAAATGGTTCTTCGTGATAAATTGGCTAACTAATTTTTACCCGCCGCTATGTGGTATACTCACATAGCGGTTTTTTATTTTACAAAATATACGGTTTCAGGTATCTTGATTGTATCTTTAATTTGGAGGGCTGATAGTGGGTGCTTTTTTGATTGGACCATTATTAGTGAAGTACGAATGGGTTATAGTCCTGCTTTCAGGAATTGTTTCTTATTTCACTATTTTACAAGTCTTAAGAGACAGCGGGGAATATAAAAAAGTTTTTCTGAATGTCATCCTGAATGCAGTTCTTATTGGCTTTTTTACTTATAAGTTTAGTTCAATCCTTTTCCAGACAGAAAATATTCTAAGCAGCCCGATGGGATTTTTATATTTCTCAGGAGGAAGAAAAGGAACTATTTTAGGGGCTTTTTTGGCTATAATCTATTTAGTAATGGCAATTAAGAAATACAACTTTCCGCTGAATAAATGGATTCAAGGAATTGTTTACGGATCTGTCACATTTATGCTGTCTTATTGGCTGTTCAGAACCTTATTAATTTTGCTTTTCTAGGTTAAAATACAATCAAGGAAGCAAAAAGGCTTAAAAAGCCGGGAGGGAAAACAGCATGTTCAAAAAAATGTTTGCAGCTTCTGTGTTATTAATCATTATTACCGCGGTTTTTGTAGTTCAGGCTTTTGAAAAAGGTGAAGTCGAAAGTCAGCCCGTTAATCAGACAGGATTAGGAATAGGCTTGAAAGCCCCAGATTTCGAATTGAAAAACCTGCAAGGGGAAATAGTCAAGCTCTCAGATTACCAAGGAAAAAAAGTCATGCTAAACTTTTGGGCAACCTGGTGTCCTCCATGTAAAGCTGAAATGCCTGATATTCAAAAATTCTATACTCAGAAGGGAAATGATGTTGCTATATTGGCGGTGAACATCGATCCCCAATCTGATGTTGCAGGGTTTGCTGAAGAAATGAAAGTGAATTTTCCGATTTTACTTGATGTTGACGAAAAAGCTTCTAATGCCTATCAAATAATAACAATTCCTACAACTTTTTTTATTGATGAAGAAGGAATTATTCGGAATAAGTATTTAAGTGCGATGTCCTTGGAGCTTATGAATCAGTATATAGATGAAATGTAGAAAACATTTGCATAAGCAGATGTTTTTTTATTGGTTTATGCTGTCATAAAAAGGGAAAAATGTAATAAGAATTAATGTTTTCTGAATATTTTATTAATAATTTTGAACCATATGTACTTTTTTCACGTAGTCTGGGTATATGCGGATTAAATTTTCGAAAAGTTGTAATAATTTAACGGTTTTCTGGAGATAATGATTGTTACAATGTTATTAAAGGAAGGTGAAAGATTTATGAGAAAGCCTAGAAAACGCTCCTTTGCTGAATTAGTACTAGAAAATAAACGCCAGCTGCTTAAAGATCATGATGCTATGGAAAAAATCGAAGAGCGCCTTGAGCTTAAACGTCTGAACAAGGCTGAATAGAATTACTTGCCAATCATGAAACCCTCCTCAAATGCACAAACTTAAAATGAGGAGGGATATGAATGAGTAATCCAAAAAGACACCCTAACCATTTCAATCCGAACCATATTGGTACACAATCCCGTGGATTTGGCGGCAACAAAGGCAAGAAGATGCAGGACAAATCCGGACAGCATGCTCAAGTAATACAAACTAAAGGCGAATAATTAAGAAAAGCGTGAAGCGCCTTGCCCACGAAGGAACGCAGACTAAGAACGCCACGTCCTGTGGCAACGTCTGCATGACCCGTATCCTCCCAAAAGCTGTCGCTTTCGGTCGTGCGATGTTTATGCTGATGAAGCCTTCCTTGTCCTGCGGGCCTCAAGCACAAGACGAGCCTCCCTGAAAGGCGTTTTTTGCCTTTTGGGGAGGATTGTCCGAAATGTGGAGGCGACTGCTTAGGGACGACAAGCACAAGACGAGCCCTGCAAGAAGGTGTTCTTTCCTTCTGGAAGGGATTGGCTTATGTCTCCAAGCTTGTGACCTCGAGGGAGTAGGCGCTGGAGCTAGACAGTTATCGACGTTTAAAAATTATATACATTCTTATCTTTTGAATATAAAACCTGCCATTTTTTTAAGGCAGGTTCTTTTGTTTCCGAATATATCAGGCAAGCGACCCACACTTTTCCGCCAATATTTTTCTTGTTCTTTCACAAACTAACTTTGTACCATCACCTAATAAAGGGAGGAACATACCATGGCACATAACAGACCAAACCCGGATGACCGCAGCGATAACGTTGAAAAGCTTCAATCCATGATCGTTCACACGATTGAGAACATGGACGAAGCTGAAGAATCAATGAAGTATGCCAATGCAGAAGATCTTGCCAGAATTGAAGCTAAAAATGAACGCCGCAGGGAAAGTCTTGATTCTTTCCGTTCAGAAATAAAGGATGAATATCAGGCACAGCAAAACGGCAATAGCAGTGAGAACAATAATAATTGACATCTTCAAGGCCTAATCCAATGTGATTAGGTCTTTTCCTTTGGAGCAAAGGTGCGCATCCTTATAGATAATTATAGAAATATGGTAAGATAAGTTGAGGAAACTAAGAAGAAGAAGTGATAATCGATGACACAGCAGAATAGACAGGCAAAATCAGAAGAAATTATGGTCGGCTATTGGAAAAATGAGCTTGATCAAAAAGGATACATACAAAATGAAGCAGAGCTGCTAAATGTAATTAAAAATGTGAATGAAAAGACAGACCCAGGTCTGCTTTCGGAATTATTGGCCATGGCTGCTATCTCCAGGTTAAACAAGAATGCTGATGATACTCTTGCCAGTGCATGGCTCCAGAAAGCGGTTGAACTGGACACTCGGAATACAATGGCAGCAGCCCAATTAGGAAAATCCGAATGGAAAAATAAAAGCACTCTTCTTGAAGCCCTGACCTTCCCGCCGATTCGGGAAACCGATAACAGGGCAGCTAAAAAGAAAACAGCTGAGCAATTTATTGAAATTTGCCGAAGCTTTATGAACAAAGCGGATGACGAGTTAGAAGACCTGCAGAAAAAGCAGCATGCCTATGAGGATGCGGAATACCGGAAGCTGTCTGAAATACTTGATAAAGCTATTGAAGAGACAGCTTTTCTTTTAAAGGCTTCTGAGGAATATGAACAATCTATATCAGGTGTCTTTCATACTTCAACATACTATACAGATATGAAAAACCACTTAAATGCCATCAACAGACTTAAAAAGGATTGGAAAGAGATATTTGAATCAGAGGAAGATGAATCTGATGTACAAACCGATCCACTGGATGAACTTAATGAAATGGTTGGGCTGCACTCGGTCAAAAGCAGAGTTCATGACTTTTACCGGTTTTTAAAATATCAAAACGAACGCAAGTTACTTGGTTTTCAGACAAAAGATGCACTTAGCCTCAATATGATTCTAACTGGAAATCCAGGTACTGGAAAAACGACTATCGCACGGCTTTTGGCAAAGATCTATCATAGCCTTGGTGTTTTGCCGAGGGAAGAAGTAATCGAAGCTGACCGATCACAGCTGGTTGGCGGATTTGTCGGACAAACAGAAGAAAATGTCAGGGCGGCCGTCGAAAAGGCAATCGGCGGTGTACTGTTCATTGATGAGGCCTACAGCTTAAAGCGTGAGGGACAGACCGGCAGTGATTATGGACAAACTGCCATTGATACTCTTGTTTCGCTGATGACCGGGACTGAATACGGAGGAAAGTTTGCGGTTATCATGGCCGGTTATCCAGAAGAAATGAGACAATTTCTGGACAGCAATCCTGGTCTCCGCAGCCGTTTCCCGGAGTCAAACTTTATTGCACTGCCTGATTATTCAAATGAAGAGCTCCTGCAAATTGCTGAAAAGCTGTCTGCCGATAATGATTATGTCCTAACTGAAGGAGCAAAGCAGGAACTGTGCAAACGAATTGAAAAAGAGCGGGTTGATGATACGTTTGGTAATGCCAGGACTTTAAGAAACATTGTTTTGGATGCGATTTTTAAAAAAGGCTCTCAAGCAAAAAGTAACGGAAACATCATGTCTTATACACTTTTGGAAAAAGAAGATTTTGAAAGTGAAGAAGAAGAAAAGCTGTTGAATCCACAGGAGCAGCTTGACCGGCTGATCGGACTCAAAACAGTTAAAAAAGAAGTTCAAAACTTAGTATCCTTCGTTAAAATGCAGCAGATGCGCCGCGAAAGAGGTCTTCCGGTTGTCCCAATCCAGCTCCATTCTGTATTTACCGGTAATCCGGGTACAGGAAAAACAACTGTAGCAAAGATCTATGCAGAGTTGCTGAAGGAATGCGGATTTCTGAAACGCGGACATTTGATGGTTGCGAGCCGTGCTGATTTTGTAGCCGGCTATGTTGGCCAAACCGCTATCAAAACAAAGAAAAAGATAAGAGAGGCTTTAGGCGGCGTCCTATTCATCGATGAGGCATATTCACTTCTTTCCCAGACATCAGGAGATTTTGGCAAAGAAGTCATTGATACGTTAGTGGATGAAATGACAAAGCATAATGAAAATCTTGTCGTTGTTTTGGCTGGCTACCCGAATGAAATGGAGAAGCTATTGGCAAGTAACCCGGGGTTAAAGTCCCGATTCAAAAAGTTCTTTCATTTCAAGGATTATTCAACCGCTGAGCTCCTGGAAATTATTATTTCGTATGCTGGAAAATATGAATACACTCTAACGGAGGAAGCAAAGGATTACCTTAACCACACTTTATCAAGGATTGAAGTAAACGGGAATGGACGTTTTGCCGCCAATCTTGCTGATGAGGCCATTCAGGCACAGGCCATGAGAATTGTTTCAGCACTTGCTGAGGATATTGAGCAGGTCAGCATTTTGGAGAAGCCGGATTTCGAAATCGCTTTAAATAAAATAAGTAAAGGGGAATAGGGATGCTCATCTCAACAAAAGAAATAGAGGTAAGGTATGCAGAAACAGATCAAATGGGAGTAGTATACCACGCCAATTACCTTGTATGGATGGAACTTGGCCGGACACAGATTATAAAAGATTTGGGATTCAGCTATGCTGAAATGGAGAAGGATGGAATCATCTCTCCTGTTCTGGATATCCTGGCTTCTTATAAAAAACCATTGCGCTACGGGCAGACTGCAACAATTAAGACCTGGATTGAAGAGTATGACGGTTTCCGCGTCAGCTATGGATATGAAATATTCAATGATAAAGGAGAGCTTGCCGTAACAGGCTTGTCCAAACATGTTTGCGTCAAAAAAGATAATTTCCGCCCAATTTCAATTAAAAAGAAATATCCTGATTGGCATGAAGCATATGAAAAAGCGAAAAAGCAGCCTGAAGGTGCTGTCAGATAAAAAAGAATGGAGAATTTAAATGGCATTCGGCCTTCGCAGAAAAGATCTTAAAGATTGGAAGAGAAAAATAGATCGTGGAGAAATTGCCTTTTTAACTCATTATTGGTTAGATGAACGATTCCCTGGCTGTAAAACGGTCACAAAGGTCGGCTGTTCAGATTTGAAGAAATTGATAGAATGGGGAGAGTCGCACGGCCTTAAGCCCGAGTGGATTGATTATCGGACCGATGGGTACTCACACTTTGATTTGATTGGGGTCAGGCAGAAGGAAATCCTTGAAAAAGAGAAGCAATGGGAACAGCTCGTACGGCTGAAATGAAAAAAGAAGCAGGCTATTTCTGCTTCTTTTACTCATTGGTATATTTGAATTCAGGCTCCTGTGCTTTTTCATTAAATGTCACGAATAAATCGTGATTATCAAAGTACCATAAATCCTTTTCTTCGATAAAGTAGGTAATTCCGTTTTTTTCAGTCTGCACTCCTGCGTCATGTGGCTGTTCATTAGAGACGCCTAATGAAAATCCCTGCTGAACAGTACTGCAGCCTCCATATCTTGCAAAAAAGCGGACATAGTCACCCTTACTTAAGAGCATTTCTTCCTGATACCATTGGGCAGCCTGATCTTCGATATGTATGTTCATTTGAAATTCCTCCTCCTGGGTGATAGTCATATTATAGGCTAGTTTTTCCTAATGCGCGAATAAAATGTCTGCCGCTATTCTCTTAATGATGGGTATGAACATGTATAATTTATCCTGGAAAAGGTATTAAACCGCTTAAAATCATAAATACGTTCATGGCAATATGCCATATGAAAGCAGGAAAGATGCTTCGGGATTTCACTGTGACGACCGCGTAAAATATCCCTCCGACAGCAAACAGCAGACACCAAATAAATGAGTAGCCAAGCATCATATGAGAAAATCCAAATGCCAGCCCGGAAAAAAGAACTGCTGCCTTTTCTCCTGACAGTTCAGCCATTCTGGATAAGATGATCCCTCGCCATAAAAGCTCTTCCATTATTCCATTTACAATTGAGAAGCCAATGAGGAATATTAAAAAGTTCCTTGAGAAAGAGTTTTCAGCTGAAAAAATTGAATAAGCAAATGAAGCAAAATTAATTATGACAGCAATGATAAGAAAATACTTTATTTTTATTGAATGGAAGCCGCTCCATATGAAAGGGAAAAATATAAGGGAATTCCAATCCGGTTTTTGCAGAAAGGGGATAGCCGTTTTTTTAAACTTTATTGAGATATAGACCAGAATAAGGATCGGGATCACCAGAAAAAACCGATTCAATATCATTAAGATATAGTATGGAAGGGGCAGTGCATCAAGCAGCTTATCGCCATAAAGAAACAAAAGGCTGCCTGTTAAATATCCGGCAATAGTCCAGGAAAAAACACGCTCCTGCTTTGAGAGAAGCAATAAAAAAATGATAAGTCCAAACGAAAGAATGAAAGCGAAAGCGAAAAGCTTCAATTGAAAAAGCAATACGCCAGCCGTGAATACACTTAACTGCAAAAAAGGAAGAGACTTATTAACATATGCGGTTTTCATAATAGAACCTCCCTGCATACAAGATATTTTACCATTTTTTACACAAAAAAAGCGCTATAAAGCGCTTTACTGAACATTTCCCATCATATGTTTCATAATTTCGGCAAATTTGGACTCTGCATCAGGTAAACCAAAGCTGCCCGCTTTCTCGAGCGGGACGATCCGGTAACTTCTCAGCTGTTTATTGCTGACGTAGGTCGGAACGAAGCCAGGATTGGAAAGTTTGATATCAACCCCGTTTTGATCAATATATTTTGTAACCTCCACGGTTGCAAGTCCGCCTATATCCTTATAATCGCGCATCTGTCCGGATAAAAAGTTGCCAAGCGAGTATACGACCAATGACTGGCCGCCGTCTTTTCTGTCAATCCACTCCATAGGCTGCAGTACATGTGGATGGTGGCCGAAGATAATGTCAACACCTTCATTTACGAGAGTCTCAGCTAATTTCTTTTGCTCCTCTGTTGGCTGAAGCTCGTATTCATTTCCCCAATGTATACTCATCACAACCACGTCAGCTTCGTCTTCCGCCCGTTTAATTTCTTTTATTATTGCATTTTCATCAATGAGATTAACGAGGTATTCTTTACCTGCCGGAACGGGAATTCCGTTTGTGCCATATGTATAAGAAAGGTAGGCAACTTTAATTCCGTTTTTTCTGAGTATTTTCAAGGTTTGCTGCTCACTTGGTGTTCTGCTCGTTCCCACATGCGGCAATCCAATTTGATCCATATAATCCAGAGATGCATCCAAGCCCTTTACTCCCTTATCGAGTGAATGGTTATTGGCAGTTGAAACAATATCAACGCCTGCATCAATCAGAGCATCCCCCACTTCCTGAGGGCTGTTGAACATTGGGTAACTGGAAATTCCTATATTGATGCCGCCAAGAATAGTCTCCTGATTGGCAAGTAAGAGATCGGGCGTACTTAATAGCGATTTTGTATGTTCAAACATCGGTTTGAAATCATAGCCTGTTTTTGTTTTTGCATCATTATATACCCAATCATGAATAAGGATATCTCCAATAGCTCCCAAGGTCAGCCTTTCAATAAGGATTTTATTACCCTCGGCAGTTTCCCTGTTTTCAGCATGCAATTGAACAGGTTTAGCTTCAGCAGCCTCAGTATTATGTTCAGTATGCATTTTATAGATTAAGAGACCCGAGCAAATTAGTAATATGGTACAGAAAAATACGGATAGCAGGAAGGCTTTGGAGTTTTTCATCAAAATTATCCCCTTAATATAAAGCATCAGAATGTATATTAATAGTCTAATTTTAATATGAATTTTTACATTTTTCATCATTTTTCTGCAATTTTTCCAATCGACTTCAATGGGCTTTATTTGCTCAATGCCACTGGAAGTTCAATTGTAAAAACACTGCCTTGTGAAAGTCTCGAATGGGCTGTAATTCTGCCATTATGTTCCTCTATTATTTTTCGGCATATGGATAGACCGATGCCAGTCCCTTTTTCTTTCGTTGTATAAAATGGCAAAAATAACTTGTTTAGAGTTTCTTCTGTCATGCCAGGTCCATTATCCTCAATAATGATTTGGGTTTGGTTGCTGTTTGATTTGGCACTTAGGCAAACCTTTCCTTCTCCTGTATGAGCCTCTTCACATGCTTCAAGTGCATTTTTTATTATATTGATCAGTACTTGTTTAATCTTATTAGAATCACCATAGATGATGTGATTCCCAGGGCAAAGGCTTACTGAAAGTTTTATATTTTTAATATTTGCCTGATTTTCGAATAAAATTTTCATTTCCTGAATCAATTTGTTTAAGTCTATTTCCGTTTTCTTGTTTAATCCGGATTTCGATGCATTTAAAAATTCATAAATCATATCATTTGCCCTATTAATCTCATCAATGGCAATTTGGGCGTACTGTTCTTTGCCGATCTCAATTAAATAAGGCTTTAAGAGCTCCATAAACCCTTTCACTGTTGTCAGCGGATTTCTGATTTCATGAGCTAATGCTGCTGCCAGCTGGCTGTCGTTTTCACGGATTTCTCCTTCTGCTTTTTTTATATACTGCTTTTTTTGCTTTTCCATCTCATTACTCATCCTAACATTAGCGTTTTAGGCAAAAGTTAAGCCTAAACTAATGTATGGCGAAAGATATCAAATTATGTTTTTTTATGTTTAAACATTTATTCATAAGGGCGAACATTATTAAGAAATATTTTCAAAACAAAATAAAAACAGCAGATAAAAGGTCTGCTGTTTTGTTGACGGCTGGTTTTCAGCCAAGCCATTTTATTTTGGGCTCGGTTTTGTCCCTGATTCGTTTAATGTTAGCCCTATGCCTGTAAATAACAAAGAATCCCAGGATAGAAACAACTATAATCAGGGGTATATCACCAAGTATAAGAGCGTAAATGATGGATGCTGCTGCTGCCAGAATAGAGGATAAAGACACATACTTGGTTATGTAAAGGCTTAAGAAGAAAACACCCAATATGATAAGAAACATGATCGGTACATAGGCTAATAGCACTCCGCCTGAAGTTGCCACTGCTTTTCCTCCGCGAAAATTGGCAAACAGAGGATACATATGTCCAATAACGGCAAAAACTCCGGCAATAAGGTGATGCATATCTGATCCAAAGAATAGGGGCAGGGATGCAGCAAGGGTGCCTTTTAAGATATCAGCTATGGTCACGATCATGCCGGCCTTAACTCCAAGGGTCCGGAAAGTATTGGTACCGCCAAGATTTCCGCTGCCATGCTCTCGAATATCCACTCCATAAAAAAGTTTTCCTACAATTAAACCAGAAGGAATGGAGCCAAGTAAATAAGCTAAAATAATGATAATTCCATAAATCATAAGAACTCTCCTTCATACTTTCTATGTTAATATATTGTACCATGTGAGCAAAGCAGCATACCATGTGCAATTAAAAAGAAGTCCAATTTATTTCAGCGGGATGCTTCAAACTCTCTGGCTTGTGTTTGATATGTTTGACACCGGGTATTAGTAGACTGTCACAGCAATCAAATCCAATTAAAGGAGAGATTCAGCATGGAACAAAATATGAATAACGTAAATGGACAAGCAGCCAATGTAGAGGGAAAGCTAGATAATATGGGTAGCGAAAAGAAAGATGAAATTCTTTCAAGCTTTGACGGATTTAAAGATTATCTAAGCGGAAAGGTTTCCATGGGACAGAAAATGGGCATGGATGAGGAGCAGCTTGCTAATACTGCTCAAAAGGTAGGCGATTATCTGGCTTCCAAAGAAGAACCGAGAAACCGTGAAGAAAAACTTCTTCAGGAATTGTGGAAGGTAGGAACAGAAGAAGAAAAGCATAAGCTGTCTCATATGCTTGTAAAGCTTGTTGGCTAATAATATATAAATGGCGAAGGCACAGGCCTTCGTCTTTTATTTTGCCTGAAGGCGCATAGATGAGTTTACAATAGTCAAAAATGGTCTATATATAGTTATCTCAATCTTAGGAGCAGGGGGAGTCTTGGTGAAAAGGGTTCTGGGAAAAGTAAAAAGAAAAAAGGTATGGATACCCATTTTGAGCCTAGTGCTGGTATTGGCAGCAACCATTATCTATCAATCCAATAAATCGCTGCCAAAGGGTCTTTCATTCGAGGGGGAAGTATATTCTGCAGAAGATGTTCAGTTCTTTTACGATTTAACATATGAAAAAGAAAATGGCAAAAGAGAAAGTGATCAGCAGATCTTTCAGCGTATTATAGAAGCAATTGACGAGGCAGAGGATTTTATAGTGATGGATATGTTTTTATTCAATGGCTTTAATGATGGAGATAAAAAATATCCGGATATTAGCGGAAAAATAACTGATAAGCTGATCGAAAAAAAGCTTAGCCGTCCGAATATGAAGATTACCGTGATCACAGATCGGATTAACAGCACCTATGGATCGCATGAAGTTCCGGAATTCCGGGAACTCAAAGAGAATGGCATAAACGTGGTTTATACTTCATTAGTACCTTTAAGGGATTCAAATCCAATTTATTCGGCATTTTGGCGTGTATTTATACAATGGTTTGGCCAGGGTGGTGAAGGCTGGCTGCCCAATCCGCTTGCAGAAAATGCCCCTAAGGTCACATTCCGGTCCTATCTTGATCTTATGAACATAAAAGCAAATCACCGAAAGGTTTTTGTGACAGAAAAGTCAGGGATTGTAACATCTGGAAATCCCCACAATGCCAGCGGATTTCATTCCAATATAGCTTTTGAAGTAAAAGGGCCAATTTTAGCTGATCTCGTAAAAACCGAGCAGGCAGTGGTCGATTATTCAGCATCAGGCAAACTGGCAGATTTCAAGCCTGAAAAGAGCAATAAAAATGGCCCGCTTAAGGTCCAGGTGCTGACTGAAGGAAAGATTTATAAACACATTCTTCAAGAAATCAATAAAGTCAAGAAAGGGGAAACCATCTGGCTTGGCATGTTTTATCTTGCTGACCGAAAAGTGGTTGATGCACTTAAAGAAGCAGCCGACCGGGGAGTTAAAGTACAAATGATCCTGGATCCCAACCAAAATGCCTTTGGATCCGAAAAGATCGGATTGCCTAATATACCTGTTGCAGCTGAATTGGACAAATTAGGCCATAATAACATAAAAATCAGATGGTACAATACGGGATTTGAACAATACCATCCGAAAATCATGTATATAACCGGCAGAGAAAATAGTATGATCATAGCTGGATCAGCTAATTTTACAAAAAGAAATCTGGACGATTTAAACCTGGAGACAAACTTAAAAATCAGCGCCCCTTCCCAATCCCAGGTTATAAAGGATGTCGACAGGTATTTTAATAAGTTATGGAATAATAACGGAGCCATTTATACAAAGAACTATCCGTCCAATGAAAAAATGCCTGTGGCCAAATATATTACTTATAGACTGCAAAAGCTTACTCACTTTACAACATACTGATAAAAACTTGAAACCTTTCCTCGATTAATTTCGTTAATATAGGATGGGTTGAATAATTGAAGACATTCTAAACTTCTTCCCATTTTCTGATAATTTCGTTACGATGGTTAGTAAGGGGAGGAAAAGGAATGTATGAAATAGAAACAAGTAAGAAAAAGCCACCCGCTAAAAAATTTATTTTTGCGGGGCTTTTGTTTGCTTTTACACTGATAACCTCAAGTATAATTATGTTTTTATACCCTTTTGCTTCTAAGGAGAAGGCAGCTTACTTTAAGGGAGATCATCCGATTTTGTTTATGGGCAAACAGGCGGGAAATGCTTATTTAGAAAGGGAAACGGTCTACCTGCCATTAACTTTTCTGCAGGAATTTGTTGACGAAGCTATTATTTTTGATGAACATTCACAATCCATCATTATTGCCACTAAGAATAAAGTAGTGCAGCTGCCGTCTGAATCTTCGAGCTATTATGTGAATGGGAAACCTGTGAAATTGGACTTTTCTGCTGTTAAACAGATAGATGGAGAAAGGTATTTAGCGATTAAGCCCCTATTGGCTTTCTATCCAATAACATATTCATTTCTCTCTAATACAGGTGCAGTTTGGGTTAAAAAGAATGGAGAGACCATTGCTGCCGGTAAAGTGCAGGAAAAAGATATTCATGAAGAATTGCTTCGCCTTCGGACGGAAGCAAGCCTCGATTCACCATATACGGCCTCCATATCTCCAAAAGAGAATGTTTTTATTGAACAGGAGAAAGGAGACTACTATTTTATTAGAAAAGAAGACGGCAGAGCCGGCTATTTGAAGAAGCAATACATAAAAAAGGGAGAGAGGAAGAAGATAGCTATTTCTCTTGAAGAAATAAAAAACACATTGCCGAAAATGGAAGGTCCAATTCAGCTGACCTGGGAAGCTGTATATACTAAAAACCCGAATACTTCGAGCATCCCGAAGATGTCGGGCGTTAATGTCATTTCACCAACATGGTTTGAGCTAGCGGACGGAAAAGGGGCTATCAAAAACCTGGGTTCGAAGGATTATGCAAAATGGGCCAGAAAACAGGGATACCAAATTTGGGGCTTGTTTTCAAATGCATTTGACCCTGAATTAACACATGAAGCCTTTGGTTCTTTTGAAACAAGGCAGAATATGATTCGCCAGCTTCTGCATTTCAGTCAATTATATGAATTAAACGGGATCAATCTTGACATTGAAAATGTTAATCCTGAAGACGGGCCTTTCATAACACAGTTTGTGAGGGAAGCCACACCATTCTTTCATGAAGCAGGATTAGTGGTGTCGATGGATATCACATTCATTTCATCAAGCGGTAACTGGTCGGCTTTTTATGAAAGGGATAAGCTTGCCGGGATAGCAGATTATATGGTTGTCATGGCTTATGATGAGCATTGGGGCAGCTCGCAGGTTGCGGGAAGCGTTGCGAGCCTCCCATGGGTGGAGGAAAACCTTAAACTTCTGCTCGAGGTTGTGCCCAATGATAAATTAATATTGGGTGTGCCTTTATATACAAGATTATGGGAACAGCAATCAAATGGGGATGTTTCTTCCAAAGCCCTTTCTATGGGCAAAGTGAAAGAATGGCTCACTCAAAATAAAATTACTACCATATACGATCCGGTAAGCGGGCAAAATTATGCGGAGCATTATTCAGAAAAAGATAAAATCACATACAAAGTGTGGCTGGAAGATGAAATTTCACTGACAAAACGGGCTGAATTGGCAAAGAAATATAATTTGGCCGGTGTTGCCAGCTGGAGCAGGTACTTTGCAGATGAAACAGCCTGGTCTGCCTTAACTTTAACTAATAAGGAAGCAGCTAAAAAATGAAAGAAAGGCCGGAGAACATCACGGCCTTATTTTTCTATGCCTCGGCTTTAATGTGGCTAAAGGATTTTACAGAGAATAAACCCTTATCAGTTAATTTGAGTTCAGGGATAACCGGAAGCGCTAAAAAAGAGAGCGTCAAGAATGGGTTGAATTCCATGCTGCATCCGATTGTCATAAGTGCGTGATTCAATTGTGATAAGCGTTCATGGATAAATGAAGAATCCTGATCAGTCATGAGTCCCGCAATAGGCAGGGGCAGTTCCGCAAGAATCTTCCCATCCTGGACTACAGCGAGGCCGCCTCTCATTGCTGCCGTATGCTTAATGGCAGCCAGCAAATCCTCATCCGATGTGCCTGCTGCGACAATGTTATGGGAATCGTGGGCAACTGTTGAAGCAATCCCGCCTCTTGTGATCCCTAATCCCTTAACAATGCCAAGCCCGATGCTGCCTGTGCAATTATGCCGCTCCACAACAGCAAGCTTTAAAAGATCTCTATGGGGGTTTGGCTGGAAATAGCCATCTAATGAATCTGCCTTTTTCACCAGGTGCCTGGTCACAATGCTGTTCGGTATAATGCCAATGATATTGCAGTCATCCTTACCTATGCTAATGCTTAAATCTTTATCGTTCAGGCTGCTGATTTTGACACTATTCAAGATGGATCCTGAAGGTGCAATGCTGTTTGGAACAGAATTCTTCATGAACCCGTTTTCTGCAGCAAGGATTCCGCTCTTTATTACTTTATCAATCTTGACATTCATGAGATCACTAAGAAAAATCAGGTCGGCTTCATAACCGGGAGCAATAGCCCCTTTATTTTTCAGGCCAAAGCATTCTGCTGCATTCAGAGTAGCGATTTGAACGGCAAGGATAGGATCCATCCCTTCCTTAATGGCTATTCTTACATTATGGTCGATGCTGCCTTCATTGATCAGGTCATCGAGATGCTTGTCATCCGTAACAAACAAACAACGCCGTGCGTTTTGTTCGCTGACTGATTTGAGAAGTGACAATAAGTCTCTTGCCGCAGATCCTTCCCGCAGCATAACATACATGCCTGTGCGCATCCGTGCCAGTGCTTCTTCAGGGTTGATGCATTCATGGTCTGTTCTAATGCCGGCTGCCATGTAAATATTGATTTCATTCGCATTAAGTCCTGCTGCATGTCCATCGATGCATTTTCCTTTACTATAGGCTGCTTCCAGTTTTTTCAGCATTCCATCATCCTTGTTCATAACAGCGGGATAATCCATAACTTCACCGAGCCCCAGCACTCTTGGGTGACTGTAATACTTTTCGAGATCCGTGTAACTGAGGGAAGCGCCGGCATTTTCAAATGGAGTTGCAGGCACGCAGGATGGAAGCATAAAAAATACATCGAGCGGGATATCTTCTGAAGATTTCAGCATAAAATCAATGCCGTCAGTTCCGCTGACATTGGCTATTTCATGAGGGTCTGCAATCACTGTCGTTACTCCATGGGGGAGGACAACATTGCTGAACTCAGCAGGAGTCACCATCGCCGACTCAATATGGACATGCCCATCTATAAAGCCGGGGGCAATATAGCTGCCCCCAGCATCAATAATTTCCAAGCCTTCATAGCTTCCTAAGCCAGCTATGAATCCATCAGCAATCGCTATGTCTTCCTCGATGATCTCACGTGTAAATACGTTTATTACTTTTCCGTTTTTAATAACCAGATCGGCAGGAGTTCTTTTGGCCGCCACATCAATTCTTTTTCGTAACGTTTCAATGGTAAGCTTCATTTGTACTCCTCGCTTTTTAAAAAATGACCGTCATCAGATTAATGTCCGCCCATAATGAAATTAATAATAAAGGCAGCACTTACAAAATACATGATCCAATGGATTTGCTGATGCTTGCCTGTAAGAAGCTTAAGCAGTGTGTAAGAGATAAAGCCGAATGCCAGTCCCTGGGCGATACTGAAAGTTAATGGCATGAGAACAATCGTTAAAAAAACAGGAATAACATCAGTAAAATCATCAAAGCTAATATGTTTTATTTCACTTAGCATTAAGGCGCCAACAAGAATAAGAATAGGCGCAGTGGCGACAGAAGGTATGAAATAGATGAGCGGTGCAAAAATGAGCGACAGGAAAAATAGTACAGCTACAGTTAAAGAAGTTAAGCCAGTGCGTCCGCCTTCCGAGATTCCTGTGGCGTTTTCCACATAAGCGTTTAAGGCAGTGCTTCCGAAGGCTGCACTCGCCATTGTTCCAACTGCATCTGCCTGAAGGGCACGATCCAGGTTTTCAATTTTTCCATTTTCATCTGTGAGGCCGGCTTTTCTTGATAATCCGATGAGGGTAGCTAAATTGTCAAATAATTCTACGATCGTAAAGGAAAAAATGACTGAGATGATGCCATATTTTACTGCTCCCATAATATCCATAGCTAGAAAAGTCTCGGACATGCTGGGGAGATTGAGGGACACGATGTCACCTACGGCTCTTGGATAGGCAATAAAGCCAACAATCATGGCTGCTGCACTTGTACCCAATATACTAATAAGCAGGGCGCCTTTTACTTTCTTTGCCATCAGGAGGGCGGCAATAATTAATCCGAATAGAGCTAGAAGCGGCCCCTTGCTTGTGATGCTTCCCAGGCCGACAAAAGTAGCTTCATTTGCAACCACAAGTTCTGCATTTTTTAAACCGATAAAAGCAATAAACAAACCAATTCCAACACCTATGGCTGACTTTAAGACATCCGGGACACCATCTACAATCTTCTGCCGGACTCCGGTAACAGTTAAAATTAAAAACACAATCCCCGATATAAATACAGCACCAAGCGCTGTTTGCCAGGAAAGACCCTGACCAAGTACAACTGTATAGGCAAAAAAGGCATTCAGCCCCATACCCGGGGCAACTGCTACAGGGAAATTTGCCCACAGTGCCATTAGAAGAGTACAGAAGACACTTGCGTAAATAGTTGCAGCCAATGCGGCTTCTTTTGGTATTCCTGCGTCAGCTAAGATAATCGGGTTGACAAAGATGATATAACTCATTGTCATAAATGAAGTAATGCCTGCCAGTATTTCTGTCTTTACATTTGTGTTCCGTGCGGAAAGCTTAAAGAGCCGTTCTAAGAGGTTCGCATTAGAGGCAGGCGGAAGGCCCGACCCAAGATCCTTTTCAATCATCGACATGAAAGGTCACTCCTTATTCATGGTTAATGTTCATCCTGAGACACGAACTGACTTGACCATGGAATAGGCGGGAGATCAATTTTTTAAGGTTAGATGGGTTCAATAAAAACATCCATAATACCACCGCATATTCCGCCATCTTCATAAAACAGCCCTTTTGTTAAATCAACGCGCTTTTGAGTTGGGGTATTTGTTTGTATGACCTGAAAAGCCTCCTCAATTACTTCCGCTTCACCGCAGCCTCCGCCAATTGTTCCTTCTATTCTTCCGCAGGGGAACACAATCATCCGGCTTCCGGTTTTTCTCGGGGTAGAGCCCTTCGTGCGGATAATTGTAGCGAGTGCTGCTTTCTCACCTCCTTTCCTGATATCGAGGGTGCGCTTTATAAGCTGCATTTGGTCCATTTGCCAGCCCCCTCATGGAACCCCATTTTTGCAAATCTTTTAATTTGCGAACTTAAGGAATCTCCTGATTTTTGATTTTTCACTTTCAGAATTTCTGCCATGATACTGACTGCAATTTCTGCAGGAGTTTCAGCACCAATATCTAGACCCACAGGGGTGTATAAGTTTTCAAAGCTTTCATGCGGAAAATCCCGCTGAATTTCTTCGAATACTCCCGAGATACGTCTTCTGCTGCCGATCATGCCAATATATCCTGCCTGACATTTCCTTTCTAAAAGTTCATTCAAACTGAGAACGTCATACTTATGTCCCCGGGTAAGAAGGAGAATATAAGTTTTTTCTGAAATGTCGACATGCCTGAAATAATCCAGATAGGATTGGCAAACCACTTCATTTGCATTTGGAAAGCGTTTTCTGTTTGCAAACTCTTTCCGATCATCTATTACTGTCACGAAAAATCCGAGCATACGTCCCATTTCTGCCACGGGTTCACACACATGGCCGGCACCGGCTACTATCAAATGAAGAGGAGAAGGGAAGTACTCAGCAAAACATTCAACTAAACGATCCTTCCACATAAATCTCACAGTGCCGGACCGTTTTTTGGTGACCAGTTTATTGCAATGTACCGCTAATAAATCCCTCACATCCAGCGGCAGAAGGGAGGCTTCGGTGCAGAAATCTCCGTCAGGCCATAATAAAGCTTTCGCTCCAATGAGTTTTTCATCAGGATAATCTGTTATGGTCAGCAGAAATGTGTCTTTCCGGTTTTTGATTGACTCTTCTAACCTGGCAAATAAATTGCTGCTTATCAATAGGATCACCTTGAGGATTGGACTTTTTGTTTTTTGAGATCTTTTAATGCATTAAACACTCTTTCGGGAGTAGCAGGCAGATGGCGGATTCTGGCTCCTGTTGCATCATATATGGCTGCCATGATAGCAGCAATAATCGGAATCATCACCACTTCTCCAATTCCCTTCGCCCCAAAGGGCCCTGATTGTTCGGGCTCTTCTACCGGAAAGGTCTCAATCAAAGGAGTCTCGCGAATAGTAGGGATGATATAATCAGTGAAATTCCGCGTTTTATGATATCCATTTTCGATCAGTACATCTTCATAAAGGGTATAGCCGATGCCCATTACGGCTCCGCCTTCAGTCTGGCCCTCCAGCCCCTGCGGATTAATGACTTTGCCCGCATCAGGGATGGATACAACCCGCAGAACTTCCGTTTCACCTGTTAAAGTATCAACTTCCACCATCACCACATGTGTCAAATATCCGTATAAATGGTGGGGGGCACCGCCGGAACCTTTGATTTCTTCTTTTTCTTTCGGCAGGTAGAAGTGTCCTTCTACTCTAGTTGCCTCATGATGATCATAAAGGTATTTAAAGATAGACTTATAAGGTATGATCTCTCCATGGGCTGAAATATGGTTCGGCCTTAAGTCAATTTGGGATGAATCTAAATTCAGCATTTCAGCAGCAGTTTGAATAAGAAGCTCAGTCATCCTGGGTGCTGCTTGAGCAACAGCTCTTCCTCCGGTATAGGTGGAGCGGGATGCAGTTACAGTACCGCCATCAAGTGTTTTTTGTGTATCACCTTGAACGATTCTGATATTGCTGATATCACAGTTCAGCATTTCAGCGGCTATCTGGGCATAGGCGGTGCTGTTGCCTCCTCCGATCTCCTCACATCCCACACCTACAAGGAATGTACCATCCGGCAGCGGTTCAATAGAGGCGGCTCCATAGTCAGGAAGGCCAATTCCCATTCCGATGCCATGAAAGGATGTTGCCACGGAAACTCCCCGTTTTTTCCATGGCTCACTTACTTCGGATTTATACTTTTCCCGGTTCTTCCACAGATCGCAATTCTCTGCTGTTTCCAGGGTTTTATAGGTGCCAACACTGGATTTGACAATATGGCCGACACTTGAAACTTCCCCCTGGTGATAGACATTTTTTTTGCGCAATTCGATAGGGTCCATTCCCAGCTTTTCTGCAATCATGTCCATATGTGTTTCAATTCCCATGCATACCTGATTGACGCCAAAGCCTCTGAAGGCGCCGGCAATTCCGTTATTGGTATACACACAGAAGCCCTCGAGATCCACATTGGGAATTTTATAAGGGCCGCATGAATGTTCGATCGCCAGTGCAATGACTGCTCCTCCAAGTGATGCATAAGCACCAGTATCCCCTATAGCTTTTACCTGATTGGCAAGAAGTGTCCCGTCTTTTTTAGCAGCAGTCTTCATCTGGACTTTAAAAGGATGCCTTTTTATGCCCGCAATCACAGACTCTTCCCGGCTTAAATGGATTTTAACAGGCCGTCCCTTTGTATGCAGCGCAAGCAGAGCAAGGTATATTTGAACTGTAATCTCATCCTTCCCTCCGAAGGCACCGCCAATAGGGCTTGAGATAACTCTTATTCTTTCAGGATTATAAGCCAGGGACCTCGCAATCTGCATTCGATCGCGGTATGCGTATTGGCCAGGGCAGCGAATCGTGAGGAACCCTTCTCCATCCATTACCCCCCAGCCGCCTTCTGTTTCGATGAAAGCATGCATTTGCCGGGGAGAGTAGAAGGTATTCTCTACAATTATGTCAGCTTCCTCGAAGGCTTTCTCAATGTTTCCGTTATTAATTGTGACATGGCTGTGCAGATTGCCATCAGGATGAAGCTTTGGAGCAGAATCTGTAAGGGCATATTCGGCATCTGCAACTACTTCAAGGGGCTCATAGTCCACTTTAATTAAACTCAGTGCCTGCTCGGCGATTTCCAGTGTTTCTGCTCCAACCAGGGCTACAGCGTCCCCTGTACACCGGACGACATCAGAACACAGAACAGGCTGGTCGGGAACAACAATCCCAAATCCATTAAAGCCGGGAATATCCTTATGGGTTAGTACACAAATAACACCAGGCAGATTTTTGGCTGCTTCAATATCAATGGAATTAATTTTTGCATGCGGATATTCAGACCGCAGTACTTTGCCCCAAACCATATTCTCAAAATGGTAATCGGTCATATATTTTAATTCTCCGGTTACTTTTTCCGGGCCATCAATTCTTTTCACCCTTTTTCCAACCCATTTGGTGTTCACTGGTTATTCCACCTCCTGATTAAACGGTATAATCCTCTTTCTAATAAAGCGCTCGCCATATCCCTTCTATATGTAGCAGTTGCTCTTCCATCTGTGATGGGCATGACCTCTTTCCAGGCAATTTTGGCGATATTCCGGATTAATTCATCATTAAGCGTTCCCAGGGGAAGCATAGATTCACACTTGCGTGCCCGGATAATAGTTGGTGCCACAGATCCGAAGGCGATTTTTCCTTCACTGCATTTCAGATCCTGGTCCATAGTGAGTGAAATAGCAACATTCACAATGGAAATAGATTGTGCTTTGCGGGGGCCTAGCTTCTGGAAAATGCCTATTTCATTTGGTTTTTGCGGTTTTATAAGGATTTTTGTGATCATTTCATTTTCTTTTAAAACTGTCCTGCCGGGACCAAGGATAAACTCTTCGATTGGAATGATTCGTTTATTCGACAGCGATGTGAGTTCAAGCCTGGCTCCAAGAACATACAAAGCCGGAAGGGTATCGCCTGCAGGAGAGGCAGTGCCAATATTGCCGCCGATTGTCCCCATATTCTGCATCTGAGTGGCGCCCACTTCCCGTGCAGCATCCACGAGAACATCTGCTTTTCTTTGCAGAAGCGGAGAATGAATAACATCCGTATGTGTGGTCAATGGGCCAACATGAATACAATCTTCACTTTCTTCGATATACCGCAGCTCACTTAAGTTTTTTATATTGATCCAAATCTCCGGCCGCCATTTGCCTTCCTTCATCCTGACAGCAGCATCTGTACCGCCTGCTATCAATCTATGGATCCTGCCTTCCTTCGATAGCTGTATCAGACATTCGGATAGAGAGGAAGGGGTAATCATGTCAATCTCTGAAACAAGCATCGACTTACCTCCTGGTATATTTTTTAAGCGCAATTTTATAATCTTCCAGATGATTCAGGTTGAGATGAACCTGCTCATTTTCCACTGGCACCTCAAGGAGAGATTTCTCATGCTGCTGAATTACATGTCTCAAGCCCATTTTCTCTTCTTTTATCGATAAGAGCTCGTTCCTCAATCGGGAGGAAAAGAGGATTGGGTGTCCTCTTTTTCGTTGGTGGCTGGGGACTGCAATCAGGCAGCGGCTTTTTCTAAGATTCCCGGCGAGCTTATTAATGGTGACAGAATGCAGCGGCTGGTCCACAGATGTAATCAGAATCGTTTCTGATAACGTGTCTGAAGCTTTCACCCCTGCAATGATTGAAGAGCACTTACCGTCTTGAAACTCTTCATTTATTATCAATTTTGCTGAATACTTTTTTGCGATTGAAAGGAATTTTTCAGCTTCAAATCCCAATACTACTACAATTTCTGTAAATACCGATTTTCTGAGAGTGTTCAGCTGATGCTCGAATAATGTCATACCATTCCATGGCAGCAGTCCTTTTAGAGTACCCATTCTGCTGGACTGGCCGGCGGCAAGCAAGATGGCTGTATGTGTCATGGACTATCCGATTGTTTCAGGCTCGGATATTTTTTGGCTGGCAGCTGTCTGAACGGCCTTAATAATTTTGGTATAGCCTGTACAGCGGCATAGGTTGCCTCCTAATGCGGTTTTAATTTCCCCTACGGATGGAACATGGTCAATTCCATCCAAGAAAGCTTTTGCTGATACGATGATTCCCGGTGTACAATACCCGCATTGTGTTGCTCCTTCAGCAATAAATGATTCCTGAATCACATCCAGATTTGGTGATAATCCTACTCCTTCACAAGTAGTGATCATCTGGTTTTCCGCCTGGCCAGCTAGTACAAGACAGGAACATACAACCTCATTATTGATTAGAACAGAGCATGAGCCGCATTCTCCCTTTCCGCAGCATTCCTTGCTGGCAGTCAAACCCAGATTTTCTCTCAAGACATCAAGGAGCGGTTTCGCAGGCGGGCAAACGACCGTACATTCCTTTCCATTAACAATAAATTGAATACTTTTCAAATCTTCGCCTCCTCATAGATTCTGAAACTATAATGGCAATGAGAAAAATAGTGTGAGCAGTTTGCAGGGATATTAGCCTTGCGAGCATGCAGAGGTATTTAAATTATGATATTATGCATCTTCTTCTAAATAGACTAATAAGCACAAAAAAATTCCTGCACAAAAGGTTCCTGTATGCAGTTCACAGGAAATATACCTTTCGTAGATAGGAATTCCGGTTCCCAGTAGAAACCCTCAAACCGATTATTGAGGTTATACGAAAAATTCTATTTAATTTTTCATGGTGCTGAAGGGAGGTATTATTGGGACAATTATAGAAATAGTGGGGGAGTTGATTTGTAGTCTAATAGTTAAGTCAATATTTTGTCAAGTACGAATTTTCTGAAAAAAGATATTGACTTATAAAATAGCCTTGTTTAATATAGTGATTAACAGGAGGATTACATGACTGTTTTAACCTCAAAATTATCTCAGACCATAAAAAAAGATCTCGCTTTTCTCTATAATCGTGTGAACCAGGAGATCTATGGAACAGGCGTAAAAAAACAGCGTATAGAAACTTTTGATGATAGAGTCATCATTTTTGCACAGCATAAGCGTGTTCAGGCACTGCAGATGCTGAGCCAGAACTTCCATCACCTGACCATTTCGGTTGATTCAGCATTGATTGTTGAATTTAAGTCTCTTCTTAAAGGGATGATTGAAGATGCTCTTCATTTGAAAGTCAAAACGATTTTAAAAGATTATGATCCTGTTACTGAAGAAGCCTGCACCATTATTTATTTTAAAGAATAGCAGTTTTACATTATGTTTGGGAGAGCTGTGCATGACGCAGTTTTTCTTAAACCTGAATATAGGAGCGGTTCCTTTGTCTTTTGTTTAACGGAAGCTGACTGAAACCGCAGTAATAGAACATCTATTGTTTACTTTGATGTTATCTATTGCTGCGGTTTTTTTTATATACATTTTTTTGGGAGGTGATGCCGGTTTTTAAAAGCTGGAGTCAAGCTGAGGCATAACAAAGAATTAAACCTGGGGGGAAAGTCTTTGGAAAAGCTAAATCCTTGGAAGGTAGGGACTTTGGGATTTCAGCATGTGCTGGCTATGTATGCAGGTGCTGTCATTGTACCGCTGATTGTGGGACCGGCAATTGGGCTTAATGCCCAGCAGCTTGCTTACTTAATTTCGATTGATTTGTTTACCTGCGGGATTGCTACATTGCTTCAAGTTATAGGGGGGAAGCATTTTGGCATTAGGCTGCCTGTTATTCTGGGATGTACTTTTACAGCAGTCGGCCCGATGATAGCCATCGGGAATTTGCAGGGCATCACAGCCATCTACGGGGCTATTATTGCATCAGGTATTATCGTCATGATCCTATCCCAATTTATGAGTAAAATTATGAGGTTTTTCCCGCCGGTCGTAACCGGTTCAGTCGTTGCTATTATCGGGGTATCACTGATTCCTGTTGCCATGAATAATGCTGCAGGCGGACTTGGATCACCCGATTATGGAAGTGCCAATAATTTATTCCTGGCTGCATTTACACTGGTGCTGATTATTTTAATGAACAGGTTTTTTAAAGGCTATATGAAAGCAATTTCTGTCCTGCTTTCATTGGTGGCCGGGACAATAGCAGCTTATTTTATGGGACTCGTCAGCTTTGCCGAAGTCAGCCAGGCTTCCTGGTTTCATGTCGTTCAGCCGTTTTATTTCGGATTCCCGACATTCAATGCCTCAGCCATCCTTACGATGACTTTAGTGGCGATAGTGAGCATGATTGAATCTACTGGGGTATTTCTGGCTCTCGGAGATGTCTGTGAGAGAAAGCTTGACTCTAAAGACATTAAGAAAGGGCTGCGTGCAGAAGGACTTGCTGTTGTTATAGGGGGTATTTTTAACGCGTTTCCTTATACGTCCTTTTCACAGAATGTGGGACTTGTAGCATTGACTAAAGTAAAAACGAGGAATGTTGTTATCGCAGCTGGTGTCATATTAATGATTCTGGGCCTTTTGCCTAAAGTGGCTGCTCTGACTACGATTATTCCTATGGCTGTTCTTGGCGGAGCCATGATTCCAATGTTTGGGATGGTTATCTCATCAGGAATCAGAATGCTTTCTGCAGTGGATTTCAGCAAAAATGAAAACTTGCTTATTGTTGCCTGTTCAATAGGAATTGGACTTGGATCAGCGGTTGTTCCGCAGATTTTTGAGAGTCTGCCGACAAGTGCACGCCTGCTGGTTGAAAATGGAATCGTACTGGGAAGCATCACAGCAATTTTATTAAATTTGGTATTTAATTATAAAGATTTAAATATAAGTGAAAGTGAAAGAATCGAACAGCTGAAAGGAGATCATTCAGCTGAAATGATTTAATAGCAGCTGCTGTAACCATCTGCCTCATTTTTTGAGGCAGAAATCAAATTAATAGATAGGAGCAGAGAAAATGGACTTAATTCTGAAAAATGCAAATATTCCGCAGGGAGATCGTCAGGTTTTAACGAATATTCTAGTAAACGAGGGAAAGATTGTCGGCTACACGAATGACATTTCTTTTCTGAATGCAGGCAAGGTCATTGATATTCAAGGGAAATTAGTAGTTCCAGGCTGTATTGATCCGCATACCCATTTTATGGATCCCGGGTTTACTCACAGAGAAACATTTGCAACCGGCAGCCGTTCTGCAGCAGCCGGAGGCTTGACAACTATTATCGATATGCCATGCTGCAGCAAGCCATCTGTACGCGATGGCGATAGCTTCAATAAAAAAATCGGCCCAATCAGGGATCAGGCTTATATTGATTACTGCTTCTGGGGCGGCATGACTGGCGAGGATGCACGAGAAGGCTGGATTGATAATATTTACCCTCAAATAGATCAGGGAGTTGTTGCATTTAAAGTTTACATGACTCCTTCTGTCCCTACCTTCCCTAAAGTTTCTGATGCAGAAATGCTGGAAATTTTCAAAAACGTCGCAAAAACTGGTCTTCCTATTGGTGTTCATGCTGAAAACTACGATATCTGCACATTCAATTCGAAGAAACTTGAAAAAGAAGGCCGCCTAGACGGACCGGCATGGGCTGAAGCTCGTTCAAGCTTAGCTGAGAAGGTGGCCATTGAACTGATTCTCAGCTTCGCGGAAGCTACAGACGCACGTGTACATGTGGTACATATGAGCACAAAGGAAGGCGTCGAACTGGTTAAAGCTGCAAAGAAGCGCGGTGTCAAGGTTACGGCTGAAACCTGCCCTCACTACCTTGTTTTAAATGCTCAGGATTCCATGTCAGAGCGGGGTTCCTATGCAAAAATCGCTCCTCCGCTGCGAGGAAAAGAGGATAACGAATCCCACTGGCAGGCTCTGGCTGATGGCACAATCGACTTTGTCGGAACTGACCATGCTCCATATGAAATTGCCACCGAAAAGGATTATCCAGGTGCAACGATCTGGAATACCTTCCCTGGCATCCCTGGTGTAGAAACGATGGTGCCGATCCTTGTCAGTGAAGGGTTAAATAAAGGCCGCTTATCCCTATCAAGATTTGTAGAAGTAACGAGCCGCAATGCCGCCATTCATTATGGCATTTACCCTAAAAAAGGCTCAATGGAAATTGGCAGTGATGCTGATTTCACAGTTATCGATCTTGAAAAAGAATATGTAATCGATGAGCAGAAAACAGAATCAATGGCTAAGTATAATCCGCTTCATGGCTTGAAACTAAAAGGGAAGCCAGTCCAGACTATTATCCGCGGAAACGTGGTCTTTGAAGAAGACAAAGGGATCGTCGGAGAAGCAGGATATGGTGAGTACGTTCCTCGCCAAAGCATCCAGAGACTTGAAAGAACATTGAAGTATGAAAAATACGAAGCGGTAAATGTGAAAACAAAAGATCCTGTAGCACAGCAATAAATATATATATATCGAGGGAGGCTGAATGGATTGGAACTTAGGGGAAAAAAGCACTGTGTAGTCATTATTGATATGTTAAACGACTTTATTGGCGAAAAAGCAGCATTAAGGTGTGAAAATGGCGAAAAAATCGTTCCTAAAATACAAGAGCTTATTGAATTCGCACATGATCACAATATTCAGGTTGTGCATGTTCAGGAAGCTCACAGAAAGAATGACCGTGATTTCCGTGTAAGACCTGTCCATGCAGTAAAGGGAACATGGGGTTCGGAGTTCATTCCAGAGCTTCAGCCCGATGAGAGCAAAGGAGATTATGTAGTCCAAAAGAGGCGGCATAGCGCATTCAGCTACACCGATTTTGATCTCTTCCTGAGAGAAGAAGAAATTGATACGGTCGTCCTTACTGGAGTCTGGACAAATGTATGTGTACGCAGTACTGCTTCTGATGCCTTGTACCATGGCTATAATGTTATTTGCGTATCAGATGCCACCGCTTCTCAGGATGACGATATGCACGTATCCGGTCTAAGGGACATTGACATTTTCGGAGATATATTATCAACAGAAGAATACAAAGAACTGGCTAAAAAGAAATTCTCCCAAGACGAATCAGTTGTCTAATTCTTCTCCAGGTCCAGGAAAAAAACGAATTTTAGTGGGCATAACCGGAGCAAGCGGATCATTGTATGCATATACACTGATTCGCGCTCTTCATCAATTAGAGATCGAAACGCATTTAATTGCTACGGAGATGGGAGAAAAAGTAATGCAATTCGAATGCGGGGTCAAGATGGACGAGCTGAAGGAGTATGCCGCTATCCACAGCAACCGGAATCTTTTCGCTGCGGTTGCCAGCGGATCCTTTAAAACAGACGGAATGGTCATCGTGCCATGTTCAATGAATACATTGGGTGCGATTGCGAACGGGGTCGGCGATACGCTTCTAAGCAGGGCTGCCAGTGTTGTTTTGAAGGAGAATCGAAAGTTTATTATTGTTCCGAGAGAGGCTCCTTTTAATTTGATTCATCTGCGCAATATGACTCTTCTTGCTGAGAGCGGTGCATGCATAATGCCTGCATCACCAGGCTTTTACCATAAGCCGACCGAAATTTGGGAGCTGGCCAACTTTATGGTGGCGAGGATATTGGACATGCTGGATATTGACCATGAGCTCTTGGAGAGATGGGGGGAAAAGGCATGAACCCTGTAACAATGAGGGCTTTGCTGGACAGATGGGAAAGCAGGGGACTTCTTCATCGGGTGAAAAAAGAGGTGGATCCGCTCTACGAACTGGGAGCAGTGATTAATACGAAAAATGGAAGACAGCCTTTTTTATTTGAAAAAATCAAAGGCTATCAATCTTCCATGGCTGCCGGTTTGGGAGGAGACAGAGAGCTGATGGCAGACAGCATGGGAATCACCTCATCTGAACTTATTCCTAAAATCATCGAATCAATTGTTAATCCTATTCCGACGACTTTAAGGCAAACTGGTCCTGTTCAGGAGAATCTAGTGACAGGGGAATTTGATCTGGCAGATTTGTTTCCTATCCCAACCTATCATGCAGATGACTCAGGTGCTTATTATGTAGCAGGAATACTGGTGGTTAAAGACCTATCCGGAAGAAAAAGGTATACCTCGATTCGCAGGATGCAATACCTTGGCGGTAATCGAACGAACATACTCATAACCTCCCCTGAACTCATGGAGCAATATGCCCACTATGAAAGCATCGGAGAACCGATGGAATTGGCTGTTATGTTTGGTGTTGTTCCAGCTGTTGTCCTAAGTTCTCAGATCAGTACGCATTTGTATCATACCGACAAACTGGATGTAGCAGGTGCATTGCTTGGCCAGTCTCTGGATGTCGTTCAGTGCAAAACGGTCGATTTGGAAGTGCTGGCTGATGCGGAAATCGTTCTGGAAGGCAAAATGCTGCCATTTGAAAGAGAATTGGAAGGGCCGTTTGGCGAACTGGCCGGTTATTATGGGACCAGAACGCCTCAGCCAATAGTAGAATTTTCGGCCGTTACTTACCGTAATAACGCTATCTCACAAACTATTTTTCCATCAAGCTATGAAGAAAGGCTGCCAATGGCGCTTGTCAGGGAAGCCACACTTTTAAGCACTGTCAGACAGGTTGTTCCAAATATCAAAGCTGTACATATCCCGATGGGCGGGGTAGCTCGCTATCATGCAGTTATACAAATTGAGAAGAAACATGATGGTGACGGAAAACAGGCAGCACTTGCAGCTTTTGCAAGCGATAAGGATTTAAAGCATGTGGTTGTTGTGAATGATGACGTCGATATCTTTGATTCGGATGATGTTGAATGGGCTATAGCGACAAGAGTACAGGCTGGGGATGACATTTTTATCGTACAGGGTGCGAAGGGGTCACCGCTCGAGTCTTCACATCATTTAAAAGGAGTCAGTGATAAGATGGGCATCGACGCAACCTTTCCGCTTGGAAAAGAAGAGTTATTTAAAAGGACTTCAGTCCCCATTGAAGTGAATCTCGAAGACTATCTTTAAGCTTTTGCAGTAGAGGAGGTCAAAAATGAAGGCAATTGGCTTGATAGAAACAAGGGGCTTGACAGCAGCTATTGAAGCGCTGGACTCAATGGCAAAAGCAGCAAATGTCAGCTTAGTTGATTTAAAGAGAGTCGGATCCGGACTTGTCACAGTCATTATTGAAGGGGATGTGGCAGCAGTCACAGCTGCTGTGGAGGTTGGGAAGACTGCTCACACCATGGCTGGAGGAGAACTGGTTTCGGCTAATGTGATACCCCGCCCTCATTCAGAACTTCGCAAAATTCTATAAGAAGATGTTCCAAAAGTGGAGGTGCATAATGTGTGTCTGACTTTATTAAAAGTGTTGTAGAAGAAGTGATGAAGCCCTACAGCAAGCAAAAAGTAAATCCTATTAATGGAGCTCCCAATTTGTCCCCGCACCAAAGCCAGCCGGGATTGAAGTCGGGTATACCGGGCATAAACCGGCCTAATTATCAGAAGGAAAAAATGAATAAAAGAATAGCTGTTAATCATGCAGATGCGCCCCAGGGTGCTAATCCACACCCAAACGTAAGAAGGCAGACAGTTTCACTTTCTTCACCCAAGCCTTCCGCGAAAGAAAAAATTGCACAGCTTCAGACTCTGTCCCTGGTACAAGGGAAACAGCGGATTTCGGCTGAAGCAAAGCCTGGCCGAAATGCAGGAGAAAGCCAACTAATCGGACAAACGCCGGAGGGTGTGAAAGTCTGGCTGTTCTCGGATCTTCACCCCACATTGGAAGGCTCTTTTCAGCGGGAATTAAAAACAGCCTCAATCGGGGTAGTTACTTCAGAAAAATGTACGCCAGGACAGCTATTTTTACTGAATGACCTTTTAAGGGAGTTTCCTTCCTTAAAATACTGCCTGTTCTGGGACAAAAACAGCGGGCAATCCTTTTCGCTGGAGCTTTATGAAGAGGATTATGGAATCCTGTTAAACGCTTTAAAGAGCTTCTTTAAAAAACTTTCCCAAAAATCTTTTAAAGCTATTACAGCCTATAAAGAAAAGTCCCCCAGTCCATGGCTTACAAAACAATTGGGGCTTAACTCGTCAATTGGCGGTGTCGCTGTCATTGAAGGAATTGACTATTATTCGGGTATTTTGCTCCTTGACCGGCACATGAAAAACAGTACGGCCGAACACATCAATTTTTTAATAGAGAAGAAATACGTGCTTCTTCACGGTCAGTTTGATGAGGTATCCCGGGTCACGGATCAGCTTTGTAAGGAATTCGACAGGATTTAATAAGGCTTGGCCAGCAGCAAAGTCACAGATCAGCAAAATAATTCCTGAAAATTTAGCCGGTCTGACAATTTCATAGGAGGAGGATTCTTCAGTTGCAAGCATTGGGTTTGATTGAAACCGTTGGTTATTCAACAGCAGTTTCTGCAGCAGATGCAGCCGTAAAAGCAGCAGATGTAGAAATTGTAGGAATTGAAAAAGTAATAGGCGTGGATGGCTATCTGGGCGTCACAATTCACTTCAACGGCGATGTGGCAGCTGTGAAGTCTGCAGTCGATGCCGGTGTGAGTTCAGCAGAAAGAATAGGGAAAGTAATTTCTGCTCATGTTATCCCGCGTGCCCATAGTGAAGTAGCCGGGAAGCTGCTTCCACAATTTAAGCTGAAAGAAATGCATCAGGAAACAGGTGCTGAAAAAGAGTATAAAACCAAAGAAGAGCCGAAGAGAAAAAAACAAGCTAAAAAACTAAATGAAATCAACGAAAATGATAATGACAAACCATCAGTTTAATAAACTTAAGGAGGAAACACACAATGGGTGAAGCATTGGGATTAATCGAGACGAAAGGTCTTGTTGGCGCAGTTGAGGCAGCTGATGCAATGGTTAAGGCAGCAAACGTGGAGATCTGCGGATATGAAAAAGTGGGATTTGGGCTTGTAACTGTTATGGTCAGAGGGGATGTTGGAGCCGTTAAAGCTGCCACTGATGCAGGAGCCGAGGCTGCCAGCAGAGTAGGAGAACTCATCTCAGTCCATGTCATTCCAAGACCGCACAGCGAAGTTGAAAGAGCACTATTATCAAAAAATATCGGTGAATAAGTATGATCAGCAAAAAGCAGAGTGTTATGGCAAAAAACACTCTGCAGGCGCTATACATGCGAAATAATAACTGCAGAGACAGAAAACCTCATATCCTGGCTCTATTAACCTCTCATATGATAGGAATGGAACCGGGATTTTCATACCTGAAAAAGATAATACAGGAAGATATTACACTTAGAATGGCTGCTGAAGAAGAAATGCTGACCCAATTTCCGCTTGAGGAGTTAGTTTTTCTGACCGGAAATGACGATTGGATCTCTGCTTCCATGATTAATGATCAGCTTCTTGATCATTTTGATGAAATACTTTTGCCTATTCTATCTTTTTCTTTAATAGCAGATCTATTAACCCTTAACGAACAAAGGCCTTTGGTGCGGCTCATACTAATGGGTTTATTAAAAGGGAAACGGGTCACGGCTTTGAAGGCAGGAGGTGATCCTTTCAGCCAATATTGGAAACTGAAAGGAATGGATAAAGGTCCGGACTTGTTAAAAAGAAAGCTTAATGGGCAGATGGCAGAGCTGAAGATGCTTGGCATCAGATTAATAGATTTCAATGATGGGGCAGACTTTACTGTTCAGCAAATGAAGAAAACAGTTATTTCAGATGAGACAGTCCGATTTGCGTATTTTAGCAAGCTTAATCAGATAACTGTTCCAAAAGGGGCTATCGTAACCCCCCTGGCAAGAGATACAGCAAAGGAACTTAAGATCGAAATTATTTTACTTTAAGGAGTAGGTCTTTATGCAAATGGGAATAGTGGTTGGCCGTGTAACTGCCACAAGGAAAGATGATAATCTGGTGGGCACAAAACTATTAATTACCCAGCCTATAGGATTGGACGGCTCAATGTTACCGAACCCCATTATAACCGTTGATACTGTTGGTGCCGGCATTGGCGAGAAAGTCATCTATGTGACTGGAAGCATGGCATCAAGAGCGGTTCAGAATAAAGATGCTCCTATCGATGCTGCCATTATCGGAATTATTGACAGTGTGGAAGGAATGGAAACAGGGGGTTAATATATGGATGCAAAAAATATCAAAAAAGCAGTGCAATACCGCAAGCTTATTGATGTATTGCTTGATTCCAGCCAGTATGCCGATGTAGTTCTAAAAGGGGGATACTTCATTAATGTGATCACCCGGGAGATATATGAAGCAGACGTTGCGATGAAAGGCGAATATATTTTAATGGCAGGGGATGCGAAGGACTTAATTGGGCCAAAAACGAAAGTGGAAAACATTCAGGGGAAATTTGTTTGCCCAGGGTTCATTGATTCTCATATGCATTTTGAGAGTGCGATGCTGACTTGTACGGAATTCTCCAAGCTTTCCATTCCGACAGGAACCACCACGCTGATTGGTGATCCGCATGAAATTGGAAACGTCCTGGGTGTTCACGGAATGCAGGCAATGATAGAAGAAGCTAAGACACTTCCAAACCGGGTATTATTCACAGTGCCGTGTGCTGTGCCTGATGCCCCGGGGCTTGAAACCTCCGGCTTTGATGTGACCTCAAAGGATATGAAACAGCTTTTGGCAGACCCATATGTGCAGGGCATTGGGGAAATCCAAAGCTTCAGCAATATCGGGCCGGTATATGAGCATGCCCCGGAATTAATAGACGACCTTGTTGCCGCAGTTTCATATGCAAACAGCATAGGGAAAACCGTTGAAGGGAACGCGCCGGGATTGTTTGGCAAAGAGCTTGCCGCCCATATTATCAGCGGAGGGAACCATGTGTCCTGCCATGAAACTACGACGAAAGAAGAAACAGTCGAAAAGCTTCGCAATGGTGTAAGTGTGTTCATGCGTGAAGGCTCTTCACAAAGGAATATGGCAGACTGCATCAGGGCTATTACAGAGAATGGACTGGATTCCCGCCGTGCAATCCTTGTTTCGGACGATATGGTGCCTGCTGATCTGTTAAATTTCGGACATATGAATGATATCGTCCGCAGAACCATTGCAGTAGGGATTGATCCAGTGGAAGCCATCCAAATGGCGACTATTAATCCTGCCACCCACTTTGGCTTTAAGGATGTAGGTGTTATAGCACCAGGCAAGAGAGCAGATGTCGTCGTGATCAGCGATCTGAACAATATGACTATTGATCAGGTATACCTGGCAGGGAAAAAAGCAGCTGAAAAAGGCGAATTGACTATAGATATTGCTCCTTACATATATCCGGAAAGTGTGAAAAAGTCAGTGAAGCGGAAGCCTGTAACAGTGAAGGAACTGGCTATTGAAGCTTCAGGCAGCCGTGCAAAAGTAAGGGCAATTGAAGCGATACCTTTCCAGAACTTAACCGGCGGAAGCGAATATATGCTGAATGTCAAAGAAGGCATTGTGCAGCCGTGCCTAAAGCAGGATGTTCTGCCTCTTTTGGTTGTTGAACGCCACGGCAGAACTGGAAAAATCGGCAAGACGTTTCTTCATGGCTTTGATTTGAAAAGCGGAGCCATAGCAGAAAGTGTTGCTCATGATACACACAATATCATTGTTACAGGAACTAACTACGAAGATATGGTCATGGCGGTGAACCGTGTAATTGCCATGGATGGCGGAATAGCCATGATAAAGGATAGCAAAGTAGTAGGTGATCTTCCTCTCCGGATTGGCGGTTTAATGACAGATGAATTAACCGGAAAAGAAATGAGTGAAAAGGTCGATGAATTGTCGCAGCTTGCCAAAGAAGTTCTTGGCTGCGGTATGGAAGTTCCCTTTATGCATTTATCATTCTGGTCATTGGTAACAAGCCCGAAATGGAAAATTACAGATATGGGGCTTATTGATGTAGATAAGTTTGAGGTTATCCCGACCATTATCAATTGATCATTAAAGCGGCTTTCTATGCCGCTTTTCATATAGTAAAAGATACAGCAGGTTAAGGAGGAATACCATGGGAGTTAAGCTTGTCGATTTAACGCAGGAAATTTACCAGGGGATGCCTGTTTTTCCCCTTCATCAGAAAACAATGATCTTCCCGAATATCTCCCACGAAGAAAGTGAAAAGCAAATTGGGTTTATGTTTGCAACTAATAATCTATTAATCAATGAACATGGTCCAACTCATAGTGATGCAACTTATGAATATGATCCAAACGGCCAATACATCGATGAAATGCCGCTTGAGTATTTTTACGGGCCAGCAGTTTGCCTTGATGTATCCCACATCCAGCCCCATCAATATATTACAGACCGTGATCTCGAGGATGCACTGAGGAAATCACAGCAGTTTATTGAAAAAGGAGATATCGTCCTCCTCTATACAGGCCACTACAATCGGTCTTATGGTACTGACAGATGGCTCACCACTTATACCGGCCTGGATTATCAGGCAGCAAAATGGCTGGCTGAAAAAGGTGCGGTCAATATAGGCATCGATGCCCCGGCCATTGACCATCCGGATGATGCAAAGTACTCCGGACATCTTATTTGCCGTGAATACGGAATAACCAATACGGAAAATCTCTGCAATCTCGACCAGATCGCAGGCATGCGGTTTCTTTATTTCGGACTCCCGCTCAGAATTCGGAAAGGAACGGGATCTCCGATTCGCGCGGTTGCAGTTTTCATTGAATAACAACAAAGGCTGGTGATCAAATGAAAGAGGTTTTTAACAGAGGCAAGATCAGGGACGAAATTATTATCCCGCCGTATGAAGGAAGAAGCGCACTGATTCACAAAGGGGAAGAGCTGATTATTATTGATATGGAAGGAAAACAGGTTGGGGACTTTGTCTGCTTTAACTATGAAGATCCCGGGGAACATGTTTCACCTGTCCATATGCGGGCTTCACTAAGCAGCATACGGCTTAAAACGGGAGACTGGCTTTACAGCAACCGCCGCCGTCCGCTAATGCAGCTGTTGGAAGATACTGTTGGTAAACATGATTTCTTCTTTCCGGCATGTGATTATTACCGCTACAAAGTTGATTTCGACAAAGAGGACCACCCTAATTGCCATGATAATATTGCGGATGCATTGAAAAAGTATAATATCCATCCTTCGGTTATTCCGGATCCCATTAATATCTTTATGAATAATGTCCTTGATGATGCCGGGGATTATGTCATTGCAGAACCTCTTTCCAAGCCTGGCGATTACATAAGGCTGAAAGCACTGTGCGATGTGGTCATTGCCTGTACCACGTGTTCCCAGGACATGGCGCCTGTTAATGGGTTTAAAGTGACCCCTATTAAAATGCAAATTATGGAGGCAGATTAATGAATGATATTCAGTTTCTTCAGCATCTGCTCCAAATTGACAGCTCCAATCCGCCCGGAAACGAGCATTTAGTGACTGAAGCTTTTATTAACAGATGCAAGCAAAATGGTCTGCCGTTTAAAGTGACCATGCTTGATGGGACCCGAAGCAATTTTGAAGTTACGCTTCCCGGAAAAATCGGTAAACAGCTATTCTTATGCGGCCATATGGATACGGTTTCACCAGGAACAGGAGAATGGGTACACTCCCCTTTTTCAGGGGAAATCGCAAATGGCCGGATTTATGGCAGAGGAGCTTCTGATATGAAAAGCGGCCTTGCAGCAATGTTCCTGGCATTGGAGGAGCTGTATCTCACCAATACTGATCTACCTGCAGACGTTACCTTTCTGGCAACAGCCGGGGAAGAAGTTGACAGCTGCGGTGCCAGGGTTTTTTTAAAAGAAAATGATAGCCGAAAAATCGATGCACTTGTCATTGCCGAACCGACAAATGAAAAAATTGTGATTGGCCATAAGGGAGCCCTTTGGCTTGAAATCACAGCTTATGGAAAAACCTCTCACGGGTCGATGCCGGAACAGGGAATCAATGCAGTAGATCATATAATGAAAATAATCCGTGTATTGAATGAGATGAAAATTGAATGGAAGACAGAAAAGAAGCCCCTCGGACAAAGCAGCCTGGCTGTTACCATGATTGAAGGCGGAGTGCAGACCAATGTGATTCCTGATAAATGCACTATCAGAGCAGATATTAGAACAGTTCCCCCTCAATCCCATTCCCATTTCATAAACAAGCTAAAATCCAAACTGGATGTTCTATTGGATCAGGGAGAAATTTATAAATACAGGGTTGAAACCCTTCTTGACCGTCCATCTATCTTAACTGATCCTGCTCGGGACATTATTCAAATTGCGCAGATGGTAAAGGGCGAATCGGAAGCGGACCATTACGGGGTGTCCTACTATACAGACGGTGCCGTACTTAATCCAAGGAGTGAAATTCCTACCCTGATTTATGGTCCGGGTGATGAAAAGCTCGCGCATCAGCCAAATGAGTGGGTTAGTCTGGCGGCATTTCAGCGCTCCATTCAATTTTACAAACAGCTTATAATGTCATATGGAAAGCTGGAGCCGGCAGAAGGCAGTCCAATGCGAGGGAGAGGAAGAAATTGAGCAGTATCCTGATAAAAAACGCTGAAATTATTACAATGAATGCCTCTGAAGAAATCATTTTCGGAGATTTATTTATTGTAGATGACCGCATTGCCGAAATTGGACAGAATTTAACACATAAAGCGGATAAAGTAATCGATGCCACCGGAAAGACGGTCATTCCAGGCTTTATTCAGACACATATCCATCTGTGCCAGACATTATTCCGCGGGCAGGCTGATGATTTGGAGCTTCTTGATTGGCTGAAGCAGAAGATCTGGCCGCTTGAGGCATCACATGATGAAGAGTCCATCTATTACTCTGCGATGCTCGGAATTGGCGAATTGCTCCAGAGCGGAACAACAACTGTAGTGGACATGGAAACCGTTAATCATACCGAATATGCCTTTCAGGCCATTGCCGAGAGCGGCATACGGGCACTTGCCGGAAAGGTTATGATGGATAAAGGGGATGAGGTCCCTGTTCCGTTAAGAGAAAATACCTCCAAATCCATCCAGCAAAGCGTGGATCTCCTTGAAAGATGGCATAACCGTGATAACGGACGCATACAATATGCCTTCTGTCCCCGATTTGTCGTTTCCTGCACAGAGGAATTGCTGACAAATGTCAGGGATCTCTCTGCACAATACAACGTAAGGGTCCATACTCATGCATCCGAAAATGCCAGTGAAATTCTCCTTGTTGAAAGGGAACTTGGCATGCGGAATGTAGTCTATCTGGACAGCATTGGGCTTGCAAATGAAAGGCTGATACTGGCCCATTGCGTTTGGCTTAATGAAGAAGAAAAAAGAATCATCAAAGAGCGGGGCGTAAAGGTCAGCCATTGTCCGGGATCCAATCTAAAGCTGGCATCTGGTGTGGCAGAGATTCCATCATTATTGGATCAGCAGGCTTTTGTCAGTTTGGGGGCTGATGGGGCTCCCTGCAATAACAATCTGGATATGTTCAATGAAATGAGATTGGCTGCCATCATTCAGAAGCCTGTGCACGGACCAACAGCAATGAATGCGAGAACCGTCTTCAGAATGGCGACGATCGGCGGAGCGAAGGCAGTCGGAATGGAACAGGAAATCGGAAGTCTGGAGCCCGGAAAGAAAGCAGACCTTGCTATCCTTAATCTGAATGATTTTCACGTATATCCGTCATTTGATATCGATACTATCTCGAGAATAGTCTATTCAGCCACACGTGCAGATGTAGAATCTACCATCGTCAACGGTAAAATTGTGATGGAAAATCGGAAGCTGAACACAGTCGATAAAGAAATGGTTTTAAAAGAAGCGAACTACAGTATAAAAAGGCTGCTCAAAAGATTAGAGACAGCAGTTTATTAATCTTCTATTTCGGCTGAAAGCAAATCAGCCGGTTTTTTTATGGTAAAATACGGTAAAGGGGTGTGATGTTGTGAAATCCGAAATTTTAGATCATGCAAATCTCATGCAGGCATCTGAGTTTATTGCAGAAATGAACGCTTTGCCAGAGTGTCATATAGGGTATTTGGGGACCAGTCAAAACGATATTTATCAAAGTCTGGAAGAAATGAATCGTGATGCCGAATCAGCTGCGTTTATTGTCCGGGAGGGTGATGCTCTTGCTGGTTTTCTGGGTGCAGATGCCGATCTTAATAAAGGGACAGCGGAGTTATGGGGACCTTTTGTACAGGAAAATGAGTTTATGCGACTACTATGGGAAAAAGCACTCCATTATTTTGAAGGAAAGCTGCATACATACTTTTTATTTGCTGATGCATCCAACCGTACTGCTGCCGAGTTTGCATCAGAAAACGGATTCATGCTGCAATCGGCTCATACATACATGGAACTGAAAGATAATTCAAGCAATAGTTTAAGAAAGGTCAGTTTATTGCCGATTCACTTTCATAGTGAATTTATTCATTTGCACGATGCCTTATTTCCTCAAACATATTTTTCAGGAAAAGAGATTATCGAAAGAATGAATGATGATCATAAAGTCTATACATGTCTTGATGCTGATGGATTAAATGGCTATTTATATGCAGAATACAATCGTGAAGAAAAAGAAGGAAGCATTGAATTCTTTGGTGTGGATCCCAATAAGCGCAAGAAGGGGATTGGTCGGAATTTGCTTGAAATGGCGATTCATGATCTTTTTGCGAATAGTGGAGCCAAAAGCATTAAGCTATGTGCAGGAACAGCAAACGGGAAAGCGCTGTCTATTTATAAAAAAGCAGGGTTTAAAGTTGAGAGATCATTGAATTTTTATAAGCTCGATATTCGGGAATAAGAGCAATAAGTTAGTGTGCTCTTATGTTTTTAGGTAATATATAAGTAACCAGATAAAATAGGAGGGTACAAAATGGCTATTGAAAACCCAAGCAGGGACGAAATCGGTGTGCTTCTAAAGAAGGCAAAGCGGATTGCTGTTGTAGGATTAAGCGGAAATCCTGAACGTACATCCTACATGGTATCAGAGGCGATGCAAAAAGCTGGATATGAAATCATTCCGGTTAATCCGTCTGTTGATGAAGTACTTGGTGTAAAGGCAGTGCCGAGTCTTAAAGACATCAAGGGGCATGTGGATATCGTTAATGTATTCAGGCGATCTGAATTTCTTCCGGAAATCGCGCGGGAATTTGCTGAAATAGATGCTGATATCTTCTGGGCTCAGCTTGGAGTGGCGAACCAGGAAGCATATGATTTTCTAAAAGAAAAAGGGTACATTGTCATCATGGACCGCTGCATTAAAGTTGAACATGCTCTGACGAAGTAAACTAAAGCATGAGGTCTCTATAAGATCTCATGTTTTTTATTTTTTATAGAATCCCTGTAAATAAAGGGTTCGTGTAACGGAAATAATCATGATAAATCTCTTAAATCTCAAGATCTTATTTGCCAAAACCAAATAAATAGATAAAATAAAGCATAGACCATCCTAATTTATATGGTAAAATATAAATACAGAACACCTGTTCGAACATTGTTTTTTCACAAAGAAAATTGGCTGTACAGCCGAATTCTTATATGGTGTTCCAATGCCGCGATTTTCGGCGGCAAGTGTTTTTGCAGGAAATGAAAGGGGTATGTTCGTGGCAAGAAATCAGGAAGCTTTTGACTACAATGATGATGCCATACAGGTACTCGAAGGGCTTGAAGCGGTTAGAAAACGCCCTGGGATGTACATTGGAAGTACGGATGCAAGGGGTTTGCACCATCTTGTATATGAGATTGTCGATAATGCTGTCGATGAAGCACTGGCAGGTTACGGGGATCATATCATTGTCAGAATACATAAAGATAATTCAATTAGTGTACAAGATAAAGGACGCGGAATGCCTACAGGTATGCATAGAATGGGCAAGCCGACTCCGGAAGTCATATTAACTGTCCTTCATGCAGGGGGAAAGTTTGGCCAGGGAGGCTATAAGACGAGCGGCGGGCTTCATGGTGTTGGTGCATCTGTCGTCAACGCCCTTTCCGAATGGCTTGTGGTTAAAATTAAACGTGACGGCTTTGTATATGAACAGCGTTTCGAGCTGGGCGGCAAGCCGGTGACTACACTGGAAAAGACCGGAAAGACAAATCAATCAGGGACTACCATTCATTTTAAGCCGGATCCGTCGATTTTTTCGACAACCACATATAATTACGAAACGCTTTGCGAGCGTCTTCGTGAATCTGCTTTCCTTTTAAAAGGAATGAAAATAGAAATTATAGATGAGCGTAATGATTTTCATGACGTTTTTCACTATGAAAACGGCATAGAAGCATTTGTAGGATATTTAAATGAAGAAAAGGATGTTCTGCACCCTGTCGTAAGCTTTGAAGGCGAAAGCAATGGGATTGAAGTGGATTTTGCTTTTCAATTCAATGATGGTTACTCGGAAAATGTCCTTTCATTCGTCAACAACGTCCGCACAAAGGACGGCGGTACGCATGAGGCTGGGAGCAAAACTGCGATGACTAGGGCTTTTAACGAATATGCCCGCAAAGTGAATCTTCTGAAGGAAAAGGATAAAAACCTGGATGGAGCGGATCTGCGTGAAGGATTCACGGCGATCATCTCTGTTCGTGTTCCTGAAGAGCTTCTGCAGTTTGAGGGCCAGACGAAAGGCAAACTGGGGACCAGTGAAGCACGATCTGCTGTTGATTCAGTTGTTTCTGAGCATTTGTCTTATTTCCTTGAAGAAAACCCGGAGACAAGCTCTCTGTTAATTAAAAAGGCGATAAAAGCTTTCCAGGCAAGAGAAGCGGCCCGCAAAGCACGTGAGGAAGCAAGAAGCGGGAAAAAGCGGAAAAAATCGGAAGCAATGCTTTCCGGAAAACTGACTCCTGCACAATCGCGGAACCCTCAAAGAAATGAATTATATCTCGTTGAGGGTGATTCTGCCGGGGGGTCTGCCAAGCAGGGAAGGGACAGGCGTTTTCAGGCTGTACTTCCGCTTAGAGGTAAAGTAATCAATACAGAAAAAGCAAAGCTTGCGGATATTTTTAAAAATGAAGAAATCAATACCATTATCCATGCAGTTGGGGCAGGCGTTGGCGCGGATTTTAATCTGGAAGATGTCAACTATGATAAGGTGATCATCATGACAGATGCCGACACTGATGGGGCGCATATCCAGGTGCTCCTGCTCACGTTCTTTTACAGGTATATGAAACCGCTGCTTGAAGCGGGAAAGGTATTCATTGCGCTGCCTCCTTTATATAAAGTCAGCAGGGGGTCAGGCAAAAAAGAAGTGATTGAGTATGCATGGAGTGATGATGATCTTCAGGATACCATTAAAAAAGTGGGTAAAGGCTATATGCTTCAGCGCTACAAAGGGCTTGGGGAGATGAACGCCGACCAGCTATGGGAGACAACTATGGACCCGGAGTCGCGCACATTGATCCGCGTTAAAATTGATGATGCAGCCAGAGCTGAACGCCGTGTGACCACCTTGATGGGCGATAAGGTTGAACCCCGCCGCAAATGGATTGAATCGAATGTGGCATTCGGCCTTGAAGAAGATGGAAGCATACTTGAAAATGAAAATATTTCAGTACTAGAGGAGGAGGGTGTTGACTCATGAGTTCTGCTGAAAAATTCCGGGACCTTCCTCTTGAAGACGTATTAGGCGACCGCTTTGGGCGTTATAGTAAATATATTATTCAGGATCGTGCCCTTCCTGATGCACGTGATGGGCTAAAGCCCGTTCAAAGACGGATTCTTTATGCCATGCACGTAGAAGGAAACACACATGAAAAGGGCTTCAGAAAGTCCGCTAAAACAGTCGGGAATGTAATCGGCAATTATCATCCGCATGGCGATACTTCAGTTTATGACGCGATGGTGCGGATGAGCCAGGATTGGAAGGTCCGTAACCTTCTTGTGGAAATGCATGGCAATAATGGGAGCATCGATGGAGATCCCCCAGCAGCCATGCGTTATACAGAAGCCCGTTTATCTCCCCTTTCTTCCGAATTGCTGAGAGATATTGAGAAAAGAACGGTTGAATTTATCCCGAACTTTGATGACACGTCCAATGAGCCAACCGTTTTGCCGGCAGTTTATCCGAATTTGCTTGTCAACGGCTCGACAGGCATTTCTGCGGGATATGCAACTGATATTCCGCCCCATCATCTGAATGAGATAATTGATGGTGTTATTTTACGGATGGATAAGCCTGATTGTTCCATAGATGATCTGATGGAGCATATTAAGGGCCCGGACTTCCCTACTGGTGGCATTATCCAGGGAGTCGATGGAATAAAAAAAGCTTATGAAACAGGAAGAGGCAAAATCATTGTCCGCGGTAAGGCTGAATTTGAGGATTTGCGCGGAGGAAAAAAACAGATCGTCATCACTGAGATTCCATATGAAGTGAATAAAGCAAATCTGGTTAAGAAGATTGATGAATTCCGCCTTGACCGGAAAGTGGAAGGCATTGCCGAAGTCCGTGATGAAACAGACCGGACCGGGCTCCGTATTGTGATCGAGTTAAAAAAGGATGCAGATCCTGAAGGGGTCCTTCATTACCTGTACAAAAACAGTGATTTGCAGATCCCATATAACTTCAATATGGTAGCCATCCACAATCGCCACCCGAAATTAATGGGGTTAAGAGAGCTGCTGGATGCTTATATAGGCCATCGTAAAGAAGTTGTTACACGCAGATCCCAGTATGAGCTGCAAAAGGCCGAGGCGCGCCAGCATATCGTTGAAGGCCTGATGAAAGCTCTGTCAATACTTGATGAAGTGATTGCAGCGATCCGCGCTTCTAAAGATAAACGGGATGCGAAAGATAATCTGATTGCAAAGTTTGAGTTCACTGAACCTCAGGCAGAAGCAATCGTTTCCCTGCAGCTATACCGATTAACCAATACAGATATAACCGCCCTAAGAGCAGAGGCTGAGGAGCTTTCTAAGCTCATCGGCGAGCTTAAAGCTATTCTCGAAAGCGAGAAGAAGCTGCTCTCTGTTATAAAAAAAGAGCTAAGGGATGTTAAAAAGCGCTTTGCTGATGAACGCCGTACCAGAATTGAAGCGGAAATCGAGGAAATCAAGATCAATCTTGAAGTTCTGGTAGCAAGTGAAGATGTTATTGTAACGGTAACGAAGGAAGGCTATGTCAAGCGAACCAGCCAGAGATCGTTTGCCGCTTCTAACGGACAGGATTTCGGCATGAAGGATTCAGACAGAATTATTGCCCAGCTTGATATGAATACAACCGATGTTCTCCTTGTATTTACGAATAAAGGAAACTATCTGTACTGCCCTGTTCATCAGCTGCCGGATATCCGCTGGAAAGACCTTGGTCAGCATATTGCCAATATCATTCCGATTGACCGGAATGAATCGATTGTCCGGGCAATTCCTGTAAAAGATTTTGAGACGGAAGAATATCTTCTCTTTATGACGAAGAACGGCATGGTAAAGAAAACCGAACTGAAATCATATAAGGCACAGCGATATTCTAAACCGCTGGTTGCTGTCAATGTAAAGGGCGATGATGAAGTTCTTGACGTTTATTTAACTGATGGCACGAAGGAAATTTTCCTTGCGACCCACCAGGGATATGGCCTTTGGTTCCATGAGGAAGAGGTCAGCATTGTAGGGGCAAGAGCTGCCGGCGTTAAAGGCATCAATCTCAAAGACGGCGACTTTGTTACAGGCGCTCAGCTTATAGAGGACCCAAAAGAACAGGCTGTTGTGATTGTTACACAGCGGGGCTCCATTAAAAAAGTGAAGCTGACTGAATTTGAACGCACCTCCCGTGCCAAGCGCGGTGTAGTGATGCTTCGTGAATTGAAATCAAACCCTCATCGCATTGTTGGGTGTGTAATTGTCCGCAGTAAAGATGACTTATACATTGAAACAGAAAAAGGCCATATAGAAGCAGTTAATGCTTCGGCAATCCGTTTTAATGACCGCTATTCAAATGGATCGTTTATCATTGACGATTCCGAAAGTGGAAAAGCAAAATGCATATGGAAGGCTGAAGCAGAAAATGCCGGCAATGCAACTGAATAGAATTAACCCCTGTTATACAGGGGTTTTTTTGTCTGCTGAATTAATAATTTCCTGTGTGTATATCATCTTTTTAAATTAAAACTGAATCCAAAATAGTTTGAATAATGTTATTCTTATGAAAGTTTATTTGTATAAAAATTAATACTAGTTTAAATGAAATCGATTAGAAATATTTAATTGGCTTATGAAGAAATACAATTTAATCAGCTTAATAGCAAGGTTTTTATCGAATATTCTCTCCTGCGAATGAATATTCGACTTGTCTATTAAAAATTCTTTTGATAGATTATAAGGAGTGTGTTGTTTTTGCAAGATAATAAAAATGTTTAGGGGGAATAGCATGGCTTTATTGGAAACAATCGTAGGCTTTCTAAATGATCTTTTATGGACGTACATTTTGATTGCCGCATTAATTATTCTTGGTTTATTTTTCAGCTTTAAAAGCAGGTTTGTCCAATTAAGATTTTTTGGTGAAATGTTCAGAATATTGGGCGATAAAGCAATGGTTTCTGCTGAAGGCAAAAGAGGGATATCATCTTTTCAGGCTTTCACTATTAGTGCAGCTTCCCGTGTTGGTACAGGTAATATTGCCGGTGTAGCAACTGCGATTGCTGCAGGGGGACCTGGCGCTGTCTTCTGGATGTGGCTTATCGCATTTATTGGGGGAGCTTCAAGCTTTATTGAAAGTACTCTTGCTCAGATTTACAAAGTTAAAGATAAAGATGGTTTCCGCGGAGGACCTGCCTACTATATGGAAAAAGGACTTAATAAGCGCTGGATGGGGATCATTTTTGCAATCATTATTACATTCTGTTTCGGATTGGTTTTTAACTCTGTCCAATCGAACACCATCTCTTTAGCGTTTAATGAAGCGTTTGGCACAAGTCGTTTAACAATCGGAATTGTATTGGCGGTATTAACGGCGGCTATCATTTTCGGCGGTGTTAAAAGGATTGCGTATGTCTCTCAAGTTGTTGTGCCGATTATGGCGGTTATATACTTAGCTGTCGCTATCATCATTGTCATCATGAACATTACTGAAATTCCTAATCTGGTTGGCAGCATAGTCAAGGGTGCATTTGGAATTGATCAGGCCGCTGGCGGAGCCATGGGTGCAGCTGTGATGATGGGTATTAAAAGGGGTCTATTCTCAAATGAAGCAGGTATGGGTAGTGTACCAAATGCAGCGGCAACAGCAGCCGTTTCCCATCCTGTAAAACAAGGACTGATCCAAACCCTTGGGGTATTTGTGGATACAATCTTAATCTGTTCTGCTACTGCGTTTATTATCCTGCTATCAGGCGATTATGCGAATTCAGATCTTACAGGCATAGAATTGACTCAGGCAGCCCTTAGCACACATGTTGGATCATGGGCACCTATTTTTATTGCAGTTGCTATTTTCTTATTTGCTTTTACTTCGGTTATCGGTAATTATTATTACGGAGAAACCAATATTGAATTTATTAAAGAGAGCCGCACTGCGCTGTTTACTTATCGCATAGCTGTAATCGGAATGGTTATCTTCGGATCTGTAGTTGATTTAGCCATCGTTTGGAGCCTTGCTGACTTATTCATGGGCTTAATGGCGATCATTAACTTTATAGCGATTATATTGCTTGCTAAAGTTGCCTATGCCGCTTTGAATGATTATAAGGCACAGAGGAAAGAAGGAAAAGACCCTGTGTTTTATGCTGATTCTATCCCAGGTTTAAAAGGGATTGAATCCTGGGAAACAAAAGAAAGTGCTTTAAAAAAAGCAGCTAAATAATTTATTCCTATAGCCTCTTATCCTTAGGATAGGAGGTTTTTTGTGATTTTACATGTTATTTCCAAAATTGGGCAAGATAATAAAAAAAATAAGGAGGATACGTAAATGAAGAAGGAATTGCTTTTTGCGTTTGCGGCTTTCTTTTTTATGTCTTTATCCGCTATTACCGGAGTATATGCAGGTGAACAAGAACAAAAGATTGTAACGCTGTCAAAAGATAAAGTGGATGTTACCGGTGATAATAAGGCGGACACTGTCTATATTAAAGGTGTCTATTATGAGGAAGGCGCCTCATTTTTAAAAGAGATTTCACTTGAAGTTAAGGCTTCAGATGGGAATACGTACAAAGCGAAGCTTGATGGTGGCTATGAACCTCAAATACAATTTGAAGATTTAAATCATGATTCCATTAATGATATGTATATTAGTATTCCAACTGGCGGAAGCGGAGGCCTGTCGAATTTTTATTTATATACTTTAAAGGACTTTAAGCTGATTGACCTGTCTGTCCCGGACCCTTTAGTAATCAATAGTCAATTTGAAAATGGCTACAAAGCGAATATCAGCATCCAGGATACAAAACAATCGTATACGTTCGATCTACGGGACCGGAGTGAAGAGTATGAACGGCTCGGTCTGTATGTAAACGGCAAGCTTAGCGAGCCAACTGAGCTTATGGTAAATCCATATAGCACTTTGAAGATCATCCCTGTTGAAGGGAAAAAGGGGTTAATGGGAGTTCAGAGAATAAGCGGGGCATATAATGCAGATACCATTGCCTTTGTAGAGTCCTTTTGGCTGTATGAAGATGGAAAATGGAATTTAAAAGACACCAAAGTCATGAAAATGAATTCACGCAAGCGTTAATGACTGGGCATTTGTCACGTTTCTTTATTGCTCCCATATACTGGGCATAAGTAAATTTGTATAGGGGGCGCTTCATGTGAGCAAATTTAATCCATCTAAGCTGTCGGTAAAATATTTGCCTCCTGCGACGGAATTCAGACCCGTGGACAGCAGGAAATATACACTTACACACTCAGATGCAACTGGAGAATTATTTTTGGCAATAGGCGGATGCTATGATTTTAAAGCAATTGATCCTAAAATGCGTGATGAAGTTCTTGCTGAATGGATTCCGCAAATGGGACAGTATGTGCTGAGCGGAAGGGTATATATCAGCAGCGGGGAATTTGATCAGCAATACTCAAAAATAAGGTTTCTCATTTTCCAGAAAGAATTGGATCTGGCGCTGACAGCCATGGTTTATGGAGACCGTTTTTTTTATTCTAACTATCCATGGCTGCTTGATTCGCCAATCTTTATATACTTTGAATCTGTTTATCCGGAATTCAGCAAGCTGATTTATTATGGGACACCCAGGAAGTATTTAAGTGCCGCACTGCTGCCAGTGTAATACGGATTATTGGAACTCATGTTCGCATCAAGCTAAAAACGCATTTATTAAGGGAAAAGACGCTGTACTAAATTATCTAAGCAATGGAGCGATCGAAATGAAAAAGGAACCTGAGAAAACATTTGAATTAAGTTATGAATCTGATGGGAAAATGGGTGAAAAAGAAAATAACAATGAAAAGGAAAATAACAATGAAAAGGAAAATCAAGATCAGGAAGAAATGTTCTTTAATAGTACACAGGATAGTGAATAAAAGTTCTGAGGAAAGTTGCGTGTAAAAATATTATGTAAACTAGTAAGGTGAAATATAGAATATAAGAGGGGTTTATAAATCTTCATAATATCCCTTAAATAAGAATTAGACTAATATCAGCTGGATCATCAGAAAATATAACCAGGAATTTAGTGAAAATGAATTTGGATGTAAATAAATTCAGCTGAAAATTCATTTTAAAATTCTTTAAATGAAAAATTATAAAGTTGAATTAATTTGATGAAAATTTTAATGCTGTCTCACTATCTTAAGTATACTTTAATATTGAGACAGCATTTCTATTTCAATCCATTACTTCCTATAATATATATTATGTAAACTAGAAAAAACATCAAACGTACCAATAAGTTACCTCTTCAAGTTGTTCATATGGAAATTACTTCTCTGGCCCACTTATCATTCATACAGAATATACCATCAACAGTTAGCATCAGTTATTCTCATATTTATTTTTAACATTAAGCAATTGTAATATTTTATCCTTATTCACCTCAAAACCAATAAAGATCTTTGGGCGTTTAATAAAACTTGGAAGTCTTTTATCTTTTATAACAATAGCAGGCACAATTCGCGAACCTGTTCTCTCTTTCATTTCTTCTTCTTTAGCTGGGTTCCGGGTTAAATCATATTCAATATATTTAATACCGTATTGCGAAAGAAACTCCTTCGCTTCTTTACAATCCAGTCAAGTTGATCTTGAATATATTTCTATTTGAACTTTTTGCAAGTTAATCTCTCCTTTAAATTCTCGACTTATTGATACTTTACCCTTAAAGTCTAATTAAAAATAAGTAAATTTGTATGCTACCATTTGATTTATCAGACTTTAACAAATACCAGGTTATTAAAAGTTAGGCTCCCGACATTTTTTTAGTATCCTCTTTTAAACAATAAATAAAAAAATCATAGTGCATAACAAATATGTCTTGTTCTGCATATATTCTTGAAATTTAAGAATTATAATTTAAATTAGCAGTTCTTGAGAAACGGATGAATAAAGTGAAGAAAATTTCTATTTAGCTTGGAGTTGTGTTCTTTCTAATTATCTTCAGCCTTGAGATTTTTATGTTTTTCTTTTTACATTCAGCCCTTGTGGATTCAAGGAAAGAAGAAGAGTTTCTTTCCTTGCAAGCAAGAGGTAATGCCCATAGGGACATACTGGAAAAGCACTTTGAAGCAGATACAATCTCACACGTAACTTTAATGGAATCCGAGGCAAATACTGATGTCGTTATCAGTGATATGAATGGTAAGATCCTTGGTTCATCAGTATCCTCCTTTAGCAATTTCCGATATATAACTGTAAAATGTGCAGAAAATATGGTGTAAGCACATGTAATAAAAAACTATGCTTTTTAATCTTTTCCTCATTCGATAAATATTTATACCTCTTGAACTTTCAAGGTTAAGCATGAGGATTTACAAAAGTAAATAGCTGCTAGCAAAATCCCCCACCAAAAGCCTGTAAATCAAAATTAAAAATGGGGTAGGTGCCTATTAGTTTCTGGGGAACAAGATCGTTATTGTGGTGCCATTATTTAATTCACTATTAACCCTTATGTCTCCACCATGTGCATTCATTAGTGCTTTTACTATGGAGAGGCCAATACCAATTCCCCCGGTTTTTCTAGTTCTGGATTTATCACCTCTGTAAAAGCGTTCAAAAAGATGGGGAAGATCCTCTTCATCAATCCCAACTCCTTCATCGGTTACAACGAAACCTATACTGTCATTCTCTTCAAGAAATGAGATCACCACCTTTTTATTTGGGGAAGTATATTGAAGGGCATTATTAAGAATGTTAGTTAATATTTGAATAACCCGGTCTTGATCAGCATGAAACCATAATTCTTTTCCATAATTAAGGATTTGAAGTTTTACTCCCTTTTCTTTAAAAATTGGATCAAATTGATTTTTTAAGAAACATGCCATCTTATTTGCTTCTATATTACTCATATTTAACTTAATCTGCGGATTCTCAGCAGCAAGAAGTTTTTCTAACTCATTTACCAGACGCACTAAGCGCATTAACTCATTATGGCTTTGTTGCAGCCTTTCTGGAGTAGGCTCCCAAATTCCATCCTGAAAAGCCTCTATTTGACTTCTCAATGTTGCAAGCGGTGTACGAAGTTCATGTGCGAGGTCTGCGGTAAACTGCTTTCTAAGATTTTCTTCAGTAAAAAGTGTACTGGCTAAACTATTAAAAGACCATCCAAGAGGCTTCATTTCCTCAGTCAATTCCTCAACGTTCAAGCGGGTGTTCCATTTATGCTTTTGGAGCTCCTGTACAGCAGCGGAAAGTTTATTGAATCCAGAAGAAAGCCATTTGGAAAATAAAATACTAAAGCAAACTGAGAGTATAAGTGTAAAAAAAGCTGCAGCATAAACATATCTTTTAATAGCTTGAAAAAATGAGAAATCCTCAGCGAGTAATTCCTCTTGGTAATACACTTGTAAGCTGCCAATAATCCTATTATCTAAAGAAAGATGATAAGTATCTGAATTGTAGTTCGCCTCCGAATCTTGCCGATGGGCCTTCCCCATATTCTCCATCATCTTTCTCATTGAGTTAGTTTCAATGAGAATTTTTCCATCTGAATTATATATTTCATAATATAGATTTTCTGTCATAGCTTGATCATGAAGAATACTTAAAACTTGGTCACTTTGTAGTGAGCCAGTATTTTTATACTCTTTAAGTATTTCTTCCTTAATCAGATTTATATTTTTCTCTCTTCCTTCTAATAAATAATCATTAAATCGATCTTCAAAACCCCATAATATCGAAAGACTAGTTAATAATATGCCTGATAACGATACTATTAAGAAATAAATTAATATTCTAGAGCGCATGGTTTTCCGCATGGGGCCGTCCTCCAAACTTATAACCCATTCCAAAGACGGTCAGTATATAATCAGGCTGTCGTGAATCTCTTTCAATCTTTTTTCGAAGGTTCTTAATATGAGTGTCTATGCTTCGTTCATATCCTTCATAATAAGTTCCGTCCTCCTGGCATTTTTCAAGTAACTCCGTCCGACTATAGACCCTGCCTGGGTAACTGGCCAGTGTAATTAGGAGTCTATATTCTATTGGTGTGAGGGCTATAATATTACCTTTCAATTTTAATTCTTTTTTTATTGGGTCAATAATCATTTCTTTTTCATTAAATATAAACTCATGATCCGATATCCTTTTATTCAATCGCCTTAAAATTGCTTTAGCTCTCGCTACTACTTCTCTTGGACTAAAGGGTTTTTTTACATAATCATCTGCTCCAAGATTAATTCCATTTAATAAGTCCTCTTCGTTTGATTTTGCAGTAAGCATGATTATTGGTACATCACTTTCTTTTCTTATTAAACGGCATATTTCTTCTCCGGAAATATCCGGAAGCATTAGGTCTAGAATAATAATATCAATGTCATTTGCTTTTGCTTTTTTTAAGGCATCTATTCCATTGGAAGCCATCAGTATATCCCAGCCCTCCTTTTCAAAGTAGGCCTTTAATACCTCAAGAATCATATCTTCATCATCTATAAGAAGAATTTTTGTCACGGTTAACCACTCCTTGTGTTTATTTTATCATCCTCGATTATTAAAATTGTAATCTTCATATATTCCACATAAGTTCTCCATAAGATCTACATTTCCTTAGAGTATTCTAAAAACAAGAAAGGAGATGAATATTCATGAAAAAACTTGTGATTGGTATCTTAGGTGCAGGGTTTATTTTGGGGGCAGGAACATATGCATTTGCAGAGGAAAACGGAAACGGAGGTTTAAACTTCGGGCAAATGAAGCCCATGATTGAAGAAATGCATCCTGACCTCTCAACAAAGGAGCAAAAAGAAATGTTTGAAGCGTGCCATGGTAATGATGGAATGATGCAACAAAGTGATGCTGAAAGTATGATGAATAACCTTTAGGGAAGGTGATTCCTAATGATGGTCGGATATGGAATTGGCATGTTGGGTTTTGGTTTTATAGGTTGGCTGCTTAATCTTACCATGATTGGAATCGTAGTATTTTCACTGTGAAAATGGCAATAAAAAAATCAAAAGCCAATCTTTAAACTTGGATAAAGCAGCAGCTGAACTAAAAACATAATCAGCAATTAAAAACGCTTGGAAATAATAATCCCAAGCGTTTTTGATTTGCTCCCATCCTTGAGCAAAGCGTTTGTAATCTTTCAAATTTTGATCATTTTCATCATAATTATTATAGAACATCTAAATAAAGTTTTACTTTTTATTGCGATAGTGTTTGCTGTAGTGATTTTGTTGGTCATGGTGAAGTAAGGAAAAACCAACAAGATAGAAAAATCATTTTTTTATCTCCAATTTTATGAGTATTAAAGTTTATTAAAGATAATGGAACAAGGGTTTTCCGGATATCCAACTCTGAAGCAAGAGTTGATTTCTTTTTCTTGGATTGTTGACCATTTATAATAGAAGAGTTTAAAATTATAAAAAGTGTTTTAGATATATCTCACTTTTATCATAAAAGTGTGCATAATCTATGCATACACGGAAAAAATTGATCATGCATATAATTGCTTAAAAAAAGAAAAATGTGGAGGTCAATGGATATACAACTCAAACCGAAATATTAAGAAAACTCCCCTCTCGCACTCTTTAATAAAATGAGGTGAAAATAATTGTGTTTTACTCATGATGTTATTGAACGGCAAGCCCTTAAAATATGTGAAGAGATGAAGATGCATACCATATACTGCTTAGTGGGTATTGCTATCACTGGTGGTCAAATCAGGAAGATTCAAGAAAATACATCCATTGAAAGCAGCTTTAATTTACTACCTGGAGAAGCTTTCCCTTTGATCACAAAGGTCATGCTTCAAGATGCTAATGGAAGTCATTATTCGGTTTCACCAGATGAAGCAGGGCTTCAATTTGCTAAGGGTGAAGTTACTTATAAAGAATATAAACGTCTTCAAGCTAAAGAAAAAAGACAGTTAACTACTATATTATTAGCCTCAGGTGGGACATTATTTTTATTGAGTTGGTCAGTGCTGCGTTTTTTAATTTAAGCGCCTTACATGAGTACTTAATATAAAAAAGACAAGGACGGCTCATAACTGGGCGGGATCATGGTGAGTATGGAAAAACTAAAAACTTGAATGCTAATGAAATCGTTTTAACTGTTCATCCTTCAAAATTTTCCTATGACCCTTTAGAGATAACACTTACAAAAGGTAAAGAAGCCTCTCTTTTATTAAAGGATCTAGATAATTCGGATCATGACATTGAAATAAAGGAAATAACCGTTAAGACAGAAAACAATCAATATGGTAACCATAGCAATGCTCAGGCTGATTTTCATCTCCATGTATCAGGAAAAAATGAAGCCACTCTGACATTTACACTTCTTAAATCTGGAGTATATGAATTCTATTGCTCTATTCCTGGTCATAAGGAAATGATATGATAGGTACAATTACAGTAAATTGAGAATGGCCATCCCTTCTGTATTACTAAAGGGATGGCCTTTTCTTACCGTTTTCAAATTAAAAGATTTAAATTACTTTTACATAATGATATCATTTTGGAATTGCTCTTTATCTGCATTTCGGTAATTTTGTGCTTTTTTATGTACACAACCAATAAAACCACATATGTATATTCATCTGCATCTCAAAATTTATAAAAGCAATAAATTTCCTCGACAATTCTATTAAAGACTCCAGTAAGTAATGGTATCAAGTACTCCAATTATAAGCATTATGATACCAGTAATTTTTTGAACAATTGCCCCTATTCTTCTCCCCTTTTTCACAAACTTCCCTCCTAGCTTCAGATACCAGATAAGAAAAACAGAAATAATAAGAGGAAGAGAAGTCCCTATTGCAAAGATTGGAGGCAATATCATCCCATAATTTACTGAGAGTGCCATTGGCATCAGAGTGACAAAGAATAGCACGAACATGGTGGGACAAAAACCAAGGCTAAAGCTCACTCCCATAAAGAAGGCTCCAACTCTCCCTTCCTTTTTAAATCTCTCAAAAAAGTCCCCTAGTGATATTGATTTCCTGAATTTAAGGAATCCCAGCAAGAATAAGCCGATCAATATAAACATTGGTCCAATAATTCTCCTTATCCAAGGAAAATAAACGGTCAAAGAGGTCTTAATCTCACTTCCGAATATCCAAACTAATAAACCAAAACCTGAAAATACGGCTATTTTACCCAATGTAAAATACATAACTTCTTTCCAAGCGGTGTTTTTTTGTATAGACCTGCTGCCGTATAATGTAATGGCTCCCAAATTCCCTGTGAATTGACAGGGTGCCAATGCTCCTACAAGGCCCAATATAAAAGCTGATATTATGGGTATGTCTATAGTACTCAAACCAATATTAATTAAAGGCTGGCTAAAGAAGTTGCTTATTATGCTGAAAAACTCATACATTTTTAAAACCCCTATTGCTGAAAAATGAAAATCCTATTTTGTTTACTCATCATTCATAACATTTAGATATGAAGATTTAATGAAGAAATAAGATATTTAAGGAATCTACAAAAAAATGGATATTATTTTTTCTAATAGAGGTGGGGTTATATCGTAATATAATTAAAAAAGCCGATCTTTGAATGTTCAAAAATCAGCTTCAATTATTCTAAAAGATATGTGTTGATGAAAAAATGCAGCAAATCATCAGTTAAGGATGCAAATTACCCTTCATTACCACTTACTTCCTCTGTGTCCCAATAATATTCACTGAAAATCTCCGCAAACGCTTCAATAGAATGTTCAAGTTCAGTGTTGTTATTTTCTACTCCCCCAAACTCAAGCAGCATGGACTGGCTGGAAAGATCTTGGTTATAAACTCCGTTCCCATCGTCTTTTGTTTTAATAAATACACCTCTGCTAATCCCTGGATACTTTTCTTCTAGTTTTTTGTTTAATTCTTTAGCTAAAGCAAGATTCCTTTCGTAGTTTATATTTTCCTTTCCGACTATAAAAAATAATCTTGCAAATGGCTTACCGTTTATCATAGCAGTTGTTAGTTTCTTTGGCTGGGAGTCTCTGTGAATATCAATAAGATAATTAATGGAAGAGTTTTGGGCCATTACCTCTTTTACTGTTTCTCTTGATAGAGCATAAGAATAATTATAATTCCAATTTTTCTTTTTCAATTCTTCTGTAACATTAGATGTACTATGATTTGCTCCTATCCCTCGTTTCATTAATTCATCTTTCAGCTTTTTACCCACGGCTATAATATTTTTACTTTCATTTAAACTTACAGCTTCATTAGCCGTTTTTTTTCCGGCAAGTAAAGGCAAAAAGGCCTCCCAGCTGTGTGAATGATAAATATACGCAACATCTTTTCCGGTTTTAGGGATTGGTGAAGCTCCCTTTTCTTCTATACCTTTTGGTTGGTCTTGGTCCTTTTCTGCCTGCTCTTTCTCTTTCAACAGAATCTCCAGCGGTGGAGCTGATTCAATAGGCAACGTGGTAAGGTTGGTTCCGAGACCTGCTATGGCAATTTCGGTGTTAAAAGTAGAGAATCCAGGTATTTCTCTGCCAAGAAAAGTCCGAATGTCTTCTAGCCAAATATTTGTAAAGGTGAGAAATACAACTTGGGAAATAGAGGGCTCTTCTTCCTTAATACTTGATTTTAGCGGACCTATTTCAGTAGACATTAGCCTTAGAAAGAAATTAGTATGCACTTTTTCACTAGTAGCTGTTATTATAGAAGAATTTAATCTTTCTTTTAAATCAAGAAAGTTTATAAAAAATGTAATACTAAAAATCAAGAAAAAAAGGGTCAGATAAATCCAGTGAACTCTTATAAACAAAATAGATGTATTCTTCCTTTCTTTCATTTGTGCACTCCGTTCTATTTATTCATTTATTCACTTTATACTCAGAATATATGAACAAAAGAAGGATAATAGAATAAAATTTTGGAAGAATCCTTTGATCTAATAGAGTTTGTATTTCTTCACTGTGATTATCCCAATTAAAAAAGCCGAATACATACAATGAAAAAGGCTTGTATACATCGGCTTTCTTAAAGTGTTTTCAATATCTAAGAACTACTGCTGAATTGGGTCAAGTTCACTTTCAATGATCCATTTGTGATTGTCTACTTTTTCGCCGGTTGTGGTAGTAAAGTCAAGCATATAGACAGTAGTTTCGACCGCTGATTCAATGACCGCTTTTGCTCCGTCCATACCTTCCATATGATCTGCATTAAGGATAACTTCCTTCCTCCTTTAAATTATTTCACATGTGTATATACCTAAAGGGTTAATAAAACATCTTAATGTTTCTTAAACTAAAATTTATAAAGAGACGCAGCGATGGTTCCTTTAGCTGGCCATCGCACTCCTATTCACTCTTTCCCTGATAGCATTAAAAAATAATTAAAGCTATACATAAAAACCAATCAGAGTAAAACTATGCAGCTACTTTACTGATGCACAAGAAGTTATTCGGAACAGTGTAGAAGAATTTAAAATAGTAATTGAGGGAAATAGCAAATTGGATTAAGAAGATTTCAATATGTATTACATTAATATTGTAGAGTACGAAAAAGCGGTGATGTAAGGACAGTTTGAGTTAAATTATAGCTGTTTAATAAGTAAAAAAGATCGAAGCAAGCGTTCGATCTTTAGAATCAATTTATTTAATTTTGCCTGCTTCTACAATGGCATCCCAATTATTAGCGCCGTTAGTTGTAAAATATATGTCTCCATTAAATGTAACAAATGTCATTTCCTGTTCATTATTTGGGTTTTGAGCAAAATACATAACTGCATCTTCATTCATTTTAGGCAATGCTATTTCCTCTTCTGTTTCATCAGACAGAGAAACCTTTGTCAGCTTAGCTGTACCATCGTAAGTCCCGTAGATTAAGCTGTCCTTTGTAAAAAAGACGGATGTACCTTGTCCGTTTTTCGAGATTCGCTCAAAGGTTTCACCTTTATCCTTTGACAGGTATATTCCTTGCTGACCAGATGCAGCCAAATAATCAGCTTTTTGAGGATGTACAGCAACACTAAGTAATGTATCATCCAGACCATTTGCTGCTACTTCCTTCCATGTCTTTGCCTTATCTTTGCTAAGATAGAATTTTCCTGTTTCCATCACGGAATTTTTCTGTGGATTCATTAGGAAAATCACCTGATTTTCAAACCCAACTCCCATCAGGTGAAAATCTGTTTCACCTTCAAGAGCTAGATGTTCAAGAGTTTTTCCATCATCGGCACTCTTTTGTATTCCTAATGGATTTGGAAGGCTTGAATCCTGTCCAGGGTGCCCACTCGTATAAAAGCCGTCTTTTGTTGCATTAAAGCCCATATAGTCATTGTTTTCTTCCTTAGTTTTATACCATTTCCCTCCATCGTAAACCTTTAATCCATCATGAGCTGCATAAAAGGGCTTGTCTTGATTTCCAGAATAGCCTACCCCGTGGATGTGATCAATTTTCCCATCAAAGACTTCAAAAAAGCTATTGGTTACCGCCTCTTCCCCGCTTCCCTGTTCACCAGTTTGGGTTTCTGATTGATCTATATCCTTGTTATTTTTTTCTTCAGCCTGGCCACATGCCGCAAGACTAAAAGTTAATGCAAGGACTGCTAGTAATAAAGACTTTTTCATAGATCTCACTCCCGCTACCAATTATAGGATCATTTCAGGAAGAGGGCAAACTAATGGAACTCCACTAGGACGAAACAGATTACTTCCTCCTAAATTTTCTATAAAAACCACATGCCTCTCAAGTTTTTCATTTTCTCTACTCTTCTTTAAACGATCACATAAACATTACAATAAAAATATGCACTTAATGTGCAGAAAGCGGTAATACGTAAGTTATTACTTAGGGGAGAATTGTTAGCGAGAGTGGAGGCTTTAAACTATGTGTTTTCCCTTGAATCACTGCTAAAAAGTATCTGGGATAATAATGCCCAGACAGATAACAGACATATAAGAAATATCCGGAATAAGTTAATCACTAAAGAAAAATAGGATGTAAATGATGGAGAACAAAGAAGCTGGACACTTACTAATTAGCAAACACTACGAAAATGATCATTTAAATAAAGTAAATTTTTAGGAACGGAAAGTCTCTATTCCAGTTGAACTGAAAAAATGTTAAAAATTTACTGAGATTAAAAGGTAATTCAGAAATTGACCAAATGCCCACATTAAATGCGGGCATTTGGTCAATTTCTCTTCTATTGCTTCTTCTTCTCAAAACCAAGCTCATCTGCCATTTCAGTGAGTGCTGACATGTTTTGGTTCTTAAAAGCATTGTTCATATTTGATTTGTTCATGATTTGCTGCATGGGATGCATATTGGCGTTGTTATTTCGGCTTCGTGTAAAAGCTACCGCTGCTGTGCTCAGCACTATGCTTATCAGCGATCCCCATAACCATCCCCAGTTGCTCTTTCTTTTTACGCCAAACATATTCATCATTGGCCTGCGCATATTCCCCATATTATTGAAAAGCGCTGAAATCCAGTTATTCAACTGCAAGCACTCCCTTATTAAAAAACGAATTTGGACGAGATCTTAACTCTTCCGGTTCTTAATTTTCGCTTATGGGAATGCAAATATGCTGGCAATTTTTTTGATGGTCTTATTAATTCCAGTTAAGCAAATACTTCTTGAATACCCAGAAAAAATCAGCAGAAAGATCACATATAAAAATGGAAAAAAGCCAAAATACACGTGTGATTTACTAATACAGAAAGCAGGTATGACAATGACAGTTGGAACTCAAGTAAAACAGGCCATTGCAGGGTTAAAAAGCGCTCAGGCAAGCCTTGAAACCTTTGCTCTTGCAACCGATAATCAAAATGCTAAGCAGCTGTACCAAAGCGCTGCCCAGCAGACGCAATCCATCATTGATAGCCTTGAACCAAGGCTTCAGGAGATTCAGAAAGAAGAACCTCAATATAATCAATAAAGCAAATGGCTGGCTTTTGCCAGCCGCGTTTTATATAAAAACTCTTATGAATGGTGTGATTCTCTCGATGACCATTGCTTCTGATGTCAGTCAATGTCTTGCAGCCATACGTTCTATTGAAGCACAATTATCCAGCCTTGCATTAACTTCAATGGACGAAGAAGCTACACGTCTTTTTCATGAATCTATGCTGGAGATTAGCACAATAAAAAATGATTTGGAAAACAGAAAAAAGGTTATTGAGTTAGAGGAGCCTCAATATAAACCAAATTAATCAAATATGGAGATGAAATTATGCCAGAGTGGCTGCTGATTGGTGCTCGTTCTATATTGTTCGTAGGTGTTCTATTCGTTATCACTAAACTGATTGGGAAAAAACAAATTTCTGAGCTTTCATTTTTTGAATATGTATCAGGCATCACCATCGGGAGTATAGCCGGTGAGATTATTATGGGATTAGATAACCACTGGGCCAGCGGAATACTATCCATTATGATTTTTGGTCTTGTAACATTATTTGCTGATATGCTCGCTCTTAAAAGCAAAAGCTTCCGTGATTTTTTTGAAGGAAAAGGAACAATATTTATTAAAGATGGGAAAATATTAGAAGACAACTTAAAAAAGGAACGATACTCCATAGATGACTTATCCTCTTTGCTCCGACAAAAAAATGTCTTTAAGGCAGCCGATGTGGAGTTTGCAGTTCTGGAGCCTCGTGGCGACCTTAGCATTATGCTGAAGAAGGAAAACCAGCCGCTCACTCCAAAAGATCTTCAATTGAACCTGCCTCAGGAAAAAGAACCGCAAACGGTTATTATGGATGGTAACATTCTAAACGATCCATTGGCCGGATCAGGAAAAAGCAAAAAATGGCTGAAATCTGAGATAGAGAAATTAGGCCTTACACAGGAAAATATTTTTTTAGGACAAATTGATTCTTTTGGTGAATTAACTGTGGATGTCTATGATGATTCAATTAAGGTTCCTGCACCCCAACAGCGTCCTCTGCTTCTGGCCATGATTAAGAAGTGTGCAGCGGACCTGGAGATATTTTCATTGCAGACTGATTCAAAAAGTGCACAGAAAATGTATGAAAGAAATACTGAAAAGCTTAATCAAATTATTCAGAAACTGGCTCCGTACCTAAAGTAATCTATCGCCTTCCCTCCTTCCTTCTTCCATCCATCAAAAAACAAACACCAGATATTTGGTGTTTGTTTTTAACAGGTTCCTTTTCCTTCGTTCTTCCATACTGCCTTTTGCATAATCAGAGCTGCAATCGCTATTAATGCAACGAAAAGTAAGCTTACGAAAAAACCAAATCTAATTGATTTTTCAAGTAATGTTCCGCTGACCGCAGCAAGGATCAGGATCAGTCCAAACATGGCAAGGATCTTGCCAAATATCTTGTTCTCCAATATCCGCAGTGCCGAAATAATAATGAAAGACCAATTAAATAAAATCATGATCCCTGCAGCAGTGGTAATGTATTCATAAATTTTCCCCGGCAAAAGCAAAGCTGTTACAATGGATGCTATTAAACCCGCTGTAGCAAGTGCGAGCGATGGCAGCGGCAGGTCCTTCCACTTTTTTATCTTCTTTGAAAAAAGACTTGGAGCATCACCATCATTAGCTAAAGTAACCAGTAATGATGTAACTCCAAACAATGAAGCTGTCATGGTCGAGAAGCCGGCAATTATGATGGCTGCATTAAAAACGTGGGGAAAAAAGTCCAGGTTATAATGTTCCATAGCAGTTACAAACGGACTTTCTTTTTCATTAAATTCCCCATGTGAAGCCATATAAACCGCTAAACCAAGGGAAATGACATAAATGATCACCAGCACAATCAGCATGATAATGCCGGCTTTGGGAGCATCTTCTTTCTTTTTTAATCGGGTAGCCATGAGCCCGATTACTTCAATTCCTCCATACGCATAGAAAGCATAAATTAAGGAGGACCAAAAGCCCTTTAAGCCCTCAGGAAACCAATCTCCAGCAGAACCAGGGAATCCCGGATGCTTGACATCTCCATCCATTACACCTGCCATAGCAGAAAAAGCCAGAATGATGAACATGATGATGGCAGCAGTCTTAATAACTGCAAAGAGGTTTTCTGCCTTATCAAAGCCTTTGCTTCCTGTTAAGACGACAATAATTGAAAGAATGGCATAGCACGCTGCAAAAATCCAAAGCGGGACATGAGGCAGCCAGAATCTTGTTAAGATGGATAGCGCGGTTAACTGGCTTCCCATGATTAAAATATTGGAGCACCAGTAATTCCAGCCGCAGCTAAACCCTGCCCACTTCCCATACGCTTTATTAGCATAATAACAAAAAGATCCTTCCTGAGGGTCCTCTGCTGTCATTTTAGCTAAAAGATTATAGACTATATAAGTTCCGATAGCCGCTAATATAAATGAAAAAACAATGGCTGGTCCGGTTATCTTGATTCCAATGGCAGATCCCAGGAAAAATCCGGTTCCGATGGTGCAGCCCACACCAATCAGTGATAATTGCCACCATTTTAAATCACCTGATTCACTTTCTTTTGAGGAATTGCCGCTTGGAAGAAAAAAATCCATGATGTACCTCCCTCTTTCCGTTACTTACTGGCAAAAAAATAAGCCGATTCAGATGATGATCGGCTTCCGTTTCAATGTCACATGGAAATTTGCCAGAATTCTTATTTCTATTTCTCAGAACTGTCGCTTTTTAATCCAGTTACAGATCGGAACAGCTGAGTGTGCATGCTTCCCTGGACAATATCCTCAAGGAAAAATTGCTCAATCAGCTTTTTGTATTCCTCATCTTCAAACATCTTTTTGTTTTGCAATTCCATCTCTGCCAAACCCTCGTATGTGGATAGAAAAGCATATGTATGATCATCTCCTGAAATTGGCGATAATAGCTCCACCTTGTGCTGATAATTTTCGTTCCGATAGCTTTGAATCATCCTCAGATTTTTTAAAGCTTCAACGAAATTATCCTGCTTCACTTCAAATGTTTGGTAAACGAAAACAGACATGATAATCTCCTTCCCAATTTTTAGAATGTATTAGTCACCTTCCACCAGGTGGAATAGTTGCTCGGAGTTTTCAATATTTTCGAAGCTTATGCCGTACCTTTCTCAAGAGCAATATAGTAAAGGACAAGACATAAATTTCGGCGTTATTGCCTTGCTGTGAAGCATAGCACTCCATTATTGCTTAGTGTGTTTATTAGTACAGAAAATATCCTTGGAATTGTTAAGCAAATAACAAAAAACAGCCCAATGGAATCGGGCTGTTTGTATATTTATTAGACCATAACTTTGCAGATATCATTCGTAAACTCCACAGGGTCGCTGATTGGCAGGCCTTCAATCAGCAAGGCCTGATTATATAGGAGGTTTGTATAAAGACTTAACTTTTCCTTATCATTCTCCATTGCATTTTTTAAAGCTTGGAACACTTCATGGCTTGAATTGATTTCGAGTACCTTGTTCGCTTTAACATTCTGATTGTCAGGCATGCTGCTTAGGATTTTTTCCATTTCAATGGTGACTTCCCCATCGGCTGTAAGGCAAACAGGATGGCTTTTAAGTCTTTTGGAGAGTCGGACATCTGTCACTTTACCTGATAAAATCTCCTTCATGCTGCTGAACAATTCCCTATGTTCTTTTTCTTCTGATTCGGATATCTTTTCTTCCTCATTCTCTATGCCGAGATCGCCGCTTGAGACTGACTTAAATTCCTTCTCTTTATAGGACATCAGCATTTTTATGGCGAACTCATCAATATCTTCTGTAAAGTACAGGATTTCATAACCTTTATCTGCCACAAGCTCGGTTTGTGGGAGCTTTTCGATTCTTTCGTGTGACTCTCCAGCAGCATAATAAATATATTTCTGGTCATCTTTCATTCGGGATACATATTCATCAAGTGATGCCAATTCCTTTTCTGTTGAAGAATAGAACATCAATAAATCCTGGAGTGTTTCTTTATGAGTTCCGAAATCGCTGTATACACCATATTTTAATTGTCTTCCAAATGACTTGTAAAATTGTTTATATTTTTCCCGCTCATTTTTCATGAGACTTTGAAGCTCATTTTTAATCTTTTTGCTGATGTTTTTCGCAATAAGCTTCAGCTGTCGGTCGTGCTGCAGCATCTCCCTTGAAATGTTAAGTGATAAATCTTCGGAGTCCACCATCCCTTTGACAAAACTGAAATAATCAGGCAAAAGGTCTCCACACTTATTCATGATTAAAACGCCATTCGAATAAAGCTCCAGGCCTTTTTCGAATTCTTTAGAGTAATAATCAAATGGAATATTTTCAGGAATATATAAAATAGCATTATAGCGGATCGTGCCATCCACACTTATATGAATATGCTTTACCGGCTTATCAAAGCCATAGTGCTTCTCCTGATAGAACCTTTCGTAATCTTCGTCTGTCAGTTCACTCTTGTTTTTCCGCCAGATTGGTACCATGCTGTTGATGGTCTGCTCTTCGGTAATTTCTTCAAACTCATTCTCTTCTTCTTCTTTCGGTTTTCTGATTGTAACATCCATTTTAATTGGATAGCGGATGAAGTCAGAGTATTTTTTTATGATCGACTTTAATCGGTACTCTTCTAGGTATTCATCATAGCTTTCATCCTCTGTATTTTCTTTAATTTTTAAAATAATTTCAGTGCCGACCGCTTCTTTTTCATATGGTGCAATCGTATACCCCTCAGCACCATGTGATTCCCATTTGTACGCCTGTTCACTGCCAAGTGCTTTGCTGATCACTGTTACAACATCAGCGACCATGAAAGCAGCATAAAATCCTACACCGAATTGGCCAATAATATCATGGCCATCTTTAATCTCATTTTCTTTCTTAAAAGCGAGAGAACCACTTTTGGCGATGACACCCAGGTTGTTTTCCAGTTCTTCCTTTGTCATCCCTATGCCGGTATCTTTAATTGTTAAGGTTCTGTTTTCTTTATCAGGAACGACTTTTATGTAGTAACTGTCTTTATCAAACGTTAAAGAATCGTCTGTAAGTGCTTTGTAGTAGATCTTATCGATCGCATCACTGCTGTTGGAAATAAGCTCCCTCAGAAAAACCTCTCTTTGAGAGTAGATGGAGTTGATCATCATTTCCAATAATCTCTTGGATTCTGCCTGAAACTGTTTCGTTTCCATGTTAGTCTCTCCCCTTATTTTTTCATTTCCTTAGCACTCAAGTCTTTCGAGTGCTAACCAATATTTAATTATCATATTATTTTAATTGTGTCAACAGGATAAAACTCTCACAAAAAAAGTACCCTCACTGAGGATACCTTTTACAGCAAACTAAATTCATAGCCTTTATCCCGAATTCCAGCAATTAAACCAGCCAGAGCTTCAACAGTCTGGGTTAATTCATGCAAAAGAATGATTGCTCCGTCTTCAAGGTTCTCTATAACGTTGGTGATAATTTGTTCAGGCTCCTCCTTGAGCTCCCAGTCCATGGACGAGATTCTCCACAGGATGGTGGAGAGCCCTAGCTCTTTGGCTGCAGCAATGGTATGTTCATTAAACTGTCCAAACGGGGGCCTGAATAGCTTCAATTCCTGGCCAGTGATGGATTCAATCTTTAATTTGCTGCTCCTTAGATCCTGGATTTGTTCATTTGGAGTCAATTTAACATAATTGGAATGCTTTGAAGAGTGAGTTCCTATCTGATGGCCTTCTTCCAGGACTCTTTTCCACGGACGACCGGGGTATAAGAGCCTTGATTGCCAGAAGAAAACAGCTGGAACCTTTTCTTTCTTCAATATATCCAATATTTCCGGAAGAACTCTTGCCGGCCCATCGTCAAAAGTCAGCGTTACTGTTTTCTTCGATGGATGTCCGGCATTAAATAACTTGATGTCAGGGTCATTCGAAACGTACACGACGTTCGAGCTATCCACTACTCATGGACAATTGGCCATTCTTCTGCCTCCTGTTCTTAAGTTGATCGGATATATGATTTTTCTTGATAACTTTCTGCATCATATGTAAATACATACATATCATCTGTAAACTGTTCCGGTTTACCATCAAAAACAACTTCCCCATCTTTTAAAGCAATAATGCGGGTTGCATAGCGTTTAGCCAATTGAACATCATGGACATTAATTATGGTTTGCAGACCATGCCGATTATGCATCTCCTGCAGCAGGCTGAAAATCCGGTCTGAAGTTCCAGGATCCAGGCTGGCAACAGGCTCGTCTCCCAGCAGGAACCTAGGCTTTTGAAGGAGAGCCCTTGCGATGCCGACTCTCTGTTTCTGCCCTCCGCTAAGATGTTCAACCCTGCGGTCGATAAAGTCGGTTAAGCCCACCTCTGCAATGACTTGTTTAGCCTGAGCTTTTTCTTCCTCTGTAAACCAGCCAATGAGGTTCTTAAAACTGCTCCTGTAGCCGAACATGCCTGTCAGAACATTTTGCAGGACAGTCAATCGAGGAACTAAATTAAAATGCTGAAAGATCATTCCCATCTCCCTGCGGATTCTCCGAAGCTGTTCATCACTAAGTGCAGAAAAGGATTGGCCATCCCAGATGATTTCCCCTGATGAAGGTGTCTGCAGGCCATTTAAACAGCGGATCAGAGTGGATTTTCCGGCACCGCTTTTACCTAGCACGCAAACAAAATCTCCAGGGTGTATCGTCAGATTTATTGAATTAAGCGCATTATGCATCATGCCGGGATAACGGACTGTTATATTTTGAATCTCAAGCATTTCCGGCCTCCTTTATATCACTCGGTTCCTGACATAGCTTCCAAAAAGGTCCACTAGAATCACGATGATCATAATCACCAGGACATCGAGCGAAACTGAATTGTATTGGAAGGTTTTAAAATCATTAAAAAGTCTTTGGCCAATTCCTCCTCCGCCAATGAAGCCTAAGATGAGGGAAGTCCTTATGGCAACTTCAAACCGGTAGAAGTAATTTGACAATACATTTGGCCATATTTGAGGCAGTATGCTGAACAGAGAAGCAAACCAGCTTTTTGCCCCAACTGCTTTCATGGCCTCCTGCGGGCCGGGATCGGATGCTTCAATGAGTTCTGAGATCAGTTTCCCCAGAACCCCAATGTTATGAAACATAATGGCCAGGACAGCCGGAAAAGGACCAAGCCCAAGAGCCGTCAAAAGAATCAAACCAAAAACAATTTCAGGAATGGATCGGACAAAGCTGAGGCCGACTCTGGTTATATGGTAAACAAATTTTGAGCCGGATGTGTTTTTGGCGGCCATAAAGCTTAAGGGAAGTCCGATAATAAGCCCGAAGAAGCTTCCCAGAAAAGCCATCGCCAAGGTTTCCAGACTGTCTTCCAGTATCCTTGGAAGGAGAGAAAAATCCATTGGGAACCAATGGGACAGAAAGTCAATCATGTTGCGAAAGTCTTTGAATTTAGATAAGTCAAATTCTGTCAGCTTCATGCTTAGAAAAATGAAAAAAGCCAACACGGTATATGTTAATATGCTGCTTTTTTTAAACCACAATCTTATCAGCCCTATTCTTTAATAAGTCCCTCTTTTAGGGCAGCCTGACGGATGCTTTCATAATCTTCGTTGCTTGCTTCAGTAAATCCGCTTGCACCGAATGCATCAAGAATTTCGGGATCTTCAATCGCCAGAAATGCTTCTTTCAATGCTTTAATTGTTTCTTCATCGGTGTTTTCATGTACAGCCCAAGGGTACTGGAAAAGCTTTTCTGATTTCCAGATCGTTTTAATCTGATTTCCATCTACTTTTCCTGAATCCACTAATTGATTATAGATGGCGCTGTCGATCGCACCGGCATCCACCTGTTTATTTTGAACTGCCAATGCAGTAGCATCATGTGAGCCGGTGAATCGGACGGATTTAAAGCTGTGTTCATCCTCTGATTGGTATACTTCACGGTCCTTTAATTCAATTGATGGAATAAGGGATCCTGAAGTTGAATTGATATCACCGAAGGCAAAGTCAGCTTCACTGCTGTTTTTCAGCAGGTCTTCAAGTGAGTTCCATGGATTGTCTTTGTGGGTGATGATATAGGAATAATAGAATGGCTCTCCATCAATCAGCTGTGTAATGATGGCTTTTGCGCCGCTCTTCTCATGGGCAACGACATATGTTAACGGGCCGAAATATGCCATATCAATTTTATCGTAGTTCATGGCTTCCACTACCCCGTTATAATCCGGATAAACTTCGACAGCTACCTCTCGGTCGAGTTTTTCAGATAAGGTTGACTGCAGTTTCTCCATGGCTGCTTCCATCGATCCCTCTGTTTGAACAGGGATGACCCCAATGGTGAACGTTTCTTTCGGCTGTTCTTTTCCGTTTTTATCTGTGTTATTTGTTTCATTTCCACTGCAGGCTGACAGAAGCATCAGTGAAAAGATAGTTATGATCATTAAGAATTTTTTCATATTTGCACTTCCTTGTTTAAGTTTTGTAGTAAAGGTAAAAAAGGACTCTTTTTGAGTCCTTTTTTAGATAACTGTAATCCTTCCGGGATTCTGATCTGTGACTGTCCCGATGATGGAAGCCCATTCTACTCCTTTTTCCTTCAGGTCATTTAGGAGTGGTTCAGCTTCTGATTCAGGAACGGTTATTAAAAGTCCTCCTGATGTTATAGCGTCACAAAGAATCACTTGGTCAACATCATCAATATTTTTGTATTGAATACGTCCGGAGAGCCATTTATGATTCTTTTTGGAGCCGCCGGGAATAATGTTCTGCTGGGCAAGCTCCCTGGTTTTTGGAAGAACAGGCACGGCTTTGCTTTCAATCGTTATCCCTGTGCCGCTTCCTTCCGCAATTTCCATTGCATGGCCCAGGAGGCCAAAACCAGTGATGTCTGTGCAGGCATTAACCTGGTAGTTATCCATAGCTTCAGCTGCCTCTTTATTTAAAGCAGCCATGACTTCCATCACACGGTCAATGCCTTCCTGATCCAGCATATCCCTTTTAATAGCTTGAGTAAGGATGCCGACGCCAATCGGCTTGGTTAAGATCAGCTTGTCGCCAGGCTTGGCTCCGGCATTTGTTCTTACCCGTTCAGGATGTACGGTTCCAGTCACAGATAAGCCGAATTTTGGCTCCTGGTCGTCAATGGAGTGCCCCCCAACTAACACAGCACCGGATTCTTTAACTTTATCGGATGCGCCAGCCAGAATGTCTGCAAGTATGCTTTTATCCAGTTTGCTTATAGGGAAACCTACAATATTCATGACGGTTATAGGCTTGCCGCCCATAGCGTAAATATCACTCAGCGAATTGGCTGCGGCGATTTGGCCGAACATGTATGGGTCATCAACGATAGGAGTGAAGAAATCCAGTGTCTGCACAAGGGCAGTTTCATCATTTATTTTATATACGCCTGCATCATCTGATGTATCCAATCCTACCAGGAGGTTGGGGTCAGGTACAGACTTAGGTAAATGACGCAGAACCTGCGCCAGGTCTTCAGGACCAATTTTGCATCCTCAGCCGCCTTTTGTTGATAAAGAAGTTAATTTTACGATTTCTTCTCTCGACATATTTCTCTCTCCTTACTCGTTCAATGTTTACTTGGGGATTTTTCTAAGATGGTTTCATAAATTTTTTGAAGTGTTTTGGCTTCATATTCCGAAGAATGACTGCCCTCAACGTAGAATTTGGCAGCATGCCCCAATTTAATCCTCAATTCGTTATTATTCACTAGTTTGTCTGCATAATCAAGAAATTCGACCGGATTAGTGTAGATTAAACCGGTTTCCTGATGTGAAATGATATTTCTGTTGCCCGGGTTATTGGCTGCAAGAACTGGAAGGCTATACTCCATTGCTTCTAAAATGGCAGCAGGCTGGCCTTCAGAATGGGATGTGTTTAATACCGCATCCGCTTGGCTATATAACTCTCCCATATGGTGATGCGGGATCTGGCCGAGATATTGAACCCATTCTTTATTTTTTTCTGTAAGGGTCTTTATGATATTCCCCTCTTCTTCTTCAATAACAGGACCCGCCAGCCAAAGACGGATGCGGGGATTCTTTTCATATAACACTTTAAGCTTATCTATGGCAAAAGGAATATTCTTCACCTTGCGGATTCCTGCCGGCAGCAAAAATAAAAAAGTGCCGTGTTCTTTTTTATAATCGGCTCCAGCTTCAGAAAATATTACAGTGCCCTGATGGATAACACTGATTTTATCTTTTGCTTCAGGAACTTCACCTGCCAGTACAAGCTTAGCTTCTTCATCAAATACATGTATAGCTTCGGCGTTGATAATGGTTTGAATGATTTCGGTTTTCTTCACCGGATCATGAAGGTCGATATTTAAATCAGTGCCGGTCATCGTTACGACATATCTTTCGGGTTTTTCACCAAGCCCCTTAATGAATTGGCCAAACCGATAAGCGTTAAAGCCATGCACAATATCGGCTTTTGGCAGGCTGGTAAATTTGCAGCCGTCTGTAATATTCATTATTTCAGTCTCAATGCCCAGCTTATTAAGGTTATCGGATATACGCTGAACAGTAACTGTGTTCCCTCTTGCCTGGTGAAAATTTGGGCTTGCCAGAAGTACTTTCATCCTTTCATCCTTCACAATTATATTTGCACTATCATCGTTTTAATTAAAGTTTGCATCAATTATTGCAGGAATATTTCATCCTGTCCATTAATTGTATTTCAGCAGGCTGTTCTTTTCATTATGACTATAAAAAAGCCTGTTTCTATATCAAGAAACAGGCCCGATCCTTTTATTGGTTTCCGAATTCTTCTACAAGATCTCTAAATTTTCTTAGTGAGTTTTCAATAGGGTATGGGGAAGTCAGATCCACTCCGGTTTTCTTCAGCAGCTCCAGCGGATAATCGGAGCTTCCGCTTTTTAAGAACTCCAGATAGCTTTGCAGCGTTTCTTTGTCTCCTTCAAGAATTTTCGCTGCCAAATGAATGGCAGACGCAAATCCGGTAGCGTACTTATACACATAAAATGGACGGTAAAAATGAGGAATCCTTGCCCAGCCGAATTTCACTTCTTCATCAAAAACAATGTCATCCCCGTTATATTCGCGGAATAAACGTTCATATATTCCGTTGAAGACCTCAGCGTTAAGCGGCTCTCCCCTTTCAGCTAATTCATGGGTTTTCATCTCAAACTCAGCAAACATAACTTGAGTGAAGAAGGTTCCTTTAAACTGATCAATAAAATGATTAAGGAGATGCCTGCGGACATTTTTATCCTTCTCCGTATTCAGCAAATAATGAATCAGGAGTACTTCATTCACTGTTGAAGCCACTTCCGCCACAAAAATGCTATAACGGGCGGTGATCTGCGGCTGGTGCTGTGAGCTCAGCTTACTGTGGACACCATGCCCGCACTCATGAGCAAGTGTAAAGAGGCTGTCCAGATCATCCCTGTGATTCAGGAGGATATAAGGATGAACACCGTAAATGCCGAGGTTATAGGCGCCTGACCGTTTCCCGGGAGTTTCACGCACATCAATATAGCGGCCTGACTTAAACTCCTTCAGAATAGTAATATAATCATCACCAAGAGGCTCGAGCGCCTTACACATTGTGTCATAAGCTTCTTCATATGATATTTCAAGTTTGACTCCCTTTACTAAAGGAACACTTAAATCATATTGCCTCAGCTTGTCAAGGCCTAATTGTTCCTTGCGGATCGCAGTATACTGATGCATTGCCCCAATATTCTTTTTAGTCGTCTCAATTAGATTGACATACACTTCCTTTGGCACCTGATCACCGAATAATCCTTTTTCAAGTGCTGAAGGATAATTGCGGATTTTGGCCATGGTGACATTGTTTTTTATCGCAGCAGAAAGGGTGGAAGCAATGGAGTTCTTCAGCTGCACATAGGGCTGATAATAGGCTTTATATGCTTCTTTCCTCTTTTCCCGGTCTTCTTCTTCCATGATTTTCGCATATATGCCGCGTGTCAGTTCAACCTTCTCGCCATCATCTTTTGTTACATCGCCAAACTTTATATCTGCATTATTCATCATTCCAAAAGTATGGCTGGGAACTGAAAGTGCTTCGCCGAGATGGGATAGAACTTCTTCCTTGTCCTTATTAAGGACATGCGGCTTATAGCGGAAGGATTCGAGCAGGTCCTCCTCAAAGTATTTCAAGCCCTTTTCCTCTGCAATATAGCCCTTCAGGGTTTCCTCATCAAGGTTTAAGAGAAAAGGCATAAAAAATGAAGTGGAAGAACTGACTTTAACGCTCAATTGCTTTGCCCTGTCTACATAGGCCTGCGAATCTGTCACGCGTGTGTCTTCATCGGTTTTCAGCATCGCATATGCATACAGCTTATTAAATATGTAAGAGAGTTTTTCTTTTTTTTCAAGATATTGATAAAGGGAATTACCATCATGAATCTGTCCGTCAAAGGTTTTCAGCTTATCAGCCAGTTGATCAATATGCTTATAATCATCTTCCCATTTCTCCAAACCGGTGTATATGTCTTCCAGATTCCATTTCTCATTGAGCGGAACGTCATTTCTATCTTTGAATGTCTTCATTCTTATTAACTCCTTTACAGCAAACTGTTATTTATTAATTAACTATATTCAAAAGTTATCGCAAAAACCCTTCCACATTTTTGATTTTATCACGTATGGCTATTAAAATAATGTTGAAAGGATGTGGACGGATTTGGCCATTACTCTGCCTCATATAGAAGACTCAAACAATACTGCATATTTCCCTCCAGTGGGTCATTATGAAACGTTTCAGGACGATGCCCATTATGAAGAGAAAGTCAGGGAATGGGGATTATCAACTACTAGGGAAGTTAAAAAGGAATTCTGGTATAAAGAAAAAACACAGCAGCGTCTTGTAACAGTTAAAGGGTATCAGACGTACGGAGAGTCTGGTGATTATTATACAATCATTATCGAGTTTCAGGATGGAAATCTAAGCTGCATACATCCTGCTTACCTTAAGGAGATGCAGTCACCAAGCTTTGGAAAAGCGCTGGCTGCTGATTTTGGGGATATCTCCTCAGCCCCTTCTGAAAAGAAATCTTCCAAAAAAGACGCAGAGAAGTCTGAGGAGGCAACAAAGAAATCTGCTGAAGAAAGCAAAAGTGATAAACCTGCAGCCAAAAAAGCCAAAAAGGAAAAACAGCCTGCATTGGAGCTGCCGGCAGAAAAGGTTCATTTTAAAGCTAAAGTTAAGCAGTTTGCCCTGAGCTGGAACCATTTCAATGAAACCAATGATGAAGTTATCATACTTGAAGATCTTGTCATTCAGGAGGATGAACCGGTTGAAGTCGGGCTTGGATGGTGCTCCCATTCGAAAACGTTAAAGAAATTTGACCTTCAGCCAGGTGAAAGCCTCGAATTTGATGGAAAAATAGTTAAAAAGAAATTGCCTAAAGGAAAAGACTGTGACGAGGAATTCATTATCGAAGAATCTGTTCTATATAAGGTAAATAATCCGTCGAAAATCAAAAAAAGCTAAAGAGCCGCAACGCTCTTAGCTTTTTTTTGATTATGAAAGAATCCTTTTCTCTCCCTTGATTTCCTGTATTGGACTGATGTTTTGTGTAAATTCAAGGGTTCCCGCATAACGCCCGTTTTCATCCCGTACCGCAAAATAACGGATATAAACATATTTATCCCTGAACTTGATCCAGAAGTCTTCAGAGTCTTTTCGCCCTTCCCTGAAATCCTTCAGCAATTCTTCCACAACATGTACACTGCGGGGCGGATGGCAATTCTGAACGGTTCGCCCAATCACGGCTTTCGTTCTGGCAAAGATTCTTTCCTTGCCATGAGAGAAATAGCGGACAACATCCTCATGATCAATAAAGGTGATATCAACAGGCAAGTGATTGAATAACAGCTCCAGCTGCTTTAAGGACAAAATGCCAGTTTCCATTTTGATGTAGCCTTCTGATAGGGCATTCCCCTCAATCCCTCTGCGTTCGGGCTTCCATTCTTTTTCAGGGCCGGTCAGACAGAAGCCGATTTCGTCGCTTTCATGGGCGATCTTTACCCATTCATCTTCTGTAAGGTTTTTTAAAGCCATTGGGAAAAGAATTTTTTCCTCCCTGTAAATCATGGCACTAACTTCATTGAAAACGAAACGGACTGCATTGATGACCTTTTGCCTGTCCCCCTCGTAATGAGTGAGAAGGTTCCTGGCTTCCTTAATGCCATCCCTTATAAAGTCATCAATGCTCCACATATTATTTGTTGGACCATAAATTCCGTACTTCTCCAGGTATGGGAAAAGCAGATTTTCCTTTCTGCTGTAATGCTTATCAAGATCAAGGAGCAGTATGAAGTCTTCTAATAGTGCATAAACATTATCCTCATGATCCTCCTGGATGAACGCCTCGAGATGGACCTTAACATTTTCTCTTAGATGCTTATCAATTGCCTTATTCTCCCGGGTGAAAGTATGAATGGGATGTCCGGGCTGTTCTTCCGGTTTAGGATGAGCAGCTGCTTCAATGCTATTAATAGAATGGCTGTGATGGTCCGGATGCTGACGGTTATTAATTAATTCGCTCACTGTACAATTCCTCCTGTATCATTCCTTGTTTCTAGGCTGTTACTAGTGCTTATAAGAAATGTACCATGAGGAAAAAGTTCGTAATGTGATGAGAATCATATATTAATAAAAGTTTATTATTTTAAGCCGGAATGGAATGTCAGCAATAAATTACCACCCCCTCCATCTTCCTTTTTTTGTTACACTTTTTAAAGGATCGAAAGATGGAGGTTTACTATAGTGAAGAGAAAATATCAAGTTTTGATCATGATTGCTATTACTTTTTGCGGCGGATTTGCTGCCGGCATTTACTATACAAAAAACACAAGCGGACTCCAGTCTATTAAACAGCCTGCCCCTGTTTCACAATCGATCAAACTTCCTGTTCCAAAAGAAATTCCGGAGTTTTCAGAGATCCCGGAAAAAGTGCTGATGGGTTATGTTCAGGATTATCGAGATCCCGCTTCGATCAATTATTCAAATCTGTCTCATGTCATATTTTCTTTTGCTCATCCTGAGAAGGATGGAAGCATTTCTTTTAATGGTGAGACTGCGCGGAACAATCTGCAGAGAGTGGTGTCGAATGCTCACAAGCATGATGTGAAGGCATTTCTTGCTGTTGGGGGATGGTTTCACATCAATGGCGGGGAATCCTATGATTATTTTAAACAAGCAATAGCGGATGACACGTCTAGAAACAGGCTGTTAACAGAACTCTCGGGGCTGGTTAAAAAGGAAAACCTTGACGGAATTGATATTGATTTTGAGCATCCGCGTTCAAAGGAGGATGCAAGATTCCTGGCTGTTTTTATCAATCATTTGAGCGGAGTGCTGCATGAAAACGGCAAGGAACTGTCGGTTGCGGTTCATGCCAAGGTTCATAGTATAACAGGTACAGAGAGCGGATATGTTGTGTATGAGCCAGACATGTTCAGAAAGGTTGATTATGTGAATATCATGGCATATGACGGCCAGTGGGATGGCGGATACAATGCTGCAAATCTTTCTCCCTATTCCTTTACAGAGAATATCGCCAATTATTGGAGCAACCTCTTTGATTCACAGGAGATTTCCAAGGAAAAGCTGGTTCTGGGTGTTCCACTTTATGCTCAGCCGGAGGATCCTGCCGTTAAGCCGGTATCCTATCAGGCCATCATAAACAACAATCCTGAAAATGCAGCAAAAGATAGAATCAGCATGAATGGAGTCAGCTATTACTATAATGGATCAGCCACAATGAAAAAGAAAACCATTCTGGCTTTAAATCACGGATTTGGCGGAATGATGATCTGGGAAGCTGGCCATGATGCAAAGGGGCCGTACAGCCTCACTGGAACGATTGCTGAAGTTCTTCAAAACACAGCAGAACCTGTAAAGTATTATTCTGTGATTCATACAAAATGAGAGAAGAGCAGGGGGAATCCCTGCTCCTTTTCATGAAAGTAAAAACTTCTTCATTTCCTCCCGCCGGTCCTTATAGACCTTCTCCCCGAGCATAATCAAATCTTCCACAAACTTTATTTCGTCAAAAGGCATTTCTTCTCCCAGCTCTTCATTAATACGCAGGTAATTTTCTCCGAGGAGATGTTTGCAATGGTAGGTAACAGATTCTGAGGATAAATGAAGAGCCAGGTCCAATAGTTTGGGTGTCACTTTCATGGACGGGAGCTGGAAAGGCAGCCAATGCTTTACACCCCAATATTTATCATGATCAATCGTAAAGTCTATTTTTTGAAGACCGGTTCCAAGCGACAGGATTTTTATATTTTGCAGCTCCACCTTGAAGTGATGCATAGCCTCCGTAATGCAAACGAGTGATGGATTATTCGCCCATAGCCCTCCGTCTATGGATAAATAACTGTTGCTGATGTTGTTTGGCGGGAAATAGACAGGTGCAGAACAGGAGGAAAGCACTGCATCCCAAAGCTTCATGGATAGGCTATCATTGCCGGGATTTCCGTAATTAGAACGGTGGACAAACGGTTTGCCGTGGGTCACATCGACAGCTGGAATCAAAAGCGGTTTTTTTATATCGGACAGCTCCGTTTCGCCAAAGGCTTTCCGGAAAAAGCGCCGCAGATACTTATCACTGTATACACTTTTAAAAAGGCCGACCTTAGCCTGTTTGACAAAAATCTTTTTCCCGAATGATTCGTATCCTTTCAGGACCTCGCTCATATCTTTTTTCAGGATCAGTGAAGAGGCAATGATCGATCCAGTGCTTGTGCCTGCGATTATATCAAAATAGTCGCCTGCAGGCTGTTTCAGTTCCTCTTCGAGTGCTTTCAGAATGCTTACGGCAAAAACACCGCGTATACCGCCGCCATCAATGCATAGTATTTTCATTGGATCACCTGCTGTTTCCGTAATCGTTCTCCAGAAGATCGAAGCATTTTCCTATGTAAAAAAAAGAGAAGGAAGATTCCTTCTCTTCTATTCCTCTTTGTTTATCATTTCTTCGAATACAGCAGAGACTTTGTTAAATTCCTCATCGCTTTCAATAGGTGTAAAGTCGCCATCCTCATCCAGTTTTAAGAAGAACACATCAATATCTTCTTCCGTATCTTCCTCAAGATCTTCTACAAAGCTGACAGCAGCATATTGATTGCCATCAACCTCTGCAGACGCGAGGACCTCCACTTCCATTTCCTGATCATTTTCATCACTGATTGTAAAAACTTCTCCGACTTCTATCTTCTCCATTCTTTAATCTCCTCTCCTTAATAGGTTCTTTCTATATTTTCCCGTTTTAGAGGAATTTCATGCCTAAAATAGAAAAAGGATCGGCTTTAGATGCCGATCCAGTCATCAAGAATTATTTAACTCCTGCTGCCTCTTTCTTTTTCACTTTTACACTCCATCCAAATGGATCCGGTTCGGTTCCTTTTTGGATGCCTGTCAGTGTATCATAGATTTTCTTGGACAAATCCCCGGTTTTCCCTTCATTGATTTCAATAATCTTGTTGTCCCAGAAGAATTCGCCAATTGGAGAAATAACAGCAGCCGTGCCTGTTCCAAATGCTTCTTCAAGCTGGCCATCGGCATGTGCCTGGTAGATTTCTTCGATGGAAATTCTTCTTTCGGACACCGGAACATTCCAGTATTTGAGTAACTCCAGTACAGAGTTTCGTGTGATTCCCTCCAGGATACTTCCATTCAGCTCAGGGGTAACAACTTCTCCATTAATTTTGAAGAAAATATTCATGCTTCCCACTTCTTCAATATATTTATTCTCTTTTCCGTCAAGCCATAGAACCTGCGAATATCCTGTTAAGCTTGCAAGCTCCTGAGCTTTAAGACTTGCTGCATAGTTCCCTCCGGTTTTAGCTGTGCCTGTTCCCCCTTTTACTGCACGCACATATTCATTTTGAACAGCAATTTTAACAGGGTTGATGCCTTCCTTATAGTAAGCGCCTACCGGCGAAAGAATAATGATAAATTTGTATCTCGCTGATGGAGCCACTCCCAGATATGGCTCAGTTGAAATGACAAACGGCCGGATATACAGTGAAGTTCCTTCAACATTCGGAATCCAGTCCCGATCAACTGAAATTAATTCTTTTAAGGCATAAAGGGCAAGCTCTTCATCAATTTCAGGAATACATAACCTGGAATTGGATTTATTCAGTCTCTCCATATTCTTTTCAGGGCGGAAGAGCAATACCTCATTGTCAATGGTAAGGTAGGCTTTTAACCCTTCGAAGACACTCTGCCCATAATGGAAAATCATTGCAGCTGGATCAAGAGAAAGCGGCTGGTAAGGTACAATTCTTGGATCGTGCCAGCTCCGGCCGGCAGTATAATCCATTTCAAACATGTGATCCGTAAAATTCTTGCCAAACACCAGGTTATCAAATGCAGGTTTTTGTTTTTTCTCAGGTGTGTGGCTGATTTCAATTTTAAATTCTGTCATTTGTCAAAACTCCCTATCTGTAGATGATTTAAAAACCTAATGCCTGCTCTTCGTGCTGCTCTTAAAAGAGTGTAAATAAAAACGCCCAGTCATCCTCCGAGCGTGGACGAAAGGGCTTGCTTCCCGGCAACAACCAGTATGGATGCTCAACAGCAACAGCTGAAGTCCTTGAAAAAGACTCGTATGCTGTTTTTGTAAGGGTTGCCTTTCGCTCTTTTCTACTTCAAGGCAGTAGTGCAGTTATTTGTTAAAGTTTTTATAAGTTTTTCTAATATTATGATATTCTACTATTTAATTGTCAATACGAATTGACGATAAATTTAGAATTAATTTGGATTACTGAAAATTCTATATGCAGAAGAAAAAGAAATAAAGGTGAAAAATCATGTTTTTAAATTTATAATCAATATATAAATACAAAAGGGGATTTATGATAATGAACAGTAGAGAGCTTGAAGAAAAAATTATTCAGAACTATCAGGGCGAAGAAAAAATGATGATCCTCGTATTTGCCCAGTGGTGCATCAATCACGATTTAAATCCGGAGGAAATCTATTTAAAGGCATATCCGGATCAGGGGGAAAACAGTTCACTAAAGGAAGCGCTGGAGCTGACCGTTCCAAAAGAAGAAGCAGGCGATGTGCCTGATGAGACTCTGCTTGGTGTTCTATCCTTGTTCGGAAATGATGATCTTGCCTTCATCGTGATGGAAGAAATAAAGAAAATGAAAAAGGACAGCTAAGCCTTAATGGGCCGCTGTCCTTTTTCATTGAAGATTCTATTTAAACCAGCCCTTCTCTTTGGATTGGGTTATGGCTTCAATCCTGTTCGTAACTTCGAGTTTGTCAAGAATAGCCGAGATATAGTTGCGCACGGTTCCTGTCTTAATGCTGAGCTGGTCGGCAATTTCTTTAGTGTTCTTGCCGTCCGCTATCAGCTCTAGAACCTCTTTTTCCCGGTCTGTCAGAGGGTTTTCTTCGCCATAGACATCATCCATTAATTCAGGTGCATAGATGCGCCTTCCTTCCAGGACGTTTCTGATAGAGCTTGCCAGCTCCTCACTTGGGCTGTCTTTTAACAAGTAACCTCTTACACCGGCTTTTAGAGCACGCTGGAAATAGCCTGATCTCGCAAAGGTTGTCAGAATTATAACTTTGCAGCCGCTGTCTCTTAATTCTTCCGCCGCATCCAGGCCGCTTTTTTCCGGCATTTCAATATCCATAATGCATACATCCGGTTTAAGAGTTTTGACAAGGGATATGGCTTCTTTTCCATTCGAAGCTTTCCCAATGACCTCCATATCGTCTTCAAGATTTAGCAGAGATCCTAACGCACCAAGCACCATCCGCTGATCTTCAGCTATGACGATTTTTATCATGCCCTCTCCTCCTTGTTTGGTTCCTTCACGACTGTTGGTACTTTCATTATAATCGTTGTTCCATTCTCAGATACAATCTCAAGACTTCCGTTGACAAAGTCGAGCCGCTCTCCTAAGCCAAGCAGTCCGGACCCCTTGCCTACATCTGTTGAGGGATTCATGCCTACCCCATTATCCCGAACAGTAATGCTGACTTCATTCCAGGTTTGTTCAATGCGGATACGGCATTCTGTCGCCTTACTGTGTTTTACTACGTTTGTTACAGCTTCTTTCATGCACATGCTTAGAATATTCTCAAGGAAGAGTGACACATTCTTTAATTTGATATCTTCTTCTCCGATGAATTCGATAGAAGCGGCCTTTAAAATTTGCTTAACAAGGATAATTTCTTCCTTCAGCCTGATTCCCCTCATCTGGGAAACCATTTTTCTTACTTCGTTTAATGCTGTTCTGGCGGTTTGCTGAACGTCTATAAGCTCTTCCTTTGCCTGGTCAGGATCCTTGCTGATGAGCTTCCTGGCCAGATCGCTTTTTAACCCGATAAGAGACAATTTTTGTCCGAGTGTATCATGAAGATCTCGGGCAATCCGCTGCCTTTCTTCCTGTTTGACGAGGTCCGCAATCCTTTTGTTGGCATCCTCGAGCTGTTCCTCAAGCTTTTCCTGCTTTTTCTTATTGTGAATGTTAAAAGGAAGCAAAATCACACTGATCCAAATGATAATAATAAAAGGGATTTGCTCGAGAAATAATGGCTTCTGGGTGACAAAATTAATGTTTATGGAGATGGTGGTTGCGATCAGGTGGATGACATACAGCGTTAAAAAGGCAATCCTGTTTTTGATATGGCCATTGTAATAAGCAATATAAAATGCAAAGTAAATAAATGAAAAGAGAATGGTCATTGTGATCGATATGCTGATTAAGATGCCAGTCCATAAATAGACAGGCCATTTCCGCGATATAAAGGCAAAACGCAGCGATATAAAAAAGAGTATAGTCAGGATAATTCCGACGGCTATGGTAATTTTAGATGTGGATCTGAAGATGAAATAAAACGGCAGAATGCTGAATACACTCCATATATATGGAGAAATGCCTGAACTTTTCAATGCATTTAAATGTTTTTTTAACATGTGAGGTACCCTCTTTTTATTCATGAAATAATGAAACAGCTCCTTTGCCATCATATCACAAAGGAGCTGTTCTTCAGCTTATACATTCAGTTTACGGCTTCACAGATGCCGTTTTAGTTCTGCTCTGTTTTTTGCTGACGGCAGACTGCTTTGCTGCTCCGTACCCGGTGAAGTCCTGTGCTTCTTCATCCCATAAGCGGAATTGGAGTGACTTCAGGCTGGTAGAAAGAGTAATCGTCGGCACATTCTGAAGTTCAGCTGTATTATAATGGGCGCTTTCAAGGTTATAGTTAGGAACGCGTGGGCTTAAGTGATGAATATGATGGAACCCGATGTTCCCTGTAAGCCACTGAAGCACTTTCGGCAGCTTGTAAAAGGAGCTTCCTTCTACAGCAGCTTTAACATACTCCCATTTATCATCTTCTTCAAAATATGAGTCTTCAAATGTATGCTGTACATAGAAAAGCCAAATCCCGGCTGCTCCTGAAATCATAAAGATCGGCCCCTGCACCATCAGGAATGCTTCCCACCCGATAGTCCAGCACAGGAACGCATACAAACCGGCGATGGCCGCATTTATAAGATACGTATTGATGCGTTCATTCTTTCTTGCCCCTTTTCTGTTAAAACGGTTTTTTAACAAAAACACATAAATAGGGCCTAAACCTAACATAACGAACGGATTGCGGTAGATTCGGTATGCTGCACGAGTCGACCATGACGCATCCTGATATTCTTTCACTGTCAGTGTCCAGATATCTCCTGTACCGCGTTTGTCCAGATTACCGCTGGTTGCATGGTGAACATTGTGGTCATGCTGCCATTGGTGATAAGGAAAGACGGTCAGAATCCCTGTGATGGTGCCAATGATTTTGTTTGCTTTACGGTTTTTGAAAAAGGAGTGGTGGCAGCAATCATGGAATATAATGAAGATCCTGACCAGAAAGCCTGCTGCAACGACAGATATGCCAAGCGTCAGAAAGTAAGAAATGCTCAGGCTCTTGTAAGCAAGGAACCACAGCAGGAAAAATGGTCCCAGCGTATTGACAAGCTGCAGGATGCTTTTTGTTAAATCAGATTTTTCATAAGGTGCCATTTGTTTTTTTAAGTTGAGTTGTTTTTGTTTTGAAGTCATTTGTTAATTCCCTTCATCATGACGTTAATTTTAATAATAAAGGGTTTGCAAACTGCTTTGTAGACATAGGTGTCATGTCCAAACCATGACATTTATCATGGTTTGGACAAAAAATTAAGAGTTCATCCTAATATCTGGCTATAAATATTTATTTATTGCGCGTTTCTTCCACTTCTGACACAAGGTTAAAAAGAAATTCGTAAACTAACTGATATGCATCTTGTATGGATAGTTCCTCTTTAAAGCCTTCAAGGTCGTTCAGCGAAAAATTAAAATCCCAAAGCCCATCCTGCTGGCTGAACATCAGGCTGTATTTTGCTGTGCCTGTAACAGTATTTTCATCAATAAATGCTCTTATAGCTGATTCTGCTTTTTTTGGCAGCTTCAGTCCCAACATTACTTCATAGTTGCCAAAAACATCATCTGTCTCAAAGGAAACAGCATCCGCTCCGATCAGGTCAAACCACTTCGACTCCAGATACATAAATTCATTTTTATGATTTTTGAAATAGTCTATTGGCTGATTTAAAAAGCCGGCAGATTCCTGTCCGAGAACTTCCTCTGTTTCCTTATCTCCTCTTTCTATATAAGCGTCATTAAAGCGGTCCTTTGGATTCTGGATTCCTGCTTCATGACCATCAATCAAGAGCCCGTGCTTTTGGGCAAATTCCTTTTCTTTTTTATAAAGTTCAGCGGGCTGTTCTTTCAAGTGCTTTTCCATACGTTCTTTTAACAAGTTGCTTTCCTCCTCAAATATCTTTACCTTCCCCGTCTTTGTGATGAATTTCTTGAAGCTGTGGGAGAAGGCTTCTTTTTCCCTTGGGTTTTTGTACGGCCTGTTCGAGGTGAACTGCTTTTGTCTTTTCTGCCTTTTTCATGGGAAAACCTGTCATCTTTTGATTTTTGCTGGCTTCCTTTTCTGCTGTTAATTTTCTTTCCAGCGGAGGTTTGGCGTTTGGAATGTGGCCTCTTTTTTTCTGATGCTGCTTCAGGCATGATATCGTCTTTGCTATTGCCAAGGTTTTGTTTAGGAATAGTAATTTTCAGTCCTTTTTCAATTGCTTCAAGGAGCGGCTTGTCGGCAGACGAATAAAACGTAATGGCCAGTCCCTTCATGCCCGCCCGGCCGGTTCTCCCGATGCGGTGCACATAGCTTTCAGGATCGAGTGGGATATCATAATTAAAAACATGTGTGACACCTTCGACATCAAGCCCTCTAGCGGCTACATCCGTTGCAACTAATAGCTGTATCTCTGCGTCCCTGAATCTTTTCATTACTTGTTCACGTTTCGATTGTGATAAATCCCCATGAAGCTGATCGCATTCAAAACCGTTCGATTTCAGTACTTCATATAATTTGGTTACTCTGCGTTTTGTACGGCAGAAGATCACGGCCAAAAATGGTCTATGAGTTTGGATCAGCTCTATCAGCGTCCCTTGCTTGGCGCGGTCGATGGTATGTATCGCTATTTGTTTAACTGAATGGGCTGGCCCCTGTGTTTTTTCAATTTGGATATACTGCGGCTCTTTCATGTGTTTGTTTGCCAGTTTTCTTATTTCTGCCGGCATAGTTGCAGAAAAAAGCATGGTCTGCCTTTTGGCAGGCGTTTCTTTAATGATTCTCTCAACGTCATCAAGAAAGCCTATATGCAGCATTTGGTCAGCTTCATCCAATACTAAAAAATCCACTTGTGAAAAATCAATGGTATTTCGTTTGATATGGTCCAGCAGCCGGCCAGGT